>JBEKDE010000001.1:0-127629 GCA_050014515.1 Occallatibacter sp.
AAAACGCCACTTG
This sequence comes from Occallatibacter sp., assembly GCA_050014515.1. Lineage (GTDB taxonomy): Bacteria > Acidobacteriota > Terriglobia > Terriglobales > Acidobacteriaceae > Telmatobacter. Next base: position 14 of record JBEKDE010000001.1, read on the forward strand.
GCAGCATTGCTTTCCCTCTACACCAACTGGAACCACAGCAGAATCGCCCGTTGTACGGTGTTGTGCTCGTACTCGCCCACGTTGCGCTCCTGAACCTCCCCGCGAACGTACTCCGCATCCGGCTCAAAGGGAGTATGCAGATACTGCTCCAGCGAGATGGGGGTCGCGGTCGCCATGGGAGGTCCTCCTCGGGAGTAGCGTACTCCTGGAGAGGAGAAACAGCGGCAGCGATTGCCCTGAAAGCTCAGGTCGGGACCATGGGGCAATCTCAAGAGCCCGAGGCGGAGCTTCGGATCATGCAGAGCGTAAGTTTGTCAGCAAACTGGAAACGCCGAAGGCCGGAGCGTATGCTCCGGCCTTCGGCGTTTCCTCACTGACGCGCTGACGCTATCCCTGGATGTCGAACTGCTCGGGATGGAGGGTTGCGTCGCTTTTGACCAGGATGTTTTTGTTCACCAGTTCTTCAAACTCGGTGAGCCAGCTGGCGTTGTTTGACTTGAGGACCTTGACGGTTTCGGGGTGCACGCGAAGCAGAACGTCCGCGTTGTCAAAGTGCTTCTTCATCTTGCGCAGCTCGGTGTAGATCTCGTTGCAGACCGTGGTGGGGCTCTTGACCATGCCGGTTGCCTGGCAGGTGGGGCAGGGCACGGACAGGGTGCGCTCGAGGGATTGCTTGACGCGTTTGCGGGTGATGGCGACAAGGCCAAAATCATTGAACTGGAGAACCTTGGTGGGGGCGCGATCGCTCTTGAGGGCTTCTTCGAGAGCTGCCATCACCTTGAAGCGGTTTTTGCGCTCGTCCATGTCAATAAAGTCGATGATGATGATGCCGCCCAAATCCCGCAAACGGATTTGGCGCACGATTTCAGGGACCGCATCGAGGTTGGTCTTGACGATGGTGTCCTCAAGACGCGCCGACTTGCCTACGTATTTGCCGGTGTTGATGTCGATGGCCACCAGCGCTTCCGTCTGATTGATGACGATGGAGCCGCCGGACTTGAGCCAGACCTTGGAGCGCAGGGCCTTCGAGATTTCATCCTGAATGCCGAAGTGCTCGAAGAGCGGCGTCTCCTTGGTGTACATCTTGACGCGGCGTACCAGCGTGGGCGAGAAGCGGTTGAGGAAGCGCACGATGCGCTCGTAGTCTTCCTGCGAATCGACCCAGATGGAGGAGAAGTTGGCGCTGACCTGGTCGCGGAGGATGCGCTCGATGAGGGACAGATCGTGATAGATCAGCGCGGGCGACTTGGAGCTCTCTGAGCGCTGCTTGATCTCTGCCCAGAGGTGCAGCAGGAAGCGGAGGTCGGCGCGGAGCTCTTCTTCTGAAGCACCCTCGGCCGCGGTGCGGACGATGAATCCGCCGGAGGCTTCGCCACGCTCGCTGACGAGAATCCGCTTGAGGCGCTGGCGTTCTTCGTCGGAAGCGATCTTGCGGCTCACGCCCACGTGCGAGACGGTGGGCATGAAGACCAGGAAGCGGCCTGGCAGGGCGATGTGCGAGGTGATGCGGGCGCCCTTCTTGGCGATGGGCTCCTTGGCGATCTGGACCAGAATTTCCTGGCCCGGCTTCAACAGGTCGCTGATGATGGGCAGGTCAGAGGTCTGCGCGGAACGGCGGGAGGGGCCGCCACGGCGAGTGTTCTGGCCGGGTGCGCCTTGCGGGCCGCGTCCACGGCGTCCGCGTCCGCCACGATCGCGGCGCGGCTGGCCATGGGCATCGCCCGTCGCGGGCTGGCCTTCGGCAGTGGCTTCTTCAGCGTCGTCTTCTTCGTCCTCGTCGTCGCCATCTTCTTCGCCGTTCTTGCCGTCGAAGTTCAACTGGATGCGGTGGTCGAGGTGAGCTTCCTGAAGCATTTCGCCCAGGTCGCCGCTGCGCATCTGGATGGGGAGGGTCTCTTCCTCGTAATCTTCGAGGTCGTGCTCATCGGTCTTGCCATGATGATGGGGCGCATCGAACTCTTCCTCTTCAATGACCTCTTCTTCAATGAGGCCACTACCGGGAGCATAGGACGAAGCGGCGACCGCTGGCTTGGGAGCGGGCGCCTCGGGTGCGGAATCTTCGGTCTTCTTCTTGCCGCCGAATCCAAACAAACGGAAGCCGGTGGGCGGAAGCGGGTCAACGTGGTGCGAGGCCTCAGCGTTGGGCTCGTGATCGGGTTTGTGGTCGGGGTCGTGATCCTGAGCTGAGGCGACGGGCGGTTCATGATCGGAGGAATCGGGTCCTTCGGACTTGTCCGCACCGAAGCCGGACGTTACTTCGTCCTGCCGGACGACTGCGGTGGCCACGGGGTCAGTTCCCGACTGGTCGTCGACCATCGAATCCAGGGAGTCATCGCTCGGAGCGGAAGGAGACGGCTCGGCCGGAGAAGTGCCGGGAGCCGTTTCAGCGGTCTCTTCGAACTCATCCTCTTCGGCGGGCTGCTCGTCTGTAAGGTGGCTCATGGCTGCAAGCTGGCCGGCAGCCGTTTCGGGATCAATCGGCTCCGGCTCGCCCTCCGCCTTATACGCGGTCTCGGTCATTTCCTCGACGAAATCTTCTTCTTCGACAGCGTCGGAACCGGCATCGCCAGACCTGAAGGTCTCTGCGAGTTCGGCGTAGGTTGCCTCAGCCGCTTCGGGAGCGGGCTCGGAGGAACGGTTGCGGTGTTTGGAGAGCGACTCTCCGGGAAGCAGTCCGCTGCCGTCCCACTGCAGCGGGGCTTCAATCAGAGTGGAAGGCTTGAAGCTGCTGGAGGGGCGAACCGGCGCGGGAGGCGCGGAGGCAGCGGGTGCATCGTCGGCCGCGCTACCGCCGTATTTGCGGAGCGACTCGCCGGGCAGTACAAACGGGGCTGGGCTCGAAGAGACAGGAACCGAGCTGCCGCGGGGCGCTGCATCGGGAATGGTTGCGGAGGCCTGAATCTCCTCAGCGAATTCTGATTCGGCTGGAGAAGAGGGGTAGGACGCCGCAGACTCTTCCTGCGCAGCCTGAGCTTCCTGGGATCCACCTGGGCCGCGGCCGCCACGTCGGCGACGGCGTCCGCGCCAGCGCTTTGCGCCGGGTGCGTTGGAATCCTCCTGCGCGTCTTCTCCCTGATCGGTGCCTGCGGGGATTGCGGGAAAGACGAAAGACCCTTCTTCGGTGGCTGGAATGGCCTCGACCGTGAGGTTGCGGTCGCGCGGCTGGCGGTCCTGGCCGGGGCGGGAATCCTGTTTCTGGCCGTTGCGGGGGCCGCGATCGCCGCGTCCGCCATTGCGGGCGGGCTGGGCGGATTGCTCTGTACCGTTGGGATGGCGAATCTCGCGGGGAGGCTGAGCGCCGCCGCTGACCGCGGCTTTTTCCACCTCGTCGGATTCTTCGGGGTCTTCGAGTTCGAGGAAGTCGGTTACGTACAGGAACGCATCGCGCTCCAGGCCCACATCGACAAATGCGGACTGCATGCCGGGCAGGACGCGGGTGACGCGACCGTTGTAAATGGACCCCGCCAGGGTGTACTCGTTTTCGCGTTCGTAGTAGATTTCCGCGAGTTGATCGTCTTCAAGAATTGCGAGCCGCGTTTCGTGCGGCGTGCTGGAGATGCAAATCTCTTTTGCCATCGTACCTTTCCGTCCAGGAGCATTGGCTCTCTGGGATTACGGCAAGGCCGGAGAAAGACGCGCGAACTCGGAAGGGAAGGGGAAGTGCGAGAGGGATGACCATGGAGTCGCCGGCTTGCCGAAGGTTACGCGGCGTCCAGCCCCTGGGGGCTGCGCACTGCGCAGGCTGTGCCGGATGCCTGTGGGGGCAAGCCGGGCACAATGAACAAGCCGAACGAATTGGGTAGTGCGGTAATCCGATGGCAGAGAGTTTGTGGCCAACCATGCCATCAATGATGGCGGGGCCGTTCCAACCGCGGCGTGTGCACAGGCGTACTGCGCTGTTGGAGCGTGGCCCAAAAGGCTCAAAACCCCAATGCGTTCCGTGCAACTACTGTGCTGACCGCGGTTTTCCCGTCTCTGCGTACTCATGAACCCTTGTCCTGCCGGGCTCGAGATCCATCCGGACCTGGCCGGCTAACTACCTGAAACTTAATCTCTTGCGAGCCGAATTCTTAGCGGCGGAAGCAAGAGGGCAAACTTGTGAAACCCGGACGAGGCCTAAAGTGGCCTGCGGCCGTCAGTTCACGAACCGGCGCATGCGGACATTCATCGCCACGCCCAGCGCAAGGAACGTAAACAACACCGAAGAACCGCCGTAACTCATTAACGGTAAAGGAATTCCGGTGACCGGCATAAAGCCTATGACCATGCCCACGTTGACCGCAATCTGAAAGGTCAACACAGCCACTAACCCCATAATAATCAGGGAGCCGGACAGGTCCGCGGCTGTTTGAGCGTTTTGAATCAAACGCATCAATATGAGGAAGTATAGCAGGAGCACCAAAAGCGCGCCGATAAAGCCGTGCTCCTCACTGAATGCGGCGAAGATGAAGTCGGCGTGGGGGATAGGCAGAAAGTCACCCTGGGTCTGGGTGCCCTTTTCCGCGCCTTTGCCCCAGATGCCGCCGGAACCGACCGCGATTTTGGATTGAAGAAGCTGGTAGCCGGTGCCGCGGGGGTCGTTGTCGGGGTTGATAAAGCTGGTGAGGCGGGCCTTCTGGTAGGGCTTGAGGAGCTTACCGCTGGACCAGACTCCAGCCACAAGAGCCAGGCCGCAGGTGGAGAGAATCAGCGCCTGGCGAATGTTAATTCCACCCAGAAACAGGCCGGCAATCAGAATGGGCGTGTAGGTGAGGGAAGTTCCGAGATCGGGCTGCTTGAGGACCAGGAGCAAGGGGATTCCGACCAGGGCGAAGGCCTTGAAGATGTCTTTCCAGGTGAGCGAGCGGCCGCCGAGGTTGGCGAAGTAGCGGGCTACGGCGATGATCAGGATCAGCTTGACCCACTCCGAGGGCTGGAAGTGCATGGGGCCAACCTTGATCCAGCGGCGGGCGCCGAGGACCTTCTGGCCGACGGCGAGCACGGCCAGGAGCGCGACGACGCAGACTCCGTAGGCCCATGGAACGAAGTCGATCAGCTTGTGGTAATCGATTTTGGCGAAGAGGAACATGGCAACCAGGCCGCCCGAGATCCAGAAGATCTGCTTGGTGTGGAAGCCGGTGTACTTGGTGTGGAGGGTGGCCGAGTAGATTTCAAGAACCGAGATGGTGCAGAGCAGCAGCACCATGCCGAGCAAAGTCCAATCGAAGTCGCGAAAGCTGAGGATCCGCCTCATCAGGGCTGCTCTTCCTTAAATCGGAGCGGTGAGGAAAAGAGCCAGGAAGTCCACGGCAGGCGTCCGCTGGCCAGGGCTTTGGTTGGGGCTGCGGGTTCGGTAATGGGCAGGATGTCGAAGTGGCCAGTGTGGAGTTCAAAATTCGATCCCGCGAGGCTTGCGGATTGGTTTTGGTTCGCGCCTGGACGGGGTACGGACCAGACTGCGCCCATTTCGACTGGCTTGGGCGTACCGGCCTGGTTGAGGATGTTGTGGTCCTGGGTGCGCTTCTTGTTGACGTAGGCGATGGCGATCTTCTGGGCGATCATGGCCGAGCCGGAACCCCAGTCGCCGTGCTCCTGCAGAACGACGATGGCGATCTCCGGATTGCGGCGGGGGATCATGCCGAAGAACCAGGCGTTGGGGGTCTTGGCGCCGCCCTTGGTGTGGGTGTCGCCGCCTCCGACGACCTGGGCAGTGCCGGTTTTGCCGGCGAAGTCGACGCCCTCAAGATGCGCGGCTTCCGCGGTGTGATAGAGGCCGGGCGTTGTGGCGGCGGCCATGCCGTCGGTGATGGTTGTCCAGGTGTCCGGGTTGAGCGGAACGGTCTTGTCGCCGGAACCGGGGAAGCCGTCAAGGATGGACTGGCGCATGTTCGCGGGAACCTGGTCGGCGTCGACGACGTGGGGGCGCACGAAGTGTCCATCTGAGGCGATGCCGGCGAGGGCGCGCAGGAGTTGGATCGGCGTGACCTGGGTTTCGCCCTGACCGATGCCGACGGAGATGGTGTTGCCGGGGTAGTAGCGCTGGTGGTAGTTCTTCATCTCCCACTGTGTGGAGGGCATGATGCCGGCCATCTCGTTGGGCAGGTCGATGCCGGTCTTCTGCGACAAGCCGAAGGCGATTGCATATTTGGCGATGGTATCGATGCCCAGCTTCTGCGCGAGGGTGTAAAAGAAGGTGTCGCAGGACATGGGAATGGCCTCGTGAATATCGAGCAGGCCATGGTGGTGATCGCATTTGAAGAAGCGCCCGTAGAAGTCCGCGCCGCCGGAGCACATCACGTGCATGTTCTGGGCCACACCTTCTTCCAGCCCGGCCGCGGACATGATGATCTTGAAGGTCGATCCGGGAGCGAGCTGATCCTGAATGGCCTTATTCATCAGCGGATGATTGGGGTTGGTGATGAGATCGTTCCAGTCCTTGCGGTTGATGCGGACGGCGAAGGCGTTGGGATCGTAGCTGGGGTGCGAAACCAGGGCGAGAATCTCGCCGGTGCGGGGATCCATGGCCACCACGGCGCCGTTGGCGTCCCCCAGGGCCAGCTCGGCGGCGCGTTGTATGTCGAGATCGATGGTGAGCTTGATGTCCTGTCCGGGAACGGCGTGCTGGGTGCGCAGGTAGCTGATCTCGCGTCCGTGGCTGTCCACAATTACATCTCGTGATCCGTCCTGGCCGCGCAGCAAGGCGTCGTACGTCTCCTCAACGCCGGCCTTGCCGACCACGTCACCGGGCTCGTAGTAGGCGAAGCGCGGGTTGTTCAGGTCTTCTTCGCTGACTTCGCCGACGTAGCCAATGAGGTGCGCGGCGAAGCCGTCGCGAGGATAAAGCCGGCGCTCTTCATCAATGGTTTCAAGCTCCGGCAGCTCGTTGAGGTGGGCTTCAACGAAAGCCTGCTCGTCTGCCGTAATGTCCTGCTTGATAGGAATGGGCTGATAGCCGGGCGAGGCGCGATAGTGGCGAAGGGTAGCGCGTAGCTGATCGAGATCGAGATCGAGTCCTTTGGCGATGAGCGGCAGGTCGGCGTCAACGTTGCGGCCCATCTCGCGGACGAGAAAGCAGGAGACCGAGGGGTAGTTATCGACGATGAGGCGGTTATCGCGGTCGAAGATCTTGCCGCGGGGAGCCATCACGGGGACTTTGCGAACGCGATTCTGCTCGGCGAGGACACGGAAGTTGTCTGCACCGAGCACCTGCAGACGCCACAGGCCGCCGATCAGGGCCAGCATCATGAGCAGGATGCCGTACTGCACCACCGTCAGCTTGAGGGTGGAGAGCTTTTCGTCGCGACTGGAGCGGGTAATTTGCATTTCTACAGATCTTTAGAATACAGCCATTTTCTTGCGCGAATGAATCAGGGATGAATCAATAGGGGCGGAATCCGCGAGGATAACAAGGATGAATGTGTGCGGACTCAGCAGAACGGCCAATCCTTATTCGCGAATTTGTAGACGATCCAAGAGTGGAAAGAGCACCATGGCGATGAGTGAATTGTCGATGGCCTTGATCAGCTCGATGATCCAGCTCCATTCCAGGCTGAGGCCCAGCAAGATGCGGTAGATGAAGACGTAAATCGCGCTGGAGAGCAGGGAGAGAAGAAAGTTGAGAACGAGGCGGATGGTGTGGTTTTCCACGTCAATGCGAACGCCAACCGACGCAGCAAGGAAGCCGACGATGGTTTTAGCTACGCCGTTGATGCCGATGGCGTGCTGGGTGAGCGCGTCCTCAAAAAGTCCCATGACTGCGCCCGTCAGGGTGCCCTGGATGGGACTTCTGCGGCCGAGCGCGAAGTAGACAGTGATCACCAGGGGCAGGTCAAACCAGGCGTAGCCGTTGAGTGCGCGCGGCAGCCACGCCTGCAAGACGAGCGATCCCAGCGGCACCAGCGCATAGACCAGCACTGGGTAGCGGCGAATCTCCATGTCGCGGCGGGAGTTGGCGCCCATCATCGGCATGTCTACTGGTTCCTCAGCGGCGGGGTTTTCGGTGTGGTCTTCGGGGCCGGGTGTTTTGTGGATTCGGATGTTGGTTTTTCAGGCCCGGCTTTTTCGGGTTCGGCCTGGTCGGACCCGGATTTGTCGCCGGCGTCCTGCGGCGCTGCGCCCGGCGAGAAGCGGTCGGGATGAAGTGCGGGTAACAGCTTGGGCGCGGGCGGTGCTGTCGGGGTGGTCTGCGGCTGACCCGGCTGGGCAGGCGCGGGCGTGGGGGCGTTGGGATCGGTGAGTCCGGGCAGGCGTTCGGCCAGGATCGCCGCGGCCTTTTTCTTTTCCAGGATGGCGGCGGCTTCGGGGCCTTTGAGAGCCTCGCTGGTGGCCATGTCCTGCTGTTCCTGGGTGGAGAAGTGGGCGTCGGTTGAGGTGATCACGAGGACCTCGTCGAGGCGGTCGAGGTGGGCGGCGGGTTTGACGATGACGTCAATGAAGGCGTCGCGGTCGGGATCGCGGATCACTTTTTCGACTACGCCGACGGGAAGGCCGCGCGGGAAGATCATGTCACCGCCGGCGGTGAGCACCTGCTCGCCGGGCTGAATGCGCTGGTCGGCAAGGATACCGATGATCTGTGGCTGGCCGATGGCGTTGCCGCGGAGGGTGCCGCGAATCCGCGTGGTGGCCAGGATGACGCCTGCTCCGCTGGTCTGGTCGTTGATCTCAAGCACTTGCGCGGAATGGGGAAAGACATCGCGGACCTTGCCGACGATGCCGTCGGGAGTGATGACGGCCATATCGCGTTCAAGGTGGTAGTCGGCCCCTTTGTCGATGTAAAAGAGGCGGGCCTGATCGCTGCCGCTGGAGCCGATAGCCTGGGCGGCAACGGTCTTGTAAATGTATTTCTGCTGGAAGTCGACGAGGGCCTGTAAGCGCTCGCCCTGCTTGGCGTCTTCAAGCAGAGATGCCTGTTCAAGGCGAAGACGGTCAATGGTCTTTTGCAGTTCCTCATTCTGCTGCTGGGTGTGTCGGAGGTCGATGTAGTTCTGCCAAAGCCACGCGGCGCCCATTTTGCTGGAATGGATGATCCGCTCGGGCGGCGAGACCGCTTCATTGGCCCAGAGTCGAATGAGGCGCACGCCAGGGCCGTCCTTCGGATCGAGGGTGTTGCGGCCGGAGTCAGTGTGTCTTACCTGCACGGCCAGACCCACGATCTGCGCGACCAGAATGGCCAGCAGGACCAGAGGATTCCGATAGCGGAAGAAGAAGGATTCCATAGAAGCGAGTGAAACAGTGAAGAAGTGAAACGGTGAAAAAGTGAATGAGTGAAGAGTTGAACCAGTGAAGAAAGGAAATCGATTCGAGACTCACCCGCTTACTTTTTCACTCATTCACTTTTTCACTCTTTCACTGTCTCAATCGATTTTGATTTTGCGCAGCAGGCGGAAGTCGGAGAGCATTTTGCCAGTGCCGAGGACGACGGAAGCGAGTGGATCGTCGGCCACCGAGACGGGCAGTCCGGTCTCCTCGCGGATGCGTTTGTCGAGGTTCTTGATGAGTGCGCCTCCGCCAGTGAGTACGATGCCGCGATCGCTGATGTCGGCCGAGAGCTCCGGCGGGGTGCGTTCAAGGGCAACGCGGATGGCGTTCATGATGACCGCAATGCACTCGCCGAGGGCCTCGCGAACTTCGCTGTCGTCGATGGTGATGGTTTTGGGCACGCCCTCGATCAGGTTGCGTCCCTTGATCTCCATGGTCAGCGGCTTGTCCAGCGGGTAGGCCGAGCCGATCTCGATCTTGATGGCCTCGGCGGTGCGTTCGCCGATGAGCAGGTTGTATTTGCGCTTCAGGTAGTTGGTAATGGCCTCGTCCATCTGGTTGCCGGCCATGCGGACGGAGCGCGAATAGACGATGCCGGAGAGCGAGATGACGGCGATGTCTGTGGTGCCGCCGCCGATGTCGACCACCATGTTGCCGCAGGGGTCGGTGATGGGCAAGCCGGCGCCGATGGCGGCCACCATGGCCTGTTCAACGAGGTAAACCTCGCTGGCCTTGGCGCGATAAGCGGAGTCTTCGACCGCGCGCTTTTCAACCTGGGTGATTTCAGAGGGCACGCCGATGACGATGCGGGGATGGACGAGCATCTTGCGGTTGTGGGCCTTCTGGATGAAGTAATTCAGCATTTTTTCAGTGACTTTGAAGTCGGCGATGACGCCGTCCTTCATGGGCTTGATGGCCACGATGTTGCCGGGGGTGCGGCCAAGCATCTCCTTGGCCTCCTTACCCACGGCTTCCACTTCACCGGTATTCTTGTTGATCGCCACAATGGAGGGCTCGTTGACAACGATGCCCTTGCCGGCCGCGAAGACCAGGGTATTGGCGGTGCCGAGATCGATTGCCAGGTCGCTTGAAAACATGCTGAAGAGCGAGCGCAGGCCGTGCGAGCGCGATGAGCGCGATGGATAGCCGTTCAATGACATTGGGAAACTGATTTTACCTCAAGGCTTATTGTACGGCCAGCGGGCGACAGTCGTAGTGCAAGCACGCAATCGGCAGGAGAAGCTGCGCCGATGCGATAAACTCAAGTGTCCACCGGGTCAAGGCATTTGCCAACAACCGATCCCGGCCCCAGTCCTTCGAGGTTCCCGATGAGTTATCCCATCTATCAGAATTTAATTGGCGGCGAGTGGGTTGCGTCCAAGAGCGGCAAGACGTTTCTCAACCTGAATCCGGCCGACAACGCCGATGTGCTCGGCTCCTTCCCGGCGTCAGACGCGGAAGATGTGGCTCTGGCAGTTGCAGCCGCGAAAAGAGCATTTGAGACGTGGCGGCTGGTTCCCGCGCCCAAACGGGCCGAGATACTGGTTCGCGCAGGTATTCTGCTGAAGGAACGCAAGGAACAGTACGCCCGCGACATGACCCGCGAGATGGGCAAAGTGCTGGCCGAGACCCGGGGCGACGTGCAGGAAGCGATTGACGAGGCGTTTTACGTGGCGGGCGAGGGGCGGCGACTGTTTGGCCAGACCACGCCGAGCGAACTCCAAAACAAGTTTGCCATGAGTGTGCGCATGCCATTGGGAGTGGTGGGGATGATTGCGCCATGGAACTTTCCCATGGCGATTCCGTCGTGGAAGTTGTTTCCGGCCCTGGTTTCTGGTAATACCTGCGTGATCAAACCGGCGGAAGATACGCCGATTTCAACCTATAACCTGGTGCAGACCCTGATGGACGCCGGGCTGCCGGCGGGCGTGGTGAACATCGTCAATGGGTTTGGCCCGGAGGCGGGCGCACCGCTGGTGGAGCATCCCGATGTGAGGGCGATCAGCTTTACCGGGTCCAGCGAAGTGGGGTCGCTTGTGGCACAGCGGGCCGCAGCCACATTCAAGCCGGTAAGCCTGGAGATGGGCGGGAAGAACGCACAAATTGTAATGGACGACGCCAACCTGGAGTTGGCGCTCGAAGGCGCTCTTTGGGGAGGATTCGGCACGACCGGTCAGCGCTGTACGGCGACCAGCCGGATTCTGCTGCAAAAGGGAATTGCGGCGAAGTTCACCGCCGAATTTGTGGCACGCACCGAGAAGCTGGTGGTGGGCAAAGGGTTGGACGAGAAGGTCGAGGTTGGCCCGCAGGTGAACGCGAGCCAGATTGAGACTTCAACAAAGTACTGCGAAATTGCTGTGTCCGAGGGCGCCAAGCTGCTGACGGGCGGTCGCGCGCTGACTGAGGGCGATCATGCCAAGGGCAACTTCTTTGCGCCGACCGTCTTTGGCGGAGTAAAGCCGACCATGCGGATTGCGCGTGAAGAGGTGTTTGGGCCGGTGGTGAGCCTGATCGAGTTTGACACGTTTGAAGATGCGATCCGGATTGCCAACTCGATCGACTACGGGCTTTCGACCTCGATTTACACCAAGGATGTGAACCGTGCGTTTACGGCGATTCGCGACCTGGAGGCGGGAATCACGTACATCAATGCGCCCACCATCGGCGCAGAGGTGCATCTGCCCTTCGGCGGGGTGAAGCAGACCGGCAACGGGCACCGCGAGGGCAACGGGGCGATCGACTTCTACACCACATGGAAGTCGGTGTACATCGACTACTCCGACAAGTTGCAACGGGCGCAGATTGATAACGCAGAGTAGGCACCTGCGCTGCGGCAGACGCTCGGGATTTGCAGTGCAGCAGACGCTCGCGGGAGGCTCGCAGGGGCGGAGTGCGGATCGATAGAGCGGGGTAATTGATCTTGATTGAATCGGACCGGAGGACGGAATGAAATCTCTGATGAGCCGGTTGGTTCTGGCGGCTGTTGCGAGTCTCGTCATCTTCGCGTGGTTTGCGCATCGCGGCGAAAGTATCGTGATGGCCGAGGACCATGCACCGGTGATGGCGACGCGGATTTATTCCGGCGCGGACGGTTTCACGCACGTCGAACAGGTCGAAGTAAGATTCCCGGCTGTGCCTGGAGGGTCGCCAGCCGCTGCCCAGTCAGAGAACCTGAGGGTCAGCAACTCATACGTGGCAAGGCTGGCGCCGGGCTTCTTTGAGGATTGGCACAATGCGGACGCGCGGCGCTATGTAGTTCCGATCAGTGGGCGCGCCGAAATCGAAGTGGGCGGTGGACAGAAGGTAATGGTGGAACCGGGGCATATTTATATCGCCGAGGATCTGACCGGCAAAGGCCATACGTTCCGCGTGGTGGGTAAGGAAGACTGGGTCGCGCTCTTTGTCAATTTTGCGAAGTAACGATCTGAGTGAGCGACAGGCAACGCTCTCGTTGCATCTGCCATCGAACGAGCTCCGGGTTACTTTCTCAGGTGCGTGTGCTGTGTGCCGGCACCGGCGCTGTACAGCGTGCAGTTGCCGAACTGGTCGCAGCGGTAGTGGACATGAAGCGGAAAGTCGCGGCCTCTGAGCGAAGCAGCTTCCGCGCCAGCCCTGTCAATCGTAAAGCTCTTTCCTCCGCGTGTAGTGATGATGCCGGAAGCGGCGTCATAGTCGACGATCGCGTCTTCCCCTTCAATGTAGAACTTGGGGGGTGGGTTGGCGGCAGCTCGAGCTGCAGCTCGCCTGCGCGCCGCAAGAGCTGCAAGAGCTGCGGGAGAGTTGGCTGCGGCGCGTGCTGATCCTTCTTCAAGGTGACGAATCAGGGCATCCTGATCGGCGACGGTGGGGAATTCGGCGGGGGAAATGCTCCACGCAACCGCGTTTTCATAGGCGCTGGCGGTGCAGGGAAGTGTGCCTTGTGCGGTGATGGAGGTGACCCGGCCGTCCGAACCGAACTGATTCTGAAAGACGTCGTTGCCCTGTTCACGAACAGTCTCCTGGGCGTCTGCAAGTTCTGCCCTGCTGGCGCGCACCTGGGGATCGGCGGAGACTTCGTCAGTTCCCGGTTGGCTCTCTCCCGGTTCGGCATTTCGGGAATCGTACTTGATGAGGATTTTTTTTGAGCAGAGCGCAAACCCCTGGGGATCGGTGAGCTGGATGCCGATAGAAAGTGGCTGCGGCGATTTCTGGATCGCCGTGGAGAAGCCCGCAACCCGCTCGGGAGCGGTTGGTTCCAGAGTGAGACGATACTGCAGATTCTTGTCCCACTTGGTAAAGAGCCGGCCCTTCAGACCAACCGCGGTGGAAGTGGCCGAACCCATATCATACGGGCCAGAGGGGTTGTTCCCGTGCCAGAAAATGGCAGCGAAAATGAGCCCGCAGAGGATCGCGAATCCCACGCCCAAAATGGCGTAGAAGTTTGTCGGGACTAACAGGAAGCTGCGAATGCGGGTCATCCACTCTTCCGCGAACGGAGGCGGAGGGGAACTGGGTTGCTGCTGGCCGTCATCGATATCCGCACCGTCAGTGGATTGGTCGCTGACGGCGGGCGAATCGGGGGCTTTCAGTTCTTCCTTTTCGGGCACCGGTTCCGGCGCCGGCTCAGGGAAGGCAAATTCATTCTGATCTTCGTGTGAGATCTTACTGTGCCATTCTCTTTCTTCTTGTGGCTCTTTTATTTCCCAGTCCCACATTTCAACGCGTCCTGTTCCGGATTCAAGTTTTTCAATCCCGGGGGTCAAACCTCATTAGAGCACCCACACCTCAGCCACACAAAAGGCTCCCGTTGCGCCGAGTGTGGAATTCGATTTGGCTGTAAGGTCGTGCTATTCGCCGCTAAGAGAGCTCCCCAGCACAATGAACAGCTCAGCCTGGCAGCGCTAGTGTTTTCTACCGCTTCAACTTACCGTGCATCACCCCCGCACCAGCGCGCGCCAGAGTGCATGTAGAAGTTGTCTGCTCACACCGGTAATGGAAGTAAGCTGGATATTCCTGCCACACTGCTGTGTTTCCTACTCCAGGGGACTTGTCGATCAAGAATGTCTTGCCCGCCCGTGTTTCAAGAACCCCACCGGGCACATCGAAATCAACGACTGCATCGTCTCCTTCAAAGGAGAAAGAGAGTGTTTTGTCCGGCGATTTATAGACTATTCTGCGGCGAGCAGCTCGGGCGGCGTGGAGTGCAGCTTCCTTTGCCTCCGGCTGGTTACCGAGTAGATCGGCCTGTTCGTCCAGTGTGGGAAAGTCAGGGACAAAGCCCCATGTCTCTACTCGCTGATAGGTTTCCAAGGGGCAGGGAATGGTTCCCTGCGCACTGATGGAGATAACTTGCCCATCGGGACCGGTTTGATTCTGAAACACGTCCTTGCCCTGCTCGCGCTGCTGCTCCTGGGCTAACGCGTGATCGAAATCGGTCTGTTCGGCGTCTCGGCGCTCCTGCTCTTTGGCGCTTATCTTCCTGATCGGAGTTTTCTTGCCTGAACTGAGTTTGGGATCGGGTGGTTCAAGATCTGCCGGCTTCCTGGGCAGGAACCTCAACAGGACATCGTGGCTGCACATCACGTATCCCAAGCGATCCTTGAGCTGGACCTGAATGGAGAGAGGATGCGGCGGTTCGCTGAGGGCGAGGGCGAATCCCGCGGCCATGGTTGCATCGCCCGGTTCGATCGTCACATGGTAGGTGGGCTGGTCAGACCATTGGGTGGTGAGGTGCCCCTTCAAGCCGGTGGTGCTTTCTTCGGCTGCACCTAGATCTCTGACCTCGCGGGAAACAGTGGGTTGCTGCACCACGGGCTGGGAAATCGCTGTCTTTGACTGGTGGAGAGAGATGGCTGCAATCGCAATTCCCGCCAGGATCCCGAATGCGGTGACGACAAGGGCATAGAAGACGATGCGGTTGACGGGTTGTGAGGGTCCAGGAGCCGGTGAGTTCTGAGGGGTGTCTCGAGTCTCACCTTCGGATTTGTTCTGGTCCGCATCCGTCATCGGGAGGCGTCCTTTCCCGGCTATTCCGGTTCTGCAATGGTTGTATTGATTGCAATTCGACCACACCGGGCGGGGTGGGTGCACATGAAATTTTTCCAGGAGAACTTCATCCGTAACTGCCTGCACGGAGGGCGGTTGCCTCCGGGCGCTGTGAATTTCGGCTCATTTGCCATCGAGCACATCGCGCAGAGCAAAGCTGGTTTCAAGGCGGGTGACGCCGGGCAGGCGGGAGAGCTCATTCTGGTGCAGACGCCCATAGTCGTCCACGTCCGATACGCGAGCGACCAGCATGTAGTCGTACTGACCGGCCATCAGGTGACAGCTCACGATGGCCTTGGAGCGGCGAATGGAGGCTTCGAAGGCCGCCAGAACGGGAGCCGACTGGCGCTCCAGGGTGACGCGAATGAAGACGGTCATGCGCTTGCCGAGGAGGCGGTCGTCGATCTGGGCGCGATAGCCGCGGATGGCACCGGCCTTTTCGAGAGCAAGGATGCGGCGCGAGGCAGCCGAGGCCGACAAACCCACCGCCTCGCCCACTTCGTAGTTGGTGGCGCGGCCATGGCGTTCAAGGTGGCGCAGGATTGCCCCATCCAGGTCGTCGAGCACGTCTATCGGGGATTCTGCCCGGCTTTCGAGGGGAGATGCGCTCGTTTCTTGCGCAAGAATGCTATTTCGATCACGTTTCGTTCCCATGGGGTGCTTTTATCACGAACTTTGCACACATTGGAAGCGGTTTGCGCCGTAGGATGAGCTTTGTGCGAAACGCACGGAGCCGGAACGGCAATTCATTGACCGAGCCCGCGCAGCGGCTTACGCTGGTTTAGCCCTTCCCCGGCACGCATCCAACCGAAGCAGGAGAAATAGCCATGATCATCGGCGTTCCCAGAGAAATCAAGGACCAGGAAGCTCGCGTGGGCGTGACCCCGGCGGGCGTAAAGGCACTCACCGAGGCCGGTCACACCGTGCTGGTTGAGACCAACGCCGGTGCGGAGTCGGGCTTTCCCGATGCCGAATATCAAAATGCGGGCGGGGAGATTGTGGGCGAGGCCGGCTACGTCTGGGGTAAGTCCGAGATGGTAGTCAAGGTCAAGGAGCCGGTTGAGAAGGAGTATGTGTTCTTCCGCGAGGGGCTGGTGTTGTTCACCTATCTGCATTTGGCTCCGATTCGCGACCTGACCGACAAGCTACTCGAGTCAAAGGTAATTGGCATTGCCTATGAGACCGTGCGAGACCGCCAGGGGACGCTGCCGCTGCTGACGCCAATGAGCGAAGTGGCGGGCAGGATGAGTGTGCAGGTGGGCGCGAGCTACCTCGAAAAGGAACGTGGCGGGCGCGGAATCCTGCTGGGCGGCGTGCCGGGCGTGCCGCCGGCGCATGTGGCCATTCTCGGTGGCGGGATTGTGGGCACCAATGCTGCGCGCATCGCGCTGGGCTTTGGCGCAAAAACAACCCTGATTGATCTGAACCTGAACCGGCTGAGGGAGCTCGAAGATATTTTCGGAGGGCGGCTCTACACGCTGGCCTCGAACAGCTACAACGTCGCAAACGCAACGCGCGAAGCGGACCTGGTGATTGGCGGGGTGCTGATTCCGGGAACTACCGCTCCCAAGATTGTGACACGCGCCATGGTTTCGCAGATGAAGAAGGGCGCGGTGATTGTGGATGTGGCCATCGACCAGGGAGGATGCGTGGAGACTGCGCGGCCGACCTCGCACTCGAATCCCAGCTATACGGTGGACGGCGTAGTGCACTACTGCGTGACCAATATGCCGGGCGCGGTGCCGCACACTTCGACGCTGGCGCTGACCAACGCGACCTTCCCCTACCTGATGCGGCTGGCCAACCTGGGTGCGCGCGAGGCGCTCAAGAAGGACGCCGGACTAGCGGACGGGCTGAATACCTGGCTGGGAACACTGACCCATCGCGGCGTGGCAGAAAGTCAACACAGGCCCTGGACGGCTGCGGCCAGCGTGATTGCGTAAGAGCGGTGAAGAAGTGAATGAGTGAAGAAGTGAATGAGTGAAGTAGCTGCTGGTCACCAATCCGATTCGCCTGCAACGTAGTGCACGCGGTTTTTTGCTTTCGCAAACGGGAATTCATTTTCCTGCTGGCTTTCGTCCATGTCCAACGGTGCGGAGCAGTAGAAGTCAATTCCCGCCCATCACCAGGTTGCCGCCGCCCTGTTTCACTGCGTAGAGTGCCCGATCGCAGCTCAGCAGCAGGTCCTTCCAGTCTCCACCGGGATCCCCAAGCTCTGCGACGCCAAAGCTGGCTGTCGCGGATACCTCGCGCTCTTCATAATCGATGCGGAGTTCTTCGATTGCGGTTCGCATGCGCTGCGCGATTGCGTTGGCGGCGTCAATGCCTGTGCTACCGAGCAGTACAACGAACTCGTCACCCCCCAGTCGAGCGAGGAGTTCGCCTTCGCGCAACTTCTGCCCGATGCAACGCGAGATCGCGATCAGCAGCGTGTCGCCACAAAGATGGCCGAAGGAGTCGTTGACTCGCTTGAATTCGTCCAGATCGAAAAGAATTGCCGAGATCGGCAGGCAATTTCTCTGGCTGGTGGCGATGGCGCGCTTTGCAAACATTTCGATCCCACGGCGATTGAGCAATCCGGTGAGCGGGTCGGTCAGAGCCTGCACTTCAAGGTCGTGATGCAGCCTTGCCGCGGTCATCCAAACAAAAGCCACAAGCACGCCGCACTGAAGGACGGTGGTGTTGAGCACCGTCCAGGCAAGCATCGATCCTCCACGCAGGTAATTCTGCGGAGCGGCATAAAGCAGCAGGCCGACGAGGCGGACCAGGTTGCCAAGGCATAGCAGCGAAAGCAGGAGGCCCATCAACCAACCGGATGCCCGCATGAATTCAGGCGTATGCCTAAAGACGAAGAACGCAATGATCGCAAGCTGCGCAGCGAGGATGATGCTGAGGGCGATCAGACGATAGGTAGTATTCGGCTGCTGCAACCCAAACTCGAATTGCGAAGCAACTTGCAAAGCCAAAAGGCAGGCCTGAATTCGGAATAAGCGGAATCCGCGCGCGAAAAATCGGGTCATGGAGCAATGCAGAAACAGATATCCCGCGGAAAACATCACGTTGCCGAGAAAGATGGAAACTGCGTCGGGAATGCGAGTGCGCAGTGCGATTAGAACGGCGCCGGCCCAGATGCAGGAACCGAAGGCAGCGAACCAGTCGAGGCCCGCGGCGTTGCGGTGGATGCGGCGGTTGATGAACGTGAGGAGCATGAAGAGGCTGAGCAATGCCGCATGCTCGATATGGAGAGTTTGAATATCCAATCCCGGCTCCGCGCGTCAATCGTTT
This sequence comes from Occallatibacter sp., assembly GCA_050014515.1. Lineage (GTDB taxonomy): Bacteria > Acidobacteriota > Terriglobia > Terriglobales > Acidobacteriaceae > Telmatobacter. The sequence goes on from JBEKDE010000001.1 coordinate 18,560, forward strand.
CGATTAGTTTAGTGCCTAGAGCCTGTTATTAGCTTTCCCACGAACGGCGCTGAGAGCCGATTTTTTCGAGTTCGAGTAGCGAGGAGCGACGAATATCGATCATCTTCGAGCGACGATTGACGAAGAAATCGGGAAAATCGGCCCCGGCCCTCCGGGTTGCGGCGCAAATCGGGCCATACTTCGTTGTCATCCTCGACTGTGGATCCGCCACAGCCTTCGGATTCCGCCTCGTCTTGCCCAATTTTCGTTTGCAACGCCGCCCGCGCGAAAGTTAATAACAGGCTCGAGTGCCGGGCAGAGTCTCCGATCTGCAAAATTGTGGGGAATGCGGTAGATTCGGACTCATGAATTTGCGCAGCAATTGCCGCCTGAGAAACACGACTTTTCCGTATCTTTCGCTCGCAGCTGTTCTCTGGGTGCCTGCGTTTGCGCCCGCGGTGGCACAGCAGGCGGAAGCGAGCCAGGCGCTGGCCGGAGCGCGACAGGTCTTTGATGGAACCATGCTGCCAAGCGTGGAGGTGAACACGTTTTCGCACAGCGACACGCTGTTTCCGGTGAACATTGTGAAACGCGGCGGCGCGGTACGGCCTTTTGCATACGCGAGCGAGGCGGAGCAGGCCAAGGTGAAGAAGATTCACTTTCAGTCGCAAGGGCAGAAGTTCGACCTATACGACTATCTGGCATTCGACCGTGTGGCAGGGCTCCTGATTTTGAAGGACGGCAAAGTGGCATTCGAGGACTACGAACTTGGAACAAGTCCGGAGACACACTGGATTTCGTTTTCGATGGCCAAGTCGATCTCGTCGACGCTGGTGGGAGCGGCGATCCAGCAGGGGCTGATCGCGAGCATCGACGATCCGGTGACGAAATATGTTGCTGGGCTGAAGGGTGGCGTGTACGACGATGTGAGCGTGCGCAACCTCTTGCAGATGGCATCGGGCGTTCAGTGGGACGAGACTTACACCGATCCGCGCTCGGATCGAAGAAAGCTGCTTGATTTGCAACTGGCGGGGAAGCCTGGATCGATTGTTGCGTATATGAAGAAGCTGCCAAGGGCAGGCGCGCCGGGAACGATTTGGAACTACAGCACCGGCGAATCGTTTCTGGTGGGTGCGCTGATTGAGGGCGCAACGCATAAGCCGCTGGCGACGTACCTGTCCGAGACGCTGTGGTCGCGGCTAGGAATGGAGCGGGATGCGACGTGGTGGCTTGAGTCGACGGGTGGCATGGGGCTGGCCGGCAGCGGACTGGGAGCAACGCTCAGGGACTACGCCCGCTTCGGCGAATTTGTACTGCACGATGGCGTGATTGAGCATGAAGGCAGGCAGGAGCGCCTGGTGCCGGAAGGCTGGTTTGCGGAGGCAGGCAAGGCGCAGATGATCGGTGGAAAGAAGGTGGACTATGGCTATCTTTGGTGGCCGATGGAGGCGGGAGATCCGATCCACGAGGGCGCGTTTGAGGCGGTGGGAATTTTCGGGCAACACATGTACATCAATCCCAGGGAGAAGCTGGTGATTGTGGTGCTGAGCGCGCGGCCCAAGCCGGATGCCGACCACAGCCCGGTGGATGACGGGGATTTCTTTGCGGCAGTGGCGCGGGCGCTTCAATAGCCAACCTGAGTTTTGAAAGCTGCCCGAATGTGCGTGAGCGGGCGGAAAGAATTCTGTTGACATGAATTTCTAATAGTCATATATCTATTAGTAATATGGCGAAGCGTTCAAGTTCAAGCATGGAAGTGCTTCTGGGTTTGCTGACCATCGCGCCCATGTCGGGCTATGACCTGGGGCAAACTATTCGCGCCTCTGTCGGCCACATGTGGAATGAGAGCTACGGGCAGATTTATCCCAACCTGAAGAAGCTGGCTCAAGACGGGTGTGTGGTTTCAAAGACGGAGCGGCAAAAGGGCAAGCCGGACAGGCGAATCTACTCGATCACAAAGAAGGGCCGCGAGCGGCTCGCCAAATGGCTGACGGTGCCCCCGCAGCCGGAAGTTCCGCGCAACGAACTGTTGCTCAAGCTGTTTTTTGGCGCGCAGACCTCCGCCGGCACACTGATCGGATACCTGGAACGCATGGTGAAGAGTGAAAGCGCGATCCTCGAGGAATTCAAACGGACGGAGCAGGAAATCATTGCTCAGCAGCAGCATTACCCCGATGTTCCCTACTGGAAGATGGCCGCGCGCTTCGGCCAGCTTGAGCTTGAGGCACATCTGCGGTGGGCGGCAGAGACATTAAGTGAACTGAACAAGATTGCGCGCAAACAGCGGAGGGATTGGGAATCGCTCCAGGAGAAAAAACATGCAGACGAATGACGCACTCGCGGCAGCCAATTCACAAGCCCGGCCCAAACTGGAGAGAGTTGCTTCATGGAGTCACCTGGCGGGGTTTCTGGCGATTATGGCCGGGATGGTGGTGATGGGCTTTCTTGCTCAGCGCGCTGCGGGCGGGAGCGGCGCGGCAACTGCCGGCGGGCAACTGGCGAGCCATGGAAGTGCAATCCAGATTTACCTGGTTGCGGCATTCATGGACTGGGCGCTGCTGTATTACTGCTGGGTTGGCGTACATCGCGCGGGCGGCAACCTTGAAACGCTGTCGGGCGGACGTTGGACGACGTGGAGGAGCCTTGCCGTGGATCTCGGCATTGCGCTGCCGTTCTGGGTTCTGTGGGAGGGCACGGCTTTTGGCGTTCATTGGCTGCTGGGGGCAAGCAGCGCGAAGACAGTGGATAGTTTGCTTCCGAAGAGCCTGCTTGAAATCCTGGTCTGGATTGGGGTTTCGATCACCGCAGGCATCTGCGAGGAATTGGCCTTTCGCGGCTACCTGCAACGGCAGTTTCATGCGCTGGGCGGACCAGTTGTTGCGGTGATTGGGCAGGGATTGGTCTTCGGACTGGCTCACGCCTATCAGGGTTGGAAGAATGTTGTCGTGATCTGTGCGCTTGGCATTTTGTTTGGGATTCTGGCGGCGTGGCGCAAGAACCTGCGGGCAAATATCCTCGTCCACGCGTGGGCAGACATTTGGGGAGGATGGCTGCAGATGCTGGTTCTGCGCTAATCAAAACGGGCCGGAACTGCCTGCGCATTGATCGCGGGCAGTTCTATAATCGCCGCATGTCGTTTCTCGGCGATCCACGGCGGCGGGTGGTGTCTCTGCTTGCGGGCGGATTTTTGCTGATTGCCGCCTTACTCGGCGTGCTTCAGGCCTTCAACATGCCCAATGTCCGGTTTCTCAATCCTGAGACTTCGGGAGAGACGCTGGCGTTTACCGGCCTGATCGTACTGGTCTTTCTGCTGCTGCTGGTTCTTCTGATGCTGCTCTTGAGGACCGTCCTCAAGCTCTACGCAGACCAGAGCAGCAGCGCACTCGGCGCGCGCTTGCGCACGCGGATGATGCTTGGAGCGGCGCTGATTGCTCTGATTCCCGCGGTCTTCATGTTCCTGTTCAGCTTTGGGCTGATGAACCGCTCCATTGACCGGTGGTTTTCCCAGCCGACATCTGAACTGCGCGAGGATTCGACGCGCGTGGTGCTGGAATTGGCGCATTACGTGACAAACAATGCCCGCGTTGAGGCGGAGTCGATAGCGGCTTCAGGAGCGCCGGATTTCGATACTCCCAAGCTGCAGGAGGAACTGGTTTCACATCGCATCACTCTGGCGGGGGGATTTGTTGTTGTATATGGCAAGGACGCGAGGATGCTGGCTGAGTTTCAGGCGCCTGCGGAAACCAGCCAGGCAAGCATTCATCCATGGTTGAACGAAGGCGAGCAGGACACGGCCATTCCGCTGACGGGCCCGCTGTCAGCTAATGTGCTGTCCGCGGCGCAGCGCACCGACGAGTCGGTGCTTGCAGTTGGGGGGCAGGAATACGCGCTCGGCCTGTCGGGAACCGGCTCAGGCAAGATTGTTGTTGTCGCCCTACCGATGCCACAGGGATTGGGCCAGACGGCGGTGCGTATCCGCGCCGGCGCGGCCGCCTATTGGGAACTGTTCCGCGCGCGCAATCAGATTCGCACGATCTTCTTCCTGCTGCTGCTGGTGATTACTGTCGTTGTCTTTTTCTCCAGCGTCTGGCTGGCGCGGTTTCTCTCAAAGCAGATTACCGGGCCGGTTGAGGCGCTCGGCAATGCGATGGATGAGATTGCAGACGGCAAGTACGACCATCGCGTGGCGGTGATTGCCACCGGCGAGATGGGAGAGTTGGTGCGCGCGTTCAACCACATGGCGGCGGATCTTGAGGCGAGCAGGCAGCTGGCGGAGAGCTCGTCGGCGCAACTGACCGCAGCCAACCTGGCCATTGAAGAACGGCGCCGCGAGCTGGAGACGATTGTCGAAACGATTCCGTCAGGTGTGGTTACCTTGGATGGCGCCGGTGTGGTGTTGCAATCCAACCGGGCATTTGCCGCGCTGATGGGGAGGCGCGAGGATGTTGGGCTGGGAGGCGAACGAATCGAAAACCTGTTGCCCGCAGATTGCGCGGAAGATCTGACCGGCGTGATTCGCCGCGGACATCGCATGGGCGCGGCATCGACCGAGATTGAATTTCACGCGCGCGGACGCACCATTCACCTGGCCATTACCAGCGCGCGGCTCGAATTGGCGCATGGATTGCCGGGGACTGTACTTGTCGTCGAGGACACGACCGAGCTGCTGCGCGCGCAACGCCAGCTGGTCTGGAAGGAAGTGGCGCAGCGCGTGGCGCACGAGATCAAGAATCCGCTTACTCCGATTGCGTTGTCGGCTGAACGGATTGGCAAGCATCTGGACCGCCGTCAAGCGGATTCGCCGAACGTGATTCGGAAATGCGCTGAAGTGATTCTTGGCTGCGTGGGGACGTTACGCACGCTGGTTGACCAGTTCTCCGCGCTGGCACAATTTCCTGCGCCGCAACCGCGCGCCTGCGACATGAACAGGGTTGCCGAAGAGGCGCTGGCGTTGTTCGCCGGCAGGCTGGATGGAATTACGGTGCAGTGGGATTTGGAGCCGGGGTTGCCTACGGTGCTGGCTGATCCGGAGGCTATTCGCCGCGCGCTGGCTAACCTGATCGACAACGCGGCCGAGGCCATGCAGGGTAGCCTGCTTCGCGTGCTTGGCATCCACAGTTCGCTCAGCGAGGACGGCGCCGCGGTGGAAGTTTCTGTCTCCGACACGGGGCATGGGCTGACCGATGAAATACGCGAGCGGCTGTTTCTCCCGTTTTATTCGACGAAGCATCGCGGGACGGGATTGGGATTGTCAATTGCGGCGAAGATTGTGCAGGAGCATGGCGGTTCGTTGCGCGCCGAGGCCAACAGTCCCAAGGGCGCGCGCTTTTTGTTACGGCTACCGCTGATGGATCCGGCAAATGCACAGTTGGTGTCCGCTTCGCTCGACGGCAACGGCGTAGCGGCAGCGAGCGCTCCGGTTAAGGAATTGCATTCATGAACCACATCCTGGTGGTGGACGACGAGACGGAGATCCGCACCTCGCTCGAAGAGATCCTGCGCGAAGAGGGCTACGGCGTAGCCAGCGCGGCGAGCGCGGCCGAGGCCATGGTGCTGCTGCAGGATGCGCCGTATGACGTGGTGCTGCTGGACATCTGGCTGCCCGACCGCGATGGGCTGGATGTGTTGGCCGATATGCACCAGCTGGCCGTGGAGATGCGGCCGGAAGTAGTGATTATCAGCGGCCACGGCACCATCGAGACAGCGGTGAAGGCCACCAAACTTGGCGCGTACGATTTTCTTGAAAAGCCGCTCTCGCTCGATCGCACACTGATCGTGATCAAGAACGCAGTGGAGGCGCGGCGGCTGCGCACGGAAAACCTGGAGTTCAAAAAGCAGTTCAGCGTGGGGTCTGTGCTTACCGGGGAGAGCGTTCCGGCCAAGGCGCTGCGGCAGCAGATTCGGCTGATGGCGCCAACGAATGGCCGAGTGCTCATTTACGGCGAGTCGGGCACCGGCAAGGAACTGATTGCGCGCGCTATACATGCGGAAAGTTTGCGGCGCGACCGCGTGTTTGTGGAGTTGAACTGCGCGGCGATTCCCGAGGCGCACATTGAGGCGGAACTTTTTGGCTACCGGCACAGTGCGCAGCCGGGCCGCCCGCCGGAACAACGGGGGACACTGGAACGCGCGGACGGCGGGACTCTGTTTCTTGATGAAGTGGGCGACATGAGTCTGAAGACGCAGGCTAAGGTTCTGTCGGCACTCGACGACCAGCTGTTTACGCCGGTGGGCGGTACGCAGCCGTTGCGCGTGGATGTGAGGCTTATCGCGTCGACAAACAAGGATCTTGAGGAGGAGATTGCGAAGGGCAACTTTCGCGAGGATCTGTTCTACCGGCTCAACGTGGTTCCCTTCGCGGTGCCGCCGCTGCGTGAGCGCAAGCAGGATATTCCGCTGCTGGCGCGTGAGTTTCTGGCCGAGTTTGGACGCCAGTACGGACGGCCGCGGATGGAGATTGGCGAAGAGGCGCTGGCCACGCTGTCGCAGTATCACTGGCCGGGCAATGTGCGCGAATTGAAGAACGTAATTGAGCGTGTGTTGATTCTCAATCCGCGCGTACTTCGCATTGAGCGCAAACATCTGCCGCCGTTGACGCACAAGGCGGGCACGCGGTCGACGGAGGAGTTCTCATCGCTGCAGCAGGCTCGGGACGCTTATGAGCGGGAATACATTCTGAAGAAGATTGAAGAGGCGCGGAACAATATCAGCCACGCGGCTGAGCTGCTGGGGCTGGAGCGGAGCCATCTCTACCGCAAGATGAAGGCGCTGGGGATTGGGGTTAGAGAATAGCGAGTGAGCGGGTCAGCAAGTCAGCAGGTCAGCACGAAAAGGACGAAGGCACACGAAAGATCGATTATGACGAAAGATGGATCGACGAGCGGCGGAAGAACCCGCCACTACCGGGATCTGCTGGTTTGGCAAAAGGCAATGAGTCTGACAATGAATGTCTATCAAGAGACTGAGGTTCTTCCACTCAATGAGAAATGCGGACTCGAGTCTCAGATGCGGCGGGCAGCCGTCTCCGTTCCAAGCAATATCGCAGAGGGGCACGGACGGCTCGATGATGGGCATTTTTGGCAGTTCCTCGCGACGTCCCGAGGGTCTGTCTTCGAGTTGGAGACGCAGCTTGAGCTCGCCTCCGGATTACATTTTCTCAACGAAGCGAAAGCCGCTGGTTTGATGGAGCAGTGCGAAGAAGTCGCCCGCATGATCAACAGACTGATCGCTGCGATGGATCGGTAAGACGCAGTGGTCTGGTAACGATTTTGCCTTCTGGGCGGTACGTGTCCAAAACCGGACATCGGTTTGCAAAAGCGGACACTCAGCATTGGAGAAGTCGCAAGATGCCGGTGCGTAACTGGTGCTGACTCGCTGACTTGCTGACCTGCCAGTGTGCTTTCAAATGGCCTCGGAATTGCTGCCTGCTGGTCATTGGGTTGTCTTTGGAGGTGCCAGTGGCTTATTTCGAGCGGGTTCGCGATGTGGTTTCCGGGCCATTCAGCCCGGACGTGATTCAGCAACGGACGAAGGCGGGTTGGCAGATGGTGTCCATCGAGTGGCGGCGCGAGCTGCCCGACGCGGAGGCGCCGACCGACGGCGCGTTCAACGAGGACATTCCTTTCGGGCTGCGCGTTTCAGACGACTGCAAACGGCTGGAAGTGGAACCCGCCGAGCACCAGGCGCTGATGCTGATGATGGAATTGCTGGTGCAGGACTTCGGCTACTCCAGCATTGTGAGCGACCTGAATGAAAAGGGGTTTCGGCAGCGCGACGGGCGGCCCTGGAGCCGGATTGCCGTGTTCAACATGATTCCCCGGCTGATTGAAGTGGGGCCGCGCTTCTTCAACTCGGACGAGTGGGAAGTGCGGCGGCAAAAATTTGCGCGGGCTAAATCGCCGGACGCGGTCTGACACAGCTAAGCTGCTCTTGCAACGAGCGGTTTCACCTTCACCCTTCTCTTCCTGGAGGCAACCCAGAGGTCTCGCTGCGCCTGAAGGCGAAGCCAGAAATCTGGTTCGGTGTTGAATGCCTCTGAGATGCGCAGGGCCATATCCGCGGAAACTCCGGCTTTTCCATTGAGTACCCGCGAGAGCGCTGGCCGAGTAACACCCAGATGACGAGCGACCTCGGTTACAGACCTGTCCTGGAGGTAGTAGGCGAGAATCCGTCCGGGGTGTGCGGGGTTATGCATGCGCATTGAATGCTCCTTTGCTCAGTGGCAATCCTGGTAGTCAACGAGGATGGCATCTTCCCCCTCGAAAGTAAATGTGAGCCGCCAGTTCCCATTCACGCTTACCGCGCAACGGCCCGCCAAGTTGGCGCTTAACGAATGAAACTGCCAGCCTGGAATATTCATTTGCTCTGGCTTTGCGGCCGCATTCAGCGCAGAAAGCTGATCGGTCAGTTTTGTGGAATGACTGGGTTGGATCCCGGCCTTCGAGCCGGTCAGGAAGAACTTCTCGATCCCCTTATGCCGAAACGTGCGAATCATTCCGCGGATAGTGTACCGCGTAACGCCACGCTATACAATGGCTTGCGTCTCAGTCCTGGATCCGGAGGCCGTTACTGCTTCAGGATCGGGCCAATTGAGCCGGGGTTGTCGCCCAGTTGCGGGTCGACCCGGAAATCCCAGACGGACTGGTTGATGTCGGCCGCGGAGAGAATCTCGACGAGTGCGTACTCGCCGATATCGAGCGGTTTATCCGGCGCGATCTTCATCCAGTGCTTACCGGGGAGTACTTCGACCTTGGCGGGAATCACATTTTCGTCCTGGGTGACGACGCCGCTGGGGCTCATGTGGATGGCGCCGACGATGCGCAGGGCGCGGCGCTCGTCCACGCGCACGATGGCGAAGCCGGATGTGGCCGAATGCGCGCCGTGCTTGCGGCTGGCCACTTCTTTTGCGCCGTTGGTGTTCACAGTCATGGAGCGGGAGATGACCTGCTCGGCTTTGTCGGGCGTATTGAGCGAGAGGTAGATGGCGGGGTCGTTCACGTGCAGGTGAATCTTGGCGTGCGCGCCGTCGAGCTCCAGGCTGGCTTTGGACCCGGCTAATGGATTGAGGGTGCTCAGGCCGTGTTTGGTTTTGGTCTCGGCGTTCAGCTCAGTGGGCAGCAGTTCAACCAGCTCGGGCGTGCCCTGAAAGGTGTCGAGCACGAAGACGCCGTCTTCGTCGGGAAGCTCAAGGCCCTTGGCCACCTCAGGCATTCGCGATTTTTGTTCATCGCGCTCGGCTGCTTCTTCCTTGTCGATGCTGGCGGCCTCTTTCATAGCGGGCGAGGCTTCTTCGGTGGGGGTTGCGTGATCGGTCTCCCATTTGCGTGTGGCGACCCAGTCGACCAGGTCTACGGGCAACTCTTCCCAATCGCCGCTGCGTTCGAGAGAGATGTAACGGACGCGGTCGCCAACAATTTCATATTTGCGAACCAGCTGGTAAGTGCCGTCTTTGAGGATAAGGCGGTGATTGGTGGCCATGCCGGGAACATCGGGCTTGAGGGGGAGCGGAGTCTGGGCGAGGGCTGCCTGCGCCCCGCCCGCAAGGAGCAGAACTGCGAGGCACACGCTTGCTGCGCGCCGTAAATGGAGCTGGCGGTTCATCCGCACCAGTTTAGACGAATGAGGTGAATTGACGTTGGCGGAGGTGTTTCGTCCAAGAATCGCAACGGTATCGTAACGGCTGAGGATTCGCTTGCATCCAATTTTGTGTATTCTTAGGGTAGAGGTCGCTGTTTGACAGGATTTTTGGCAGGATTGCGCGGGAATCGCCGCGCCGGGCAGAGTGCCTGGCCGGTGGTTACCGTTGTGTGCCTGATCCTGCTGGCGCTGTTGACCGTGGTGCAAGTGGCCCACGTTCACCCGCTTGACACCGATTCCGACCACTGCCCGCTATGCATCGTGATGCACGCGGCTGCGCCTGTAGCCGTTACTGCGGCCGTTATTATCATGGTTCAGATCGAGACCCCCGCGCCGGTTTTTGAGGCGCACACGGTCACACGCTATTGGCATCCCCAGCTCTTTACACGCCCTCCACCGATGGCCTGCCAGGGCTTCTTCGCCTAGATTCGCAGTTCAGCTTGATTCCGGTTGGTTATCTCCGTCGTCATCACCCGTCTCTGACGGATGAAGTTTCGACGCATACCTAAGAGCTGATCTGACGGCAGGCAACAGGCGAAACGAAAAGCCCTTCGATTGCAGATGAGTTGGCCGCGCAATTCCCCCGCGGCCGGATCCTGAACCATTCAGCCATTTTTCGGAGGCTATTATGTCGCTCAATCGCGGCACCATTTTTCGTATACTTCCTTTCTTTGTGATGATCTTCGCGGCGCTTTCCGCGTCCGCTCAGGGCGGCAACGCCGGCGCCATTCGCGGTACGGTAACAGATCCATCCGGGGCCGTAATTCCCGGCGCCACTGTACATTTGACCAACCCGGCCAGCGGGGTGGACCGCAGCGTGATTTCTGACGGCAGCGGGCAGTTTGTGTTCACCAACGTTACCTTCAACAACTACGAGATCGACGTAACCGCCAACGGTTTTGGTCCGTTGCGCAAGGAGGTTCAGCTTCAATCGGTGGTGGGTTTAACCCTGAAGCTGGTGATGCAGATCGCGAGCGCAGACCAGACGGTTACGGTTGAGGCAAGCGGCGACCTGGTGGAGAACGATCCAACCTTCCACACGGATGTGGATCGGGATCTGTTCATCAAGGTGCCAATGGAGAGCGAGTCGTCGACGCTTAGCTCGCTGGTTACGGAGACTACGCCCGGTGTTGCATCGGACTCGAATGGTCTTTTCCACGGCCTGGGCGATCACGCTTCCAATTCATTCTCGGTGGACGGGCAGTCGATTACCGATCAGCAGAGCAAGGTTTTTTCGAACCAGATTCCTGCCGATTCGATTCAATCGATCCAGGTGATCAGCGGCGCGCCACCGGCGGAGTATGGCGGCAAGACGAGCCTGGTGATTGTGGCGACCACTCGTTCCGGGCAGGGCGTGACGAAGCCGACGGGGAGCATCAACAGCTCTTATGGCGCCTTCGGGTCGGCGTCGGGCGGGTTCGACCTGGCTTACGGCGGCAAGAAATGGGGCAACTTTATCGAGGCCGATGGAACGAACTCCGGCCGCTTTCTGGATCCTCCTGAGTTCCAGGTATTTCACGACAAGGGCAATGAGCAGAACCTGTTCGATCGCGTGGACTACATGTTCTCTTCGACGGACTCGATCCATCTGGACTTGAACTACAGCCGCTCGTGGTTTCAGACACCGAACTCTTTCGACAACCTGAACATTGAAAATGTTGTGAGCGATGGCGGCAGTGCGAGCCCTGTCTTCGGCAATGTGGGCAACACCGACCAGCGTTCCAAGATCGGGACGATCAACATTTCGCCGACGTACACGCGTGTGATCGGCGACAACTCGGTATTCAACCTGGGCGCGTTTGTGCGCAGGGACGAATACAACTACTTTCCCAGCGGCAATCCGCTGGCCGACCTTGGCCCGGCGAATCTGCAGACCGCGTCGATCTCGCAGTACCGCACGCTGACCAACAGCGCGGTTCACTCGGACTTCTCGTATGCGAAGGGCATCCACAACATCAAGATCGGCGCGCAGTACGGGCAGACGTTCCTGAACGAGAACGACACGCTGGGAATCGTGGAAGCGGTTTACGATTCGCCGTGTGTTGACGCGGTTACGGGGGTTTCCCTGCCGGGATACTCCTCCACTGCGGACTGCGGCGGTTTCGACTCCTACGGCAACCCAGTGATTGCGAATGCCAACTATCTTTCGGTGCTTGCGCCCTACGATCTGACGCGCGGCGGCGCCTCTTACAACTGGGCCGGGCATACGGACATCAAGGAACTGGGCCTGTATGCAGAGGACCAGATCAAGGCTGGCAACTGGCTCTTCAATCTTGGACTGCGCGAGGACGTGTACAACGGCCTGACACGGGCTAACCAGACGCAGCCTCGCCTGGGGATCGCGTACAACGTGAAGCCTTCAGCGACCGTGCTGCGCATCTCGTATGCACGAACTTTGGAGACGCCGTTCAACGAGAATCTCATTCTTTCAAGTGAAGGATGCGCGAACGCGGTGCTGGCTCCGCTACTCAATTGCACGTCCGGAGTATCGGGGATTCTGCATCCCGGGTTCCGCAACGAGTTCCATGCGGGTTTTCAGCAGGGAATCGGTAAGCGGGTTGTGATCAGCGCCGAGTACATCTGGAAGTACACGCACAATGCGTTTGACTTCAGCGTGCTGGGCAATACGCCAATCACGTTCCCGATCGACTGGCATAACTCGAAGATTCCGGGGTATGCGGCGAACATCGAGGTTCCTGAATACCATCACTTCACGGCATACTTCATTACCTCTTCAGTGGCCGCGCGGTTCTTCCCGCCGCAGGTGGCCGGAGCCGGTGCAACCGTTGGCTCGACCGGACTGCCGTTCCGCATTGACCACGACGAAAAGTTCAACCAGACCAGCCATATTCAATACACGCTCTCGCGAGGCAAGTGGCTGAACGGGCTGTGGGGCGGCTTTAACTGGCGCTTTGACAGCGGCCTGGTGGCGGGGTCAACGCCTTGCTACGATCCAACCGATCCAAACACGGCTTGCCCGAATACTTCAGTGCTGCCCACCGCGACTGCTCCAGCTACGGTGGCGATGGTGGACAACAATATTCCTCCTACCAAGAATCCGGTGACCGGGTTGCCGGTTTATCTTCCCCTGACTCTGGACGAAGAGTTTCAAGGCGGATTTGCGTGCAACGGGGTAACGGCCAACATCCACAATCCCGGGACATACTTTGCAAGCTGCCCGGCCAACGAGCTCACCTCCAAGCTGATTGATATTCCGGCGCCAGGAGCGGGCGACAACGATCACGATCCGCCGCGCATTCAGCATCGGGACCTGTTTGACGTGACGGTGGGCAAGGACAACATCTTCCACCGGGATCACTGGAAGACGAACCTGGATCTGACGGCGATCAACGTGACCAACAAGTACGCGCTGTACAACTTCCTTTCGACCTTCAGCGGCACGCACTATGTGACGCCGCGGGCGCTGACGGCGAAGATTACGGTGAACTTCTAAGAACGAATCCGGAGTTGGCGTGCCCTGCGGTCTGGGCGCGGTGACTCCGGATTTACTTCTCGCTCGCTAACTTATTTTGAACGTGGTGGTTAGAGTCATCCACACTGACATACTGGAATTGTACGGCTCTGCCTTATCTGCTTGGAAGCTATTTAGTTTGTTTCGGTTACGCCTGCGGTCATGGCAAATACGCACAGTTTGTTTGGCTCGGCCCGAGATGGGCACAGCGGGTGCGTCTCTTCCGGGGCAGGCGAAGAAAAAGAGAATGAAATGAGACGTGTTTATCTCCTTTCATTGGTTAGATTTGGGTTCTTTCAAGACGAAGATTCGGCAAAGGTGAATGGTGGGGTCATTTCTGATCCGGGGTCTGGGTGCGGGTCTTGCCGTGGTGCCGGCTCGTTCGAGCTAAACCAGAGTAAACGTGCCCTTGTCGAGAGTGCGCGAGGTGGCTTTTTCTTGAGGAAAAAGCCACTTGGCATCGTGCTTCCTGGGTACAGCTACTCTGGTTTCGCTACAGAGCATTTTGGGCCTGGCTGCTTCTCGCGTCCGATGGTCACGGGAGATGAGCGCCCTCCCGATGGGACTCCGCATGAATTGTTGGCTCCGCCAACCCCACGCTGAAGCGCGGGGCTAAAAAACCGCAGCGCCTCCGGCGCGGGCCTGAGTTGAAAATGCTCCAGAGCGGGGGCGGTTTCGATCCGCTTTTCGATTCCCTTCCAGTATGCGCCAACGGGAGAAATAACACGCAAAGTCGATAGCGATCTATCCACAATGAAATGAGATGGTTGGGATAGATTTTTGGGCGCGGGGGATTGACGATTGTCTGGGGTGAACCCCTGGGGTGAGACAGATGAAGGGGTGGAATGCTGCGGCTGTCCTCTTTTTGATTTTGCATAGAAGGTTGTGTTGTCAGGTGCTGCCGGGTAGAGCAGATCCTGAGAAGGTGTTTCCTTTGGGGCGTTGAGCAAGGTTGCCTCTCCCAGATGGTCGCGTCAACTTCAGTATTGTGGTTTCGGGTTACAGCATCTCAGGATTTGCTGTAAGCAAGAGCCTTGAATGAGCTCTGATAGGCAGAGTAGACGTCGTTGCCAAAGCAGGCGAAGATGATTTTTTCTATGGCGGAGTTCTCGCTGAGCGCTTTCAGTGTTTCGCGCGCTGCGATTTCGACGGCCTGGTTGATGGGGTAGTGGTAGATGCCGCAACTGATGGCGGGGAAGGCTAGCGTGTGGAGATTGTGCTGGCGGGCCAGAGCGAAGCAGGAGCGATAGCAACTGGCCAGTAGTTCGGGCTCGTTGTGGCTGCCGCCATTCCAGACCGGGCCTACCGTGTGCAGGACGTATTTTGCGGGCAGGCGATAGCCTTTGGTGATTTTGGCCTGGCCGGTCTTGCAGCCACCGAGCAGGCGACATTCTTCGAGCAACTCTGGGCCGGCAGCGCGATGAATTGCGCCGTCCACGCCTCCGCCTCCTAACAGAGAACTGTTGGCGGCGTTGACGATGGCGTCGACGGCGAGGGTGGTGATGTCGGTCTTTAGGATTGCGATTCGGTCGTGCATTGGTTTTGCACCTGGCAATCGTTTCATGAATCTGAATTGTCCTCGGAGTACATCCCTCAGGGGCTGAAGCCCAAGCACTCTTTGGCTTGTTTGCGGCACGGCTAAAGCCATGCCCTTTCAAAGCTAGTTTTGAGACTGCTCTGAGCTTACTTCTCGCTGTCGAGCATTGTCATTTGCATGGAGTCGTAACGGGTGCCGGCTACGGCTTCGGCGGGAACGGCGGCCTCCAACTCGGCGATCTCTTCCGCGGTGAGCCTTACATGGAGCGCGCCCAGGGCTTCGGCGATCTGCGCACGGGTGCGGGAGCCGACTACCGGAACAATTGATGGACTCTTGGCGAGGACCCAGGCGATGGCCAACTGGACGGGCGTGATGCTTCTGGATGCGGCGATCATGCGGAGCCGGCCGGCAAGCTGCTGGTTGGCAGCGTGGTTTTCTCCTTTGAAGCGAGGCAAGTGTGCGCGGAAGTCGCCGAGGCCGCCGATTTTCGAGCCGGAGAGCAGGCCGCGGGAGAGTGCGCCGTAGGTTGTGGCGGCGATGCGGAGCTCGTCGAGCACGGGGAAGATTTTGGCTTCGGGGCTGCGGCTGACGAGGGCGTACTCGATCTGGAGGTCGACGATGGGGTGCACGGCGGCGGCGCGGCGGATGGTTTCGGGTCCCACCTCAGAGAGGCCGATGTGGCGGACGTAACCGGCCTTAACCATTTGCGCGATGGCGCCGATGGTTTCTTCAATGGGTACGTTGGGGTCAAGGCGGGCGGGGCGGTAGATGTCGATGTAATCGACGCCGAGGCGCTTGAGTGTGTAGGCGAGCGCGGTTTTTACTGCTGCGGGACGGGCGTCATAGCCGAGCCAGGCGCCGTTGGGGCCGCGCTGCGCGCCGAATTTGACGGAGAGCAGGACCTCGTCGCGATTGAAATGCAAGGCGCGGCCGATGAGCATTTCGTTGTGGCCCATGCCGTAGAAGTCGCCGGTGTCGAGGAGGTTGACGCCGGCGTCGATGGCGGCGTGGATGGTGGCGATGGACTCGGCGTCGTCGGTGGCGCCGTACATGCCGCTCATGCCCATGCAGCCGAGGGCGATGGGAAAGACTTCAGGGCCGGTTGCGCCTAGTTTGCGAGCGGGTTTGGTTGCGGTGGTCATGGAAAATAATCCCTTCAGGCAGCATCGTGGTCGTACATTTCGATTGCTCTCAAATAGCGGAAGGGTTACGAGGCCCGGGCGTGAAGGCCTTGTTCAATTGCCCGCATTTCAGGGGGTTGAAACCCCCTGCTTGCTCCGAATTCTTCGAGCTATAAGTGCATCGTAGGCCGCTTGGCGGCGCACCGCAAATACCGCTTTGACCAGACTGAAACGGAAATGCCGAGGTGGACGCGGAAAATGGTTGTGGTATCGACCTCGACAACCGGAAGTAACATTTGCAAACAAATGATTGCAGAAATGTTATGAGCATTCCTGCCCCGGTTTTCATCAATCGAATCGGATTTTCCATTTCCATTGAACTCGCAACTCTGGCATACTTGATTGTGCCCATCAGGTACGTCCAATCCAAACAATTAAAGAGTGAGGTTGCAGCGATGTCGGCAAAGTATGTCTTTGTGACGGGCGGAGTCGTGTCCAGTTTGGGGAAGGGCCTTGCGGCCGCTTCCATCGGGTGCCTGCTTGAAAGCCGCGGGCTGCGCGTAAACCTGATGAAGTTTGACCCGTACCTGAATGTTGATCCGGGAACCATGTCGCCGTTTCAGCATGGCGAGGTTTTTGTGACCGACGACGGGGCGGAGACGGATCTTGACCTGGGCCACTACGAGCGGTTTACGCATGCGCCGTTGTCGCGCGACAACAACCTGACGACCGGGCGCATCTACGAGCAGATCATTTTGAAGGAGCGGCGCGGGGACTACCTGGGGAAGACGGTGCAGGTGATTCCGCACGTAACCAACGAGATCAAGAACGCCATGCGCAAGGTTTCGGCGAACGGCGCGGACGTAACGATTGTGGAGATTGGCGGGACGGTGGGCGATATTGAGTCGCTGCCGTTTCTTGAGGCGATCAGGCAGATGCGGCAGGAACTAGGGCGCGAGAATACAGTCTTCGTTCACCTGACGCTGGTGCCGTGGATTGCAGCGGCGCAGGAGTTGAAGACCAAGCCGACGCAGCACTCGGTGAAGGAACTGTTGGGGATTGGCATCCAGGCGGATATTTTGCTGTGCCGCTGCGACCGCAACCTGAGCCGCGAGATCAAGCAGAAAATTGCCGCGTTCTGCAACGTGGAAGAGCGCGCCGTGGTGGGGGCGACCACTGTGCCGTCGATTTACGAGGTGCCGCTGCGGTTCGCAGACGAGGGGCTGGACGCGCTGATTCTGAAATACCTGCACAAGGAAGCGCCGGAGGCCAACATTACGGCTTGGAAGGACCTGGTGGATCGCTGCTACCACCCCAAGGATCATGTCTCGATTGCGATTGTGGGCAAGTATGTGGAGTACGAGGACAGCTACAAGTCGCTCAAGGAAGCGCTGACGCATGGGGCGGTGGCACAGAATTTGAAGCTGGATGTGACCTGGATTGAGGCGGAGGGATTGGAATCGAAGTCGCCGGAAGACCGCGACTACGAGGCGCAGTTGTCGGAATTTGACGGCATTCTTGTGCCGGGAGGTTTCGGCAAGCGCGGGATCGAGGGGATGCTGAACGCGATCCGCTACGCGCGCGAAAATCATGTGCCGTATTTTGGGATTTGCCTGGGGATGCAGACGGCGTGCATTGAATATGCGCGCAATGTGTGCGGATTGAAGGACGCGAATTCAAGCGAGTTTGACCCGGCTACCCAGCACCGGGTGATCTACAAGCTGCGCGAACTGCTGGGCGTGGAAGAGATGGGCGGGACGATGCGGCTGGGCGCGTGGACGTGCATTTTGCAGGAGGGTTCGCTGGCCGCGAATGCGTACGGCGGCGCGACGGAAATCAGCGAGCGGCACAGGCACCGGTACGAGTTCAACCGCGAGTATGAGGCGCTGCTGACGGGCGGCGGATTGCGGCTGAGCGGGACCACGCCGGATTCGACCTATGTGGAGATTGTGGAGCTGCCGGGACATCCGTACTTTTTGGGGTGCCAGTTCCATCCCGAGTTCAAGTCGAAGCCGTTGGAGCCGCATCCGCTGTTCAGGGAGTTTGTTACGGCTAGCTATAAGAACCGGGGGAGTCGAAACGAAATCAAGATGGGTTCAGAAGCAGCTGTTTCGTAGCCTTTGCGAAAGTAGGTTCGGCTGGGCCGATGTTCGATGAATACCAGTCGGGTAACGAGCAGGAGTCTTCCGAAGACGAGAAGACCACCCGGTGGCTGGGTCGCTGGGCGCACGTCCTTACCATTCCGGTATGGTTCATCTTGTTCGTCGCGTTTAACGACCGTCCTAGGGGTTCCTATGTGTCTGTCGTCTGCGCATACACCGTTCTCGTGTTTAGCCTCGCGTTAGGAAATGCCTTCAAGGATCTGGACGATGTCTTAGGCAATCCCCGCGCGCTGGCCTGCATTGCGAAGCTAATGATTCCTCACTTATTCGCCCTGGCGCTGGTTGTTTCGGGTGTTTACGAGTGGCTTAATATCTCGCATACCTTGCCTGCGTGGGTGACTCACGAAGGGCGTAAGGGTTCAGTGTGGTACTGGTGCGGTATGCTGCCGCTGGGCGGTGCGGGATATTGGGAGGGCTTTTGGATGGCGCGTAAGCTCAGAAAGCATTGCGGGGTCGCTGAAGACTGATTCTGCACGATCCGCCAGGAAGGAGCCCGCTGGGTAACGAATTTGCTTCCGGCTAGCTCAGTAGCAGTGCCCCATCCACCTTGCCGGCCAATGCGCGGTCGAAGGTGACGAGGGTCATTCCCGCAGCAAGGCTAAAGGCACCGAGGTAAGCGTCTGCCCATTCCTTGGGTGAGGCTTGCTGGGCACCAGTGAGGGAACGGAAGATGACTTCCAACTCTGCCGGCTCTTCTGAGAGCTGCGCACCGGCGGCCTCAAGCCACCGGTCGTATGCATCCCAGGCCTGACGCTGCGTGAGGGTTCCCTGACCCATCACGCTTTGGGTCGTCAGAAGGCGCAGGAAACCCAATTGCGTAAACCGGCAGAAGGTCAGCACAGCCTGGTCTGGGAGGGCTCTGTACCAGATCCACGCCGTTGAGAAGTGCTGGTGGTCAGGAGAGCTGAGCGCCAGCCAGACGTTCACATCAGGGAAAACCAATGAGGTCGTAGATTCGGTCATTATCGATCCGGATGGAACCAGGCGCATGGGCCTCCAGGATGGGTTCGGCAAGTTTTCGAACCGGGCGGTCAACGGGTTCATCGAGCTCCCGGTGGATTCCGCGCAACACAATTTGACGAACGGGTTTTCCTTCGCGCGCCGCTTTGATCTTCAATTCGCGATAGGTCTCATCGGGGATGTCGATGGTCGTGCGCATAAAAGCATATTAGCATATTTATGTATCTATGGTGACTGATTATCCTTTTTGTTCGCTGGAGGCCGGAGTGAATCGGGCCGGCTCGCGGGTGTCCAATGGGTCATTGACAAAGGCATGCAGGGGGCCTATCTTACGCTCTGTTTTGAGAACGGAGTACTGAACGACATGGCGTATTTTGAGCTTCAACCTGCAGAATCAGATCTTCAGCAACTGGCTGAGCAGTATTGGGAAAAGTCGGGAGAAAAGGAACAAGAACTGGAAAGGGCGGCCTTCGAAGCGGGAGCGGCGATCCGTGCCGGCGAGCACTCGCTGGCGAACCTGGAAACGATTGTTCGCTGGAAGTCGGAACGCGTGGTGCATTACCTGATTGGGAACAGCGAGGCGATGATCAAGAGGGTGCTGGCGGTGGCGGCTTCGCAGGAGACTTCGACGCGCGATGCGATTCATGCGCTGACGGGATTGCGCGGGATTGATCTGCCGATTGCTTCGGCGATTTTGACAGCGATCGCTCCGGAGCGGTATTCGGTGCTGGATTTTCGGGCGCTTGAGGCGTTGGGGCATGCGCGGCACAACGTGGAGTTTTACGTGGAGTATGTTGCTTTCTGCAAGCACCTGGCGGACTGCGGCATTGTGAAGGAGCAGCCGAATCTGCCGGGGCCGACGGCGCTGCACGCACTGGAGCGGGCGCTGTGGGAGTGGTCACGGAACCACGCGGAGCATGCGGAGATTCCAGAGTCGCCGTTCGTGGCGCATCTGACTGCACGATAGGGCTGCGCTACACGCGATAGGGCTGAAGTGCCGGGGCTGCGCGATCACGGGGGCACGATAGAATTGGGTTCGTGAGCAACTCCTTTGAAATCGGGCCGGTTCGCGTGGGCGAGGGCCGGCTCTTCCTGATCGCCGGGCCATGCGTGATTGAGAGCGAGACGCATGTGCGGACGATGGCGGACGCTATCCAGCGCATCACGGCGGACCTGGGGATTCCCTACATCTTCAAGGCCAGCTACGACAAGGCGAACCGGACCAGCGTGAAGAGCTTTCGCGGGCCGGGGCTGGTGGAGGGCACGCGCATTCTTGGGCGACTGGCCAAGGACACGGGGCTGCCGGTGCTGACCGACGTACACGAGCCGAGCCACTGCGACGTCGCCGCCGAGGCTGTGGATGTGCTGCAGATTCCGGCGTTTCTTTGCCGGCAGACAGATCTGTTGGTGGCTGCGGGGAAGACGGGGCGCGCGGTCAATATCAAGAAGGGGCAGTTTGTGGCGCCGTGGGATATGAATCATCCCGTGGAGAAGGTACGGTCGACGGGGAATGAGCGTGTGTTTCTTACCGAGCGCGGGGCAAGTTTTGGATACAACACGCTGGTGGTGGATTATCGGTCGCTGCCGGTGATGCGGCGGCTGGCGCCGGTGGTGTTTGACGGGACGCACTCGGTGCAGCAGCCTTCGGCGGCCAACGGCGTGAGCGGCGGGCAGCCGGAGTTTATTCCGCTGCTGGCGCGGGCGGCGGTGGCGGCTGGGGTGGATGGACTGTTTCTGGAGGTCCACGACGATCCGGCGAACGCGAAGTCGGATGGGGCCAATGCGCTGGATTTGAAGCTGCTTAGGCCGCTGCTGGAGAGGCTGTTGGCGATACATGAAGCGGCGAAATAGCGAGTCAGCAGGTTAGCGAGTCAGCAAGTCAGCGAGTGAGCGTATGGCAAGCCGGCAGCGTATAGGCTGAACTTCGCCTGATAGCATTTCTTTATGTTTTCAACTTCCCGACGCATTCCCCTCTTTGCTTCCCTGATTTCCGGTGCTTTTCTGGTTTTGAGCGCCGGTTTTACTGCTTCAAATGCTTTGGCGCAGGAGACGCATGCAGCCAACGCGCCGGATCGCGCGCAGATGGAAGATACGCTGCGGGGGCTGAACCGCGGACGGAATGTGGGCCAGGTTGCGGTGTCGCCTGACGGCAAGCGGCTGGCGTGGATTCAGCCTGAACGGGACGGGTCGGAGATCCGCGTTGCGCAACTTGAGAATCTTGCGAAGAGCGAGCGGATCACGGCAGCCGCGAAGCCGGAACAGCATTGCCGGGAGAATGATCTTGCCTGGTCGCCAGACTCAAAGGCACTGGCGTTTTTCTCCGATTGCGCCAAGCCCGGCGAACAGACCGACCTGTATGTGGCGCCGATTGACGGGAGCCCGGCACGGCGGCTGACGGAGTTGAAGGGGCTGGTGCATGAACTGGCATTCTCGCCGGATGGGACGAAGTTGGCATTCCTCTATGTAGAGGGTGCGACGCGGCCGGCGGGTGCGCTGGCGGCGATGAAGCCGCCGTCGGGCGTGATTGGCGAGGACGGCGTCGAGATTCAGCGAGTTGGGGTTGCGGCAGTGGATGCGCCCACGCCGGTTGCGCCGGCGCAGCCGACGCCGGCGAATCTGCATGTGTACGAATTCGACTGGTCGCCGGATTCGAAGGGGCTGGCGTATATCGCAGCCGATCCGCCGGGTGAGAACAACTGGTGGGTTGCGAAGCTCTATACGCAGACGCTTGATGGAACGCCGAAGGCGATTCTGGCGCCTGCGGAGGTTGCGGGGCCGCTGCATGGGTTGCAGATTGCGGTTCCGCGCTGGTCTCCGGATGGAAAGGCGATTGCGTTTATCGGCGGGCTGATGAGCGACCAGGGCTCGACGGGCGGGGATGTTTGGATTGTCCCGGCCAGTGGCGGCGCGCCGGTTGACCTGACACCGAAAAGGCCGACATCGCCGGCGTGGATCGAGTGGGATGGCAACGAGCACCTCTATATCAGCGAACTGGCCGGGGGGAATGCCCAACTGGTGCGGATGGGCATTGAGGGAGGCGCTGCACATGTTGGCGCAAACCCGGTAGTCATCTTTGGCATGGCGGTTTTCAGCGTTCCGGGCAGCGTGGGCGACGGAAGAATGGAGCTGAGCTTATCGTCCACGGCCGACCGCTCGCTGTTTGTGTTTCACGCCAGCAGCTTCGATCGCGCTACGGAGGTTTATGAGGCCAAGCCGGGAAGCTGGGCTTCAGGTTTTGAAGGCATCACGCAGCTCACACACCTGAATGAAGGCGTTGAGCCGGCTTGGGGCAAGTCGGTATCGCTCGCGTGGAAGAGCGACAAATTCAATGTGCAGGGTTGGTTGCTGCTGCCCAAGGACTACGATCCCAAGAAAAAGTATCCGCTGATTGTGGAGGTGCATGGCGGCCCTGCGGCGGCGGCCGAGGCGCATTGGGGCGGCGGTGGGGGACTGAGCGCGACGGCGTTTTCCGCGCTGGGCTATTTTGTGCTGCAGCCGAACCCACGGGGCAGCTACGGGCAGGGCGAGGAGTTTACGCAGGCCAATCGAAAGGATTTCGGCTACGGCGATCTGAGGGACATTTTGGCCGGCGTGAATGCGGTGCTGGCCAAGTATCCGGTGGATCCGAAGCGGGTTGGGATAACGGGCTGGAGCTACGGCGGGTTCATGACCATGTTTGCGGTGACGCAGACCAACCGGTTCAAGGCGGCGGTTTCCGGCGCTGGGCTGTCGAACTGGCAGAGCTACTATGGCGAAAACTCGATCGACCAGTGGATGATTCCGTACTTTGGCGCGAGCGTGTACGACGATCCGGCGGTGTACGCCAAGAGCTCGGCGATCAACTACATCAAGCAGGCGCACACGCCCACGCTGGTGGTGGTGGGAGATCGGGACGGGGAGTGTCCGGCGCCGCAGTCGTACGAGTTCTGGCATGCGCTGCGGGACGAGCATGTGACCACGCAACTGGTGGTTTATCCCAATGAAGGTCACGGATTTGTTGATCCGGCGCACCGGCGCGACGTGATGGATCGGGCTGTGGAGTGGTTTGCCAAGTACATGCCGGCGGGGCAATAGCCACCTGGGCTGGGGCAGACGGCACTTGCGGTGCGGGCGCTCGCGGGAGGCTCGCATTGGCTTGCTGCTTACCAAACATTTCGCGATAAAGCCTGCGAAATGGATGGGCCACCCGAACAGTCTTCATTTGAGGCAGCAATCAGCGCCGGAGGAATTGGTAATCTGGATTGTTTGCGCGCCTGGTGTGCTTTCCAATCGGGGTGGGCTGGAGTCTATTGGAATAGATCGAAAAATTGATGGTGGAAAGGCTCCGGCAGGGTTGTGTCCAGAGCCGGTCCGTCCTGATACACTTTTCTTTGGAGATTTGTGAGCGAGTTGCGCTGACCGGCTGCATGGAAGAGCGTACTGCCGGGAGCCGGTCATTTGAGCGGATTCCACCGAAGGCAGGCCAGCCATGGGGCAGGTTGACGGGCCGCTTTTAGAGCATTTTCGGAATGAATGTGGTCCTTTTGAGTGCATTGAAAGGTGGCTTTTCTTTAGAAGAGGCCACTCATTGTGTGCTTCCGGTCCACAGCAATTCCGGAGATGCTATAACCCATCTTTCTTTTACGGATTTGGATAGACCGTTCCGCGGTTTGAAGCGGCGGGGCGGGGAGGATTCATGCGGCGGTTTTTGACGCTTGTCAGTTTGTTGTGCGTGGCCATTCCTGCTGGGATTTCGATCTCCGGTTGCACCCGCAATCCGGATGCGAATTACTGCAATGGTCAAGGTTACGGGTTGAAGATCACCAATGTGGACTACATCACGCTGACCCCCGTGCTCAGCGGCATCTCGCTGGCTTATGGGCAGACGCAACAGATCGGCGCGCCGACGGCCAAGACCTGCAAGGGCACGGCTGCGAGCGTTTCCTCCTATGCCTATGGCAGCAGCAATTACCAGGTGCTGGACATCTCGCCGGCCGGCAATATGTGCGCCGGCACGTGGAATCGCAACACCGGCGGCGGCATTGCCAACTACACCATCTGCACCAAGCCTGATCCGCTGCCCACGACCAATGGGCTGCCGTATAAGATTGCCTACGTTACCGCGTCGGCGGATTCAGTGACCTCGAACCCGGTGCAGGTGTATGTGCATGACCAGGTAACGTCGTTCAACCTGGTGACAACGCCGTTGTCCGGGAGCGGGCAGCAGTGCTTTTCACAGGGCACGCAGGCGACGCTTGACTCCGAGGCGTGCTTCCTGAGCAACAACACGCAATATGAGTTGTGCGCGCCGGCTTCGGTTGTGGCAAGCGGCAAGTATGCGTGTCCCGGAGGGTTGCCTCCGGGTGTGACTACGGTTCCCGACTGCACGGCATCGATTGGAACGCTCAACTACACCGTCGGTACGGCCAATATCGGCACTATCAGCACCAACACCACCAACAACCAGGTGACCATCACCGCAGGGCAGCCGGGCACGACGGTGATTACGGCATCGCTCGCCGGCTCGGGCTCTTCGGCCGGGTACTTCTCGACCTGCCCGCCGAAGTCCATCAGCGTGACGCTGGCGAATGGCGAGACCAGCGGCACTGTCACCCAGGGCGTTACGCAGAACCTGACCACATCGGTTATCGACACGGCGGGCAACCCGATCACGGGTCTTTCCCTGGTTTATCAGTCGACCGATCCCATCGATATCACTGCGGGGAGCGGCGGCGCTATCACCACGAACTTCCCAGCGGTGGCTTCGGTCTACGCTATCTGCCAGCCGACTGCCTGCAACCCGGCGCCGATTAACGAGATCGGCTTGTACGGCACAGGGCTTTCGATGACCTCGAACCCGGTGAACATCACGGTTCCGGGCACAGCGAGTGACTATGTTTGGTTTGGCGCGCCCGGCCAGTCTCAGTATTTTGTGCCGATTGAACTGCTGAGCGGGACGGTTGGTTCGACGGTTCGGCTGCCGTATGTGCCGAACTCCATGGTGGCTGACCGGCTTGGCCAGGATCTCTACTTCGGCTCGTCGCATGAGCTGATGGTGTTCAGCACTCTGACGAACACGGTCGCGAAAACGGACACTACTGCTCCGGGTGTGGTGCTGGCGGTCTCACCCAATAACACGACGCTGCTGATCAACGACCAGGAGCGCCAGCTGTTCTACATTTACAGCGCGAGCGGCGGAATCACGACGACGTTCGGCGGAATGGGCACCGCGGCTTCGTGGACTCCGGATGCGCAGACCCTGTACATCACGGACAGCTCGGCGGCGAATGTGAACGGGGTCACCGGGCACACCGATACGCTCTACATCTACAACGCGACTACGGGTTTTGTGACGCACGCACTGGCGCCTTCAAGCGCCACCAATCCGGGAGCGCAGAATCTGGCGATCACGATTCCGGGCGTGGGCGCGTTTTTGAGCGGCGATCCTACGGTGGCGCACACCTGGTGCCCGTCCGGGACAGTTGGCAATGAAGCGAGCATGCTCTTCTATCCGCAGGGACCGGCTCCGGACAATACGGTGAACGCGGATACCGATGTACTGGCCGCGACCACCGATGGAAGCCACATTCTGGGCGCGTCGCTTACGGGCGGGGACATTACGCTTTCCGACATTGGGGTGACCATCCCGTCGTTGAACTGCCTGCCTGCTGGCGTGACCGATACCTCGCTTCCCAATGGAGCGTCGCTCTCGCCGCTGGCGCTCGGAACCAATCTAAACCAGGTTCAGATTCCCGCACCCTCAGCAGCGACTGTGAGCCAGATTGTGCCCTCGCCGGGATCGAACCTGGCGTTTGTTACCTACACGCCCACAAGCACCGCAACGGCTCAGGCTTCGCTGCCGTTTTATCTGCCAGGCACCGGTGGCGCGGCAGGCACGGTGGGCTCGGTCAAGTTGACTGCGAGCGGAGCGGTGCCTCCGACAGCTCCGATCTTTGGAGCGTTCAGCCCGGACAGTTCGTATTTCTTCGTTTCCACGGCAGGGGACGACCTGATTCACTACATCACCATCCCCACAAATCCTTCGATCGCCAATCCGCCGGTTGATTCTCAGCAGATTGCACCGAACCTGCCTGCGTGCGCGCCGACTGATTTGGGCTGCACGCTCACCGCGGCAACTGTGCCAGCCTCCGGCGTGGTGCCTGCAACGTACATTGCGGTCAAGCCGCGCACCATCAACTAGGATCGTTCAACTGCACGTGAAAGGGCCGGCTCTACGCCGGCCCACAGATTGCTGATAAAGAGTCGATGGAGAGCAAACCGACCTATCAGCGCATGGGGCTAAAGCCCCACTTCTCTCATTCAAAAGGCTGTTGCGGTACGACTGAAGTCATACCCTGATACAAAGCACGTTTGAAAGCAGAGTTTGTCAGCACGCTGAGGGCCGGCTCTACGCCGGCCCATTCTGTTTGTGTGTCATCGATCGAGGTCTGCCGGCATGGTCATCTGCGCACGGTAGAATCAAGACATGATCAAGGGGATTTCCTTTCTCCGTTCTGCCGGAAACACAGCAGCGTATGACCAACTGGCCAGCTTCTTTGCTGCGCTGGGGTTTGCCGCGGGTGCTGGTTGGAACGAGGGGACGAGCAGGGGAGCCGCGTTTCTGGCTCCGCTGGGCAACCTGGAATTTGTCGACGGCGAGTTTCCTTCGACAGCCGATGTGCTGGTGGAAGTGACGGCGCTGGATGCTGTGCACCAGGCCGCGGCCGCGTGGCTGAAGGCGCATGGCGGCGAATCAGCCAGTGCCCGGCTTTCTGCGATCACAGCAACGCATTGGAAGTCGCAGATTTTTACCGTCGAGCCGGTGGCGGGATTCGCATTCAGTTTCTGGGCGTGGACCGATCCGCTGAGGGGCAGGCCGGTAGCGGTTGAAGGCGACTTATCCGCTGAAGGGATGCGATTCGCCATCGTGGTGGCGCGATGGAATGCGGTGATTACCGAACGTCTGCTGGAGGGCGCACTGGACGCGCTGTTGCGCAGCGGCGCAAAGCGAGCGGACATTGAAGTGGTGCGTGTTCCCGGCGCGTGGGAGATTGCTGCTGCGGCGCGAACGCTGGCCAATCGCGGCAATGTGGACGCTATTGTGACTCTGGGCTGCCTGCTGCGCGGCGAGACCGCGCACTACGAAGCGATTTACAACGAGGTGGCGCGCGGCATCGGCCAATCGCAGCAGGAGACGGGCGTTCCGCACGGTTTTGGCGTGCTGACCTGCGAGACATTGGAGCAGGCGTTGAACCGCGCGGGCATCAAGGCGGGCAACAAGGGATTTGAATCCGCCCTGGCCGCTATTGAGATGGTGAGCCTGCGTCGCAAGCTGGTTGAAGGCGGCCCGAATTGACCGGCGGAGCGCACAGTTCTGGACGCCGAAAGTCGCGCGAGCTGGCGATGCAGATGCTGTTTCAGGCGGACATCGGGAAGCAGACAGCGGACGAGGTGCGCGCCACTTTCTGGAAGGCCGGGGACGAGGTGGAACCGGAAGTGCGCGGCTTTGCGGAAGAGCTGTTTCGGGCGGCAATCGCTCACCAGGAACAGATTGACGAGTTGCTGGTAGCCAACTCAAAGCACTGGCGTCTGGAGCGCATGCCGGCGGTGGATCGCAACCTGCTGCGGATGGCCGTGGGCGAGATGCTGGCCTTCAAGGGCACGCCGTTTCCGATCGTGATCAATGAGGCGCTGGAGATTGGCCGGCGCTACTCAGCGCCTGAGTCGATCAACTTTCTCAATGGAATGCTGGACTCGATTGCGCGCGGACTTCTGCCCACTTAGAGCGGTTTCCAGAGCATTTTCGGTCCGGCTGTTTTCTGTACCCCCAGAGCATTTTCGGAATACATATGGACTTTTTCAGTACCGTGAAAGGTGGCTTTTTCTTGAGGAAAAAGCCACTTGAGTGTGTGCTTTCGGTCTACACCCATTCCGAAAATGCGATAGACATCTTTGCTCTCCCACCCATTGTGCAAAGGGCGCACAATGGATGGGCATAGTGCTTCCCGTTTCTCTCTCGAAAGCAGGTTGCGCGATCTTATCGGCAGGTTTCGCCGGGGCGGTCGAGGATGCCGTTGGTGCGTGCGCGATTGTCGTGTTGAAGGACCGCGCCGGATTGCAGAACCAGCCTGCCCGCCTGGCTGAGCAGGGGATCAAGCGCGAAGTTTGCGGCAACTGGTGCGCCATCGGTGGTGCGCGCGCAATACCAATCCGCGGGAGCTGATTCGCCGCTCTTGTACCACTCGTGGCAGTCGATTGTGCCAGCGCTGGAATTGAAGCCGCATTGAAACCACAGATAGAGGGGGCGGAACTCTCCTTTGCCCGGACCCGCGATGGCGATAGCGTTTGGCGGAATCTTTACGGGCCGGCGGGAACTATTGGCGCTATGGAGAATGGGGCGGTGGACTTCTGCGATGCAGCCGGAGGTCTTGAAGCCCTCGAAGTCCGAGCCGCGCGCGATTTTTACCTCGCCGCGATCGGGAGGCCTGATCCACAATGAACGCCGGCTCGAGCGAATGGGAAGCTGCTTTCCGACAAGGTCTTCAAAGCTGGTGAATTTTCCCTCGTGGAGGTAGCTGTGACCCTCGCCGATGAGGAACTGATCGCCCATCTTGAAGCAGAAGGCACGCGCCGGTTCCAGTGTGAGAGAGCACCCATCACCGCATGGAATGTAGGTTTCTGTTTCCACCAGCGTGGCCGTTTCGCCAACCTTTGCTGCTCGCGCCCACGCGCAAGCGGATGAGACGAGAGCGATCAGCACGACAAACAGGATTGGCTGGGTGAAGCGCGGCCTAGGGGGAGAGCAGCAGGAATCTGTCATGCGAATAAAGGTACAACCAATGGATTGCATCCACAATCGGGTCTGTCGATTTGCTGTTGACTCTTCTGAATCCCGCTGGCGGCGCGGGCTGGACATTCGCATGCGTGCCTCTGGGCGCAACGGCGAGCGATTGCACGCTGCGCATTCCACGAGGCCGAGTTTTTTATGGACTCGTCGATTTGAAGAGACTTACATGTGAATTCATTGTTTCGGGTCTAGATTTCGTTGTTAAGCCCTTGGCAAATTCGCCAGGCATATCGAGAATGGGGTCTGCTTGTCGCCGATATCGCGTGAGACGCCTGAAATGATCGGATGATGGGTACAGCTTCCAGATGGAAGAGGGAACACATGCATGTGGAAACAGCCGTCAGTGAGAAGACTGAGTTGAACAGTACAGAGTGGATGCCGAATCGCAGAGAGTTCCTGGCTGGAGCTGCAGCACTCGGGCTGGCCAGTTGGGCAGAGCAGCGCACTGGGTGGGGAGCAGAGGCAGCGGGCTGGAGCGGACTTCCGGCTCGGCCCGAGGAGCATCCGCTGGATTTTCGCGCGCTCGCGAATGCCTTCGACGCCTGGGTGATGGATCCGGCTCACGGTCTGTATACAACCGCGAAGGATGGCCGGCTGGTGTTCCCTTCAGCGCTTGAGGGAGAGCAGGACGGCGGGCTGACAACCTACGCGCCGATGGCACTTGGAAAGGAGCTGCGCGGAGAGGGCCTGGCGGGTCTGTCGAACTCATTGAAGGGCTACTTCAGCGAGCCGTATGGGCTGTTTCTTGATGGCGCCGGGGCTACGCTCTGCGAGTACTGGTACCTGATGAATGTGACCGCGATGGCGTACGGGTTGGTTCGGTTGCGATTCAGGCAGGATGCCGAGTGGCTGGCACGAGTGGAGAAGAGCGCGACGCGACTGAAGGATATGGCGCGGCAGTTACATTACGACTTCAACAGCCAGGGCTATGACTTTGCCAAGGCCGCGGCTTTCACGAATCAGGACATCTACCGGCAGCCCGACGCTGTGGGCGGATACAGCTACGTGATGCTTCTGGCATGGAAGCTCACTGGGAAGGAAGTGTTTCTGGCGGAAGCGAAGATCGGGATGGATCGCTATCTGGATTTTGCCGCGAATCCCTGGTACGAGGTCCCGAGCGGGGCAATGGCCGTGCTGGCGGCGGCGCGGCTGGAAGCGATGGGTCACCCATGCAACACCAGAAAGGCCCTTGGATTTGTGCTTGATGCAAAGGTTGGACTGATGGCGACGGGGCGCTGGGGCGGACATGAAGTGAACGGGCTGATGGCTGGATTCAGAACCGAGCCCGCGGGACAGACCTACAGTATGGAGTCGATGGTGACGCTTCCGTACTTGTTGCCGGCAGTGAGATTCCGCCCGGAACTGGCTGGTGAGGTGGCTCGGCTTGCGTTGAATGTCGCTGCGAATATGCGCCTGTTTTATCCGGAGTATTTGCCGCGCGAGGATCAGAGCCGCGCCGATTTGCCGGCGATGTTTCCCTACGAGCGATTGAGCCGCGAGGAAAAGGGACACAGCCCCTATGCAACAGGCGACTTTGCGGGGCATCGGTCCATCTATGGCGGCGCGTATGCAATGTGGCTGGACAAGATGATTGAGCCGCAGGGAGACCCGTGGCTGTTGCGATGGGACCTGGGGAAGACGGACTTTATGGAGCCGGACTTGCCACCGGCTTATCTCTACTACAATCCGTGGCCGGAGGAGAAGCGGGTTACCGTTGCGACATCGAATGCGGCGAGCAAGGTTTTCGATTTGAGAAGCAAGAAGCAGCTGGGGAGACAGGCAGGCGTTGTCGAATTGAGATTGCGGCCATTCGAGGCGCAGGTCATCGAGATTCGAATGTAAGGTGGTTTTGAAAGTGCGTGTAGTTGAAGCGCGAGAGCCGGCCTTGCTTCAAGGGTGAATTACGCGCGTGGCGACAATCGAGGTGGCATTGGGAGCACCGGCCACGGCACGCGTGCGAATGAGAGCTTCAAAGTAAACGGGCTGTGTTGGAGAGCCGGAAAACCCGAGGGCTTCCTGAAGCTTTTGCCGATTGCCGGCGTCGGCGAGGAAAAGGCCTGCTGCCTCGGTGCCTTCCTGTTGCAATCCTTGCAGGATGAGAACGCTGCCTCGGCCATTGGCGAGGGGCAGCAGCGAGATGGTCGCGTAATCTTCTCCGGAACTTCCAGTGAAGGCCAAACCCTGGTAGGTGGTTTGTTCGCCCGCTTTCGGATGTTCATTCTGGAAGAACTTGAGGCTTTCGCCGACGACTCCTTCGCGTTCCTGAAAATTGAGCTTGTCTTGAAAATAAAAAACCCAGGGGTTGGAACTGGGGCTGCCGACAAAGACAAACGCGCCTTGCTCAAGATCGCGCGGACGCAACTCCCTGGCGGAGCGAACGGAGATCCTGTCGCGTGAGTTGCCGCTGATGCGCATCAGGGTGTCAACCACGACCAGGTCGGCATAGGAAGTCAGCAGCGAACCGGAAAGGTACTTGATGACGCGTGCTTCCCGCGCCGTTGGATGCGTATTGGAGAGATCGTCCCCGCTGCGGTAGGAGGGGCTCAAGTACTGTTCGAGCGTTACCGGCTTTTCGTCCACGAGGCGCATCATGCCGTAATTGATGTCGGCAACGACCACCTGGACCGAGTTGTTGCTGGAATCAAAGAGCGCGGCCAGAGGCCAAGGCGGCGGAGGCGGGAGTGCAACTGCCGGGCGGCGAAACCAAACCGCAAGAGTTGTCACGAGAAAGAGAGTTGCCAACGCCCAGGGCAAGAGCTGGAACCAGGACTTGAGGTCAAAGCGAGCGGCTGCGGGTGGTGCGACAGCTTCCTGTTCAACGGTGCGAAAGAGGGTGGTGTATGCGCCTTTGGGAATTTCGACTACAACCGGCTCGCCGCGTCCCTCACCATCAAAATACTCATGCAGCTTGAGACGCAACTGGCGCACGTGAACGCGGACGGAGCTGTCTTCGACAACGCTGTAATCCTGTGCCTTGCCGAAAACCTCGCTCCCGATGCGGTGCTCGCTCAACTCCTGAGCCTGGCCGTGGAGGGTTCTCTCCGCAAGAAAGGACAACAAATCTCTGAGCCGCGCCGACTTCTGGAAGGGAGGACTGGCGACGATTCTTTCTATTAATTGCCAGCGGGCGTCTGCCCGAAGCGCCGGATCAACTTCCGTCATTCCCGTACGAGCCCCATCCACATTTTCCTGAATCCGATTGTGAGCAGTTTTATACACTCTGCAGAATCATCGCTTACTCGACGCATCCTAGCACACCGAATAGATAACGTGAAACTCAAACTTGGATAGCAAAGCTGCCATGGATAACAGACAATCTTTCGGCATGACGCAAGACATTCGCCAGTGAAGTTTCCTTCTATTGTTTTGCGGAGGGATACTCGGTCTGGAAAGCTTCTGGTGTGGAATTGGCGGCGCCTTTTGATGTTTCAACATGCGAATTACATGTATTTCGCATTGATTCTCAATGATTTCCCTAGTGAGTCCCTTTTCAGTGGCTGTGGTCATCCTTGAGGGTTACTGTTGCCTTCGAACGTCCAGGTGATTCGTTGTGAATCAGCGGCGCGGAGGATTGATCCCCAAGAACCGCGAAGGGCCCATGATGAAAGACCTAGCTCAACGTTTTGGCGAGAACCCTATCCTGAAGCCGCGAGATCTCCGCCCGAGCGTTGAAGGCATGGAAGTGACGTGCCTGCTGAATCCGGGTGTGTTCCGTTTTGAAGGAAAGGTCTGGCTGCTGGTGCGGGTTGCCGAGCGTCCGGTGCAGGTGACAGGCAAGACATCCTTCCCGATTCTGAGCGCGGACGGCCGGCTGGAGGTGCTTGAATTCAATTCGAGCGATCCGCGACTCGATTTGAGCGATCCCCGTGTCATCAGCTTCGATGGGCAAGACTATCTCACGACGCTTTCGCATCTTCGCCTGCTTTCAAGCGATGACGGGATTCACTTTAGGGAGCCTGAGGGCAGCTCTCCCTTCATGGGAAGCGGGGAACTGGAAACCTACGGCATCGAGGACTGCCGCGTTGCGCAAATCGACGACGGATATTTTCTGACCTATACGGCGGTTTCCAGTAACGGAGTTGGCGTCGGGCTAAGGACAACGCGCAACTGGAAGGAATTCAAGCATGAGGGTTTGATCCTTCCTCCACACAATAAGGACTGCGCGATCTTTGAGGAAAAGATTGGCGGCAAGTACTACGCGCTGCACCGCCCCAGCAGCCCAGAGCTGGGCGGGAATTACATCTGGCTGGCTGAGTCGCCGGACCTGATTCATTGGGGCCATCACCGTTGCCTGGCTCACAGCCGCGAGGGACTGTGGGACAGCGCGCGGGTGGGTGCGGGAGCCGCACCGATAAGGACAGCGGAAGGCTGGCTGGAAATCTATCACGGCGCGACCAAAGAGAATCGCTATTGCCTGGGAGCGCTGCTGCTTGATCTTGACGAGCCGTGGAGGGTGCTGGCCCGCTCCGAGACGCCCATCATGGAGCCGTCGACGCCTTATGAACTGGAGGGCTTCTTCGGACAGGTCATCTTCACCAACGGTCATGTGGTGGATGGAGACCGCATCACGATCTACTACGGAGCGGCAGACAGTGTGATCTGCGGTGCGCACTTTTCCGTATCGAGCATTCTCGCGAGCCTTGCTCCGCTTAAGGGAGCGAAGGCATGAACTATATGCGCAAGGAACTGGACGTATTCCTTCGCTGCTCCCACTCCATGCAGGTACTGATGGTGTCGAACATGATTTACGCATTGGTATTGCCGGTGATCGAGGTCTTCGTGGCTGCTTACGTCATGAGGAATTCGCACGCTGTTTCAAAGGTTGTGACCTATCAACTCTCCATTTACGCCGCCACGCCGCTGGCTTTCTATCTGAACGGCAGGCTGCTGGGGCGCGTTGACGCCAAGCATCTCTACGCCGCCGGAATGCTGCTGTCGGGCGTAGCGATGATGCTGATGATGCAGTTGAGCATTCTTACTCCCATCGGGGTTGCGACTTCGGGATTCACGATGGGACTGGCGACGGGGATCTTCTGGGCCAACCGCGGATACCTGGCGCTGACCGCAACGAACGACGGCAATCGGAACTACTACTACGGCCTGGAAAACTTTGTTGCCTCACTCGCCGCGGTTGCTGTTCCGGCGCTGATCGGGTTCTTCATCAGCGGCACGGCGATTTACGGCTGGCTGGGCGGAATTGCAAATCGCGCGTACCACATTATTGCTGTCGTGGTTTTCGGTCTGACGATTCTTTCCGCCGCCATACTGGAGCGGGGAACTTTCCGCAATCCACAGCACACGCGCTTCGTTTACTTGCACTTTCATCCGCTGTGGTGGCGCATGCTGAAGCTGGCGCTGCTCAAGGGCCTGGCGCAGGGATACATTGTTACCGCGCCTGCGATGTTGATCATGCTGCTGGTTGGCCAGGAGGGAACACTGGGAACGACGCAGGCGATCGGCGGCGTCTTCTCAGCCTGCATGATGTATCTGGCTGGCCGGATTGCTGCGCCGAGACATCGCATCCTGGTCTTTTCTGTGGGACTTCTCTTATTTCTTTTTGGCGCACTCACCAATACTGTGCTGTTCAACGCTGTGGGCGTGCTCATCTTCATCGGGTGCCTCTTACTGGCTAAGCCGTTGCTGGATCTTGCCTATTATCCGATCCAGCTGCAAGTGGTGGACACGGTCTCTCGGATCGAAGGCCGGAGCGAGTATGCCTACATCTTCAACCATGAATTCGGCCTTTTTCTCGGTCGTGGCCTGGGATGCTGCTTATTCCTGGGAATCGCGTACTGGGGATCGGGTGTTGCCGCATTGAAATACGCATTACCCGTCATTGCGCTTCTGCAGTTGTTATCTATCCGGGTGGCTGGCCAGATTTCACGAAGTCTGACCGAGTTGGGAGAGAACACTTTCCCCGCCGCTGGCCGCACCGCAACCACAATGGAGGCCTAGGAACCATGCAAATGTTCAGGAGAGAAACTATGAGTTATACACGACCCACGGCGCAAAGAACGTGGCGCCTTTTGTTGCTGCTGTTGGTGGCGATTGGCCTGGTGGCAAGCGTCCCCATTGTGGCCCAGTCGGGCAGAGGCACTTTAGCCGGCACGGTGAAGGATGCGAACGGCGCATTCATCCCGGGCGCCGCAGTCGACCTGAAGGAAACCAATACAGGCAGCGGCTATTCCACCAAGTCGACCGCGGAGGGCCTGTTCACATTCAGTGAGCTTCCGCCGGGAAGCTATACGCTTACTGTTACGGCCCCGGGGTTCGAGTCGTATACGCAGAGCGGCATCGATGTGGAAGTAGCGAGCACATCCACGGTGACGGCCTCGTTGAAGGTTGGTTCGCAATCGGCCACGATCAGTGTGAATAGCGATGCGTCGCACCTTGAGACGGACTCCACCGATGTCGGCTTCTCGATGTCGCCCCAGGTACTGGAATCGCTTCCGCTGCCCTTCGGCGGCGAGATCCGCAACCCGCTGGAGTTTGCGGCACTTGCGCCCGGATTCGCGGGCACCATGAGCAACAACCCCTCCTCACCGCCCTCCGGAAACTTCAAGCTCAGCGGCGGACAAACAGGCGGCGAAGACATTCTGCTCGACGGCGCCACGACCGAACTGGCCTCGGCCAACATGCAGGTCACCTATAACTTCAGCGTCGAGGCTGTCTCGGAATTCAAGGTCATGACGAACACGTTCGACGCCCAGTTTGGAAGCGCAAGCGGCGGCGTGGTCAATCTCGTCTCGAAGCAGGGAACGAACACTCTTCACGGGTCGGCTTACGATCTGCTCAAGAACAGCGTCCTGGATGCCAACAGCTGGACGAACGACTATCAAAACGCCCAGGCGGGAAAAGACATCTATAAAACGCCCACCGACACGCAGAACGACTTCGGCGCAAGCGTGGGAGGGCCGGTTCGAATTCCCTGGCTTTACAACGGCAGGGACAAGACGTTCTTCTTCTTCAACTACGAGGGCTTCCGGCAAGAGAACGGAGGCACGTCGCTTCTGTCGGCGCCCACCCAGGCCATGCTCGGCGGCGACTTCTCGGCACTGCTAAACCCCATAGTCGTCAACGGCCAGACCTTCCCGGCCCACATCCTTTACGACTACTCGACCTGCACTGGCGCCAACCAGGGACAGACGTGCCAGGCTTATGCGAACAACAAGATCACGGAGGCCGCGGACTCGGTGTTTGCAGCCGCATCGAAGGTGATGCCCTCTGCTCCGTCCACCGCGACCACCCCTTACTTCAACATCAATGACGTCAGTTCCAACCACGAGCAGGCCGACCAGTGGTCGATACGCGGGGACGAAAACATCAACGCGCGCAACAAGATCTCAGCCAGTTACTTCACCGGCAACATGCCTTACATCAGCACGCAAAGCCTGGGGCCGCTTTACACTGGCGGCAACATCCAGGGCAACAAGTATGTGCGCGTGGGCTATGACTTCATCATCTCGCCCACCATGCTCAACCACTTCAACGCCGGCTTCACTCGGCGCCATCGGCTCGAAACCTCGGGCGAGGGCGGATTTGGGGGTGACTGGGCAACCAAGTTCGGGCTCAAGGGCGTGGGCGACTCGGTCTTTCCTAAATTGACCTACAACTACCCCGGCAACGGCATCAACAGCCCCAGCGATGGCGACAGCGTCTTCAACGACAACGTATTTCAATATGACGACGCGGTCTCGTGGCAGAAGGGCCGTCACAACATCCGGTTCGGCGGAGAATTCCGCGCCGCGCAATTCAACCTGGGCATTCTGACCGGCAGCGCCGGCCAGTTCGGCTTCGGCACCGGCCCGACCAGCACTCCGACGGATGGCAACTCCGGCTTCGGCTTCGCCAGCTTCTATCGCGGCGCAGCCTCCAGCGCGTATATTGACATTCCCCAGATCAACGGATGGCGCGCGAAGTATCTTGCCTTCTTTGGCGCCGACGACTGGAAGGTCAATAACAAGCTGACCCTCAACCTGGGCCTGCGCTACGACATGCCAATCCCGGTGACCGAGGCGCAGAACCGCATGTCCTACGTGGATCCAACCCTGGCGAACCCAGGTGCGGGCGGCCTTCCCGGCGCGTACGTCTTCGAAGGCAGCGGTACGGGACGGCTCGGAGGCGACTCTCCGCAGTCGATCTTCAAGAAGGCATTTGGTCCTCGCGTCGGCCTCGCCTATGCGGTCGATCCCAAC
The DNA here is from genome assembly GCA_050014515.1 of Occallatibacter sp. Taxonomy (GTDB): domain Bacteria; phylum Acidobacteriota; class Terriglobia; order Terriglobales; family Acidobacteriaceae; genus Telmatobacter. The sequence continues at coordinate 55,448 of JBEKDE010000001.1, forward strand.
ACGGTGATCCGCGCCGGCTACGGCATTTACTTCTCCACGCAGCGCGTCGGCGGTTTCGCAGAGAACGACAGCCAGGGCTTCTTCTCCAGCTACACGTACCCCAACTCAGCCAGCCCCCAGGCGCCGGTGGTTGTGCTCTCGCAGATCACGGCCTATCCCGGAAATCTGCCTCCCTTTATCGATCCAACGGTCATGAATGGGCAGAGCAACGCTCTGTTCCTTGAGTCGAAGGTCGACCGCCCCGGCACCATCCAGAACTGGACTCTTGACGTGCAGCGCCAACTGCCCTTCCAGACCATTGTGGACGTGTCGTACGTGGGAGCTCACGGCGACCACCTGCAGGCATTCATGCATGACCCCAACCAGGGAAATCCTGCCAACATGTCGCGAGGCGCATGTTTGCAGGTACAAGTCTCGGACCAGGCAGGCAACGCAGCATGTACTGGCCAGAGCGTGGTTGCGGCTCCGTATGCTGGATTCACCGGCTCAGTTTCTCAGGCGCTGAGGCCGTTCCCGCAGTATGGAACCGTCACGGTGGATTCAGCCACCATGGACGATCCATTCGGCGACTACACTTACGATGCGCTTCAGGCCCAGGTAACGAAGCGGACCAGCGCGGGGCTGACCGTATTGGCCAGCTACAGTTGGTCGAAGAACATCACCAATGCCGACTCGGAGTATCCGAGCGAGGCAGGCTGGGAAGGTAACGATGCTGCCGGCGCGCTGAACACGTACAATCTGAAGCCTGAGAAGGCGCTCAGCCAGTTTGACATCCCGCAGCGCGTGGTCCTGGCCTGGACTTACGATCTTCCCTTCGGCAAGGGCAGGCAGTTTGCAAATCAGGGCGGCCCCGTGAACGTGCTGGTCGGTGGATGGAAGATCGCCGCTGTCCAGAAGTACCAGAGCGGCACTCCACTCAGCGTAAGCTCGCCTGGCTGGACTTCGGGCATCTTCGCCGGCGGCGAGGGCGCAACCGGTTCATCCAGCCGTCCCAACATCGTTCCGGGGGTGAATCCGAATGGTGTCAGCAAAAACTTTGTCTATGGGAAAAGCCTCCGGTTCAACCCGGCAGCGTTTACACCCGCGCCTAACTTCACGTTTGGCAACGCGCCCCGCGCCCTCGGCAACGTCCGCGAACTCTTCAACACGAGCGAGGACTTCAACGTCACCAAGGCCATCCCGATGTTCACCGAACGGGTCCACACCGACTTCCGTGTGGAGTTCTTCGACGTGTTCAACCGGCACCGGTTCACCGGCTTTGACACGTCAATCGCTTGTGCCCCGGCGACTCAAAACTGCGACACCTCAGGCGAAGGGGAGGGCACGGGCCTTGCCTATGGCCCGAGAAACATCCAAGGCTCGCTGCGAGTTACCTTCTAACGGCGCCGGGCGAACGCGCCCCGTTACGTCTGAAGTCTTAAAACAACCATGCTCTCCCGGGCCTCTCGATCGAGGTCCGGGAGAGTTTGCCTTTGCACAATCGAGATAGCACGACGCTCCGTCGAATGGAAAAACACCATACAGGATTGCGTAATGGCATTGAGCAGCGAGAAAACGCACTACCATCAATACATGTTTTGCAATGGCAGCGGGCGGCTTCTGGTTTTCGCTTCAGTCATTTCGGCTGCATGTCTGCTCTCGTCAGGCGGCGCCGCACAGGCTGTCCGATCACAAGTGCAGGATCAAATTCAGGAACACTTTCTTGCTGCGCAGCAGGCACAGCAACAGGGCCGGCTTGATGATGCAGTCGGCGAATACAAGGAAGTTCTGCGGCTTCAGCCCCGATTGCCCGAGGCTTATGCAAACCTGGGGCTGGTCTACTACGCGCACGGCGAATTCGAGAATTCCGCAAAGGCGTTTGCGGCGGCTGAAAAGCTGAGGCCCGGAATGCATGGCGTGGATCTCTGGCTTGGAATTGACGAAGTGAGACTGAATCGTCCGGCGCAGGGAGTGACTCATTTGCGCGAGGCGATTCGGCTTGATCCAAAGGAGAAGCTGGCGCAGAGCTGGCTGGGGACTGCGCTGTGGGATGCGGGACAGATGGATGCGGCATTGATTCAATTGAGAAAAGCCGCAGCGCAATTTCCTGACGACCCCGATCTGCTTTTCGCTCTCAGCGAGGCATATGGCAAGGCCGCCAAGCAGCAGTTGGAGAAACTGCTGGAAGACTCCTCAGGAACAGCCGTCTCCGATCGAATCTACGCGAACACCTACGCCGCTGAACACGATTGGACCAAGGCCGAAGGCCATCTTCGCCGAGCCATTCAACGCGATCCGCATTCTGTGGACGCGCGGCTGGAACTGGCCGATGTTTTTCTGGAGCAAGCCCAGATGCCGGCAGCGCAAGAACAGCTTGAGCATGCGGCGGCACTCATGCCGCGGTCCGCCACCGTGCTTGCGCGCAGTGGAGAGCTGAAGATTCTTATCGGGCAACAGGCACAGGGGCTTTCGCAAATTGAGGATGCCTTGGGTGCGGACCGGAGCGAAGCGCTCGATGCGTTGGGGCTTCCGGTTGAAGAGCGTGTCGGCCGCGGAGAAACTGGAGCCGCATTGCGGCCGCTGTGCCGCGAAGCTGTCGGCAAACTGGAAGCTGACCAAACGCCGAGCCCAGCGAAGGATATTGTTCTCGCGGCGCTATACGTGAGAATGGGAGATGACGCCGCCGCCATGCGAGCCTATCAGAGCCTTGGTGCTGTTCCGCAAAATGTGAAGCCGGATGCGGGCTCGCTTGGAGAGGCGACACGCTTCATTCACGAGCATCGCTATGACGAAGCGGAGGCTGCGCTTCTGCGCGTTTTGGCTGTGCATGCCGGCGATCTGCCGGTGCGTTATCAGCTGGTCCTGGTGCGGCGGCAAATCGCGACGGCGCAGATTGCGCGATTGCTCGCAGTTGCACCCGATTCGTACCATGTGCATCAGTTGCTGGGCCAGCTTTACGTCGATCGTGGAGAAGATGAGAAGGCACTGGCCGAGTATCTTGCTGTTGCCGCGGCCCGGCCTGATCTTCCGGACGTACACTTCTGGCTTGGTTATCTTTACTGGAAGCACGGCGATGCGGATCATGCGTTGACTGAATTGACACGCCAACTGGAACTCGATCCTGGACATCCTGAGGCCAACGGAGAACTTGGCGCGGTGCTGGTGGCCGAAGATCGTTTCGCGGAGGCAATTCCGCATCTTGAGTTGGCGATTCGCAGCAAGCCCGATCTTTGGCCTGCTTACGAGCAATTGGGCCGTGCCTACGCGGCGCAAAAGGACTACGCGCGCGCGGAAACGGTGCTGAGGCGTGGTCTTTCGCATGACCACGAGGGCAGCGCACACTATCAGCTGGGACTCGTTTTGCGTGCGGAGGGGAAGACCGCTGAAGCGGCCCAGGCCTTTGCCCAAGTACGCGCAATCAAGAAGGAGAATTCGGCACTCCCATCCGCCGAGGATCATGCAGATGCGGGAGCGAAGCAATGATCACCCATCGAATCGCACCAGCCATCCTGCTCCTTGCACTTGCCTGTTCACTGAACGCGCAGTCTACCGCATTGGATGAAGGGGTGAAACTGATTCGAGAGGGGCATTTCGATCAGGCGGTGGTCAAGCTGGAAGAGGCGCATCGCCTTGCTCCGCGCGATGCGACGATCGAGAACCTGCTTGGGATTGCGGAGACTCAGCTTGGCCATATTGATGACGCAGCAAAGCATTATCGAAATGCGATTCGCCTTGACCCGATGCAGGCTGGCCCGCACCGGAATCTTGGCTTCAATCTGCTCACCGCAAAGGAGTATGGCCAGGCGGAGCCGGAGTTACGAGAGGCTTCTCGTCTGAGTCCCAACGACCCATTTGTCCACTATTACCTGCTGCTTCTTGCGGTCGCCACGGGTCATGATGCCGATGCGCTGGAACAGGCTTCCCATGCGGGACAGTTGATCGACAACGATCCGGACGCTGGCGCTGGTTTGATCGAAGCCGAGATTCGCCTTGGCCATATCGATGAGGCGTCACGGCGCATCAAGAGTATGGAGGTGGCCAACCAACTTACGCCCGTGCGGGAGTACGCGATTGCTGTGCTGCTCAGCCGGCGCGCGTCGTATGGGGAGGCGGTACGCTGCTTTCAGCGAATTGCCTCGCTCGACCCGTCATGGGAGAGCCGTTACAATCTTGCCCTGGCACTGCTGTACGACGGACAGTTTGCCGAGGCTTCGACTCTGTTGAGCGCGCTCCACAACGAGCGGCCGGCAAACGCAGACGCACTGATGTTCCTTGGCTCCGCGCTTGAAATGCAGGAAAAAATGCCTGAGGCACTGGAAGCGTATCGTGATGCTGCGATCGCCGATCCGTCTAATCCGGATCGAACGCTGGACTATACGCGCCTGCTGATGGACATGGACCGCTATGACGAAGCGATCGAGTTCATCCAGTCGGGAATGGCGGAGAGTGCCGCAACATCACCACTCAAGCTGCGGCTGGGCGCGGTGGAAATGATGAAAGGCGACTATGCCGCCGCACGCGATGCATTCCATGCCGCGCTGGCCGAGAACCCGGAACTGGACGCCGCGTATGTGGGACTGGCACAGACCTATTCTCGCGAAGGAAACGACGCTCAGGCCATTCAGATTCTGGAGTCGGCACGCGACAAACGGCCAGGTCAATACCTGCTGGAGTACTACGTTGGGTTGCTGGCCAGCCGCCTGGGCCGCGAGGACGAAGCTGTTGCTGCGCTTGAACGAGCAGCGCAATTGCAGCCTAAGTCGCCTGATCCATCGTTTGAACTCGGCAAGCTGTATGGATCGAAGCAAGACTGGACGCGAGCACGACAGGCTTTTGAACATGTGATCCAGCTGAATCCGGATTTCGCGCCGGCTCATTACCAGCTGAGCCAGGTCTACGCACACCTGGGAATGCATGCAGCTGCCGCGCAGGAAGCGCAACAGACGCATACGCTGGTGGATGCACAACGCGGCGACGCACTTCGCAAACAAAGGGAAAGAGCTGGAAGTTTTCAACCACAGCCAGCTGCGGCTTCTCACTGAACTGGATCTAGAGCCGGGCCGGGGTGAAGGAGTTTATCGCGCGCCGGGTCGGATTTCGCGGTCGATGAGACGAGGGTAAGATCGAGAAACCGATTGCCTACGTTTCTACCGGATGGTACAGGCGATAGAGCTCGTCCTGAATCGATGGAAATGACTTGAGCGTAAGGCTTCCTGCCTCCGTGCTTGCCTGCCATGTGTCCGACCCTTTGGATATTTGTTCTGCTTTCGTCAGCGCGGTTCGTTGGATACTGGCGGGCAACAGACCCGTGGCAAACAAGGCTAGCGGCCCGTTAACGGGGGCCACCATATCGGGATGCTGCGGATCGACGGCCTCAAGAGTTGTTTTGGCTTCGAATTCCACTTCGATGCGATCGCCCTGCTTCCACGTGGAGTTGATGCGCGCGAATCGGCCGGGTTGCAGATCGGTGGAAACGCGGCGGCCATTCACGGCAACCGTGGTTTTGGGGCCGGCCCATGCAGGTATTCGCAGAAAGATGGTGAACGTGGCAGGATTGTCCGCGGTTACGTCAATCTGCGAGGACAGGTTGTAAGGATAGCTGGTGCGCTGAGTGAGGGTGACGCGGCCGCTGCCTTGATTCCATGTTGCGCGCGATGGCGTATAGAGATTCACGTAGATACCTTCGCGATCATGGAAGTAAGAGCTGATTCCGTAGTCGGCTGTAAGCTGCGGGAAAGTCCCCGAGCAGCATGGCCACTTATCCTTGTAATATCCCTTGGCTGCGTAGCGGTTGTTGTAGTCGGAGTAATAGAAGCTGGTTCCGTCTTCCTTCAGCGGCCTGGCGCCGAGAATGGTGTTGTAGAGGATGCGCTCCATGCTGTCGCCATAGCGGCTATCGCGAGTGACGCGCAGCAGGTACCGCGTGATCTTGAAGTGACCGTAAGCGCCGCACGGAGTCTCGAAGCTCGAATGAGAGTCTTTGAGGCTGGCGCCCATCTCTCCACTGCCAGGCTTGCGGAATAACTCATCGGGGCCCCATCCGCCGGTGGCAAAGCTTTGCGTAGTCCGCAGGAAGTCGAAGCCGTTGCTCGCGGCGCGCAAATGTTTTTCACTTCCCAGGACCAGATATGCCTGCATGGCGCTGCTGAATGCGTTGACGTGGCTGTAGGCATGCTCGCCGGGGAGGACATTCTGCCCTTCCGAGAGAGGACCGAAGTAGAGGTCGTCTTCGAGAAAGCGAACGGCAAGGTCGCGATAGCGGTCGCCTGCACCGCGCCGGTAGGCGAGGAAGAGGTTTTCCGGCAAGGTGTAGGTCTCGTCCCAGCAGTACGCCTCGTCTTTCTGGTGGAGAGCATACTGCTCCGAGCGCGCCAGCGCCTTGCGCGGCAGGTGCGGCAGGACGGCATCCGTTGCCGCATTCAGCACATCGAACGCTGTCTGGTCACCGGCAAACTCGTGCGCGTCGATCAACCCGCAATTGGTTTTGTCGAAGGTGTAGGCAGGCAGATGATATTCGTCGTAGAACTTTGAGGTAATGGTCGGCGCGAAGCCGCGCACGAGGCGCTGCACCTTGGCCTGCGTGGGCTTTGAGCCAGTTACCGCGTAGGCTCGCGCCAGGCCGGAAAGATATTGTCCAAAGCTATGCCCGGGAATAAAACCGTGAAAACTGCCATGTGGATCGAAGTCTTTTGAGTTGTCGTACCAGCCGCCCATGTTATCGCCGGGAGCGGATTGCCCGGCGCGTTCCCGGAAAGGCTTGAGCAGCATATCTTCGTCGAGCGCGAGAAAAAGAGCGTGATTGGCGTCAAACTGCTGACGCATCGGCCCTTCCAGTAACTCAACCTCGCCATAGTTGAACTGACTTAGCGGAGAGATTCCGGCTTCCATGGTGTGGGGTTCATCGGTTGCATGCGCAGTTCGCGCCTGCGAGAGAGAGGCTAATGCCGCCGCCGCCCCGACTTTCAGAAATGTTCTGCGGGTGTGCTGTATCATGACAATTCTCCGGGAGGCTGGTGGCGTTTGGTGGCATTGCTTTTCAAGGGCACAACGAAGTTGACCGGTGGAGACCAAGGGTTCTCCGCCAATCGAGATTGAATTTAGTACATTTGGCCTGGGGAGGCGAATAGGGCAGATGTACCATGGTTGCTGCGCGGACGAGATGCTCTAATCGAACGCCGAGACAGCGGTGATTCAGGGCAGGTCGCTAACGGAGGTCATGCGGCATGAAGATCGTCGAATCGCGCCGGAGCGGGAGCGCCGGAAGTTGCACTCGCCTGCTTGTTCTCGCTGTGGCTATTGCGGCAGTCTTGCCGATTGCCGGCTGCAAGCCCGCAAATCCGGTGATTGCCGTGATTCCTCGTACATGCGGCACTGCGCTCTGGGAACCCGAGCACGCGGGCGCGGCGGAAGTGGCGCGCTCGAGCGGGCTGGATATTTACTGGAACGCCCCCATGCGGGATGACGACACAGCCACGCAGATTTCTCTCATCGGGAAAGCGCAGGCACGCGGATATGCCGGCATCATTGTCTCCCCGATCGAAACGCTCCCACTGCGCACGCCCATCCGACGCGCGCTTGCTCACGGAACTTCCGTCGTGGTGGTTGGAACGGAGCTTGGCATTCCGCCCGGGGAGAAACTGGCCTATGTTCTGAACGACGAGGAGGCCGGGGGGCGCATGGCCGCTCAACGAATCGGCAGCATTCTGCACGGCGAGGGCTCCGTTGCGATCCTCGGGATCGATCCGCGCCTGATGAGCAATATCACGCGCGAGCGCAGTTTTGAGACTGCGCTGGCGAACGGTTTTCCGCGGATTCGAGTCGCGGTTCGCCGCTTTGGCCTTTCCAGCGTGCCGCAGGAGCAACAGGCGGCAGAAGAGCTGCTTTCCAATGGAGAGAAGATTGACGCAATCGTGGCGCTATCACTGGCATCAACGCGGGGCGCATATTATGCACTGGTCGAGTTCGGCAAAGACAGCCAAATCAAGCTGGTGGGTTTTGATCAGGATTTGTTGCCGCCGGTTCGGACCGGTGGAATCGATTCGGTTGTGGTCCAGAATACGTATGAAATGGGCCAGTTGGCCATGGGACTGATGGACCGCGAACTGCACGGCACCGCGGGGAGTTCAGAGCTTTTTGTGACGCCGGTGCTGATGACGCGCGAAAACATCGATTCACCTGAGATTCGCCACATCCTCAATCTCTCGTGGTGGCCATCGCGATGAGCAGATTCTTCACGAAACGCAGGCTCGCAATCGCGGCGATTGTTGCGACGGCTGCGATCGTGCTGAGCATCGGCGGCGTGCTCGCCTTCCGATTCGTTTCGCGCCGCGGGCCGTTTCAAACGAACCTGAATGCTCTTGGGAGGCAGGACGACTGGCAAGCATTTGGCGGCACCTGGCAGTTCATCGACGGAACGGTGCGGAACAACTCAGATGAGCGCGGAGCGAAGTTGATGAGTGGGTCTGTCTACTGGACGAACTACATGGTCCAGGCGGACGTACGTCTTCTCGGCCAGTATGGCGACTCGGGGCTGATTATCCGCGCCAACGATGAGGAGGAAGGCGTAGACGCATATCACGGTTACATGGCCGGATTGCGCGATCTGGATAACACCTTGATTCTGGGCAGGGCCGACTATGGCTGGCGGGAGTATGTGGCCAAAACTGTTGCTCCGCGCGTCTTTGACCAGCAGTGGTATCACCTGAAATTTCTGGCATACGGATGCATACTCGCTGTCAGCGCGACTCCGCCTTCCGGGCCACCGACGACGGCGGCGATAGAGGATCCGGACTGTGTTCCCTCGGGCCGATTCGGTCTCAAGTCCTACAACACCGGAGCGCAATGGCGCAACGTTTCGGTGAGTCCGGCCACTCACGAGGATCTGGTGGCGATGATCGGAAATGTTCAACCGCCGATTGGCGTACCTGGGCAGTTTCCAGCGGGAACCGAGCCAGGCTCGTACGACAAGTACTTTGAACCGATTCATCGCGATCTGCTTGAACATCGAACCGATGTTGACACACAGACGATTGGCAGCCTTCGCCTGCTCTCTCCCAATACGCCAACGGCAGTAACCATTCATGGGGTGGTTACACTGACCTCTCCGATTCTATTTGTGCAAGATCCAACCGGGGGCCTCGCCATTCCGAACAACAATACGCGAGTTCCGCTGGAGATCGGCGACGAAATCGAAGCGAAGGGAGATGCGGAGCCGCACGACTTCAGCTCGGTCCTGCGCAACTCGAACCTCCGCCTGCTTTGGTCACACACTCCAGTTCCACCGGTCTCGGTGACCGCTTCGCAGGCTGCAACCGGGGTATTTGATGCTGAGTTCGTAGAGATCCAGGGACGCCTTGTGAGCAAGCAGAGCGGCGCAGGAAGGGCGCTGACACTCACGCTCGACGATGGAAGTCAATCGTTCCTGGCCATCGCGGGCGGCGATGGGAGTGCCGCAAGAGTGAGTCTTTTGAAGGATCAAAGCCGACTCCGCCTGCGCGGGATCTGTACAGTCGATCCGGCCTATACGCACAACCTGACATCGTTTGCGATTCTTCTGCCTTCTCTGAGCGACGTTGAAGTTGTCGAGGGACCGCCATGGTGGAGCGCTGGACACATTATTGCGCTGATCATTGGCACTTTGATTTTCGCACTGGCTGGGATGATTGCTTACATTTTCTTCGAGCGTTGGCGGCTGCAGGCCGTCCTTGAGGAACGCGAGCGGCTGGCCCATGAAATGCACGACACGCTGGCACAGAGCTTCGCCGGTCTTGGATTCCAACTTGAAGCGATTTACGACGACGCCAGCGAGGAGTCGAGTATTCTGCCCCAGCTCGAAGTAGCACGCAACATGGTACGGAACAGTCATGAAGAGGCTCGCCGAAGCATTGCGGCTCTACGGCCGGAGAACCTGGACTCGATGGGACTTCTTCACGCTCTCAAAGACTGCGCGCATCGCATGATTAATGGCAGGTCTGCGATTGCCGTGAGGGCCGTCAGCTCGGGCAGCGAACGTACGATCCCTTTGCGAATTTCCGATACACTGCTTCGAATTGGCCAGGAGGCCATTGCCAATTCGATTCGTCACGCGCACCCCGATAGCCTGATTGTGTCGCTGATCTACGATAAGACGGCACTGGAACTGGTTGTGGAGGACGATGGCAGGGGGTTCCTGGTGAGCAGCGAGTCTGCAGGATTCGGAATTCGCGGTATGGGCAAGCGCGCTGACAGCATTTCCGCGCGATTCACAATTCAAAGTACGCCGGGAAGGGGAACCGTGGTGCGGGTGCTTGTTCCGCTTCCCCCCTCATTCCTGCGTACATACTGGCAGAAAATACCACTGCGGTTTCCGTGGAAGGCGGTCTCATGAATACGCAATTGTCGAAGGGACCCATTCGGGTGCTCATTGTGGACGATCATCCCGTGGTCCGCGCGGGGCTCGCATCGTTGCTGCGCAAAGAGAGCGTTTTGAAAGTTGTCGGTTCGGCTCACAGTGCTGAAGAGGCGCTCTCCATGCTTGATCGCATGAGTGTCGATCTTATGCTGCTTGATCTACGGATGCCGAAGATCAGCGGCATCGATCTGCTGCACATGCTCAAGCGCAGAACCAACGCGCCGGCGGTCGTCATCCTGTCGAGCTACGAATATGAGGATGAAATCTATCGCGCGGTGAAAGCCGGAGCAGGCGGCTATCTTTCAAAAGATGCATCGCGCGCGGAGATCGTGAGCGCAGTCTCGGCTGTCAGCGGTGGAGGGAAATACTTTCCGGAGAGCGTTGCTGCCCGCATCGCGGAACGCGAATCGCGGTCAAGCCTGAGCCCACGTGAAGTTGAGATCCTTGAAATGGTTGCCAAGGGGCTCACCAACAAAGAGATTGGACAAGTGCTGCAGATCAGCCACTACACCGTGCGCAACCACATCAATCACATTTGCGCCAAGCTTGATGCGGGCGACAGGACTGAGGCTGCGACGGTGGCTCTTCAGCAGGGAATCATCAACACCACCAGCTGAACTTCAATCTGCGAGGTTGGACTTGTACTACCCTCTGACTTGAATCGCTTGCAACCGGATCAGTGTCTTCTGCTCACGCAAACGATGATGCGCGTTTTCATTGCCCACAGCGCAGTGGAATTCCACCCAGTCTGCTGAACTCGATACCGTAGTACACCTGACCCATTGCGCACCATTCGCTGCTGCGCCTAGCGTGGGTGTGCTCCGAATAACTGCTCGAAACGCGAGCCCTGGGATAAAGCTGACAAAACCAAAGGTGAAGAAGGGCTAACTCTTGACCTAGGCCGGCGAACGTCTTCTCGCTGCCCGTGCCGTGACGTCAACCCGCACTTCACAAAAGAGAAAGCACCCATGCATCAGCACAGGCATTTCACCAATTTCAGGAGACTAATAATGATTAACAATGGCGGGCTCTTTATGCCATATCCGAAGCGCAACTCCGGCGAATTGCGACTCTCCACTTCTTTCCCCTTGCACAGTCCGAATCAGGCAGCATCGAAGTTGATGAAGGTCTTCACTCTGTTTGCACTGCTCTTAGCAGCGCTCACCTGCAGTGCCCAGTACAGCGGCAATGTTCAAGGCATCGTGACGGATCAAACGCAAGCTGCCGTTGTGAATGCGACGGTGCATCTGCGCAGCGTAAGCACCGGCATCGTACAGACTGTGACCACCGACAATTCAGGCTTCTACAGGTTCAACAGTCTGGCTCCCGGCGACTACGTCGTGTCAGCGGAAGCCAACGGGTTCAGGAAAGAGGAATCTCAATTCACGCTCAGCACCGCGGAAACCAAGGGCATCAACCTGGCAATGTCTCTCGCTTCCGCACAGCAAAGCGTGACTGTCCAGGTGACTCCACCCGCGATTGATACTGACGATAGCCGGTTGGAAACCACGCTTGATTCTGAAACTGTTCGCGATCTTCCCGAGGCGAATCGCAACCTTTGGGATGTTTTGTCGGCCGCGCCAGGCGTTACCGGCACCGGCACGCGCGCCCAGGGAGAATCTCCGGGCGGCTTTGCGGATAACTTCGGAACCCAGACGCCGGCGATCAGCGCGAACGGTCGCAGCTACATCGGCAACCTGGTAATGGTGGATGGCTTGAACGTCACAAGCCCTGTGCAGAACGGCAATCTCATCCTGTCTCCTATTCCAGAGGCGGTGCAGGAAGTAACCATGCAGACCAACTCCTGGGATGGAGAGAATAATCTTGGCAGTTCGCTGCTGGTTCAAGTAACGACCAAATCCGGGACCAACAAATTTCACGGCGCGGGCAGCCTGTTTTTTACCAACCAGGATCTCGAGGCGAACACAGAGTTCTCAAACGCCACGGCCGATCTGCCATTCGGACGCAAGGACCTGGTGGGCGCGTTAGGCGGACCGATCTGGAAGAACAGGACGTTCTTCTTTGCCGACTTTGAAAAGCTCTGGGCGACTACTTCAGCGACAGCGAGTTCGGGGGCACAGACATTTGAGGATCCGGCATTCGTTTCGTGGGCCTCGTCGAATTATGCCAGTACGGTGGGAACCCAGGTGCTTACAGGGTGGCCGGCAAAGTACCTGGTTTCCAACGGCACAACGGAGAATGCGCTGACGGCGTTCGGTGCGAGCAATTGCTCTGGAGACGGGGGTACAGGGCCGAGCACGGACATTCCCTGCGCGACGAACGTGATTGACACAGGAAATTTCGCAGCGAGCCCCTATTACAACGCTCTGCAATATAACTTCCGCCTCGATCACTACATCACTCCCAACAACGACCGCTTCTATCTGAGCTACTACAACGACAGCTTCACTCAGCAGCAGCTTTCACCGAGGGCGGGCCTGCAGGCTCAGGACCTGATGATGAACCGGTATGGACAGGCTGACTATACCCACACTTTCAGTTCAAAGATTCTGTGGGAGTCTGCTTTCGCCTTTGCCAGTGTGGGCGGCGCGAATGGACAGGACGCCAATCTGAAGGTGCCTGCCATCACCGTGAACGATATCTCTGAAGGCTTTCAGGTAGCAGGCGGATTCGGCCCCGGTGAATATCGCGGCCCCATGTACAACTGGCGGTCGGTGTTGAGTATGGTTCACGGAAGGCACGTATTGAAGTTTGGGTACGATGGCGCCAGGGGAATCGAGCACGGGGACTTCACTCCCGATTATGTCCGGCCGAGCTTCACTTTCGATAATCTTCTGACCCTGGTGCAAGACACGCCGGTAACAGAGTCGGCGACGTACAATCCGCTCACGGGCAATCCTGCGAAGGTAGCGTTCGGCGGACAAACGAATCCATTCGGATTCTATGTACAGGATGACTGGAAGGCGAGACCGAATCTTGCCTTGACGCTCTCGTTGCGCTGGGACGATTTTACAAACCACATTCCCTGGGGAAACAGCGGCTTCCAATTCAGCGCGCTGAGTTTGGGAAGCGCCGGTACTTTCAGCGAGCAGGTTGCGAACGCAACGGTGGGCGTGGTTCCGCAGGTATTCGCCAAGAACATGACCAACATCTTCAGCCCGCGCATTGGGTTCACGTGGGATCCGAGCAATCGCGGCACCTGGGTAGTTCGCGGCGGAGTCGGTGTGTATCACGACTGGGTGGTGATGGGACAGACGGTAGACCAAACCCGTTTGAATCCGCCCGGAATTATCAGCGCGACATTCTACGAAGGTGGCTCTGGAACGCAGCCGATTTTCGCGCTTGCGCCTTCCGGGACTTATCCGTTCAATTTCCCATTGCCGACCATACCTGTGAATGCTCTGAACTCCGCGGGAGGCGTGGTTGGAACGCAGGCGAGCGTAGATTCTCTTGACCGGAACCTGGTGCCGCCGCTGGCCACAAATTATGTGATTGGCGTTGAACACCAGTTGCCGTGGAGGCTGGTTGCCGGGGCGAGTTATACCGGCTCCAAGAGCTACGATCAGCTGACGGGTTCGGACGTGAATCGCTACTCCGGCGGCGCGGTTCTCACCAGTTCATCCAGCGGCGTGACCGAATCTGTCAACCGTCTCAATCCGAATTTTGGCGCCATCACGTACGTGACAAACGCAAGGTATTCGGAATACAACGGGATGATCCTGACTCTTCGCGGGAGGGCCGGATCGAGGGGCAACTTCCAGGCGTCCTATACCTTTTCACAAGCCAAGGATTACCCCGAAGAGGGTACGCGATTTGATCAGGACACGGGCAATATTCCCGATCAGACTCAATACTTCAGTTATTACGGGCTGGCGAATTACGATGTGCGTCAGCGCTTCTCGGCATCCGGGGCCTATATCATTCCCGGCTTGAGCGAAGGGATCGGGAAAGTTGTAACTTCAGGTTGGGAGCTGACGAGCATCGCGACGGCTCAGAGCGGCTCACCGTTCTGGGTCTATAACACGAACTCGCCTACGGCGCCGGTCAACCCTGGCGATTACAACCTTGATGGCACCAATTGGGATGTGCCGAACACACCAACCACCAACTACACCGGCTCGCATGGCAGGTCGGCATTCGAGAAGGGATTATTCACCGCTGCCGACTTCCCGGTGCCTGCCGCGGGCACGGAAGGGAACGAGCCGCGCAACATCTACACCGGTCCCGGCATGATCGAAATCGATGCCAGCCTGCTGAAGAATACGCACCTGCCCTACATGGGCGAACAGGGCAATCTTCAGTTCCGATTCGACTTCATCAACCTGTTCAACCGCGTGAATCTGGGTCCGGTCGACGCGAATATGGCGGATGGAACCTTTGGGCAGTCCACGACCGCTTTACCTGCACGGGCTTTGCAACTAGGAGTTCGCGTCGCGTTTTGAGCTTTGAGTCCTTCACATCAGCGAGCTGAGATGACTTCTCAGCTCGCTGTTTTTATTGCCAGTCGATTGCACATTGTTTTGGTAGTACGCGGCGGCCCCATGTCGCCTCATGCAGTGAGTCGAGAGATAATAGCAGACATGCGATTCGCCCATTGGAATGCCGTTATGGCTGCATTGCTGACCGCTCATTGCGCTCTCGCGGGGCAGGCGATTACTGCGCAGACCGGCACGGAAGAGATTGCGCCCATCGCTTCCGCGATCCAGCAGGGACAGTTTGACAAGGCGCTTGAGCTTCTGCAACCTGAACTTGCGCGGAGCCCCAAGAACGTGCAGCTTTTGACTCTCAAGGGCATTGCGCTTTCGGACAAGGGAGACAAGAAGGATGCGCTCGGCGCATTCCGCAATGCGTTGGAGATCTCGCCGAATTACCTTGCGGCTCTGGAAGGTGAGGCTCAGATTGAATACGCAGATAACGACAAGGGCGCTGGCGTTTTGCTGCAACATATTTTGGAATTGCGGCCCAACGATCCCACCAGCCATGCCATGTTGGCAGAGGTAATTTATCGGCAGGGTGATTGTGCCGCAGCGATTCGGCATTTTGAGCAGAGCGGCACAATTCTGGACTCACAGGCTGGTGCGCTGCAACACTACGGCGATTGCCTGGTAAGGGCGAAGGAGATTGAGAAAGCGATTATGGTGTTTGAACGCGACCTGGCACGACCTGCGGCTGATGCGCATGCCCGTTATCGGCTGGCATCCGTGCAGATGATCGCGCAACGGCCCAAGGATGCGATCGCTACACTTCAACCGTTGCTGGATGGGAACACCACCGATGCCGACGTCCAGGAGTTAGCCGCGGCCGCATTCGAAGCGGATGGAAACACTCCTGAAGCGGTTCGCATCCTGCGCCAGGCCATTGTCTCCGATCCGCACAACGTGGACCTCTATGTGGACTTTGCCAACCTTTGCCTGGACCATGAGTCTTATCAGGTTGGAGTCGACCTGATGGACGCGGGGCTCAATGCAGAACCAAAGGCCGCTCCACTGTATGTAGCGCGCGGCATTCTCTACGTCCAGCTTGCGCGATACGACAGGGCAGAGGCAGACTTCGATAAGGCCGATGTGCTCGATCCCGGGCAATCTTTTGGGTCGGCTGCCGAGGGGTTGGAGGCACTCGAAAAGAATGACCCCGATCGCGCGCTGGCGACCGTCCGGGAAAAGCTTGCCAGGAAACCGAACGACGCGTTTCTTTTATATTCGCAAGCTGAACTGTTGGCGCAGCGCGGTCCGGAGCCGGGCAGCGCGGATTTTCGCGGGGCTGAAAAGTCCGCTGAAAAGGCAGTCTCAATCAATCCTTCCATGGGAACTGCGCGCGATCTTCTTGCGAAGCTCTACCTGCAGGCGGGAAAGAACGCAGATGCAATGGAGCAAAGCCGCAAGGCTCTCAGTATCGATGCCAAGGACCAGACGGCGGTCTATCACCTGATTCAAGCTCTGCGTAAGAGCGGCCAGCAAGCGGAGGTTCCCGATCTGCTCAAGCGCCTGGCCGCGCTGCGCATGGAAGGCGCGCAGGAAGAATCGCAACATAACCGTTACAAGCTGATTGAAGAGAAGACTGCGTCGAGCGCGGAACAAAAGCCGTGACCTGCGCACCAGGGCTGTTACGCTGCTTTGAGAAGACGATATTGTAATTCTGTTATCCGATCTATTTTCATGAGGTCTTGTCCGGAACCATGCTGATTGAAAGACGCAGATTCCTCCATCTTTCGTTGACCGCTCTGGCCGGGATGTTCTCCCGGAGAATCGGCGCGCAGCAAAGCGGAATGGGGGGCAGAGTCGCAACCGCTCAACGCAAGGGCGTGGCATCGGGCCGGCCATTTGACGCGCACTTTACCGACATTGCCGCGATGGCAGGGCTGACCGCGCCAGTCATTTATGGCGGCGTCGATCACGATGACTACATCATCGAAGCGGATGGGTGCGGCTGCGCTTTCATTGACTATGACAACGATGGATGGATCGACATTTTTCTTCTCAGCGGCACCCGGCTCAATGGCGCGCCTTCGGGAGCATCGAATCGGCTATACAAGAACAACCGGGACGGAACATTTACCGACGTCACTAAACAGGCGGGCCTGGAAGCGGTTGGCTGGGCCAACGGCGTTTGCGTGGGAGACTATAACAACGACGGCTATGACGATCTGTTCTGCACCTACTACGGGCAGAATCGACTGTACCGGAATCTTGGCAACGGCACGTTCAAAGATGTTACCAAGGAAGCGGGTCTGTTGAACTCTGAAGTGAGATGGGGCGCGGGATGTTCCTTCGTTGATTACAATCGCGACGGTCACCTGGATTTGTTTGTGTCCAACTACATCAAGTTCGACTTTGAGCACGTTCCAAAGCCGGGAGCCGCTGTGAACTGCAATTGGAAGGGCATCCCGGTCAACTGCGGGCCAAGAGGCCTTCCCTTTGGCCACCACTCGCTTTATCGCAACAATGGGGACGGAACCTTCACCGATGTCAGCATGGAATCCGGCGTTGGAAAGCCATTCCCCAGTTATGGAATGACGGTTGTGGCAGCGGATTTTAACGAGGACGGCTGGCCGGACATCTACGTTGCCTCCGACTCGACTCCCAGCCTGCTGTTCATCAACCAGCATGATGGGACATTCAAAGAGGAAGGGGTTGAACGCGGCGTGGCTCTCAGCAACGACGGGATGGAGCAGGCAGGGATGGGCGTGGGGATTGGCGATTACAATCTCGACGGTCACCTGGACATCTTCAAGACTCACTTTGCCGAAGACACCGACGTGCTTTATCACAACGACGGGACGGCGAATTTTGAAGATCGCACTCTGCAGGCGAAGCTTGGCGTTGAGACGCGGTTCAGCAGTTGGGGCGCGGGGATTGTGGATCTCGATAACGATGGCTGGCCGGACATCTTTTTTGTGACGGGGAGTGTGTACCCGGAGGTGGAGAAACATCTGCCGCAATATCCGAATAAATCGCCTCGGATCCTCTTCAGGAATCTCGGGAATGGAATGTTTGAGGAGATTGCAGATGCCGGCCCTGGCGTGACGACGCCGCATTCAAGCCGCGGCTGCGCATTTGGCGATTTTGACAACGACGGGGACCTGGACATTCTGATTCTGAATATGAACGAGCCTCCTTCTCTGCTGCGCAACGATCTGAAAGGATCGAACCACTGGCTGAAACTGAAGCTTGTCGGCGGCAAGTCAAATCGCAGCGCGATTGGGGCACGCGTGCTGGCTCGCTACGCAGGACGGACACAGGCCCAGGAGGTGCTGAGCCAATCGAGTTTCTATTCATGCAACGACTCGCGCCTTCATTTTGGTCTCGGGGAAGCGACTGCGGCGGACATTCAGATTCACTGGCCGAGTGGCATGACGGAGAAGTATCCGAATGTCCGTTGCGACCAGCTGGTAACGATCAAAGAGGCGCAAGGGGTGATTCCCAATCGTGGGTGGGCACGATAGCTTCGGCGCCAGACGCCCAATTTGACTTAAGTATGTGGATGACAGTTCAGGACCGGGTATTCGACGCAGTCTTTAACACTCCGGTCAGGATGCGTTAGACAAATCGAGTCGAAGCCAGAAACGTGACTTGATGATTTAGTGCGGATCGAGTCGGTCCGATGGAGCGGGCTTTCAGATATACCAACCTTGGAATAGGGACTCTCAGGCGTCGCGCTGATCGCGCGCTTCCTTGACCATGCTGAGAAATCTCCGCGCCAGCTCGTGAATGCGAAACTCCTGCCGATGCAGCAAGGCTTCTTTGGGTAGTAATTCTCCGCCCACGCCGATTGCGCTTGCGCCAGCGATGATGTAGTCAAACACGGTCAACTGGTTTACTCCTCCGGTAACAATCAACGGGATCTGCGGCAGGGGAACTTTGATCGCGCGCACATAGTGGGTGCCCCCGACAGGAGCGGTTGGGAAAATCTTGACGAAATCCGCTCCGGCCTTCCATGCCGCAATGATCTCTGTGGCCGTCAAGGCACCGGGAAAGACCACGACGCCAGCTTTCTTTGCATAGGCCACAACCTCTGGAACGAATCCCGGACT
The DNA here is from genome assembly GCA_050014515.1 of Occallatibacter sp. Classification (GTDB taxonomy): domain Bacteria; phylum Acidobacteriota; class Terriglobia; order Terriglobales; family Acidobacteriaceae; genus Telmatobacter. The sequence continues at coordinate 74,308 of JBEKDE010000001.1, forward strand.
GGTCAGGAACCTGGCGCCGGCGTCGATGCACCGCCGCGCCGACTCCTCATCGAGAACGGTTCCCGCGCCCACGACCAGGTCCGGGAAGCGCTTGGCAAGGTTCTCGATCGCCTCTGGTCCTTCAAGCAGGGTCAATGTGATCTCAACAATCGGAATTCCCGCTGTATACAGGGTCTCCGCCGCAAAGATTGCATGGTCGGGAGAGTTTACACGTGCACATGGCACAATACCGATCTCATCAATTCTTTTCCGAGCCTCGTTATGCCTCATTCTTGCCTCTCATTCATGAAGTCGAGTCCTATAGAAAGCATTTTTTCAATTTGTGAACCATCAGCCTTACTTCTTGAATACCTGATTTCCTGCCTCCATCAACACAAAGCCGAGGCTTGCCAGCACACACACGATCACCATTCCGATTCCTGCGATATCGAGCACACGATGGAGAACGAGGCTGCCCGGCCGCCGGCGAGGCCATGATTTCCTTGATGTGCTGCGAGCCATGGTCGACCTCCATACTTCCCGGGAGATGGAATACTTGAAAGTTGAACTACTGCAGTTTTGGCGATGGGCAAAAACGATAGCCAAGCCTATGCATCGTGACGATGTAGCGCGGCGAAGTGGTTGACTCGATCTTCGCGCGAATTGAGCGGATCAAAACTCTGAGAGCGTGCGATGAGTTCGCAGGGTTTCCCCACACCGCAGCGAGCAAAGTTCTGTAACTCAGTGGTTCTTCCGGATGCTTGCAAAGAAACGTCAGGAGAGCGAATTCCTTGGGGGTGCAGGGGACCTCAACTCCGCGCAGCCAGATCTGCCGGGTCGACAAGTCGACCGCGAAGTCACCAGCGCGAATCTCGTTTGCCTCAATCTCCGCGGGCTGTGGCACAATGCCTGGTGAGTCGGCAGATTGCAGCATGAGCCCTACGAAGCCACGGCATCGCAGGGCTCGCGCGAACAGGGAGAGCCTTTCCTCGGAAAACTCATTGCTCAACAGAAGCAGATCGATGGCACCAGAGCTCAGACAGGCAGCCGCGTCTGACAGGTCGGACGCCCTGGCAACGACATGCAGATGCAAGTCGTCAAGAAACTTTCTGGACGCGTCGCTCGCGAATGCGCCGTCGCTGCCGACGAGCAACAGGTTGACCGCGTGACGGCGACGAGAGTTCTTTGAAGCGCCGTGAGCTCGCTTGATCTGACGATTTTGCATAGCGTCCTCGCGGGGATACTTTGTTGAAATAAGAAGGGCCGGCTGCGCATGGGGACAGGCGCAGTCGGCGAAGTTTATTCAGCCGCCCACTCTGCATTCGGTGGGGGCAATACGTCGTCTTTTCCTGCGATCCAGACGTAGAGCGTAGGCAGCAGGAAGATGCTCATTACGAGATCGGAGATAAGGCCGCCAACAATCACGATTGCGAACGGCCGCTGCGAATCGGAGCCGATGCCGTGCGACAAAGCCGCGGGTAACAGGCCCAACGTCGCAACCAGCATGGTCATCATGATGGGGCGGAGCCGGAGAACGGCCCCTTCAATTGCCGATTCCTCAATTGTGTGGCCGGCAGCGCGCAACTGGTTGATGTACTCCAGCATGATGACGCCTGTCTGCACCGAGACGCCAAACAAAGCGAGCATGCCAACGCTCGATGAAACGCTGACAGGAGTGTGCGTAAAGAGAAGTGCGAGCATACCTCCGACCCGCGCCAGCGCCACGTTGATGAGGATCAGGCCCGCCCACTTGAACGACTTGAACATCATGTAGAGAATGATGGCGATGAGCAGAATCGTAAGCGGTACGATGATTGCGAGCCGGGCGTCGGCGCGCTGCTTGCTCTCGTATTCGCCCGCCCATACAAGGTGATAGCCGCGCGGCAATTGAACCAGCTTGTTCACGTTTGCGATAGCTTCCTCGACGGTGCTGCCAAGATCACGGCCACGCACGCTGTATTTGACGGGAATATACCGCTCTTCATGTTCGCGATAGATCTCTTCCGCGCCGTCGGATGTCTTCATATTCGTCAACTGTGCCAGGGAGACACGTTCACCGCTTGGCGAAAGAATGCGGACGTTCGCAATAGCTTCCTTGGTGTCGCGATACTGCTTCTGGTCGCGCAGGACGAGGTCGAACTGCGCTTCTCCAATGAGGACTTCGCCCTGGATCCCACCCCCGATCGCAGTTTGAATCGCGTCCTGGACGTCGGCGACGTTGATGCCCCAGCGTGCCGCGGCATCACGGTTGACGGTCAAAGTGAGATTGGGCTGGCCGATGATGCGGAACAATCCAAGATCCGCAACACCCCGAATCTTGCTCATGACGTTTACGATTTCATTGCCTTTTTCTTCAAGCGTTTTGAAGTCGTCCCCATAGATTTTCACGGACAGCTCGCCTTTGACGCCGCTGACAGCCTCTTCCATGTTGTCTTCAATCGGCTGCGAGAAACCCCAGATGACGCCGGGAATTTTATCCAGTTGCAGATTCATTGCAGCGATCAGGTCGTCCTTGTTCTGATGAAAGATCGGACGCCACTGTTCCTTGGGCTTGAGATTGACGTTGTACTCGGTGTTAAAGAATCCGGTCCAATCTGTGCCGTCGTCGGGGCGCCCAATCTGATCCACGACGTCGGTGACTTCAGGAAAACTGGCCATGATGAGGCGAGCCCTGTTGGCCACTTTCAAAGCCTCGTCCGGGCCTGTGGAAGGAGCAAGCGAGCCGCGCACATAGAGCGCACCTTCATCCAGATGAGGCAGGAACTCGGAACCGATAACTCCACTGAATCCCAGGTAAATGAATGTGACGAAACTCAGGACGCCGACGGCCACAGGAATGGTGCGGTGATGGATGGCCCACTTGACACCATTCCGGTATCGATCGGTCAGCCACACCATGGCGGGGTTATGCCATTCTTTGGCGCCCTTGCGGAACAGAATGCTGGCCAGCACCGGAGCGACGATGATGGAGAAGACCAGCGCGCCGAGCAGTGCAAATGCTACCGTCCATGCCAGTGGTTTAAAGAGACGGCCTTCCACTGACTGCAAGGTGAAGATAGGCAGGTAGGCGGTAATGATGATTGCGATGGCGTAGAAGACGGGGCGTTGAACTTCGTGCGCCGCTTCCTTGATTTTCTGTTGCACGGTTCGTGTATCGTCTTTGTGCGTAAGATGGCGAACGATGTTTTCGATCATCACTACCGCGCCATCGACCACCATGCCAAAGTCCAGCGCGCCCAGCGATAACAGGTTCGCCGGGATGTGGCAAAATCCGAGGCAGATGGATGCGAAGAGCAATGCGAATGGAATCGTGATGGCGACAATTACCGCGCCGCGCACATTACCCAGGAAGAGGAAAAGAATAATTGAAACGAGAATGATACCTTCGAGCAAGTTGTGCAGGACCGTATGCGTGGTGAGATGGACCAGGTCGCTGCGGTCAAGATAGGGCACCACCTTCACGCCCTGGGGCAGAATGTGATCGTTGATTTCTTTCGTCTTTTCTTCAAGGCCCTTCAGCGCCGGGTCAGCATCCGCTCCCTTTTGCAGCAGAACCGTGCCTTCGACCACATCGGGATTATCGATCAACTTCGTGTCGTCGTAGTGCTTGTTCCCGTCCTTGTCCACCGTGTAGGGATGGTATGTCTTGGAAATCTGGCCCAGCCTGATCTTCGGTCCCTGATCCACTACGGCGATATCCCTGATGCGGATCGCGGCGCCATTTGACGCTTTGATCAGGGTGTTTTCAATCTGCTGCACATTCTGATAGAGACCCTGTGCCTGCACGTTGATCTGCTGCGTGCCGGCGACGATAAAGCTGCCACCCGCATTGGTGTTGTTGATTTGGAGTTGCTGCTCCACCTGGCCAATGCTTAACCCGTAGCTGACCAACTTATCCGGATTGAGCCGGATCTGGTACTCCTTGGTCATGCCGCCGAAGGTGGCCATGTCGACGATGCCGGGAACATTTTTGTATTGCTTGGTAAGAACCCAATCCTGCAGCGATTTCTGCTCCATCACGTCGATATTTGGATTCTTGCTCTCGATGGTGTACCAGTAGATCTGGCCCGCGGGGCTCCAGTCCGTCTGCAACTGCGGGACCAGGCCAGCCGGAAGCGTGACCATGCCCATGCGTTCCAGGACTCTTTCGCGATTCCAGCCATTATCCGAGTCATCGTTGAAGTTCATCATCAGGCTCGAAATACCAGCCAGCGTGAAGGACCGCATGTTCTTCATGTCCGGCAATCCGGCCATTTGAATTTCAGTCGGAACGGTAATCTGTTTTTCTATATCTTCGGCGGAGTGGCCCGGCCATTGGGTAATGATGTTGACGTAGTTGTCGGCAACATCGGGGTATGCATCGACGGGGAGGTTATGAAAAGAAATTGCTCCCCAAATGAACAGCATGGCGGCAACGGTCAGAATAAGAAAGCGGCTTTTGAGCGCAAAGTCTACAAGTTTTTCAATCATTGCGCCTCCAGCGTGGCTTCAAGCTGAAGTACGTTGGAGACCACCTGCTGGCCGGGGTCGATCCCCGAGAGAAGTTCCTGTTTGTTGCCGGGCAGGATCTTGCCGGCCTGCACTTCAACGCGCTTGAACTGCTTATCGCCAGCCGGGATAAACACCCAATCGCGATCATGCAAATGGAGGACTGCGTCCGCAGACACTACGGCATGCTTTTCTTTCGTCCTGCTTTCGAAGGTTGCCGTGACAAACATGCCGAGCTTGAGAATGTTGCCCGGGTTGGGTATTTCAATGCGCACCTTGGCGGTGCGAATGTTTGGATCGAGAACCGGGCCGATGTCGCTGACGCGGCCGGTCAGCACTTTGTCGGGATAGGCAGCGAGCTTTATTTGTGCGGATTGACCAAGAGCGATTTTGGGAATGTCGTTTTCGTAGACATCGCAGATGATCCAGACGGAAGTGAGATCGGCGATGGTGAATGCCGTGGCCGTGCCGGAGAGATTGACGCCGGCTGCGGCAGCCTGGGTGACATTCTGCTGAATGATCACGCCTGAGATGGGCGCATACACGTTCACAATCTCGCTGAGATTATTCTTGTCCACGCCCAGGATCTTCAATCCCTGTTCCGCGGCGAGCAGATCGGCCTGCGAGTCTTTCTCGGCGTCCTCGGCCTGCTCCAGCGCGGATTGCGGAATGGCGCCATGGTCGTATAGGGTCTGCGAACGCACATACTGCAGGTTGTTCATGCGCTCGTCGTTGACCGCTTTTCGATAAACGTCCCAGGCTCCTGCGATGTCCGGACTCTGCACCTTGATGAGCAGGTCGCCCTTCTTCACGTAGTCGTCGAGACGGGCCTTGATATCGACCACGCGGCCGTTAGCCATCGAGATGACTGGAATCTCTCGCGCAACATCCGGGAACACTGCACCCGTGACATTCAGCTCGGCGGGCGCTTCGCGCGTTTCAGCCGCAACAAGCGGAAACAGGTTCGGCTTGTCGACTTGGACCAGGCTCATGTCGCCGGTTTCCAAGATCTGGGGCGAAGGCGGCGCGCCATCCGCGGGATTGAATTCCTTCTTGCACGCCGTCAGCGAGACAAGCGCAGCAAGGCAGCAGGATAAGAGCAAAACGGATTTAGTTGTCATTGAATACCTCGTGCCCCACAGCAAGATTCATTTGTCCCTCGGCCGTCATATACGCGCCGATCAGCTGCAAATAGGCCAGTTGGACGGTCCGATAATCGGCCTGCGCATTAAGAAAATCCATCAACGACGCCCCTCCGTGTTCATAAGCAAACGTCACGGTGTCGCGCACGTACACTGATTGATCGAGGTACTGCGCCTTGTATGGCTTGATGAGCGCGATGTTGGAGCGGACCAGTTCGTAGGCGTTGTCGACGTCGCTGAAGACCTGTGCTTTGGCGGCCTCGGCAGCCTGCTGGCTGCGGTCGATGTCGATCAGCGTGCGCTTTTTCTCACCCTGATTCTTGTCGAAAATCCGAAGCGGAATTTGGACACTCAAGCCGAGCGTCTGTTGATCATTGGGGTTGTTGAAGGATGGATTCCACGTGTACCACGCGCTGTAAGTCGGATCGGTGGAACCATTCGAAATTGCCAGCTTGTGATTGGTCTCGGACTGCTGGATTGTCTGGATCGCGGCGCGCAGATCCGGCCTGTTGTCGAGTGCAACCTGGTGGTATGTGTCGAGCGGCTGAAGATCCGGCCCCAGGTCGAATAGGCCCGTCACATCGAATTGATCGACCGGCGTGCGATCGTCGAGCAGCAGCAGGAGCTGAATCTTCTGTTGGCGCAGATTCACGATGGCCGCTTCAATCTCAGACTCGTATTGAACCCGCTGAAGCTCGATGCGGGCCAGGTCAATTTTCGCGAGATCGCCGGCCTTGAATCGCGCCCGGCTGATGTCGATGATCTTGTCGTAGTACTCCAGATCGGCCTTGGCCAACGCCAGCACAGCCTTGGCTTGAAGAGTTTGTACGAAGGCCGAGCGCAGGCCGAAGATCAAGTTGATCTCGAGGTCCACGTGCTGCGACTCGGTGATTTCCGTGCCTTCCTTTGCGCTCTCCAGGCGTAGTTCCCGCTTGTGTTCCCGCTCGTGCAGGTAGCTGAAATTGGGCTGGTACTGGGTTCCCGACAGAGGCGCCCACACTTTGTTATGCGGCGCAATCTGGGTGCCGTCCGTCGAAAATGTGAATTGCGGATTGGGGCGGAGAAAGGCCGTAATCTCCTCGGCCTTCATCTCGTCCACATTGGCCGCATCTGCTTTCAACACCGGGTTTACCGCTTCGAACTTTGCTTTTACCTCGTCCCAGGTGAGGGACTGTTGTGCAGAGAGGTGCGAGCTCCAGGCCAGCAGGAATCCCATTGCACCGATGCAGCAGGAACTCCTGGCAAGGCATTTCAAAATTTGCATGCGTGTCCTCGGATATTGCAAAAGAAGAGCCAATCAATCGGAAAACCGCTCGCTCAACATGCGGGCAGCGGGCTACGAACAGCCTCAGCATAGAGCGAAGCCATGCGATCAATTTGCTATCTTTCAGACACGTCAATTCCATCTTTCTGCCATGTACAACCTATCTTTTGGACAAACGTCAATTCTTTGGATAATCCTTATAAACTTCGCTATAAGGCGTAACTAGAATTCAGTTAGCTGCAGGAACGTATGCGATGCGGCATGGCGGGCGCCCATGTACGGAATTCTCTTCAAAGGGACGAAGCGATCTGTTCTGTTGAGAGCAGCAGCCACCATTGCGGCCATTGCGCTGCTTGATTGGCGGGTGATCGCGGAGATTCCGCTTGGTTTCCTCTACCTGATTCCAATGGTCATGGTCGGAAGTGTGTTGGGCAGGTTCTCCATTGTGGCCGTGGCGGGAATTTGTACATTGTTGGCGGAAATCTTCAGCGACCTTGCGTGGAACCTTCGCACAGGGACTTCGAGGGATGTGCTCTACTTTGCCGCATTTGTCGGTACAGGCCTGTTTATTCGCGAAGTGGAAAACAACCGCAAGGTAACGCTCGAACACATTCATGAGATTGAGCTGGAGCGTGATGCGCGCCGCGAAGCAGAGGAGCAACTGCGCATTCTGATTGAAAGCAGTCCGGTCGCCATCCTGACTGCAGACCAGGACGGCTACGTGCTGATGGCCAATGACGCCGCCCACCGCATGTTGGGTGTTTCGCAAGGTGCGCTTCGCGGAAAATTGCTTTACCGCTATCTTTCCGCGCTGACAAACATCACGCTGCATGATCCATCGCAACAACTTCTACGCGCCGTAATGCAGGCCCGCGGGCAGCGCGAAGATGGTGAAACCTTTCTTGCGGACATTTGTTTTTCGACTTATCAAACAAATGCGGGAACTCGCCTGGCAGCAATGGTGCTGGACGCCTCAGAAGACCTGCGCGCACACGAGGTGTCTGGACTGCAGCAACTTCTCTCCGGGTCGCGCATTGCGGTTGGAGCGGTGTTCCACGAGATTCGCAATGTTTGCGGCGCCATCTCTGTGGTGCACCAGAATCTTGTGCACAGTGGATCGCTGGCCGGGAACAAGGATTTCGAGGCGCTGGGAAGCCTGGCGGAAGCACTGGAGCGCATTGCCAGCGTAAACGTGCGCCAGACAGCCGCACAGGCCAAAGAAGTAGATCTGAGCGTGCTGCTGGACGAATTGAAGATTGTAGTCACGCCATCGTTGCAGGATGAGGGAATTGAGACACAGTGGATGGTCGAACCTGGCTTGCCCATGGTGTGGGCTGATCGCTCAAGCTTGATGCAGGTGTTTCTTAACCTGGTCACCAATAGTACCCGAGCACTGAGCACAAAGGACCGCAGGCAATTGAATGTGATCGCGCGGCGTGGGGACAACCAGGTTCGGGTGGAAGTTTCAGACAACGGCGGCGGAGTAGCACACCCCGAGTTTCTATTTCACCCGTTTCAGGCTGGAGCGGAATCAACGGGCCTGGGTCTTTACCTTTCACGCGCTTTCGTACGTTCTTTCGGAGGAGAATTGAGCTACCGGCCCGTTGCGGACGGCGCGTGCTTTATAGTGGACCTGATTCCGGCGATCGCCTCCGAGGAGGAATTGTGATGGTTGAGACCCGCATCCTGATGGTGGACGATCACAACCTGTTTCGGGAGGGGCTGAGCAGGCTGCTTGAAACAACTGCCGGGTTCCGCGTTGTGGGTCAGTGCAGGAACGGGGCCGAAGCTATTTCTGCGCTCTCCAGCGCTCCCGCGGATGTTGTGTTGCTTGATTACGATCTTGGGGAGGAGCGAGGTTCCAGCCTGATTGGGGAACTCAAGGACCGCCGCCACGATGTAAAAATCCTCATGGTGACGGCGGGCATGAGCGAAGCTGCAACATTGCAGATCATGGAAGCCGGCGCCTGCGGAGTTTTTCTGAAGCAGAGCAATCCCGATCAGCTGGTTGAGGCGATCCGGCGAATTACAAATAACGGAATCTGGCTGGACAACGAAGCCGTCCGTTCCCTGGTTTCCGCAAAGAAATCCCATGCGGAGCGAGTTGAGAGCCAGCGGCCTCTGACTTCCCGCCAAAGCGATGTAATGCGCGGCATTCTCGACGGACTCACGAATAAGGAAATCGCATGGAAGATGAAGGTCTCAGAGAGCTCCATCAAAGCAGTGATTCAAGAACTGTTCCGCAAAGCGGGCGTGAGGACGCGGAGCCAATTGGTCAGAATTGCGATCGAAAAGCACTCCTCGGATTGGCTGCATGCAGAGACGAACAAATGACTGCGGCATAACTTCTGTTTGAATCATCTGCCAGCGTTTACAAATCCAATCAACCTGGCCGTGAACCGGCGGCTCGGACACTTGGCACGGAAAACCGTTCTCGATTGCCGAGCTGATTTCCAGCGAGAAGGTCCCTTGTCCACACTCGAATATGTTCACTTTCGGCTTACCCCGGTTCGACCCGAATCTAGCTTTTCGTGCCCGGATCAGAAATCGATTCTGGCTACAATGAACTCTCAGTATCAACCTGCTGAGCTCCGACGCTCAAGACGTATTTCCGAAGGAAATTTACGAGTCGCTTACACAAGAAGAACTCTGGTTTGCCATTGCGCCGGGCAGAATTCAGCCAAGAGGGAGAAATCTCTTGATTCTGTGCTTATGACGGGAATTCCTTTGCGGGCGGCGCTAGTGGCGATCAGCGCGTCGTTGGTGAGTCGCGCTCTTCTGATCTTTTCATAGCCGTATTTCTGGGCTACAGAGGCCAGAACCTTCCCGGCCAAGCTCCAGTCTCCCAGATTTGGAACCAGCACGCGGTTCGCTCTCTCAAAGCCGTGCTCAAGCTTCTCGGGAACTCGTCGATCTGCCGGATTCGCGCCTGCGTAGAGCTCCTCCAAGACAACCGAAGTGAGCCAAAGAGGAGACTCCTGCGCCCACCTTTGCAGCAGGACTTTTGACACGGTTCCCTAACGCAGTGCGGTGATTTAGATCGATGAGTCAAACAGTATAGGCATGCCTACTCTGTTAGCCTTCCGAAGGCATCGGAAACTGAGATCCCGCTCTTTATGAATTGTTGATTAGCCTCGATGGTTAACCTATTCCGCTCGTATTCCGATATGACCTGATCGAGAGCACGGATGAGCGTCTCAGTTTCTGTAGAGGCACCGAGTGCTTTCTTAGCGCGCGAGTTGGACGGGATCCAATCCAAAAATCTTGGGCACACTTCGACGCTTTGCAACAGGCATGGATTCTCTCCCTCGGAAAGTTTCGATCGTGTACAAACAAATTGCAATATCGTACATATCGGCATTCAACGGAGCACTCTCCTGAGAGCGGTCTAAGGAGCCGCCTTGAATGTTGGCAACCAGCTCAAATCGTTCGGCTGCATCCACTTCAACAAGTCTCACAGTCTCTGAACTCGAGCAATCCAAGATCAGCGTGCTCGGCCCCTTGCCCTCAGCACACTCCCGTCGCACGTACGGATACGCCATTGAGAAGTTCATCGATTGGTACTGCCCTGAGCCTCGCCTTGGGTTTAACAGCAGTGTCATGGTTCGATATCGCTCGTTCCTTGAGAGGCTTGCCCTACTGAGCAGGCTTGTGTCGAACCAGGCTGAATCTGAGATTCTCGTGATCCACATTTCTACTTCGCTTGAGGGTGCGTTCGATGCCCCGGCTCGCAGATGGAGCGTTCTTCTTCAATCTCTTCGAGCGCACGTCAAATCACAGTCAGAATCTCGGCCTGCTCACGTCTCACGACACTACGGAATCAGCTAAGGTGAAGACCTCCCTCAATTTGCCTCGTCAGCATCGATCAACTAGTCGCGAACGTTGCACCGGCCCAATTTGAGCGCGAAACCTGCGGAATCGAACGGGCGGTTGCGGACCAGCCCTTCGGCGATGGCTCCCGAACTCTTTCCTATCCAAGCATCTTGTGGCCCGTTATTTTGGGATCATGTCCAGGCTTAACTCGAGCGTTCCGCGCGCTCGGAAGACGAGATCAATTTGCTCGGAATTGACAACGCGTTTGACGACGGGTTGGAGCCAAGCCGATGGTTTCCCGTAAGTTATTGATAAATATGGTAGGCACGACTGGACTCGAACCAGCGACCTCTTCCGTGTCAAGGAAGCGCTCTAACCAACTGAGCTACGCGCCTGCGAAGGTACATTCGGTAGTTTATCAGGATCCAGGCCGTGGGGGAAGTTGGGGGCTGTCGCACAGCGGGACCATACTGTACCATCGGGAGCGAACGCTGAACTCTGCCTTGCTGGCGAGGACGCGCTTCCTTTGCCTGGTTGACTGGACGTAGCTGCCTGGATTTGACCGACACATGAATCAGGCCGGCCCGAGTCCAATGCAGGTCCGAGCGGGTCCTGACTGGGTCCGATTTAGGTCAGATCTGGATCTGATCTATGTTCAGTCCGGTTTCAATCAAGCGGAGGGGAATGCTCTCTCCGGAGTTGGATAGATAGAGGCAGCCGGTGGCGATCGAATCATCCATGACCGACGAACCCGTTACCCGATTGAACCCATTCCGGACCGCTCCCAACCTGCTGACACTGCTGCGCATCTGCATGGCGCCATTTCTGGTTGCAGCTATTCTCGAACGCCATTTCGCGCTGGGTTTTGGATTGTTTGTCGTGGCCGGGCTGACGGATGCGCTGGACGGGGCCCTGGCACGGCTGCTGAAGCAGCGGTCCCAGCTGGGTGAATACCTTGATCCAGTGGCTGACAAACTGCTGCTGAGCACGCTGTTTCTGGTGCTCACGCATATGGGGCTGATACCGGCGCGGGTGACGGTGCTGGTTTTTGGCCGGGATGTGGGAATCCTGGTGGTGGCGGCGATTTTGTATGCCGCGGTGGGACGTCGGGAATTTATCCCGAGCCTGCTGGGCAAGGCCAATACGCTGGTGCAGGTAAGCGCGCTCGCCGCCGTGTTGCTGTATCAGCTGAGCACAGCTCCGTGGATTGCCGGGGTGCGCATTGCGACACTCGATGCCACGATGGGGCTGACCGCGATCTCGGGGCTTCATTATGCGTGGATCGCGTCGCGACGGGTGGGTGCTCAGGCGGGAAACGGCCACTCGGCCAGGTGAGCCAACAGACGCATGCCGGCTTGACTCGTCCTTTACTCGCTCTCGGCTTCCTCCGGTTCGGCGGTTTCTTCAAGCTCCATGTCACGGAATTCGTCGGAGTCGAAGACCTCGCCACACTCCATGCACTCGACATACTCGGTGTCTTCGTGCCGGGAAACTATGCGCACTTTGGGATGTTTGCAGATGGTGGCCATCGCTTTTGAATCAGTTGGATGAACTACTCTTTCCGCCAGATTGTAGCGATCTTTTCGTCAATTGGAAACGGGTATTTGTTGAATCTTTTGCCCCCGCGCAGATTTTCCCGGAATATGCTGAAACGATTCCGGGATGGACTTGAAATCCCGACAGAATCGGTCGTATACTAAATACGGACCGAAGAAGTCGGATATTCAATGCTCAAGCTGACCAAGAAGGCCGATTACGGGTTGATGGCGCTCAAGTTCCTTGCGGAGCACCCGGAGAAGCCGGCGTTGAGCGCCAAGGATGTGGCCGACGCCTACGGGATTCCCGCGCAACTGCTGGCCAAGATTCTGCAACTGCTGACCCGGCACGGCCTGCTGCGTTCGCATGCGGGGATGAACGGCGGCTACGCGCTGGCCAGGGATGCGCGCGAGATTTCAGCCTACGAAGTGATTCTGGCCATCGACGGGCCGTTTTTCATTACTTCCTGCACCAAGGGCGCCAAAAGCTGCGACCTGACGCCGAGTTGCACCATCAAAGAGCCGTTGGCGAGGGTGAACGACACCATCGCCGGAGTGCTGAAGAGCATCAGTATTCAGGACCTGGCGGAGCACGAGCAGCCCGCTGGAAAGATACACCAGGCGCATGGGTTGGTTTCCCTTACGCTTTAGGATTGGCCGCAGTAAACGATTTTTCTCCGTAACGAGCGGAGAGTGTATTGATAAGGATGGAGAAGACGATGAGCACAGTAGCCAGCCAAGTGGAAGTGCCGGCAGGAGTCAGTCTGCCGATTTATATGGATAATCACGCGACCAGTCCACTGGATCCCCGGGTGCTGGAAGCGATGCTTCCCTACTTCACCACCAAGTTTGGAAACGCCGCAAGCCGCAACCATTCGTTTGGATGGGAGGCCGAGCAGGCGGTGGAAACGGCGCGCGAGCAGATTGCGAAACTGATCGGAGCGAGCGCCAAGGAGATCATTTTTACGTCGGGGGCGACGGAGAGCAATAACCTGGCCCTCAAGGGCATCGCGGAGATGTACCGCGAGCGTGGGAATCACATTATCACCCAGGTGACCGAGCACAAGGCGATTCTGGACACTTGCAAGCGGCTGGAGAAGAACGGCTATCGCGTCACCTATCTGCCGGTCAAGGCCGACGGCCTGATCGATCTCGAAGATCTGAAGCGGGCGATCGACGACAAGACGATCCTGGTTTCGATCATGGCGGCGAACAACGAGATTGGCGTGCTGCAGCCCATCCGCGAGATCGGAAAGATTTGCCACGAGAAGGGCGTCATCTTCCACACCGATGCGGTGCAGGCTGTCGGCAAGGTGCCGGTAAACGTGATTACCGACAACATCGATGTGCTGTCGCTCAGCGGCCACAAGATTTACGGTCCCAAGGGCGTGGGCGCACTGTATGTTCGCAGGCGCAATCCGCGCGTGCAGATTGCGGCGCAGATTGACGGCGGCGGGCACGAGCGCGGCATGCGGTCAGGGACTTTGAATGTGCCTGGCATCGTGGGCCTGGGCAAGGCTTGCGAGATTGCCTACGAGGAGATGGACACCGAAGCGGCGTATCTGCGCGGGCTGCGCGACCGGCTGAAGAACAAGCTTGAGTCCGAGCTTGACTACGTTCACGTGAACGGCTCGTGGGAGCACCGGCTGCCCGGCAACCTGAATATGAGCTTTGTGTACGTCGAAGGCGAGTCGCTGCTGATGGGCATCAACGATGTGGCGGTCTCCAGCGGATCGGCATGCACCTCAGCGACGCTTGAGCCATCGTATGTGTTGAAGGCTCTGGGACTGGGCGACGATGTGGCGCACAGTTCGATCCGGTTTGGGCTGGGGCGGTTCAACACGCAAGCGGAAGTGGATTATGTGGCCGCCAAGGTGATCGACATTGTGAAGCACTTGCGCCTGCTTTCGCCGCTTTACGAGATGGTGCTGGAAGGCATCGATCTGACCAAGATTCAGTGGGCGGCGCACTAGAGCCCAGTGAACAGTTTGCAGTGGACAGGACCGATGGAACCCTGCGACTGATCACTGACATCTGATAACTGACAACTGTTTTAAGCGGCTTCCCCCCGCAGAGGAGACGGACCATGGCATACAGCGACAAGGTAATTGACCACTACAACAATCCGCGTAATGTGGGCCAACTCGACAAGGCGTCGACCGAAGTGGGCACGGGGCTGGTTGGCGCGCCGGAGTGCGGCGACGTGATGCGCCTGCAGATTCGCGTGAACCCCGAGACGCAGGTGATTGAAGAAGCCAAGTTCAAGACCTTCGGCTGCGGCTCGGCGATTGCGAGCTCTTCGCTGGCCACTGAGTGGATCAAGGGCCGTACTGTGGAGGACGCGCTGGCGATCAAGAACACGGACATCGTGAAGGAACTGTCGCTGCCGCCGGTGAAGATTCACTGTTCGGTGCTGGCCGAGGATGCGATCCGCGCGGCTATCGGCGACTGGAAGAAGAAGAATGGCGTTGCGGAAACGGCGGAAGCCGCTGCCGTAGCGCACTAAGAGGCTTCCCCTTTCCTGAAAGGGGTCGCGGCAGGGCCCGGAAACGCTGCGACCCCACAGCTTCAGGGGAGATGCGAGTGAAAAGGCAAGTATGTCGAATATGGTGAGCATCGAATCGAAGCCCGCGGAAGGCGCGTTTGCGGCGCCGACCCAGGCTGCCGCGCCGCAGCCCTCGGTAGGCGCCGCGGGTGGACTGCAGCTGACGGAGCGCGCCATCAAGCGGGTCCGGATTGCCATGGCCAAGGAAGGCGTTTCGCCCGAAGAAGGCGGACTGCGCCTTGGCGTGATGGGCGGCGGCTGCTCGGGGCTTTCCTATTCCATCAAATTCGACACGCGGCCACGCGAGCGAGACCGTATCTATGACTTTGACGGCGTGCGGGTCTTTGTCGATCCGAAGTCATTCCTGTATCTCCACGGCATGACGCTGGACTACGAGGAGACGCTGATGCGGCAGGGATTCAACTTCATCAATCCGAACTCCACGCGCTCATGCGGCTGCGGTTCGTCATTCTCCTCATAGGCAGGCCTCGTCGCAGGCTGACGCTGCTCAAAGGTTCGGACAAACTATGTTGAAGGTTCTCGATTCCGCGGTTCCGATTGCCTGTTGGTCTTGCTCGATCGGGCACAACGACTCCACGTTGTTCTGCCCGCATTGCAGCAAGATTCAGCCTCCGCCGGGAGGCGATTTTTTTCAGGTCTTCGGACTCGAGCGCCGCTTCACGATCGACCTGCCCGCGCTGGAACATGAGTTTCATCGACTCAGCCGCAAGGTTCATCCCGACCGCTTTGCCCGCGCCGGCGAGAAGGAGCGGGAGTGGAGCCTGGCCGACACTGCGCTGCTCAACGATGCGTATCGCACGCTGAAGGAACCTCTGAACCGCACCGAATACCTGCTCAAGCTGGAAGGCGCCGAAATAGGGGAAGAGCATGCCGGCAAAAATCGCGCCAGTGAGGACGGCAAGGGCCCAAAAGATCCTTCGCGCGTTCCCGCCGATCTGCTGGAAGAGGTCTTCGAGCTGAACATGCAGTTGGAAGAGATGCGCATGGCGCGCAAGATGGGCGAAGAAGATCCACAGCTTCACTCCGATCTTGAAAGCGCAAAGAAGAAGTTTGATGGCCTGCTGGGCGCGGTGGATGAAGACTTGCGCGCGCAGTGGCAGGCGTGGGATGCGGGTGATGCGGCGGTGCGGACGGCCGCGCAAAAGACGATGGTGGCGCTGCTGGACCGGCGGCGCTACCTGAGCAATCTGGTTCGCGATGTTACGGAAACTCTGGGAGCTTAACAGAAGAGCATATGGCGGAATCTAATTCGACAGGCCGCGTTGTAGGAATCGATCTGGGCACCACAAACTCCCTGGTTGCCTTCATGCAGGGCGATGCGCCGGTGGTGATTCCCGGTGTGGACGGCTCCAACCTGGTGCCATCGGTGGTTGCGCTTGATCCGGTTCCCGCGGAGGGCGGCAGGCCCACGGTCACGGTTGGTAACACGGCGCGCAAAGCGCTCATCGAGACGCCGGAGCGGGTCATCTACTCAGTGAAACGCCTGATGGGGCGCGGGCTTGAAGAGATTCAAGATGAGCTGAAGCTGTTTCCGTTTCGTTTTGCCGACGATGTGGAAGCAGGCGATGTCCCGCGCATCACGCTGGGCGAACTGCGCTTTACACCGCCCGAAATCTCCGCTTATATTCTTCGCCAGCTCAAGCGCAATGCCGAACGATTCTTCGGCGCGCCGGTGACGCAGGCTGTGATCACCGTGCCAGCGTATTTCAACGATGCGCAGCGCCAGGCTACGAAAGACGCGGGGCGCATGGCAGGGCTTGAAGTGTTGCGGCTGGTGAACGAGCCTACCGCGGCTGCACTGGCTTACGGACTTGATCGCGCGAAGGAAGGAACGATTGCTGTTTACGACCTAGGCGGCGGCACGTTTGATATTTCGATTCTGAAATTGCGCGACGGAATCTTCGAAGTGCAGTCGACCAACGGCGATACGCACCTGGGCGGCGACGACATCGACAACCTGCTGCTGGCGATTGCGCTGGATGAGATTCACGCCGAACACGGCGCAGATCTGCGCGGCCATCCGGGTGCGGTGCAGGCGCTACGGAAAGCCGTGATTGAGGCGAAGATCAGCCTCTCTACGGAAGATGTTGCAAGGTTCGATATTGAATTGCCGAACGGTGATCGCTATCAGCGCGAGATTCCGCGCGCTGTGTTCGAGCTGCTGATTGAGCCGGTGTTGGAGCGGACCGCAGGCCCCTGTAAACAAGCACTCGCCGATGCGGGGATTACGGCTGAGCAGATTGATGAAGTGGTGCTGGTGGGCGGATCGACGCGGATTCCTGCGGTGCGGCAGTTGGTGGATGATCTTTTCCATCTGGCAGCGCGCGGCAAGAAGCCGCACATCGAATTGAATCCCGACGAAGTGGTGGCGCTGGGCGCGGCTGTGCAGGCGGATATTCTTGCCGGCGCATCAAAGACGACAGAAGAGATGCTGCTGCTGGATGTGACGCCGCTTTCGCTGGGCATTGAGGCGCTGGGCGGAACGGTGGCGCGGATTATTCAGCGCAACTCGACGATTCCGGCTTCGGCTACCGAACACTTCACCACCGGCGTCGAGGGGCAGACCAACGTAGCCATTCACGTGGTTCAGGGCGAGCGCGAACTTGCGGCCGATTGCCGCTCATTGGCACGCTTTGACCTGAAAGGCATTCCGCCCATGAGCGCAGGGTTGCCACGCATTGAAGTGAAATTCCTGATTGACGCCGACGGGATTTTGAAAGTCACAGCGCGCGAGCAGCGCAGCGGGCAGGCGGCGAAGATTGAAGTGAAGCCGACCTACGGACTGACGGATGAGCAGGTTGAGAGCATGATTCTCGACTCCTTCGATCACGCTGAAGAAGACTTTGCCAAGCGGCTGCTGATTGAGGCACGCAACGAGGCGGAGACGATTCTTGCGGCTGTCGAGCGCGCACCGGAGAGCCCGGCGTGGAATCAATTGACGGGCGAAGAGCACGCTGAAATCTTTGCCGCGCGCGATCATCTGGCCAGTGTGAAGCTGGGCGAGGATCAGGCTGCGATTCGCGAGGCTACGCTGGCGCTGGATCGTGCGACGCGGCGGTTTGCCGAGTTGATGATGGAGGCCGCGGTGACCACGGCGATTCGCGGCAAGACGATGGGGGAAGCGGGTGAGGAGTTGGGCGAGGCGGTCACAGCTCCTCATCCCATGGCCGCGGCGGAGTTCAAATGAAGCAAGTCAGCAGGTCAGCGAGCCGGCAAGTCAGCGAGTCAGGCACGAGGAGTTTGAAGATATGAGTGAGGACATTCAGAAGAACATTCCCGCAGATAAGCTGGTGCGCGTGACGTTTCAGCCGGAAGGCCGCACGGTGGAGTTTGAATTCGGCACGCTGCCGTACGATCACCATGGCAAGCCGATGAGTTTTCTGGATGTGGCGGAGAACTTCAACATCTTTCTCGACCACGCATGCGGCGGTGTATGCGCCTGCACCACCTGCCACCTGTGGATCAAAGACCAGAGCGGGATCAGCGAGGCCGACGATGATGAGATTGACCGCATGGACATGGCCGCCGATCAGCAGTTGAACTCGCGGCTTGGCTGCCAGGCAGTAATCACCAGGCCGGGTGTGTATGAGGTCGAGATTCCCAGTTGGAACCGCAACTATGTATCCGAAGGCAAGCCGCTGACGCTGGCAGAAGGCAAATGAGGCGCGAGGCTGGATTGAGCAATGAATCCGCAGACGATTGAACGGAAGCAGCTCTTGAAGGCGATGCTGGGCGATCGCAATGTCTCTGCCGTGGACGTGCGAGAGATTCGATTTGAGCCGGGACAGAAGACCGGCCGCCACGCGCATCCATGCACGGTGGTGGGATACATCGTGGAAGGGACCGCGGTTTATCAGATCG
Organism: Occallatibacter sp.; assembly: GCA_050014515.1. Lineage (GTDB taxonomy): Bacteria > Acidobacteriota > Terriglobia > Terriglobales > Acidobacteriaceae > Telmatobacter. Next base: position 92,956 of record JBEKDE010000001.1, read on the forward strand.
AAGGGCACGCTGCCCAGATGCTCCCCGCAGGGTCGGCGTTTCACGAACCGGCGGGAGCGGTGATTGCGGCCTTCAGCAATGCATCGCAGTCCGAATCGATGAGGTTCATTGCATTTTATTTGTTGGATGGCGAGCAGGAGTTGATCCAGATGCTCGAGCAAAAGTAAGGAGCGAGAAATGCCGCGCGAAATTCTGTGGACCGACGCCGAAGAGATCGGCATTCAGCTTCAGGAGAAGTTTCCCGATGTGGACCCGCTGACGGTGCGGTTCACCGATCTTCATCGCCATGTTATGGAGCTTCCGGGCTTCGCGGACGATCCGGCCAAATCCAACGAGTCGAAGCTTGAGGCAATTCAAATGGCCTGGCACGAGGAGTTTGAAGACGCGAAGGAGTAACGCTCTTTTGCTGATGGTTTAGAGATCCTCGTAATCCCGCTGCTCGCTCCAACCGAAGGATGCTTCGAAGTGGCGGAACTCCTTCTTTTTTCCCGGGACCAGATACACGCTGAGCACATCGAAACGTACAGGCGGAGCTGTCTGCTGCGGCAGCTGGCGTACGTACTGACGAGCGAGGCGGCGGAGGGTTGCGCGCTTGTGTGAGTCGACCGCGACCTCGGCCGGTGCGATGTCGTGCGCCGTGCGGGTCTTCACTTCAATGATGCAGAGCAGCGGCCCATGCCACGCAATCAGGTCGATGTCGCCGGGCAGATTGCCGGCTGACCAGCGCCGCGCGACCACTGTGTATCCATTGCGGCGCAGGTAGAAGAACGCCGCGTCTTCGCCGTCGATGCCTGTGATCAGGTGAGCAGGCAGGCTGGATGTATGGCTGGGTCGCCGCGCAATGCGATTCAGCCCGGCGAGGATTTTCTCTTCGCCCGCGATGCATATCTGCTCCATCCATCCCATGGCACACCATTTTCGTCTGGTTGGGCGAAAGACGCAAATCGGCGCGAGGGCGAACTGAAACAGACAGGCTTTTCGTTCAGTTTGTGGGCAGTGATTGCCTGACCCAATTGCCATTTTGGGAACCTCATTTCATTTTTAGGAAGCCATCGAATCCGTTGAAGATTGTGCAGCATTTCTTTTCCTCCATGCGGCTTGCTTTGATGGAGACTGAAGACCAGCGAGCGTAAGGAAGGTCGAATATGTCTCTGGGAGTTTTCGAAGGTCTGTTTTCAAAGCACGACGCACATCAACCGCAAACCTCGGTGGGAGTCGAAGAACTGCCGTTCGCAGAGTTAGAAACCGGCAACGATCGCAGCTTTGAGTTTGCGATGGAGGCGCTTCCGTGCAACGCGATGTTCTGCGACCGGGATCTTACGCTGCGGTTTCTCAACCGGGCCTCGCGCAAGACGCTTCTTTCTCTGCAGCAGTATTTGCCATTTCCCGTCGATCAGCTGGTGGGCAAATCCATTCATGTGTTTCACAAGCTTCCTCCCAATGTGGAGAACATTCTGGGTGGAGGCCAGCACGACGGCGTGCATCATCTGCCGCACAAGGCAACCATCCCTCTGGGGCCACAAAAGCTTGACCTTGAAATCGAGCCGATGATCGACGGGCGCGGCGGCTACATCGGCGCAGTGGTGGTGTGGGGAGTCAGTACGCAGCAGAAGCTGGACGCGATCCGCAAGGCGCAGGAGGCACAACGCAACGACATTGAGCAGCTTGACGGCAATCTTCAGATGGTGGCGACGGCCACGCACGAGATTGAGTCGAGCATTGCCGAGATCGCGAAAAACGCTGTGCAGGTGGCGCAAACCGCGGAGAAATCGCGTATTGCGAGTGCAGAAAGCAAGGCTTCAATCGAGAGTCTTCGCGCCTCAAGCGCGGGAGTGGCCAAGGTGGCGGAGCTGATTGCCTCGATTGCGACACAGACCAGCGTATTGGCGCTGAACGCCAACATTGAGGCGGCCCGCGCGGGGGTGCACGGGAGGGGCTTTGCGGTGGTTGCGAGCGAGGTGAGAAAGCTGGCGGAACAAACGGCTTCGGCCACGGCAGAGATTCAGGCAAAGGTGAACGAGATTGGAGGCGATGTCACGACCGCGAACTCGGCGATCGACCGTATCGCGAGTCAGACCGAAGATCTATCGGGGTTGTCGCATCAGATGGCGGCAGCCGCGGAAGAACAACATCTGGCCACACGGGAGATGGCGCAGAATCTGGAACGGGCCGCGCACCGTACTTCGGAGATTGCGAATATGCGTCTCGACGAGAAGGTTGTTTAGCAGGGCGTGGCTGTTGCTGCGGACGATTGAACGAAAAATGGAAGAGCCGGCGAGTCTGGACTGAATGAAAACGCCCGAAGTGCCGGCTCCGATTTCCAATCCAAGTGCTTCAGGCTGTGGTGACCTCAAGCGTGTTGGCGTGCTCGTGTTCTTTCTCCACTTGCGTGAGCGCATCTTCCAGGATGTCGAGCGCCACGGTGGCTTCGTGTTCGTTGATGAGCAGGGGTGGGCAGAGACGCAGCGAGGTTTCTCCGCAGCCGAGGATCATGAGGCCCGCTTCGAATGCCAGTGTTTCCACGCGATTGCGCAGCGCGGTGGCCGGCTCGCGGGTGGACTTGTCTTTTACCAGCTCGATGCCGATCATGAGGCCGCGTCCGCGCACATCGCCCACGAGGGGGTGTGAGTGCTTCCAGCCGCGCAGACGGTGAAGCATGAACTCGCCCACGCGGGCCGCGTTGCGGATGCCTTCGCGTTCGAGCACATCGATGGTCGCAAGCGCTGCCGCCAGCGAGATTGGATTTCCGCCGAACGTGGAGGCATGGGAGCCGGGAACCCAGTCCATGATTTCGGCGCGGGTCATGCAGATGCCGAGCGGCATGCCGCTGGCGATGCCCTTGGCCATGCAGACCATGTCCGGCTCTACGCCGGAGTGCTCAATGGCCCACCACTTGCCGGTGCGGCCGGCGCCGGACTGCACTTCGTCCACGACCAGCAGAATGCCGTGACGGTTGCAGATGGCGCGCAGTTCGCGCAGGAAGTTGTCGGGAGCAACCACGTAGCCGCCTTCACCCTGGATGGGCTCAACGAAGATGGCCGCCACTTCTTCCGGCGCGATGGTGGTCTTGAACAGCTTCTCCTCAATAAAGCGCGCGCAACCCAGGCTGAAGGCTTCTTCCTCTTGCGGGCCACCGGTGCAGCCGCGATACGCATAGGGGTAGCGGATGTGGGTGACACCGGGAACGAGCGGTGAGAAGCGGCGCTTCTGCTGCGGCTTGGAGCCGGTGAGCGAGAGAGCGCCCATGGTGCGTCCGTGGAATGCGCCGAAGAACGAGATCACCTGCTGGCGGCCGGTGTGGTAGCGGGCCAGCTTGAGCGCACATTCAATTGCCTCGGCGCCGGAGTTGCCGTAGAAAAACTTGTGCGGGCCTGGCATGGGCGCAACGGCAGAGAGGCGATCGGCCACATCGGTGAGCATCTCGTGATAGAAATCGGTGCCGGAGATGTGAATCAGTTCGGCTGCCTGCTTCTGAATGGCTGCGACGACTTCAGGATGGCAATGGCCGGTGGAACACACGGCAATGCCGGCGGCGAAGTCGAGAAATTCGTTGCCGTCCACGTCTTCGACGCGACAACCCCTGGCGCGCCTGGCCACCAGCGGATAGGAACGGGTGTAGCTGGGCGAGATGAGGCGGGCATCCTCGGCGACGGCGGCGATTGCCCTGGGGCCGGGCAGGGGAGTGACAAGCTTAGGGCCGTATTGTGCATGCAGTTCACGATTGGTCACTGCCCGGCTGGTCGTGTTTAGCGTGGTCATGATCTGTTCTCCTCGTCCGATGCGGTTGGGTGGCGGTGCATGAATGCGGGTAGTGCACGGCCACGGACCCCAAGTGTGCGGGATCATTTGACTCTGAAAAAGGCGAGCGAGGGTCTTCGGCGGACCTTTACTAATCACCGCCGAAGAGGCTAGGTCGAGTGCGGGTGGGCAGCACGCGGAGGTGCTTGCGCGGGCAAAGGTTGCGCGCGCGGGACCGCGACCAGCGTCGTGAGGCCGGTGCGATCAGCAATCCATTGGAGATGCGCTTGTGCATGGGAATCCCGCTTCCCCGAGGATAGCACAGGCCTAGAACGGGCCTCTCGACCCGTTGGCCGTTCAGGTTATCCCCTGCCCGATCCCACCCCCCTGGGTGTTTGTGGCAAATTCTCTGTTTTCACCAGGTTGGCGGCATGGTTCTGGCGCAAAGTATATTGTTTTGAAGAACCTGGAAGCCAAATTCCTGAAAATGGAGAACATACGCGGAGCCGTGCGGGCGAGCGGGCTGGACGAGATGCTGCGGCGAGCCGTTCCATGAGGCATAACTCTCAACTACAGGATAGCGAATTGAGAGAAATAATCGGCAATACGGAGCTGTTGGAAGACGTTGAAAATAAGATAGATACGATTAAGATGAGAAAGGCGGGGCTTGACAAGTGGGTTGGAGAGGTCGAGCACAGGCCCCGGCCGTTCGCTGTCAGGGTCTTGGCCACAAGACATCCTCACCGACAGAGGGCGCCGGCGAGGTGCTGGCGAGCCGCGAGCGAGTTTCCAAGCTACGATGAAATCACATCATGGCAAACGGCGCGCAGCAGATGAGTCCCGCGAAGAAGACAGCCACAACGGCCTCGATTGTGCTGGCTTTTGCAAGCGTGTACTTCTTCTGGGGTTCCACTTACACGGCTATCCGCATTGGCGCGGCGGAGATGCCGGCGCTGCTGCTGGCGGGGACACGGTTTCTGGTTGCCGGGGCGATTCTGCTGGGCTGGTGCCGATGGCGTGGATTGCGGCTCTGGTGGCCCACTGCAAACATGCTGCGCCTGAGCTTGATTGGGCTGTTGCTGCTGGGCGCGGGTAACGTGGGGCTGGTGTACGCGGAGAAGACGGTTCCCAGCGGACTGGCTTCTCTGGTGCTGGCTGTCACTCCTCTCTATGTGGCGCTGATTGAGATGTTTTTGCCCGGTGGCGAGCCACTGAAGGCGCGCGGATGGCTGGGCATGGTCATGGGCTCAGCTGCGCTGGGGCTGCTGCTCTGGCCGTCGATGCAGATTGGTTTCGAGGGCAACCATACGTTGCTGGTGGCGCTGGGTGTGTTGCTGGCCGGCGGTTTCGCGTGGACGGTGGGCAGCATCCTTTCGCGGCGGTCGCGGCTGCCGGTGAACAGCTTTGTTGCCGCGGCGTGGCAGATGCTGGTGGCGGGTTTCGCCGACACGCTGCTGGGAACGGGCCTGGGCCAGTGGCCACAGTTTCACCTGAACGGGGCAGCGGTGGGGTCGCTGCTCTGGCTCATAACGGGTGGGTCATTGCTGGGATATACGAGCTTTATCTACCTGCTGGAGCATGTGCCGGTGGCCAAGGTCTCGTCGTACGCCTACGTCAACCCGGTGGTCGCGGTGCTGCTGGGGATTTTTCTGCTGCACGAACGACCGGGGCCGACGGAATTTGCCGGCATGGCGGGGATCGTCGTCGCGGTGTTTCTGCTGACCACGGCGCAGGTGAAGGGCAAGGCGAGCCAGCCGATTGAGAAGCTGGAACAGATGCCGCCGGAGTAAGCCGCTCAGCGCATGTGCCTACTTGATCAGCAATCCTAAGACGACAGAACCTACGCCAATGATGGAAGCGCCTATGCCCAGAAACCAATAGATTCGGCTGCGGGTGAGGAGTGTGACGGAGCTTACGACGAGGCCGATCTCGAGCAGTGCCTCACCCAGATCGTAATAGTCGGCGCGATGCTCTGCCAGGCGCACCTCAGCTTCGAACTCTTCGGCTTCCTTCTTCAGATTGGGCAGATCTTCCGCCCATTTCTTCTGGTGGTCCGCGTCGTCGGCCGCGTCCTTCCCCGCTTTGGCGATCTTGTCTTTGTCGGTAAGGGTGAAGAGACTCCGCAATCTTTGGGCCGCGGCCAAATCGCTGGACCGGATCTTGACGGCTTGATATTCATTCCACTTGTCGCTGGCCTTGGCCTGGTTGAGCACAGCCTCGGTGTGGGTGCGGTGGCCTAGAACGGTGGTTACGGCCACCAGCACGGCGAGCACGCTCATGGTGAAAGCGACCGGGCGGAGTGACGATTCCTGCCCGCCGTGTTCGGCGTTTTCCTGTAATTCCTGGGCTTCGTTGGCTTCCATGCTTCGACTCTCCTCTTTCTGTGAGTGGGGAATTTCTGCGTCCCGGGGAATATTCCAGAATTATTTACGTTTCCAGCGGACACCGTCTTTGGAGTCCTCGATAACAATACCCTTTTCGGCGAGTTCGTTGCGGATCTGGTCGGCGCGGGCGAAGTTTCGCTGTTTTTTGGCCAGGGTGCGTTCGGCGACGAGGGCGTCAATGGCCTCGTCGGTGAGCGACTGGCGGGCCAGCAATTCGGGCGCCACATCCGCGTGGCGGCCCGACTGCTCCGCCCATTCCACAGCACGGCGCGTAGGCTCGGCATCGTGGTCGGCGATCACGTCGAAGACTCGGTCGAAGCTTGCCAGCACGGCCAGGATCGCGGATTTGTCCGCGGAAAAGAATTGGCCCTGGTCGATGGCGGTGTTGGCGGCACGGATCAGGTCAAAGATGGGGGCGCGGGCTTCGGCGGTGTTCAGGTCGTTGGAGAGAGCGGCAACGTATTCGGCCTGGGCGGTTTTCGCGGAGTCTTGCAGCGCGGCGTTTGCGCCTTCGGCAAACGTGCCGCTGGTCAGGCGCTGGTGAAAGGTGCGCAGCCGCTCAATGGCGTTGGTGGCCTCGATCAGGCCGTCGAAGGTGAAGTTGAGCTGATGGCGGTAGGGTACTGAGATGAGCGCGAGGCGAATGGCCGAGGCCTTGTAGCCTTTGAGCAAAAGGTCGCGGAGGGTAAAGAAGTTGCCCTCGCTCTTTGACATCTTGCGCCCGTCCACAAGCAGAAAACGCACATGCATCCAGTGGCGGGCGAAGGGCTTGTGGGTCACCGACTCGCTCTGGGCGATCTCGTTTTCGTGGTGCGGAAACATCAGGTCTTCACCGCCGGCGTGGAGGTCAAAGCTTTCGCCGAGGTACTCCATGGCCATGGCCGAGCACTCGATATGCCAACCAGGGCGGCCGCGGCCGATGGCAGTGTCCCAGGAAGTCTCGCCGGGCTTGGCGGCCTTCCACAGGGCAAAATCGCGGGCCGAGTCCTTCTCGTATTCGTCCAGGTCCACGCGAGCGCCGTCTTCCATACCGCTGAGGTCCTTCTTGCTCAGCTTGCCGTACTCCGGAAACGAGGCGAGGCGGAAGTACCATGAGCCGTCCTCGGTCTGATAGGCAGCGCCCGCGGCTGCGAGTTTTTGGATGAGCGCGACCATTTTGGGAATGTGTTTGGTGGCGCGGGCAATGATCTCCGGACGCTCGACACGCAGGGAGTCGAGATCTTCGAAGAAAGCCTCTTCGAAGCGGGCGGTGTAGTCGTGAATGGGTATGCCGGCCGCGGCGGCGTTGCGGATGATCTTGTCGTCGACGTCGGTGATGTTCATGACGTGGCGGACCGGGACGCCGAGCAGATTCAGGGTCCGGCGCAGGACGTCGACTTGCAGGAAGGTACGGAAGTTGCCGATGTGGCCGTAGTCATAGACCGTGGGCCCGCAGGCATACATGCTCAGGGGTTGGCCACCCTGCGGGGAGAGTTCGTCGATGGTTCCGGACAGGGTGTTAAAGAGGCGGAGAGGCATTGGTTCTGGTCTTGATTCCTTCTCGGATAGCAGCTCAAATCCGAGGGCTTTAAGCCCTTCCGATTGTAGCAAGCCGAGATGTGAGCTCTCCGAAGGCTGTTGACGTCCGCAGGGGGAGGGGCGGGTCAACATTGGGTTGGAGCGATCTCCGAAGCTGAGACGGGCCGGTTGGGGTCTAGCGCCGCGGGTCTAGCGCCGCCTGGGTCCCGAGAAGTTGATGATGAACAAAAGGGCCACCCCGGCGGCAGTAGTAACCAGACCGCGCGGTCCCCATGGAAATTCGTTGAACATGAAACTGCCTGGTACGACTCCGTAGTCCTGCAGAAGCCAGAGAACGCCGAGTGCCAGCAGCGCAAACGCTATGAAATTACCCACATATTGCATGCGGTTACCCCCCTTTTCAGATGCAAGTGTTTAGATAGTATGCCATTGCCGGGGTAGGCTGACCAGTCTCCTCCGAAGAGAATTCGCCTGCTGTCTCGATGGACGAAAGCCGGCGGAGCGGTGCCCGCGCGAACCGCGCATCTCTGTGCCAGGCCAGGACAGTGTCAGGGCCGGAAAATCAGACCGGCCATGAGGCTGCCGGGTTGGATGTTTGCGCCATACAGGGCCCGCCATCTCATTTTGGGACGGGTTGTTTTACTTTCCGAGAGCGAGTGAAGGGTTGGCGGACAGGGAGTCTTCGGCGAATTCACCGGCCAGGAAACGGGGCCACGCGGCGGCGGCGATCATTGCGGCGTTGTCAGTGGAGAGAGCGAGCGTAGGGAATGAGACGCGCAGGTTGAGATGAGCGGCTTCGGCGGTGAAGCGGGCGCGCAGTTCGCGGTTGGCGGCGACGCCTCCGGTGACGAGGATGCGGCGGGCACCGAGCGATTCTGCCGCGGCGAAGGTCTTCTTGAGCAGGTCGCCCACAACAGCGTGTTGAAAGCTGGCGATGAGGTCGAGCGTTTGGGGATCGCATTGAGCCAGCGCGTCTTCGATCGTCGGCCCGCTGCGCGCGGGGCGGACGTGAGCGGAGTCCTGCTGCCCCACAGCGATGTCTTTTTGCAAGCTGATGGACTTTTTTGAGTTTCCCGGGGCGTCGGGGCCGGTAAAGAGGGCTTCGCGGCGCGATTCGGCTTCGGGGCGCAGGTTGTGTAGTTCTACGTAGCGCAGGACGGCCGTCTTGATTCCCGAAAACGAGAACAGGAAGTGCGGGTCGAGATTGGCGATGGGAGCAGTCTGCGCGGCCTTGGTTCTTGGCGCCTTGCCGGCCAGGTGGATTTTTGTCTTGATATGCGAAAAGGCGAAGGGAACGGCTTTGGGATTGCCGTGTTGCGCGAGCGCATCGATCCAGGGACCGCCGGGGTAGCCGAGGCCGAGCAGCTTAGCTACTTTGTCGTAGGCTTCGCCGGCAGCGTCGTCGAGGGTGCGGCCGACGAGCTTGTAATGCCAGGTGTCGTTTATGGGTGTGGCCAGGTAGAGATGGGTGTGGCCGCCGGAGACGACCAGGGCTAGGGCAGGTTCGGGGTCAACGGGGTGCTTGGTCTCCACGGTCTCAGAAGCGAGACCGGGGGCACCTGACATGAGTGCGGACTCGCGCTGGTTGAGCAGGACGGCGTGGATGTGGCCTTCAAGGTGGTTGACGCCGATAAGCGGGAGGTTATTGGCGAAGGCGAGTGCCTTGGCATAGGTGATGCCGACGAGGAGGGCTCCGGCGAGGCCAGGTCCGCTGGTGACGGCGATGGCGTCGAGATCGGCGAGAGTGACGTTGGCCTGGGCAAGGGCGGCGCGCACGACAGGGACGATGGCGCGGAGATGCTCGCGGGAGGCGAGTTCTGGGACGACGCCGCCGTAGCGGGCGTGGGTGGCGATCTGGGAGGCAACAACGGAGCTGAGGGTGCGGGCCCCTCGCTGGACGACGGCAGCTGCGGTCTCGTCGCAGGAGGACTCGATGGCGAGGATGAGACCGGAGTGGGGCATATAGCTAGTTTAGCGGGTCGGCAGGTCAGCAGGCAGCAGGTCAGCTTGTCAGCTAGACAGCGGGTCAGCAAGTCGGCGAGTCAGCGTGGGAGCTATTCGACGCGGGCGTGGTGGGCGAGAATGGAAGCAGCCATGGTGCAAGGGACGCGACAATTCGAAGCGGCGGCCGGAGTGATCGCAAAGCTGCGCTCAGAGGGGTATGAGGCGTACCTGGCGGGCGGATGCGTGCGGGATCTGCTGCTGGGCAGGGAGCCGAGCGACTATGACGTGGCTACCAGCGCAACGCCGGATGTGGTCCTGAACCTGTTTCCACGGACATTTGCGGTGGGTGCGCATTTTGGAGTTGTTTTAGTGGCCGATGGAGATGAAGAAAGCTATGTGACCACGGAGGTGGCGACGTTTCGGTCGGATGGGGCTTACTCCGATGGGAGGCACCCGGATGCGGTGCGCTACACGCTGAGCGCCGAGGAGGATGTGAAGCGACGGGACTTCACGATCAATGGGCTGCTGATGGATCCGCTGCGCGGGGCTGAGTTGTTCAATCGCGGCGAAAAACAACCGCAGGTCCCCTTCGACGGGCTGAGGGCGGGCCTTCGACTCCCTTCGGTCGCTCAGGATGACAAAGCTTCATTGGTCGCTCTGGGTACCGGGAGAACTGGAGAAACTTTGACTCCCTCAGTGCTGGATTTTGTGGGTGGTGTTGCAGACCTTGAAGCAGGGATTGTCCGGGCCATCGGGCGGGCGGAGCTACGGTTTGAAGAGGACCATCTGCGCATGCTGCGCGGGGTACGTTTTGCGGCTCGGTTCGGCTTTGCGATTGAAGACGGGACCAGGGCAGCGATGCGCGCTCTGGCAAGCAGGCTTTCGGCGGTGAGCAGGGAGCGGGTTCGAGATGAGCTCACCAAGATGTTGACGGAGGGCCGGGCGCGCCGGGCGTTTGAACTGCTGGACGAGACGGGTCTGCTGGTTGAGGTGCTGCCCGAAATTGCGCGGATGAAGGGTGTGGAGCAGCCGCCGCAATACCATCCCGAAGGCGATGTGTGGATTCATACGCTGGGGCTGCTTGCGCAACTTGAGGAGGGCTGTTCGCCGACGCTCGCGTGGGGAGCGCTGCTGCACGACGTGGGCAAGCCGCCAACATTTCGGCGCGCGCCGGACCGCATTCGATTTGACGGACATGTCGAAGTGGGTGTCGCCATTGGTGCGGACATTTTGAGGCGATTCCGCTTTTCCAACGAGGAATCCCATCAGATTCTGGCTCTTGTCGAGAATCACATGCGCTTTGCGGATGCGGGGCGGATGCGCGCCTCGACGCTGAAGCGATTCTTTCGGCTGAATGGATTCGACGAGCACCTGGCGTTGCATCGCATGGATTGCATGGCGGGCAGCGGGAATCTGGAGCATTGGGCGTTTGTTCGCGAGCGATGGCTGGCCATGCCGGAGGAGGTGGTGCGTCCCACTCCGCTGATCACAGGACGCGAGCTGATTGCGGCGGGCTACGCGCCGGGCGCGGGCTTCAAGGAAATGCTGCGAGCAGCGGAAGACGCGCAACTGGAGGGGACGATCGGGACTCTCGAGGAGGCGCTGGAGATGGTCAGGAAGAGATTTCCGCTGCCGGGTTGATCGGATCCGGACCGTGACACAATCAGATTTCTTCGCCGTCTTCGACTGCCGGCAGGATGTCGTTTTCGCGGGCGACCCACACATAGAGAGCCGGCAACAGGAAGACGCCGATGACCAGGTTAGCCAAGAGGCCGCCGACTATCACGATGGCGAACGGCCGCTGCGAGTCGGAGCCAATGGCGTGCGACATGGCCGCGGGAAGAAGTCCGAGGGTAGCGACCAGCATGGTCATCATCACGGGGCGCAGGCGAAGGACTGCTCCTTCCACGGCTGAGTCCACGAGATGTTCTTCGGTAGAGGTTTCCATGCCCCTGCGCCGGGCGCGCAATTGATTGATGAATTCGATCATGATGACGCCTGTTTCCACTGACACGCCGAAGAGCGCGAGGAAGCCGACGGCCGATGAGACGGAGAAGTTGGTTCCGGTGAGGAACAGCGCCAGAGGCCCGCCGATGGAGGCCATCACGACGCTGACCAGGATCACCATGGCCCATTTGACTGAGCGGAACATGGTGTACAGGATCAGGAAGATCGCGAGCACGGTGATGGGCACAATGAGCGCCATGCGCTTGTTGGCTCGTTTCTGGCTCTCATATTCACCGGCCCACTCAAGATGGTAGCCGGTAGGCAGCTTCACATTGTGATTGACCTTGGCGATCGCCTCTTCGACGGTGGAACCGAGGTCCCGGTCGCGCACCGAATACTTGATGGCGATGTAGCGCTGGCCCCCCTCGCGGTTGATCTGCTCGGCGCCGTCGTCGGTGGAGGCAGTGGTGAGTTGCGCGAGAGAGACGTGCTCGCCGGAGGGCGCCAGCAGGCGGACATTTTCGATGGCCTCGCGCGTGTCGCGATACTGCTGCTGATAGCGCAAAGTGACGTCGAAGCGTGCCTCGCCCTGCTGCACCTGGGTGACGGCGTTGGCGCCGACGGCGGTCTGTACCGCGTCTTGCACATCGGATACGTTGATGCCCCAGCGAGCAGCGGCTTTGCGGTCTACCTGGAGGTTGAGGTTGGGCTGGCCGACAATGCGGAAGATGCCCAGGTCGCCCACGCCGCGGACGCTGGCCATCTGCGCCTGGATCTTTTCCGCAGTGTGCTCCAGCGTGCGCAGATCGTCGCCATAGAGCTTCACTGCAAGTTCACCCTTGACGCCGGAAACGGCTTCTTCCATGTTGTCGGAGATGGGCTGCGAGTAGTTCCAGATGACACCGGGGAACTTTGAAAGCTGCTGGTCCATGGCGGCAATCAGGTTCTCTTTGTTTTGATGGAAGAGAGGACGCCAATCCTCTTTGCGCTTGAGATCGACAAAGTATTCGGTGTTGAAGAAGCCCGCGGTGTCGGTGCCGTCATCAGGACGGCCGGTCTGGCTGACCACCTGAGTTACTTCAGGGAACGAGGCCATCACGATGCGCGCCTTGTTGGTGAAATCGATGCTGGCGGTGGGACCTTCGCTGGGCGGAAGAGTTCCGCGCACCCAGATGGAGCCTTCATCGAGGTGGGGCAAGAACTCCGAGCCGACAGGGCCTCCAAAGGTGAGATAGAGCGCGATGGCGAAGAGAAAAGTGGAGATGGCCAGTGTGATTTTGCGATGCACAATGGCTTGCCGCACTGAGACGCGGTAGTGACGGACGAGCCATTCCATAATGGGGTTCTGCCACTCTTTGGCGCCCTTGCGGAAGAGCAGCGCCGCCATTACAGGCGCAATGATGATCGCGAAGATGAGTGCGCCGACCAGGGCGAAGGATACGGTCCAGGCCATGGGTTTGAAGAGGCGGCCTTCAACAGCCTGGAGCGTGAAGATGGGCAGATACGAAGCAATGATGATGCCGCGCGCAAAAAACACGGGCCGCAGCACTTCATGCGAGGCTTCGCGGATTCGCTGTCCCGTGGTGCGTGTGTCGTCTCTGTGCGCAAGATGGCGGACAATGTTCTCGATCATGACCACCGAACCGTCCACGAGCATGCCGAAGTCGAGCGCACCCAACGAGAGCAGGTTGGCAGGAATGTGGCTTAGGTCAAGACAGATGGAGGCGAACATCAGCGAGAAGGGAATGGTGAGCGTAACGATGATGGCGCCGCGAATGTTGCCGAGAAAGAGAAACAGGATGATGGCGACCAGGATCATCCCTTCGGTGAGATTGTGCTCCACGGTCTCAACGGTGTAGGCAACCAGTTTTGAGCGGTCGAGGAACGGCACAATCGTAACGCCCTTGGGTAAGATGCCGTGGTCCAGCTTGTCGACCTCCTCGTGAATGCCCTGCAGCACGGGGTCGGAGTCATCGCCCTTCTGCAGCAGCACAATGCCTTCGACGGTATCCGGATTGTCGACGATCACGCCGTCATCGCGGTGCGTGGCTCGACCGATCTGGCCGAGGCGAATCTTTGCTCCCTGGGAAACGGTTGCGATGTCCTTGATGGTGATTGCCGCGCCGTTGGCGGATTTGACAACGGTGTTCTCGATATCCTGCACACTCGTGTAGAGGCCGAGCGACTGGACATTGATCTGCTGCGAACCCTGCTCAATAAAGCTGCCGCCACCGTTGGTGTTGTTGTTGGCGAGTTGCTGCTCGACCTGCCCGATGCTGAGGCCGTAGGCGACCAGCTTGTCCGGGTTCAGCTTGATCTGGTACTCCTTGGTGGGGCCGCCGAAGCTGGAGACATCGACCACACCCTTGACGCCCTTGAAGGATTTCTCGAGCAGCCAGTCTTCCAGCGACTTTTTCTCCATCACGTCGTAGGAGGGGTTGGTGCTCTCAAGCGTGTACCAGTAGATTTGGCCGACGGGGCTCCAGTCAGTGCCCATTTGCGGGACGAGGTTGGCGGGCAGACTGACCTGGCCGAGGCGCTCGAGCACATGCTCGCGGTTCACGTCACCCTTCGATTCGTCGTCGAAGATGAGCATGAGGCTGGAGAGGCCGGCGAGGGTAGTGGAACGCAGATGGGTGAGGTGGGGAATGCCGGCCATCTGGATTTCGACGGGTACGGTGACCTGCCGCTCGATCTCTTCGGCACTGCGGCCGGGCCACTGAGTGATGATCTGGACGTAATTGTTGGCGACGTCCGGATAGGCCTCAATGGGCAGCGCGCGGAAGGAGATGATGCCCCAGGCGGTGAGCACGACCATCCCGCCGAGCACCAGCCACCTGCTCTTCAGCGCAAAATCGACAAGTCCACGGATCAACGGTCAGTCCCCAGAACGTAAGGAAAGCATAAAGATCACATGAGAATTGAGCAAGGATGGAGATCACACGCCGGCCTGGAGTGATGCGGCTGGCTGTGGATTCGGCAAGCGGACCGTGATCAGTGGGCAGAATTCTAGGCTTTTGCCTTGGCGACGACTTCGAAGGGGCGCATCATCTCGTTGGCAGCGTGCTCGAGCAGGTGGCAGTGCCAGACGTAGCGGCCGATGTAGCCTTCGAAGCGAATGATGACGCGGGTGACGGTTTCGGGGTAGGTCTGGACGGTGTCTTTCCAACCGCGGTCGCCGGGTGGAGGTGGCGTGGGTGCGCCACGGAAATTCATTTTGCCGGAGAGCAGGTATTCATCGGCGTCGAAGCTCTGGCGGTCGAGGACCTGAAAGCGGACCAGGTGCAGATGAATGGGATGAATGTCGCCGGTGGTGTTCGCAAAGCCCCATATTTCTACGGAATCGAGTTCGGGCCGCTCGGTGACCGGTTCATGCCAGCGCGTGCCGTTGATCAGCATCAACATGCGCTTCGGGTCGCGGGACATGTATTCGCGCAGGATCATGAGGCGGGATTGGACGGCGGCGGACTCGGGAATTGGCTGGATGGCGCGGAGGATGGGAGGCAAGGGATCAGGGACTAAGGGACCAGGGACTGGAGCGTCAGAGACGCGGAATTGCATCAGCTCCCACGAGAGGTTGTTGAAGGTGATGCGCTGACCCGGGACCTTGCTGAAGTCGATGACAACATCGGCACGCTCGCCGGGTGAGAGCGAAACCTGGGTGAGCTCAACGGGCGCGGAGAGCAGGCCCTGGTCGGAACCGATCTGGTGGAAGCTCTGTTTGTTGGAGAGCGAGAAGACAAATGTCCGCGAGTTTGCAGCGTTCAACATGCGGAAGCGATAGGGACGCGGCTCGACATCAAGAAACGGAGTGATCTTGCCATTGACCAGCATGGCATCCCCATAGAGTTCGGGAATCCACGGGGCTGCGGGGTCGCCTGAGTCGGGATAGTAGAGCGAGCCATCGGCAGAGAAGAGTCGATCGGCGAAGGCCAGGGGAATTTCATATTTGCCGCTGGGCAGGCCGAGTTGCTGTTCCGCTTCATCGCGGATGAGGAAGAAGCCGAAGAGGCCGGCGTACTGATTCAGACGCTCAATACCCATGGCGTGGTCGTGATACCAGAGCGTGGCCGGCTCCTGATCAAGCGGATAGACGGCCTGAATGGATTGGCCGGGAGTCTGCCAGTCCTCGGGAAAGCCGTCGTACTGCGGGGGAACTTTGGCGCCGTGAACATGAACGGCGGTACGGACTTCAGGCTGATCGGCGGCGGCGCCGTGCAGCGTGTGATCGATGGGAAGGAAGTGCTTTTCGGGGAGCGCGTTCACCCATTCGATGAGCAGGGGATGGCCGGTTCTGGCTTCAATGGTGGGGCCGGGAACGGTCTCGCCGTAGCTCCACATGAAAGTGGAAGGAACGTCGCGGTGAACGCGCGTCTCGACCCGGCGCATGGTGAAGCGATAGAAGGGTAACGGGTCACTCTTTGACTCCCCGGTTCCAGAATCAGGACCGGGGGCACCCGAAATCATTGGGCGCAACCCCGCAGGCTTGGCGACGGGAGGAATGGGCAGCGGGTCCGCGAAGGGCTCGAGGCGGTCAACGAGGAGCGGATGGTGCACCGGAATGGCGCTGGGCGCAGCGGCAGGCTGGGACATCGCAGCCATGCTATGGCCGTGCATTGAAGAGGATTGCTGAGGCTGAAGTGCATGGAGAGCGCCGCCTTTGAGTGCGGCCAGCGTGGCAGCCCAGCGGCCGCCGTCGATCAGGAGTTTTCTGCGTGAGGAATCCAAAAGTATTTGCCGTTTTCTCTAACTGAAGCGTTGAGTCATGAAATGTTTGTGGGCTTCTGCTCACTTCTCCATGCATTTTTTCATGCTCTGGAGCCGTGGGCAGAAGCCCGATGTTGCGTGGTGGGCAGGTTTCGCGTTAAGGGATCGTGGTGGTCTTCTTGCCGGTTTCGGGATCGAGCAGGAGTTTCTTCTTCTCAGCCATGGACTTTACTACGTCAGGAGTCGTGGCGGAGAAGGTGAACATGCTTTCGATAGAACCGGCGATGGTGTCGAACGAGCCGCCGGGCTGGATTCTTTCGCCGCCGAGCCAGTTGTCTTCAATGAACCGAATCACCGAGCTCTGGTCGAGAAGCGTGTGGTCGATGTAGTTGCTCTTGGCGTACGGAGAGATGACGATGAACGGAATGCGCGTGCCGTAGCCGCAGCGGCCGAGTGCGGGGTTGCCGTCATTGCCAAGCAGCATAGTGGTCGGGGTGGTGATGCCCTGCTGCGAGGGTGCGCCTGCGACTCCGGTGCAGGAACCGGCGCCGCTGAGCGCGTCAACCAGCGGGGATGAGGATGGGTTGACGATGGGCGGCATCTGGTGGTCATACCAGCCGTCCGAGTCGTCATAGGTGATGATGATTGCTGTCGAGGACCACTCGGGGCTCTTCATCACCGCATTGACGACCTGCACAATGAAGCGCTGCTCGTCGATGGGATCGGAGTAGCCTGGGTGGCCATCCTCGTATCCCGGCGCTTTCAGGAAAGAGACCGACGGGAGGTTGTTGAGCTGCAGGGCGGTGAAGAAATCGGCGGTGTCGTACTGGTGGTTGGCTGGGTCGGGCGTGGTTCCGTTGGCTTCATACGAGCTGCCGATGGCGATCTCAGAGCTGGGACGGAGATGCTTGAGGTTCTGGGTGGTGGCGTAGTACTGGAAGGGCTCGTGGTGCTGGATGTAATCAGGATCGGTCTCGTAATTGCCCTGGGTTCCGGGCGTATTGCGGTTGCAACCATAGCTGCCGTTGGGGTTGGGCTGCGCGGTCAGATTGAAGCCGCCCTGGAACCAGCCCCAGGTCACGTTCTGCGCATTCAGCAGGTCGCCGATATTCTTGCCGGCCATGGAAACTTCAACCGTGCCGGTGGAGCAGACATCTCCGATGGGATCGGCATCGCCGACGAGAGTAAATCCGCCATTGCCGTCAGGAATGGCAGTGCTGGCGCTGGTTGTGCAGGTATTGGTGGAGCTTGGGGTGCAGGTACCGGGCTGTACGCCGGTGGTGCCAGGTATCAGGTTGAGAGTCTGCGACAGTCCGTTGGTCTGGCCGGAGATCAGGTTGAGCGCGCCCGGTGTCGAGGGACCGAACTGCGAAGTGTACGCGTTGTCGTTCATGGCGAAGCTCTGCGCGTAGTTCCAGATGGCGGTGGTAGTGGTGCCGTCGAAGTAACCCATCACCTGCCCTTTGCCGAGGTCGGCGCTGATATCGCTCGCCGTCGAAGCGGGGACGGATGCAGCGCTACCTGTGGACCCGGGGAACTGATCCATAGCACCGTTGTCGTAAGCAATCTGTTCAGGCTTGGCAGAGTGGTTCTGGTCTGCGGTGGCCGCCTGGTTATTCCAGTACAGGAATGGATTGACGGCGTTGGCGCCGTTGAAAGTCGCACCGGAGCCGGTGGGTCCGTTGGGATTGTTGGTGAGCAATGTGGGGCTCGCCAGTGGCGTCCAGGTGCTGGGATTGAGCGGGGCGACCAGATTGTTATTTGCCGGGGCGGTGGCGTTGCTGGGGAAGTTGGTCTGATAGATTTCGCCGGCGTCTGCAGAGTCGGCTGCGCTGTATGCGATCGCAGGATATGTGGCGAAGTAGTGATCGTACGAGTTGTTCTCACCAAAGATCACAATCACATGTTGGATGGGAGTAACCGGCTGACCCAGGGAGGTGCTGCCTGAGGAAGAGCCAGTGGACCCGGTTGACGACGAAACTGGCGTGGTGCTCGAGCAGCCTGCCAAGGCGAGTACCGTGGCCGCTGCAGCCGCGGAGAGGAGTAATTTGCGTGTCATGATCGACCATCCTCGAAAAGGTTGTGGTGTTTGAGCTTGTGGCTTTCTGGCACAGGGGATGAGAGGAAGCGGTGCGATTTCGAGCCTAGACACGGCATGTGAATGCGAGGTGAACGAGATGTTTCTATCGTGCAAAAGTCACGTGAAGAAGGGGTGAGAGGTTGGATGCCTGCGCGATTCTTCGCATGCAGCGATCAAGAAAAAAGGCCTGCACGGTTGGCGCCGTGCAGGCCTCTATTGAAGGATTCGATTAAAACTTGATGTTTGCTTTCAGTTGCAGAATGCGGGCGGAGGAGTTGCCGCCGAGTCCTGATCCGAAGACGCTGGTGGGTCCGCTGGCGGTTGCCGTGATGGTGCCAAACGCGGGACCGTCGGAATAGTTGGTGTCAGGGTTCAGGAAGTTGGGGTGATTGAGAATGTTATAAGCTTCGACGCCGATCTGAAACAGGCCGGACTCCAAACCAGGAATCTTGATTCCTTTCATCATGGTGAAGTCGGTGTTGAAGTAGCCGGGGCCGTTGAACTGGTTTCTTTCCTGGCCGCCGAAGCCGGTGGGATCTGTGAAGTCAGGACTGTTTGCGGTGGCGGTGCTGCCGAAACAGGAAGTACCAGGCGAGGACTTGTTGATTCCGCAGTGATGAGGGACAGACGGGCTTACGACTTGTGCCAGCACGGTGCCGCCGTAGTTCGGCTCAAGAGAACCGGTTACATCTCCGTCAATGACGCTGAAGGGGAAGCCGGTGTGCCAGAAGAGCGTGCCGCCGAGGATCCAGTTATCCGTCAACAAGCGCGGTCCGCCAAAGTAGGGAACGTTGATCAGATAATCGCCGTTCAGGCTATGCCGGATGTCGTAATCCGCGTTGCCGTAGTTCTGCTGGGCAAGATTGAATGGGTTGATGGTTGCGGGACTGGCGTTGCCGGCACTGTCATATCCGAAGGGCAGGAAGCCACCGTTGGAGATCTCGTCGAGCGCGTGGCTGTAGGTGTAATTGAATTGCAGAGTCACATACTTCGATTGATTCTTGATTGAAGCCACCAGGCCGTTGTAGTTGGAACTGGCCGCGCTCTCGATCTCATTGACCTCAGCGAATGCGGGCAAAGCCGGGGATGCTGGAGCACCACCGAAGCCGTACATGTTCACACCGTTGTTGACCCAGGGCTCATGGTAGCCGTGGTTGCCCACGTACCCAACCTGGAAGCTGGTGTTTTTGCCCACCTGCTGTTGAATCTGCAGACTGTACTCTTCGTAGGTTGGAGATTTGATGTTCGGGTTGGTGTTGTAGATGTAGGGTTGGGTGAAGTTGGGATCGACGGCAGTGATCGAGTTATAGCTTCCCCCAGTGGAGTATGCAGTCTGAAAGGCCTGGTTGCTGCTGACAAGAGCGCTGGTCACGCTGCCGGGCACCGAAGGAGCGGAATAGCCGGATGCGGCAAACACTGCGCTGAAGGGTGGATTGTCGAGCAGGTAGTCGGCAACAGTGGCTGGAAAAATATCAGTGAATATGCCGAATCCGCCGCGCAGCACTGTGTTGGGATGGTTGTTGGGGGAGAAGGTGAACCCGATGCGCGGATCAATTGCAACCGCCTGCAGTCCATTGAATGCCTGATGGAGGCCGGAGGTGATGACGCTGTTGTAGGGGGTGTTCAGTCCGGCGGCGACGTTGGCATAGCCGGTGGAGAAGCGCGCGAAGCAGTTCACCTGGCAGACCGGATTCGAATTATGCTCGACGCGAATTCCGGCAGTGAACTGGAAGTTTGGAGAGAACTTCCACTCGTCCTGTGCGTAGAAGCCGAGATTGTACTGGGCGATGGGAGCCGAGAGACGTTGCGGAAAAGCCTGCGAGGCTTGCAGTATCTGGCCGTTGCCGAAGTAGTCGGCGGAACTGAGCGGCAATGCGGCCGCAGTGGCTGCCGGCGCGGATGCCGGGCCATACTCGGTGGCATTGGCAAATTGGGAATACTCCTGCGGATCGTCGTCGGTGGTGTCGTCCCTCTTGAAGGTGAATCCAAACTTCAAAGTGTGCTTGCCTTTGGTCCAGCTGATGTCGTCAGTGAACTGGTCCTGGGTCACATTTCTGCCTTCGGGAAAGTAGAGCATTTCGCCGCCGAGCGTCGTGAACGATCCATCGGTAAAGGACAGCGTATAAGGAGTGATGGCCGCAGCCGCAGTGGGGTCCTCATTGACAAAGATTGCGCTGTACCACGCAGTGGAGAAGCCAAACTGATTGATCAGATTGGGCGAGAAGATATGGGTCTCCTGCAACTGCCCTTCCCAGTCAGGCTGCTTGCTGTCTGAATTGAACGCCGAGTTAATGGGGTCGACCCAGGTGGGCTGGGTGCCGTTGTCGTACTTGAAATGGGCAAATGCGTTGTCATTCGCGCCGAAGTGGTAATCCACACGCGCGGTGATGAGGGATTCGGCAAGGTTGCTCCTGGCGGTGCCTTCAAATGAATCTGCATACGTGGTGCCGTTATAGGGCTTAGCTGCCGATGCACCCGGGGCGTTGTTATAGGTTGTGAAGAGCTGCTGATAAAAGGGCACCTGCGCCGCCTGTCCGATGCCATTCAGGTTGGAGATGACTGAGCTCTCGTATGCGGAGTTGGGCAGGATCACCAGAGTCGGCACCGAAGTCAGAAAGCGGAGTGTCTCATAATTCACGAAAAAGAAGGCCTTGTCTTTGACGATCGGACCACCAATGGCTGCTCCACCCTGGTTGGCGTTGGAGTAGGACTCCGGCGTGCCGTTGTAGTCATTGAACCATTGGTTCGCATTCAAGTCGCTGTTGGTCCAATAGTAGGTGACATTTCCGTGAAACTTGTTGGTGCCGGAACGGGTGAGGATGTTTTCCTGAATGCCGCCGAGGCTTCCATACTGAGCGCCATAAGCGTTGGCAACCACGTTGATCTCATCCACGTCATTTGCTCCAAGCAGCAGGTTGCTGGGGCCGGAGTTGTTGAGGTTGAGGAATGGATCGTTGTCTTCCGCGCCATTGACGGTGAAGTTGTTCGACGTGGCCGGCAGGCCGAAGGCTTCAGCGTTGCCATAACCGCCCTGCGTGTTCATAATCACGCCTTGCGTCACATTGATGGGATAAGTGATATCGCCGCCGGGATTGGGCAGATTCTGCATCTGCTCCTGCGAGATGGTTGTTGACATGTCGGACGTGTCGGTCTGCAGCAACGGTGCTTCCGATCCCACAACTTCGACGGTTTGCGAGTTCTGTGCGATGGCCAGCTTGAAGTTGCGGCTCGCGATTTCACCAACGCTCAGCGTGAGGCTGGCCTGCGTGGTCTGAAAGCCGGACGCAGTCACGGTGACTTTGTACGCGCCAGGCTGCAAAAGCGAGATGCGGTAATCACCAGCAGCGCCGGTGATCACTACATTCACGGAGCCGGTGCCCGCATTGATGGCCTTCACCTGCGCGCCAGGTATCACGGCACCGGACGAGTCCTCAACGGTGCCGGCGATATCGCCTGATGTGAGGGTTTGCGCCTTGAGCGTCGTGGGTGCCTGGATCAGCGCGGCCGAGGTAAGGATGAGGGGCAACAGGAAGCGAACCGAAGCGGCTCGCCTCACGAAGTTTGAGATCATCAGCATTCTCCAAAAAATGTTTCACGCGAAAATGAACGAGCAAATCCGCGACTGGGGAAGAGAAGCGTCAAGCGCGAGAAAGTCGACGACCTAAGACTGCGAGTTCACGGCCGGTCGATTTTTGCCCGACACTGCCTCAGTCCCTGCAGAGCTCGCAGAGCTTTCGACAACGATTAAGAATTGACTTGCCTTGCAGGCGGGGAAAAGCCGGAGTTACTTATGTCGGCTTTTTCTAAGGGCAGGTTTGAACTGCCCAGTGTGAATCACAGCGAGTACAGCCTGATCGATTATTGGCACGTCTATGACAGACAAAATCCCGTCTGCGGTGTTAGATGCAATTTTGATTCAAGAGATGCGTGCCCTCCGTTGCGCGCAATCGCACATAGCGGGATACAGGCTCGCAATGGCATGCAGCAGACGCTCGCGGGAGGCTCGCATTGGGTTAGTGCCTTCCCCGGTCCCCAAAAGGGACCCTTCGACAAGCTCAGGGCAGGCTCGGGGGCACCCAGTTTATTGGGGCGAAGAGGGTTGCCGATTCGCTACTGCTTGTTGACGTCGACGTAGTATTGGTCGGTGGCTACCTGGAAGTCATCCTTTGATAGTGGGGTCTGCATGGTTTGCCAGTCGGTGGTGGGGTGGATGATCTGCCAATGGTCGGGCGTGCCTACGCGGACGGGCATGGCGAAGTTATCTTCATCGGCGGACCATTTGTACATAACTGAGCCGGGTGCTTCGCCGAAGAGTAACTCGAGACGCGGGATGTGGGAGTGGCGGAGGTATTGGTTGAAGATTGGCGTCAGATCTTGCCCGGTGTGCTGGTTGAACCAGGCGACTACGTCTTCGGTCATGATGTTTTGATACTTGAAGTGCTGGTAGAAGTCGTGGATGAGGGCGAACCATTTGGGGTCGTCGTCGATGACAGAGCGCAGGGTGTTGAGCATGAGCGCGCCCTTGAAGTACTGATCCTCGGTGGGGTCGGCGTTGACGCCGCGCTCGGCGACGATGGGACGCATGTTCACGATCTTGGGCTTGAGGCCGTTGAGGTACTTGATGGCGTCGGACTTGCCCCAGCGGTATTCGACGTAGAGGCCTTCGAGATAGGTGGTCCATCCCTCGTGAATCCACATGTCGGAGGGATCGGCGGCGGTGATGCTGTTGCCGAACCACTCGTGGCCGCTCTCGTGAATGATGATGAAGTCGAAGCGCAGGCTGATGCCGACGCCGGCCCAGTCGCGGGCGAGATAGCCGTTTTTGAAGAGGTTGCCGTAGGCGACTGCGCTTTGGTGTTCCATGCCGGAGTAGGGCACCTGGACTAGCTTGTAGCCGTCTTTGGCAAAGGGATATTCGCCGAAGTAGTGCTGATAGGCCTCGATCATGCCTTTGGCCTGCGCGAACTGGACCTTGGCTTTTTCCAGGTCTTCGGGGAGGACGTAGAAGTCGAGGGGCAGGGTGCCCAGCTTGTCGTCGAAGTGGACGTAGTTGCCTATGTTGAGCGCTACGTCGTAGTTGTTGATGCCGTAGCTGACGTGCCAGTCCCAGCGGGTGTAGCCATCGCCGAGATCGGTTTTGGCGACGAACTTGCCGTTGGAGACATCGACCAGGCCGTTGGGGATGGCGACGCTGATGTCCATGGAGTCGACTTCGTCGCGCCACTGGTCCTTGTTGGGCCACCACATGCTGGCGCCGGTGCCTTCGCAGGCGGTGTAGATCCAGACGCGGCCGGCGGGATCCTTTTTGAAGCTCATGCCACCGAAGCGGCCGGTTTCTTCAGGATGGCCGGAGTAGTAGAAGTCGATGGAATAGACTTGGCCGGCCTTGAGGGTCTCAGGGAAGTCGATGAAGACGGCGCCGGTGTCGCGGGTGTATTTGAGCGGCGTTTCGCCGAGCAGGATTTTGTCGATGTTGAGGGTGTCGCGGAGGTCGAGCTGGATGCGCGTGCCGTCTGTGAGCATGCGGAAGCGGATGGTGTTTTTGCCGGTGACGGTCTGGGCGTCGGGATCAACGCGGATGTCGAGGTGGTAGTAGAGGAGGTCGTTGTTGGCGCGGTAGGGACCGTAGGCTCCGCGGAGGATGTCGTAGCGAGTGGGGATGGGCGCGCCGGCGTCGTTGGGGCGGATGTGGGGCTTGGGGGGTGTGGTTGGCGCTGTTGCCGGCGGAGCGGCTTGGGTTGCGGGCTGCGCGGCTGCTTGTGCAAAGAGTGGAGCGCAGGACGGAGCGAGCAGGAGTGCGGCGAGCACAAGAAGGCGGAAGGAAAAGAGACGCATGGGGACATCGTAAACCGGCGGGCGGCTATTCTTATCGAGAACCTATGACGGCAGGGCTTCGCCAATTCGATGTGGTTGTTCTGGGCGCGGGGGCGGCTGGGCTGATGTGCGCGGCGAGGGCGGGGCAGCGCGGGCGGCGGGTGGCGCTGCTGGAGCATGGCGGACAGGCGGGGCGGAAGATTCTGATTTCCGGCGGCGGGCGGTGCAATTTTACGAATATCCATTGCGGGCCGGGGAACTTTATTTCGGAGAATCCGCATTTTGCGAAGTCGGCGCTGGCGGGGTATGGGCCGCGGGATTTTTTGGAGCTTGTGGAGAGGTACGGGATCAAATGGCACGAAAAGACGCTGGGACAGCTTTTCTGCGACGGATCGGCGCGGGCGATTCTGGATATGCAGCTGGCGGAGTGCGAGCTCGGCAACGTGGAGTTGGTGTTGAACGCGCGCGGGATTCAGCTGGAGCGGTCGGCGGATGGCGAGTTTCGGGTGGAGTGCTCGGCGGGGGAGTTTGCGGCGGAGTCGGTGGTGGTGGCGACGGGAGGGTTGTCAATTCCGAGGATTGGAGCTACAGGGCTGGCGTATGAGCTGGCGCGGCAGTTTGGGTTGGGGGTGATTGCGCCGCGGCCGGGGCTGGTTCCGCTGGTGCTGGGCGGGGACGAGGCAGCGTGGACGGAACTGGCGGGTGTGGCGACTGAGGTGGTTGCCTGGGCGGAGGCAGCGGAGGAAGATCGTTCCCCAGGGGCTAAAGCCCAGGATGATTTTGCGGGATCGATTGTCGGGGTTAAAACCCCGACCTACCGACGCGTGCCGTTTCGGGAGAAGATGCTGGTGACGCATCGGGGAGTGAGCGGGCCGGCGGTGTTGCAGGCTTCTTCGTACTGGCGGGCGGGGGAGGAGTTTCTGCTGGATCTTGCGCCGGAAATGAATGTGGTGGCGGCGTTGATGGAGCCGAGAGCGCGTCGGGATCTGGCGGCGCTACGGCTGGCGCTCAAGGGAGTTTTGCCGCAGCGGCTGGCGGGATTTCTGGCGGAGAGATACGCGCCTGCGGGTTGGTCGAATGCCGCGCTGGATGAGTATGAGCGGCGGCTGCACCGGTTTGCGCTGCATCCTGTGGGGACGGAGGGGTTTGAAAAGGCCGAGGTGACGGCGGGAGGAGTGGACACGAACGCTCTGCAGGCGCGAACGATGGAGGCGCGGAAGATGCCGGGGCTCTACTTTATTGGCGAGGCGGTAGATGTGACGGGCTGGCTGGGTGGATTCAACTTTCAGTGGGCATGGGCGTCGGGGGTGGCGGCGGGGAAGGCGTGTTAGCGGGGGCAGGCGCGCTTTGCGCGGTTAGTCACGCTGCGCTTGGTTAGGCGCGCTGCGCTTGGTTAGTCACGCTGCGCTTGGTTAGCGGAGTTAGGAAGCGCTGGCTGCTGGTTGGGCGATGCGCTTTACGATTTCATAGAGGACTGCGGGGCCGGGGCCGGAGACGGATTGGCCGGGATGGGCGTTGGCCTTCATCCACGCAAAGAGAAAAACCAGCGGGATCCAGCCGCGCGTGTCGTGTTCAAGCTCGGCGCCGATCTGGTTGAGAGCGGGGAAGAATTTGACGGGGAGTCCGACGGGAGAAACCTTGAGAACGCTTGGATCGGAGCAGTTCGCGGCAGGCGAGGTGACCAGATACTCGCGGCAGATGAGCGGGCGGATGGGGTGGATGGAGCAGGACTCGTCGACCAGAAACGGGCAGGGGATGCGTTGGTAGAGGTAGTCGATGCACATCTGCTGATTGACTTCAGTGTCGGCGCGCCAATCCTCCTGACCCATTGAAACCAGGCGTTCGAGAATGCCGCTGGCAGAAAGAGCGAGCAGCGTCTGGTGGAAGCGCTGGGCGAGCTCCTGCCGGGTGGGCTCGGGAAGAGTGCGAATCCAGTCAGCAAGGGCTTCCGCCTCGAAGATGCTGATGGGGACGAGCTGGCGGCAGCATGCGCCGCAGCCGGCCTTGCAGGAGATGGGATGACCGGCTTCCGCGGTTGCCCTGGCGACATGCTCGATGATGGAGTCGTCGAGCGCCTGCAGAACGGGAAGTATCTGCGTGAGGGTGGTCTGGCCGGCGGGAACAACTGCCGTCGCGGAGATAACGCCCTCTCCAACGCCGAGGCTGAACTCGACGGAGACTGTTTCCGGAGACGCGGTGGGCTGCTCGTCCATAGACAACGAATTCTACTGGAAGGAATCTTGGAAACGTGGTGCCAGCGGGGATTTATTGTTGCGTTGGGGCGGCGGGTGGCACAGGCGCGCTTTGAGCAGGGGCGGGCTGTGCGGCAGGCGGAGCGCCGGGCCTGGCCGGTGGGGTGAGGACGAAACCCTTGCGGATGATGGCGAAGCCCTGCTGCGGCAACTCTGCTTGCAGAAGCTGATTGCGAGGACCGGAAAAGATGTCGGTGACTGCGCCGGAGATGGTGGCCTTGAGGTGATGGACGGTTATGGGATTGCCGTCGAGGGTGCCTTTCTCGTCGGCGTAGGTGGCCAGCTGGATGGGTGCGACCGATCCCACGCCCTTGGGGATGACGGCCCAGAGGCCGGCGTTGTTGCGGGTTACGCCGAGGGCGAGCAATGTGTCGAGAGCGCCGGGATCGAAGTCGGGAAGGAAGACGGCGGCGTCGTGCCTGGCGAGGCGTGTCGTATTGCTGCGACCGTTGGCGGAGATGTTGAGCAGAAGCTGCGCGGCGTCGGGTGCGGCGGTCACGTTGACGGCAGAGGTGTTGACCGTGGCGCTCAACTGAACGTGTTGGATGGCGTTGGCCGAGGTGAGCTGTTCGGATTTGGAGAGGTTGTAGTTCAAATCCTGCATGGCGACGCGGACGACGGTGGTGGTGTCATACCCGTGGGGATTGGCGCTGAAGGTGACGGTGGCCGTGCCGACCGAGTGTCCGTGCTGGGCGATGATGAAGCTGCCCGATTGGGGCATTGCATGCAGCGGAGCGACGGACAGGAGTGCGATAAGGGCGAATTTGCGCAAGACAGTCTTCACCTTCTACCCGGTTAGACACGAAATCAAGGGAAAGAGTTGCGAAAAGCAGTTGTCAGTGATCAGTGATCAGTTGTCAGCTGGAGGTTTCAATCGAAACCTACCCTCTCAAGCTGAACAAGGACGGGATCACCCGGAATGACGGTCAACTGACCCCTGATCACTGATCTGATCACTGCTTCTAGCCTTTTGCCAGGGCGAAGCGCTTGTTGACTTCGTGCCAGTTGACGACGTTCCACCAGGCCTCAAGGTACTTGGGGCGCAGGTTCTGGTACTTCAGGTAATAGGCGTGCTCCCAGACGTCGTTGCCGAGGATGGGATAGAGGCCCTGGGTGAGCGGCGAATCCTGGTTGGCAGTGGTGATGACCTTGAGCTTGCCGCCGGTGAAGACGAGCCAGCCCCAGCCGGAGCCGAACTGCTTGGCAGTGGTCTCATTGAAGAGCTTCTTGAAGGCTTCAAAGTCGCCGAAGTCGGCGGAAATCTGGGCGGCGATGGCGCCGGTGGGCGCGCCGCCTACGCCGTCAGAGCCGACGGGGCCCATCAGATGCCAGAAAGCGGTGTGGTTGGAGTGGCCGCCGCCGTTGTTGCGGACGGCGCCGCGGATGTCTTCAGGGACCTGGGAGAGGTCGCGGACGAGGTCGTCAACGGACTTGGCGGCGAGGTCAGGGTGATTGGCCAGCGCGGCATTCACGTTGTTGATGTAGGCCTGGTGGTGCTTGTCGTGATGCAGGTGCATGGTTTCGGCGTCGATGTAGGGTTCGAGGGCGGCGTAGTCGTAGGGAAGCGGTGCCAGTTCGTAAGCCATCGGGAAAAATCTCCTTCGCATTGCATTGTACTGTTAAGGGCGAGTTGTCAGTTGTAAGTTGTCAGAACCCGGGACCGCGGCTCTGGGGCGCCGATTGATTGCAACTCAATCTTCACGACATTGGATGCTGAATTGTGGTTGGATGGATGCGGGAGAATCGAGCAATGTTCGGGAGGGTTCGGACAACAGAGTGTTAATGAGCCTAAATGAGGGTCGATAGAAACTTTCCCATTGCGCGAAACATCGTTAACATGGACGACAACGCGCGGCTTCTCCCAAATGCGCGGATTCCCAAAGCCGAAACGTGGTGTTGAATGAAGAGCGACGAGTCTCTGTACCGCTGGCTTGACCAGCAGGGCGAGGCCTTTGGCGGTCCCGGAATGGAACCGCGCTGGACTTCGAGCGTGAAGGACGCAGTGGGCACGGCCTATGCCGCGTCGAGCCGCATCTGGTTCACCTGCTCGCACGGGATATTGAACGAGATTTACCATCCCACGATCGACCGCGCGCAGGTGCGGGACATGGAGTTCATGGTGACGGACGGGGAGACGTTTGTTCACGAAGAGAAACGCGACCTGACCACAACCTTTGAGTACATTCACCCGGAGGCGCTGGGGGTGCGCTACAGCAACCGCGATCCCGAGGGCAGGTACACGCTGATCAAGGAGATCATCTGCGACCCGCATCACTCCGTGGTGTTGCAGCGCGTGAAGCTGGAGGGCGATGCGGAACTGCTGCCGCGGCTGAAGGTTTATGCACTGCTGGCGCCGCACCTGGACGGCGGCGGGGCGGGTAATTCGGCGCGGGGCGTGGATTTCGCCGGGCACAAGGCGATTTTAGCGTGGAAGAACGAGTGGTCTCTGGCGATGGGGGCCAATTGCGGTTTTTCAAAAGTGAGTTGCGGTTTTGTGGGGTCGTCGGACGGGTGGCGGGACCTGATGGACAACTTCAGGATGGACTGGGAGTTCGGGTTGGCGCAGAACGGCAACATAGCGGTGATGGGCGAGCTGGATTTGCAGGGCGCGACGGAGTTTACGCTGGCCATTGGAATCGGAGAAGGTCACCATACCGCGGCGCAGAAGACGATGGGGGCGCTGGCGACGCCGTACAAAGAGAATCGCGAGCGGTATATCACGCAATGGAAACGGGCGGCGAATCCGGAGTGGCTGGCGGCGAAGGCCTGCGACGGCGGCAAACTGATGCGGACCAGCCACAACGTGCTGCTGGCGCACGAGGACAAGACGTATTCCGGAGCGTTTGTGGCGTCGGCATCGATTCCTTGGGGCCAGGCGAAGGGGGATGACGACCTGGGCGGATACCACCTGGTGTGGACGCGGGACATGGTGCAGACGGCGACGGCTCTGCTGGCCTGCGGTCGGGCAGAGACGGCGCGGCGTGCGCTGGTGTACCTGGCGTGCACGCAGGAGCCGGACGGAGGGTTTGCACAGAACTTCTGGATTGACGGAACGCCTTACTGGACGGGGCAGCAGCTGGACGAGGTGGCGTTTCCGCTGATGCTGGCGTGGCGGCTTTGGAAGGCGGACGCGCTGGGCGAGCTGGAGATTTTTCCGTTTGTGGAGCGGGCGGCAGGGTACCTGGTGCGACATGCGCCGATTACGCTGCAGGAGCGCTGGGAGGAGAATTCCGGCTACTCGCCTTCAACGCTGGCGGCGGTGATTTCGGGGCTGATTTGCGCGGCGGAGATTGCGCGGAACCACGATTCAATGGAAATGGCGGTCTTTCTGGAGGAGTACGCCGACTGGATTGAGGGCCACCTGGAAGACTGGACGGTGACCAACGACGGCGTGCTGCATCCGCAGGTCAAGCGGCATTACATGCGCATTCGTCCTCCGGAAAAAGGCGAGGCTTACGCGTGCGAGAGCTGCGGAGACGAGATGATTCACCTGAACAACCGTCCGCCGGGGACGCGGACGGAGTTTGAGGCGCGGGAGATCATTGATGCCGGCTTCCTTGAACTGGTGCGGTATGGCATTCGTCGTGCGGATGACCCGCTGATGGCGGATTCTCTGCGAGTCGTGGATGCGGTGCTGAAGCGTGACCTTCCGCAGGGGCCCGGGTGGCTGCGCTACAACTGGGACGGGTATGGAAACAAGGCGGACGGCGGGCCGTTTCAAGGATGGGGGCAGGGGCGTGTGTGGCCGCTGCTGACCGGAGAGCGTGCCCACTATGAGCTGGCGGCGGGCAAGGACATCTCCGAGCTGATCAAGACCTATGAGGGCTTTGCGACGTGCGGGCAGATGGTGCCGGAACAGGTGTGGGACGACGTGAACGTGGCAGATGTCAGCATGAAGCTTGGGCAGCCGGCGGGATCGGCGGTGCCGCTGGTGTGGGCGCACGCTGAATATTTGAAGCTGCTGCGGTCGGCTGTGGACGGGAAGGTCTTCGATCGCATCGAACCGGTGTACCAGCGTTATTGTGAACCGGAAGGCCGGAAGCGTAAGCGCGGAGACCTGGAGATTTACAGCAGCAGGCGGCCGATTCATCAGATTCCGGCGGGGAGCACTCTGCGGATACTTGACGATAAGCGCTTTGAGGCGACGTGGACTTCAGATGGATGGCAGACCACGCACGTCACGGCCAGCCGCAGTCTGGGCAGCGCGGGATTCAGCGCGGAGATTGTTCCGGGAGCGGGCGGCACAGGGATCGAATGGACGCTGCGCTGGACGGAGCAGGACAGGTGGCTTGGATACAATGTGGACGTAAAGGTTGATGCGGAGTAACAGCATTTTTCAGACTAACTATGAGTCAACGGTTTTGGCTGGATCAACCGGGTTTAAGCGCGCATCCAATGCGTGACGAAAGGAATTTGAGCAATTATGGCGCCAACTCTTGCGGATCTCTCTCTTGACGAACTTTCCATCGATACACTGCGGCTGCTTGCCGTGGACGCGGTGCAGAAGGCCAACAGCGGGCACCCCGGCGCTCCGTTGGGTTGCGCTCCGATTGCGTACCTGCTGTTTCACAAGCTTATGAAGCACAATCCATCGCATTCGAAATGGGTGGACCGGGACCGTTTTGTGTTGTCGAACGGGCATGCTTCGGCGCTTCTCTATTCGACGTTGTTTCTGACCGGGTATGACGTGACGCTGG
The DNA here is from genome assembly GCA_050014515.1 of Occallatibacter sp. GTDB lineage: Bacteria > Acidobacteriota > Terriglobia > Terriglobales > Acidobacteriaceae > Telmatobacter. The sequence continues at coordinate 124,037 of JBEKDE010000001.1, forward strand.
ATGATCTGAGGAGCTTCAGGTCTTGGCATTCGCGGACGCCGGGACACCCGGAGCGCGGCGATACCGACGGAGTGGAAGTGACCACCGGTCCTCTTGGTCAGGGGATAGCGATGGCGGTGGGTCTGGCGATTGCGGAGAAGCACCTGGCCGCGATCTACAACAAGCCGGGATTTGAGATTGTGAATCACCACACCTATGCGCTGCTGGGTGACGGCGACCTGATGGAGGGGGTAAGCCACGAGGCTGCGTCGCTGGCGGGAACTCTGGGACTGGGCAAGCTGACGTTTATCTACGACGACAATTTGATTTCGCTGGACGGGCCGACGGAGCTAAGTTTTACCGAGGATGCGCTGGAGCGTTTCGAGGCCTACCACTGGCACGTGCAGAGGGTGCACGACGGCAACGACCTGAAGGCGATTGAGAAGGCGATTGAAGCGGCCAAGGCGGAGACAGCGCGGCCGTCAATTATTGCGGTGCGGACGGTGATTGGATACGGCAGTCCGAAGGCGGGGACGAACAAGGTGCACGGCGAGGCGCTGGGCGCGGCGGATGTGGCGGCGACCAAGAAGTTTTTTGGCTTCCCGGAAGATGAGAGTTTCTATGTTCCGGATGCGGCACTGGAGAACTGGCGCAAGGCAGTGGATCGCGGGGCGAGCCTGGAAGAGGATTGGAAGAATCTGTTTGAGGGATACAAAGCTGCGAATCCCGAGGCTGCGGCGGAGTTTGAGCGGACGCAGAAGGGCGAACTGAAAGCGGGATGGGAGAAGAAGATTCCGAGCTTCCCGGCGGGCAAGCCAGTGGCAACGCGCAATGCCGGCCAGGTGGTGATGAATGCGATTGCCGATGTGGTGCCGGAGTTGTTTGGCGGCGCTGCTGATCTGACGGCTTCGACCAAGACGATCTTCAAGCCGGGCGCGAACTTCCATGTGGACCCGGCGGGGCGCAACGTGTTTTTTGGCGTGCGCGAGTTTGGCATGTGCGCGGCGGTGAACGGGATTGCGGCGCACGGCGGATTGATTCCGTTTGGGTCGACGTTCTTTGTGTTTTCGGATTACGCGAAGCCTGCGATTCGAATTGCATCGATCATGCAGACCCACTCCCTGTTTGTGTTTACGCACGATTCGATTGGGCTGGGCGAGGATGGGCCGACGCATGAGCCGGTGGAGCATTTGACCATGCTGCGCGCGATTCCTGGGCTGACGGACTTTCGTCCCGCGGACGCGAACGAGACTGCTGCGGCGTGGCGGCTGGCTATCGAACGATCGAAGCCTGCGTTTTTTGCTCTTAGCAGGCAGGATCTGCCGGTGATCGATCCGGGAGCGGTGGATATTTATGGCGGCGTGAGCAAGGGTGCGTATGTACTGGAAGACGCGGCCAACCCGCAGGTTGTGCTGATCGGGACGGGCTCTGAGGTTGGGGTAGTGACGGCGGCGGCAAAGCAGCTGGCGGCAGAGGGGATTCGCGCGCGGGTGGTGAGCTTCCCGAGCTGGAAGATTTTTGAAGAGCAGACGGCAGAGTACAAAGCAAGCGTGCTGCCGGCGGGCGTGCCCAAGCTGGCGGTGGAAGCAGGTGCGACGCTGGGCTGGTGGAAGTATGTGGGTCTGGACGGCGACGTAATTGGCGTTGACCGCTTTGGGGCGTCTGCGCCGGGGCCGGTGGTGATGGAGCATTATGGGTTCACCGCGGACAATGTGGCGGCGCGGGCGAAGAAGCTGGTGAAGTGAAGCAGTGGTCAGTGTGCAGAGGATAGCGCACAGTGAACAGTGCACAGAGAACAATGCACAGTTCTGCGACTCTCCGTTGGAGACAGTGATGCTGGATTGACCCCCTTCTGTCCACTGTGCACTGTTCACTCTTTCGAAAGGACGATCATGAAGCTGGTAATCGGTGCTGACCATGCGGGTTTTCCTCTTAAGGAGGAGGTTCGCGACTACCTTGCCAAGGCAGGCCATGAGGTGGTGGACCTTGGGGCTTATACGGGCGACCAGCCGGACGACTATCCTGACTTTGCCGAGAAGGTGGGCGATGCGATCAAGGCGGGCATCGCGAAGCGCGGGATTCTGATTTGCGGGTCGGGCGTGGGCGTGTGCGTGGCGGCCAACAAGATTCCTGGAATTCGCGCAGGGATGTGTCATGATACTTATTCGGCGCACCAGGGCGTGGAGCACGACGACATGAATGTCATCGTGCTGGGGGCACGCATTATTGCTTCCGCGCTGGCGTATGAATGCGTGGATGCGTTTGTGGGCGCGAAATTCATTTCAAATGAACCGCGGTTTACGCGGCGGTACAAGAAGGTGCTGGCCATCGAAGCGAAGTATCAGTGCGGAGACGGTTCGGGGAGCACGGCTTAATCTTTGTTTTGTTGTGAGCTTTAAAGGAAAGAACAAAAGCAGGTTCTTCGACTCACCACCCCCGAATTCCACCCCAACGAGCAAGGACCGCTCTGTGGGGACCCCGGTACTGAGAAACGTTCGGGGCACGTTTCGCTTAGAATGACAAAGTTTGTTTCAAAAAACGATAGCGCAAGTGCACGAAAGAACTGAAGCGCACCTGAGAGGCGAATGCTTCCCTTTGACGTAATCCTCTTTGATGTGGGCGGAGTGCTGCTCACCAACGGCTGGGATCACCGCGAGCGAGCGCGGGTGATTGAGCAATTTGACCTGGACCTGGCGGCGTTTGAAGCGCGGCACCCGGCGCCCAACGACGCGTGGGAACGCAGCGTGATTCCGCTCAGTGCCTACCTGCACGCGACGGTTTTCTATGAGCCGCGGAAGTTTTCGCAGGATGAGTTCTTTGCGGCGATGTGCGCGCAGTCTCTTGAGCTGCCGAATGGGGCGCTGGGCGTTCTGAAAGAACTTTCTGAATCAGGAAAATACATGGTGGGCGCGCTGAACAACGAGGCGCGCGAGACCAACGAGTACCGCTTTGAGAAGTTTGGCGTGCGCAAGCTGCTGGATGTGTCGTTGAGCTCGTGCTACCTGGGGCTGCGCAAGCCGGAGCTGGAAATCTATAAGCGGGCGCTGGATATTGTGGGCAGGCCGGCGGAGCGAGTTCTGTTTATCGACGACCGGCAGGAGAATGTGACCGGGGCGCATGGCGCAGGGATGAGGACGATTTTGTTTACGGGGGCGGAGGGGTTGAGGGAGGAGTTGGCCGGGTTGGGTGTCTTGTAAGGTGATCGGCGTTCTGGGAACTGTGCGGGACTAATTTGGCCGGGTTGATGGCGGTTGAAAGCCGGGACACAGTGCGGAGTTTTGCTGTAATTCCGTCAAGAGCGACCCATCGTTAGGAATGAAGAGCTGTTCGCCGGGAACGTACGCTCCCGTGCAATTGTCGTTCAACATCTCGATGGTCAACTTCGAAAGTATCGCGTATTGGGTATTCTCATCAGCCTTCCCCTTGGCGTAGTTCGTGGCCATCCAAGCGTTGTGCTCATTCCACGCAATTTGTTGGGCTGGTAAGGGAAGGTTCTTTGCGAAGTCGGGTCCAACCTCATCAAAGTATGGCTTTCTGTAAAGCATGAAGCTCAGTACGTGCGGGCCAATCTGCATGAGCGTGAAAAACGCTTTTTGAAATACACAAAAATCGGT
>JBEKDE010000002.1:0-107131 GCA_050014515.1 Occallatibacter sp.
CGTCGTCCACCAGGTATCTGGTATGGATTGCGCAGACGACAAGAGAGCATTTCGGAAGAGGTCAAGGAGATTGCATGGAAGGCTCAACACCGCCTGCACAAGCGCTATATGAAGCTGGGTGCAGCCGGCAAGCCCCAGGGAAAGATCATTACTGCAGTTGCTCGTGAATTGCTGGGATTCATCTGGGCTATTGGAACCAGAGCAGAGACGGCCGTTAGCCAGCGAGCCGCAGCCTGACAAGAACAAAAGCAAAAGCTTTCCAAATAAGGAAAAAACAAAAAACGTCCCTTGATGAAACGCGCCATCCATCTCGAGCACAGAGCCAGCAGCAGCCGGAGCAAGCACGAAGGAGAATCCTCGCTTGGCCTATGCGACAGGCTCGACCGGACTCGCGATAACAGTCAGAGGCAGCTCCCGACGGATCATGATTATGCGGTTCCGACCCGCGAATATCAGATTGATCAATCGTCGCTCAAACCTGCCCAGGCTGCTGCTCGCTCTGTCCTCGGGGAAAAGCAAAAACAACGACAACTGCAAAAACAACCCCACCGATCCAGAGGAGTTGACACGGTCACTCCATATCAGGCCAAAGCGCTCATTGACACGATTGTGGGCGGTTGGTCGCCAAACCAGAAGTTACGCCCCCACCAGCCCAAGCACTATCCTGTTCTTCTTGGTGCGGATTCTAGGTTGCATCGGCAATCCACCCACCAATACACTCACGTCACCATTCCATCGCTCGCGCCGGTCGGCCTCGCGACTGCTGCGTCCTTTATGCAGAGCGAAATCTATAGCATTTTCGGGATTGGTGTAGACCGAAAGCACACACTCAAGTGGCTTTTTCCTCAAGAAAAAGCCACCTTTCACGGTGCTGAAAAAGTCTATATGTATTCCGAAAATGCTCTTGCGCCCCTCTCAATCCCACAAATTTGTCAAGCCCCGTCCCGTCCGCCCGGGATGCATCTATATTTAGTTTCAGCGACTTCTACCTCCACCACGTTTGCAGTCCATTTCCTTCAATCCGTTATCATGGAATGAGAGTCCGGAATTGTGCAGACCCGCCACAACAGGCCGCGCGCCAGGTCGGGCGCATGCGGCAGATTAAGTTCATTTTTTTCAATACTTTGATATCTAAGCTCTTTGAAATGAAGACTTTGAGGGCGTATCCCCTCAGCAAAGTCATTAGAATGAATACTTTGCCCAAAAAGTACGGGGGAGTGGGGAGGGGCTGGGCGCAGTGTAACTGTGAGCTTCCGGCCCTAGCCCCTGTTTTGTGATCCGGCGGCCGTGCGCTTCACCAGCTCCACAACCTCCGCCGCGTTCTTCGGTTCGCCGCCCCGCGGGTCGCCGCCAATCCGCGCCATGCGCGCATCCGGCAGCCCCATCCACTGCTTCCGCCGCAGAATGTCGTCGATCTTGTCCTCGGGAATCACGCCCAGCGGCTCGCCGATCTGTTTCGCGATCAGGTAGGTCTTGCAATAGGTGTCCATGATCTCCGCCAGCCACTCGGCGTGCGTCACGGTGTCGGCCCAGCAAACCACCCCATGATTCTTCAGCAGGATGGTGTTGTGCTCATGGACAAACGGCAGAATCGTCTCGGCAAATGCCTGCGTTCCCGGCGTCTCATAGGGAGCAACCGCGGCCGGCCCGATAAACACCTCGTACTCCGGAATCAGCCCGTTCGGCGGAATCTTTCCGGCAATCGCAAACGCCGTCGCATACGGCGGATGGCAGTGAACCACCGCTTTCGCCCTCGGATTCGCCTTGTAAATCTCCAGGTGCAGCAGCAGCTCGCTGGTCAAAGTGCGGTCCCCGGCCAGGATCTTTCCGTTCAAATCGGAGAGGCAGATGTCGGCCACTTCAAGGTCAGCCTTGCTGAGCATGGTTGGTGTGCACAGCACAAAATCCGCGCCCAGGCGCACGCTGATGTTGCCGCCGTTTCCGTCCACGTACTGCCGGTCCCACAGCTTGCGTCCTACGCAAATGATCTCTGCACGCAGCGCATTGGCTTCTGCGGAGTTGAATAGCTCGAGGGGCGTTTCTTTTTCAGCCAGCCGCATGGGAACAGCCTCCTTGGCTTCCACTTTCACCGCCGCTGGAATCGCTGTCGTTTCCATCGTTACCTCGCCTTCAAGACTTCCGACGGCTGCAAAGAGCCGTACCCGTCACTACAAAGTATAAATACCGCGATACCCTCGCAGCGGCGCGTGACTTCGATCACGACTGGGATTCAACCAGAGAGAGATGCTCCCGCGATAACCGCTCCGTACGATTCAAACGCTTTTCACACTCCACTTGCCGACCCTGCCCACCACGGATGTATGATTCCTGCGCCGCGTCCCCTGCGCCCGCACCTGCGCGGTATTTCCCTCCTGGAGGACACATCGATGGCGACAGCAACAGCAGTGCATCCCGGCAAGCTCAGCGACAACGTGAGTTTTCGCCCGCGTTACGGCAACTACATCGGCGGCAAGTGGGTTGAGCCAGCCTCCGGCCAATACTTTGAGAACATCACCCCGGTCACCGGCAAAACCTTCTGCGAGATTCCCCGCTCCAACGCCCAGGACATTGAGCGCGCGCTCGACGCCGCCCATGCCGCGCGTCACGCCTGGGGCCACACCAGCCCCACTCATCGCGCCAACATCATGATCCAGATCGCGCAGCGCATGGAAGACAATCTCGACCTTCTGGCGCTCGCCGAAACCTGGGACAACGGCAAGCCGATTCGCGAAACCATGGCCGCCGATCTGCCCCTGGCCATCGACCACTGGCGCTACTTCGCGGGCTGCATCCGCGCCCAGGAAGGCGCCATCTCCGAAATCGATCACGACACCGTCGCCTACCACTTCCACGAGCCCCTTGGCGTCGTCGGCCAGATCATTCCCTGGAACTTCCCTCTACTCATGGCCACCTGGAAGCTCGCGCCCGCCATCGCCGCCGGCAACTGCGTAGTGCTGAAGCCTGCCGAGCAGACGCCAGCCAGCATCCTGGTATGGGCAGAAATTGTCGGCGACCTGCTGCCTCCCGGCGTGCTCAACATCGTGAATGGCTTCGGCCTCGAAGCAGGCAAGCCGCTCGCATCGAGTTCCCGCGTGGCCAAGATCGCCTTTACCGGCGAAACCACCACTGGACGCCTCATCATGCAGTACGCCAGCCAGAACCTGATTCCGGTAACGCTGGAACTCGGCGGCAAATCGCCCAACATCTTCTTTGCCGACGTCCTGCAGGAGGATGACGACTTCTTTGACAAGGCCATTGAAGGCTTTGTCATGTTCGCGCTCAACCAGGGCGAGGTCTGCACCTGCCCCAGCCGCGCGCTGATTCAGGAGAGCATCTACGACCGCTTCATGGAGCGCGCCTTGCAGCGCGTGGCCGCCATCAAGCAGGCTAGCCCGCTGGAGAGCGACACCATGATCGGTGCCCAGGCCTCGAGCGAGCAGTTGGAAAAAATCCTGAGCTACATCGACATCGGCCACAAGGAAGGCGCCGAGTTGTTGGCTGGCGGCAGCCGCGCACATCTCGGCGGGGAACTCGAAGGCGGCTATTACGTGCAGCCCACCGTCTTCCGCGGCCACAACCGCATGCGCATCTTCCAGGAAGAAATCTTTGGTCCTGTCGTTTCGGTCACCACGTTCAAGACCGAAGCCGACGCGCTTGAGATCGCCAACGATACGCTGTATGGCCTCGGTGCAGGCCTCTGGAGCCGCGACGCCAACCGCTGCTATCAACTGGGCCGCGCCATTCAAGCAGGCCGCGTCTGGACCAACTGCTACCACGCCTATCCGGCGCACGCGGCCTTCGGCGGCTATAAGCAATCCGGCATCGGCCGCGAGACCCACAGCATGATGCTCGACCACTATCAGCAAACCAAGAACCTGCTGGTGAGCTATAGCCCGAAAAAGCTGGGCTTCTTCTAGGACCGCGTCATAACTCTGCTTTGAAAGGGCACGACTTCAGTCGTGCCGCTAGAAGCCGGAAAATCGTGTGGGCTTTAGCCCCTGAGGAATCCTTTGGCATCTCAAGCAAGAGAGGTGCCAGGCATGGCCGAAGCAACCAAGCGTGTGAATGTTGAACGTGAACCCGATCCTGAAGAAGAAACCGAAGAAGGCGTGGTGAACGATTCTCTTGGAACCGTGGATCCAGCCGACTCGTCGGGACTCGATGACAATAAACCGACGAACGAAAAGAGCGGACTGAAAAGCACCGACGAGTAGCTGAAAGGGTAGCGATGGCCGAAATTCCGCAGCAGGTTGTGGCAACCGATCTCGCCATTCACCTGATCCGCGTCCTTCGTGAAAAACATGGCCCGCTCATGTTTCACCAGTCGGGGGGCTGCTGCGACGGCAGTTCCCCGATGTGCTATCCGCGCGGCGAATTCATGGTGGGCGACTCGGACGTGCAGCTAGGCGAAGTCGATGGCGAGCCCTTCTACATGAGCAAGAGCCAGTTCGAATATTGGAAGCACACGCAGCTCACCCTCGACGTGGTTCCGGGCCGCGGCGGCATGTTCTCGCTCGACAACGGCGAGGGCGTGCGGTTCCTCATCCGCTCGCGCATCTTCGACGACGAAGAGATTCGCGACCTTCGCGCCGCCGGGCGAATCTAAAGATAGAAGTGAATATCAAAATCCCCTTGGAGCAATGTGAATGAGAGAGGTCGTGATTGTTTCGGCTGTGCGCACCCCGGTGGGTAAATTTCAGGGATCGCTACAGTCGTTTTCTGCGCCGCAGTTGGGCGCGCTGGTTGTGCGGGAAGCAGTGCGGCGCTCAGGCCTTAATTCCGAAGATCCAGACGAGTGCATGATGGGCTGCGTCCTGCAGGCCGGCCTCGGCCAGAACCCGGCGCGCCAGGCTGCCATTCACGGCGGGCTCTCGCCACAGGCCGGTGCATTCACTGTGAACCAGGTCTGCGGATCTGGATTGAAGGCCGTTGCGCTGGCTGCTCAGGCCATTCAAACCGGCAATGCGGAGATGGTCGTCGCCGGCGGCATGGAGTCGATGACCAACGCGCCCTACCTGCTGCCCCAGGCACGCGCAGGCTATCGCATGGGCAATGGCGCGCTCGTCGACGCGATGATCAACGACGGCCTGTGGGAGGCATACAAGGGTTTTCACATGGGCGTGGGCGCGGAGATGATTGCGGCGAAATACGGCATCGGCCGCGAAGAGCAAGACGCCTTCGCCGCCGAGTCGCATCGCCGTGCAGCGGCTGCGACTGCAAGTGGATTCTTCCGCGATGAGATTCTTCCTGTCGAGGTTCCCGCAGCAAAGAAGGGCGCGCCGCCGCGCATCTTCGATGCCGACGAATCCGTTCGTCCTGAAACCACAGCGGAGATTCTCGCCGGACTGAAGCCTGCGTTTCAGAAAGACGGCACGGTCACCGCGGGCAATTCACCGGGCGTGAGCGACGGCGCAGCGGCCCTCGTGGTCACCAGCACCGAGCGCGCGCAGGCTCTCGGCCTGAAGCCGATGGCCGTGATTCGCGCGCAATCCACCAGCGGCGGCGAACCCGAATGGTTTGGCTTGGCGCCGATTGAAGCAGTGCGCAAAGTAGCCGCAAGAGCGGGCTGGGCGCTGAACGGTGTTGACCTCTTTGAATTGAACGAGGCATTCAGCGTGCAGGCACTGGCAGTGCTGCGCGATCTGAATCTCGATCCGGCGAAGGTGAATGTGCACGGCGGAGCAGTCGCCATCGGTCACCCCATCGGCGGAAGCGGCGCGCGCGTGTTGACCACGCTGCTTTACGCAATGCAGCGCTACGGCAAGAGCAAGGGCATCGCCGCGCTCTGCCTCGGCGGCGGCAATGCCGTGGGACTCGCGATCGAACTCTGCTGACGATCTATCGCGAGCCTGTTATGCCGCGATCTGCTCATCGAGCCGCGAGCCGAGTTGAATGCGCGCCTCAAGCGTGTGCATCGCTTCGTAAATCTGATCGAAGCTTTCGATCGCAAACAGTAGCCGATGCATCTCGTCCACCTTCACCGGCGTGCGAAGCACTTCATCCAGAACGAAAGGCCGCACCTCGCAACCGCCCTCGATTACGTTGCTGCACTCGCCGTTGGAGCTGATCAGCCCGCTGCCATAAACCTTTACCTGGCCACCCTGGCGAATGAGGCCGAACTCCACCGTGTACCAGAAGACGCGGCCAATGCGCTCAAGGATTGCTTCGTCGAAGATGCGCGAACACACCTGCCCGTAATGGGCAAGGAAATCGGCGAAGACCGGATGCGCATGCATCGGCACGTGGCCGAAGACATCGTGAAGGATGTCCGGTTCTGGTGTGTATTCAAGCGACTCGCGATTGCGCAGCCACGTGGTGGTGGGAAAACGGCGCGCCGCCAGCATCTCAAAGAACGCCGGCGCAGGCATGAATCCACTGACGGGCGTTGTGTTCCATCCGGTGCGCTTCTGCAACTTGGCTGAAACAGCGGCAAGGTTCGGCAGCCGGTCATAGGGCAGGCAGAGCGATTCAAAACCGTCGAGATACTCTGCTGCCGCATGCTGCTGAAGCTGCGGCATGCGCCTGCTCACCAGCTCGGCCCAGATCGCGTGCTGCTCCGTTGTGTAGGCGGCATAGTTCTGTTCGATCAGAAACGACGCTGCTTTCGGCAACTCCAGCATGGTGGCCATTAGAGGTTTCCTCTCAACGCCTGCTCGCGCTCGATGGCTTCAAACAGCGCCTTGAAGTTACCTTTGCCAAAGCTGCGGCTGCCCTTGCGCTGAATGATCTCGTAGAACAGCGTGGGCCGGTCTTCGACGGGCCGCGTGAAGATCTGCAGCATGTAGCCTTCATCGTCGCGATCGACCAGGATACCGAGCTTTTCCAACTCCTCAATCGGTTCGTCGATCTTGCCTACGCGTGCGGCGAGCTCGGTGTAGTACGTGTGCGGGACCGTCAGAAAGTCCACGCCCTGCTCCTGCATCTTTGAAACCGTCGCGAGAATATCGTCGGTGGCCATTGCGATATGCTGCACGCCCGGGCCCTGGTAGAAGTCAAGATACTCCTCGATCTGTGAGCGGCGGCGGCCCTCGGCCGGTTCGTTGATGGGAAACTTCACGTAACCGTTGCCGTTCGACATCACCTTCGACATCAGCGCCGAGTACTCAGTCGAAATATCCTTGTCGTCGAAATGCTGATAGAGCTGAAAGCCCATGACGTTCGCATAGAAATTTACCCACTCATCCATCGCGTGCCAGCCCACGTTGCCCACCATGTGGTCCACGTGCTTGAGTCCGGTGGGCCGGGCCACCGTGTCCGCCTTTTCGGCGCGATAGCCGGGCAGGAACACGCCGTTGTAGTGGCCGCGGTCAACAAAGGTGTGAATCGTATCGCCATAGGCGGCGATTGACGATGTGGTCACACGACCGTACTCATCGGAAGTCTCGGCCGGCTCAGCAACGCTGCGCGCACCGCGGGCCGTTGTCTCAATCCATGCCTGGCGCGCATCATCCACCCACAGCGCCACCACGCGCACGCCGTCGCCATGCTTCGCCACATGTTCCGCGATGGGGCCTTCAGGGCGCAGTGCGGTGGTGAACACGAAACGGATCTTGCCCTGCTCAACAACATACGAAGCGCGATCACGCTGGCCCGTTTCTGGACCGGCATAGGCCACCAGCTTCATGCCGAACGCGGTGCGATAGTAATAGGCTGCCTGGCGTGCATTGCCCACGTAGAACTCCACGTGGTCAGTGCCTTTCAAGGGCAGAAAATCCTGCCCGGTCATCATCGAACTGGATGCAAGAGTTGCCATGGGAACCTCCGGTTGTCGCGGCGCGGGTCGGGAAAATCGGGGACAACCCGCATACCATCTGACCATGAGGATAGGCCTGTGCAAGGTGCACTTTGAAGACCAGTTGATAGGAAGATAAGTGAGATTGTCTTCTTTTCGATTGGTAAAGCGCGGCTTTGACTTAAGAATCGAAAGATGAGCTAAAAGGCAGGAAACACCACTCCACGGCACTCACCCAACGAAACCCATGGAAAGCCTTCGCGATGGCACCACCCGCGCAGAATCAGCTCGTCGCCATCTTCAAGCGCGGTGCGTGCTTCACCGTTTGGCAGCGGAATCGGCTGCTTGCCGCCGCGGGTCAACTCAAGCAGGCAGCCGGCGCTGTTTTCTTCTGCGCCAGAAACCGTGCCTGAGGCCAGCATGTCTCCCGGCAGCAGATTGCATCCGTTGCTGGTGTGGTGCGCAATCATCTGCGCCGGCGTCCAATAAAGATCGCGCAAACTGGACTGGCTCAGTTGGTAAGGCGCATCGCCGGCGGCCCGCATCGCGGGGGTGAGCAGCAACGCTTCCAGCGTCATATCGATTGCACCAGCTGCCTGATCCTCAGCGTCATAGAGATAAGGAAGAGGCGCTGGATCGTCCACAGCGCGCGTCAACACCGGCACTCGAAACGGCTCAAGCGCAGCCATCGGAACCACCCACGGTGAAACGCTGGTAGCAAAGCTCTTGGCGAGGAACGGCCCCAGCGGCTGATACTCCCACGACTGCACATCGCGCGCCGACCAATCGTTCACCAGCGAAAGACCGAAAATGCGCTCGGTAGCCCGATCGATTCTGACGGGCTCGCCCAATGAATTGCTCCCGGCAATGTACGCGCCCACCTCGAGTTCGTAATCGAGAAAGCGCGTCGGCCCGAAGCCGGCAACGCCGCTCGCATCCGGCTTGCTCTGTCCATGCGGCCGTCGCACCGGCGTTCCGCTCACCACGATCGAAGAAGCGCGGCCATGGTAGCCGATGGGCACAAATTTGTAATTGGGCAACAGCGGCTGCTCGGGACGAAAGAGCCTTCCTACTCGCGTGGCGTGATGAATCGACGCATAAAAGTCGGTGTAGTTGGCCGGCTCAACCGGCTTCAGCAGTTTCGCTTCGGCCATCGGCGTGAGCGCCAATCCAACAGCATCGCGCGTAGCCTCGTCGGCATATTCGTCAAGCAGTTCGATTAGCCGTACGCGCAACAGCGCATGGGCAACCGTGTCGCAAGCCATCAGTGCATTGAGTGTGCACTCTGTGCAAGCTGACTGCACCTCCGACAGAATACCTTCGAAAAGCAGGCCGCGCGCGCAATGCTGCAGATCTAGAACGAATGCGCCAATTCCTGCGCCAACGCGCCCCCGCCCGTTTTCGCCAGCAAACACACAATAGGGAAGCGACTGCAACGGAAAGCCGCATTCGGGATCGTTGGCCGACTCGATCCAACTCTTCCGCGTCCACTCATCGATCAACGCTGGCGTCATCGATTCCTGCTCCCGGCAGGCATCATCTCTTCCTGATTATCATGCCCCGCGGAAGTTTTTCTTCAGGCTCTGCCAGCATTCGTAGTATTCGTGCTGCAGAAGTTTTTCCTCGAGCGCGAACAGCGTAGGGCGCACCGGCAGCCGCGTCTCAAACATGAAGGCCAGCGTCCCCTCGATGTAATGCGGCTTCAGCGATGCCTTGCTTGCGCGCTCAAAGGTCTCCGCGTCCGGTCCGTGGCCTGACATGCAGTTGTGCAAGCTGGCGCCGCCCGGCAAAAATCCCTCCGCCTTGGCGTCGTACTGGCCGAGGATCAGGCCCATGAACTCATTCATCATGTTGCGGTGAAACCACGGCGGACGGAAGGTATGCTCGGCCACCATCCAACGCGGCGGGAAGATGGCAAAGTCCACATTCGCTGTTCCCGGCAAGCTCGAAGGCGCCGTCAGCACGGTGAAGATAGACGGATCGGGATGATCGAAGCTGACCGTGTTGATGCAGTTGAAGCGCGCCATGTCGTACTTGTAGGGCGCATAGTTGCCGTGCCACGCCACCACGTCCAGCGGCGAGTGGTCAATCTCCGCGCGCCACAGCTTGCCCAGAAACTTCGCGATCACCTCGAAGTTGCCCTCGCGATCTTCGAACGCAGCCACGGGCGTGAGAAAGTCGCGAGAGTTCGCCAGTCCATTCGCGCCGATCGGGCCCAGTTCCGGCAGCCGGAAGCTCTGCCCGTAGTTTTCGCAGATGTATCCGCGCGCTGATCCATCGGGCAACTCGGCGCGGAACTTGATGCCGCGCGGAATCACGGCCAACTCGCCCGGCGCAACCTCCAGAACGCCCAGCTCGGTGCGCAGCAGCAAGCGGCCCTGTTGTGGCAGAATCAGCATCTCTCCGTCGGCGTTGTAAAAGAAGCGATTCTCCATGGAAGTGTTCGCCACATAGAGATGAATCCCTACGCCATCCTGCAACCCCGGGTCGCCGTTGCCGCCAAGCGTTACCAGGCCCTCCACGAGGTCGGTTTCGTTCTCAGGAATAGGCAGCGGATTCCAGCGCATCTGATTGGGCGGCGTCGGCGCCTCGTTGAAGGGGCCGCTGCGCAGCAAAGTGGCCGTCGGGAACTCGCGATAAGGCTCGTGCATCACCGAAGGCCGGATGCGGTAGCTCCAGGTGCGGCGATTCAGTGCGCGTGGCGTAGTAAAGGCTGTACCGCTGATCTGCTCGGTATAGAGCCCCAGCGGCGCATGCTGCGGTGAGTTCTGGCCTTGCGGCAGCGCGCCGACAGCCGCCTCGGAGGCAAACTCGTTGCCAAATCCGCTCTGATACATGGTTTCTATTTTCGTTTGAGCCATGGGGAAGCTCCATCTTCATGCAACGTGGGGAAGTATCGCACTTGTCTCTCGGCACAGGCAATGCGATTCAATGGCCAACCGCCGCCGTTGGATTTACATTCTTAAGAAAAGGATGCTGATGTCCTTGCAATCGAAAGAAGGAACCCATGATCACAAACCGATACAGCCAGCGCGTCGAGCCCGCGGAACTGGATCGCATCGACTGGAAGATTATTGAAGAGCTCCAACAGGACGCGCGGCTCTCCTGGGCCGAGCTGGGCCGACGCGTGGGGCTGACCACGCCTGCCGTGGCCGAGCGAGTTCACCGGCTTGAGAAACATGGCGTCATCCGAGGCTTTCATGCCGATATCAGCATGGAACGGCTGGGCATACCCATCCAGATATTCGTGCGCCTTTCCATGGCCGGACCCGAGTCGCTGGTCCGCACCTTTCAGCAGCACGTGAAGACCTGGGACGAAGTGATGGAGTGCCATCGCGTCACCGGCTCCGACTCGTTCATCGTCAAGGCGCGAGTGGTTTCGGTGGAGCATTTGGAAATCTTTCTCGACAAGATGGGCCACTACGGCACCACCTCCACCTCGACCGTTCTCTCCTCGACGGTGCTGCAACGGACGATCACCGATAAGATTGTTACCAAATTCCACAGCGGCAAGTGAGAACTCCTGGGCACCCCAGGTCTCGTCCCTGAGATCCGGGAGATTTCACAAAATCCCGCCCGCGGAGTGTCCGAAATCGGACAATCGACTTCGATAGCGGTCACCTAACCCTGCGCCTTCATCCCTGCGATCAAGATAAACCTCTTTCTTTTCAATGCGCTCCGCCATCCCCTCTTTGGCACGGGAACTGCAATACACAAAGCGTGATGGATATCGCGCGCCCCGACCTGAAGAAAAAGAAGATGCGCCAGTACATAATGTGGGCTGGCATTGGAGCGGTGCTGTTGACCGTAGCCGTAATTGCAGTTTCCCGGCTCAAGCCGGCCGCCCCCACAGTTGACCGCTCCACGATCTGGCCGGACACAGTCAAGCGGGGAGACATGATCCGCCAGGTGCGCGGGTCGACCGGCAGCCTGGTGCCGCGCGAGGACTCGATTGAGCTCATCCCCGCGCAGACCGACGCTACCGTCGTCCGCATCATCGCCCTGCCAGGCGCCAAAGTCACGCCGGACACCGTGGTGATGGATTTGAGCGATCCTCAACTTGAGCAGGAATTGCTCAGCGCCCAATCGGCGCTGAAGGGAGCGCAGGCCGACTACAAGAGTCTGCAGGCAACTTTAAACAGCACGTTGATGGACAAGAAGACCGCGGCCGCCCAGGTCAACTCCGACTATACGCAGGACCAGTTGCAGGCGCAGACCGACGAAGCGCTCAACAAGCTTGGCGTAGTTTCCGGAATCGTGGCGAGCGCGTCCAAGAACAAGGCCGAGCAGCTCACCGCGCAACACAAGCTCAGCCAGGAACAGATTGAAGTAAACCAGAAGGCGATCGAAGTTCAACTGGCCTCGGCCCAGACCAAGATCGACCAGGCCAAGGCTCAGCTGGATCTCTATCAGAAGCAGTCGGAAGCGCTTCACGTGAGGGCCGGAATCTCCGGCGTGCTGGCACAGCTCCCCGTTCCGTTGCAGGTCGGCCAGCACGTAACCGCGGGCACATCGGTGGCCAAGGTCATTCAGCTGGACAAATTGAAGGCCGCGCTGCAGATCCCCGAGACGCAGGCTCGCGATATCCAAATCGGCCAACCAGCCTCCATTGACACCCACAATGGCGTCATTCCGGGCCACGTTTCCAGAATTGATCCTTCCGTATTGAACGGAACGGTCACCGTTGACGTAGCTCTTGATGGAGCTTTACCGCAAGGGGCGCGTCCTGACCTGAGCGTGGACGGCACCATCGATTTGGAAAACCTGAAAGATGTGCTGTACGTGGGCAGGCCGGCGCTGGGCAATGAGAACTCCACGCTGAGCCTGTTCAAGATCGACCCGGACGGCAAGGGAGCAACGCGCGTTCCGGTAAAGGTCGGCCGCGCTTCGGTCAACAGCATTCAAGTGCTGGAAGGGTTGAAAGAAGGCGACACGGTGATTCTCTCGGATATGTCACGGCAGGACGGCGTAGATCGTATACGGCTGGAGTAGGAACGAGTTGGCAGATTTCAGTTGTGAGTTGTCAGCATCAAAGCCGATCTCCGGCAGCGGCTGACAACTTCGAACCTGGAACTGACAACTGAAATCTGAAAACCGACAACTCACACAAGGGAGACAGGAATGGCGAACGACAAGTTGATTGAAATTGAAGATCTGACCAAGGTCTTCTACACCGACGAAGTGGAGACGCACGCGCTCTCCGGCATTCACCTCACCATCTCGCGGGGCGAATACGTTGCCATGTCCGGACCGTCGGGCTGCGGCAAGTCCACGCTGCTGTCGATTCTGGGCCTGCTCGATACGCCCACCGGCGGCAAATACCTGCTTAACAACAAGCCGGTCGAGAATCTCAGCTTCGGCGACCGCTCGCGCATTCGCAACCAGGAGATCGGCTTCATCTTCCAGAGCTTCAATCTCATTGGCGACCTCACCGTCGAAGAGAATGTGGAACTCCCGCTCACCTATCGCGCCGGCATGCCCTCGCAGGAGCGCAAAGGTCGCGTGAAAGATGCACTGGAGCGAGTGAACATGGCGCATCGCATGCGGCACTATCCCGCGCAGCTCTCCGGCGGTCAGCAGCAACGCGTGGCCGTGGCGCGCGCACTGGCCGGTTCGCCTTCCATCCTGCTCGCTGATGAGCCTACCGGCAACCTGGACTCAAAGAACGGCGAAGCCGTGATGCATTTGCTGGCCGATTTGCATCGCGAGGGCTCGACCATCTGCATGGTGACGCACGATCCGCGCTTTGCCAAGCACGCCCAGCGCGAAGTGCACCTGTTCGATGGAAAGGTAGTCTCCGAAGGAGAGCTCAAAAGGCTCACTGAAGAAGTGGAGGCGTAACCTTGCCGGTCCACGACCTGCGATCCGCGCTGCGGAAACAGCGGCGCGTGCGCGAACCTGCGTCTTCAGCGCACTTGATGTGCACGAGGTTTTAATGAAGCGATGCAGGTGTTCCCGACCGAGTAATTGACCGGCAAAGGACGACGAAAGCATTCAACAACCACGGAGAGGAAACGCAATGACCAACCTGGGTCTCGACATCCGCTACGCATTGCGCCAGCTGCGCAAATCGCCGGGCTTTACGCTGACCGTGGTGCTGATGCTTGCGCTCGGCATCGGCGCGAATACTGCGGTCTTCAGCGTGATGAACGCGATCCTGATGCAGCTGCTTCCCGTGAGCCGTCCTGATGGTCTCTCCTACGTTCATATGGCCAACGGCGAATGGCAGCCACCTGGCGCCGGCAACACCGGTGATTCGAATACCTCATTCTCTGAAGCAGCATTTGAAGCGTTGCGCCAGCGCAATGACGTATTTGAGGAACTTATCGGGTTTGTCCCGCTCAGCCTTACAGGCAGCGTCGCGGTGCGTCATGGCGAGCTTCCCGAACAGGCCGAGGGCGAGGAGGTCAGCGGCAACTTCTTCTCCGGGTTGGGAGCAAGGATTGAACAAGGGCGTGGCTTCACTTTGCAGGATGAAAAAGACCACGCGCAGGCCGTTGTGCTGAGTTACGACTACTGGACGCGGAGCTATGCGCGCGACCCCTCCATCCTCGGCCAGACACTCTATGTCAAGGGCATTCCCATGACTGTAGTCGGTGTCACGGCTCATGGGTTCAAAGGCATCGAGCCTGCCACTTCGACTGACTTCTGGATCCCGTTGCAGAATCGCCCCGAACTGAACGCATGGGGCATACCCGCGGAGTTCAATACACTTTACGGCACGCCGAAGTGGTGGTCGCTGCGCCTGATGGCGCGCCTTCGCAGTGGCGTTTCGCCAATCCAGGCACAGCAGGCGCTCACCGGCACCTTCGGCGAAGTTGTCAGGCAAACGGTCGGCACGGTCGATCCCAAGCAGTGGAAGCCGCTGCTGGAATTCGTGCCTGCGCGCGGCATTGCTGGCTACAACGATTACTATCGCGAGCCGGTGCAGATCCTCATGGGCCTCGTCGGCCTGGTCCTGCTCATCGCGTGCACCAATGTGGCAATGATGGTGCAGGCGCGCAATATTGTGCGGCAGCGCGAGTTCAGCCTGCGCATGGCCATCGGCGCAGGCAGGAGCGTGATCTTCCGCCACCTCTTGTGCGAGAGCCTCCTGCTGGTCTTTGCCGGGTCGCTTCTCGGCTGGCTCTTCGCGCTCTCGGCCACGCGTATGTTGGCGCTATGGTCGGACATCGAGACCGGCCTCACCCCGGATCGATCGGTGCTACTGTTCACCGTGGCCATTTCGGCGTTGGCCGCGCTCATCTTTGGCCTGGTTCCACTGTGGACCGCCCTGCGCGCTCCAGTTGCCGGCGTGCTCCGTGCCACGGCCGCGAGTTCCACCGCGAGCCGAAGCCGCTTCCTTGGCGGCCGCATCGTGCTCGCCGGGCAAATGGCCATTTGCCTGGTATTGTTGATGGCCGCGGGTTTGCTGTTGCGCACCCTGCACAACTATGCGACGCAGAATCTCGGCATGCAGGCAAATGGTTTGCTCGTCTTTGGCATCACGCCCCAAGGGCAAGGGGATTCGCACGTCTTCTTTCGCACCCTGGTAGATCGCATCCGCCAGGTTCCCGGTGTGGAGTCCGTTTCATTCGCTGAAAACCGTCCCGGCTCGGGATGGACCGATAACAACGGCCTCATGCTCGATGGCGTTGAGAAACAAGGCGCGCTCCTGCGCTCGAACAGCGTCGGAGCCGGATTCTTTCATACCATGGGGATTCCGGTTCTGGCAGGACGCGACATCGCCGAGTTCGACACCAAGGACAAGCAGCAAGTCGCATTGGTCAATGAGACGTTCGTAAAGCAGTATCTCGCCAACACCAACCCGCTCGGCCATCAGCTCGGCGGCGACAAGTTCCGTCACGTCATCGTCGGCGTAGTGCAGGACAGCAAGTACAACTCGGTGGATGAAAAGGCCATGCCGATGGCCTACTATTCCGCGATGCAAGCGCCTTCGTTGGGCACCATGCATATTGAAGTGCGCACGCGTGGCGATGCGCTGATGCTTCTGCCGGAATTGCGCAGCACCATTGCGTCCCTCTATCCGGATGCGCCCCTTGAAGACCCCATGACGCAGCAGGCGCAGTTCGACAAGTCCTATGCACAGCAACGCATGTTCGCCGCCATGGGCGGATTCTTCGGCGTGCTGGCGGCGCTGCTGGTGGCCACCGGTCTCTACGGTACGCATTCCTTCCGTGTGAGTCGCCGTACCACCGAGATCGGAATCCGCATGGCTCTTGGCGCCAGCCGCACACAGGTACTCACCATGATCCTGCGCGAAAGCCTCTGGGTACTGCTGGCCGGACTCGCGGTGGGCATTCCGCTTACCTACCTCGCTGCGCGTCCGCTCAAATCGATGCTCTATCAGATGTCTACCTTTGATCCGGTCAGCTTTGTATTGGCTATTGTGGCCATGATTGCTGTCTCCGGATGCGCCGCCCTGGTTCCCGCTCGCCGTGCGGCATCGATTGAGCCTATGAAAGCGCTAAGAACTGAGTAGGCAATCCGACGAATTAGTAGTCGCATTCAACAGCTACGGAGAAGAAACGCAATGAGCAACCTGGGTCTCGACATTCGCTACGCACTGCGCCAGTTGCGCAAGGCGCCGGGGTTCGCGCTGACCGCGGTGCTCACGCTGGCCTTCGGCATCGGCGCCACCACAGCTATCTTCTCCATCGTTGAAGGTGTCCTGTTGCGCCCCCTGCCGTTTGCCGATCCAGCGCGGCTGGTCACCCTGTCTGACATTGTTGAAGGTGTGGACTACGGCGGCGACACGCCGGGTGTTACGGGGCCGGGCGTGCTGGCGTACATGCGCGACACCACCGCCTTTTCCAATCTCGGTGGATACACTCCGGCAAACTCTGAGCTTTCTGGCTTGGGCGAACCGGCAATGGTCAACGCAACCCGGCTCACATCCAGCGTCTTTCCCACGCTCGGTGTATCACCCATGATGGGCCGCGTATTTACCCAGCAGGAAGACGAGGGCAGGCAACAGGTGGCTGTGGTCAGTTACCAGACCTGGCGCAGCCGCTTCCATGGAGACGAGCACATCGTCGGACAGAAAGTTCTGCTCGACCGCGTTCCATACGAGATCATTGGCGTCATGCCGCGCGACTTCGAGTTCCCGCTGGTTCCGGGCCAGTTGAACCGCACCGAGCTTTGGATCCCAATGAGTTTCACCCAGAGCGAACTGGCTCACGGCACCAGTTGGGCCTACTACGTGGTGGGAAGACTGAAGCCCAATGTAACTCCCGATCAGGCTGAGCAGGACGCAATGGGTGCGGCCCGCGAGATCATGCGCAACTTCCCCCCGGCCCTGTCGCATCGCCGCATTCACCCTCAAGTCAGGCTATTGAATGAGAGTACCGTTGCCCAGTCCCGGCCGATGGTGCGAACACTCTTCTTTGCAGTCTCCGTGGTGTTGTTTATCGCCTGCGCCAACCTCGCTGGATTGTTGTTGGTGCGCGTGATCAGGCGCCGGCGCGAGATCTCGGTGCGCCTTGCATTAGGCGCAAGCGGAGCCGTTGTTGTGCGCCAATCGCTGATTGAGGCGCTGTTGCTCAGCGTAGGCGGCGGCTTGCTGGGCCTGGCGCTCGCCGCGGTGGCGCTGCGCATAGGTGTCAGCTTTCTGCCGGAGACGCTTCCGCGCGTCAGTTCAATCGGATTGGACTGGCGAGTGGTGCTCTTTGCATTGGCACTGGCGGTGATCACGGGCGGTCTATGCGGAATAATTCCCGCCGTTGCCGCCGCACGCACCAGTGTGAACGACGCATTGAAGGAAGGTGGTCGCACCGGGACCTCGGGCGGCGGCCATGCCCGGCTGCGCTCAGCGCTGGTGATTGCGGAACTTGCCGTGGCCCTGGTGCTGCTCACTGCATCCGGCCTGCTGTTGCGCAGCTTCGACAAGATGCGCTCCGTGAATCTGGGCTTTCATACCGATCACATGCTGACCGCCGCGTATAACTTGCCTCGTCAGCAATACTCCACGCAGGCCGCCATCGACGCATTCAATCTCGCAGTGCAAACCAGGCTGGAGCAAATGCCCGGGGTGCAGGCAGTGGGATTCTCCAATATGCTGCCCGCTGCCAACCACGACATCCGCAGCACCTTTACCCCTGAAGGCTTCAGTCCGTCGAAAGAGACTGGCTTGAACCTGGTCTGGGCTCCCCAGGTGACTCCGGACTTCATCAGCGCCGTCGGCATCTCCATCATCCGCGGACGTGGCTTTACCCCCGCCGATACCGCGGATTCTCCGCTGGTAATCATCGTCAATCAGAAATTAGCGGAACGCTACTGGCCGGGCCAGGATCCAATTGGGAAGCGTATTCATCGCGGTTCTTCCGAGGCTACGGCGCTGCCCTGGATGACCGTAGTGGGAGAGACCAGGGACGTCAAGGAACTTGGGGCGGATGTGCCCACCATGAACCAGATGTACCAGCCGATCAGTCAGGTCAAAGCCAGCGCGGGCCCCGCCGCATCTCCCGCTTTTCTGGCTGGGAACAACGGTTTCATCGCAGTGCGTGCGTCCATGCAGCCGGAGCAGATGGTCGATGCGCTGCGCTCGGCGGTGCGCTCCGTCGACCCGCAGCTTCCCCTCACGAACGTGGAGTCCATGGATCGCCTTGTTGCAGAAGTGCAGGCTCCGCGGCGTTTCACCACCGCGCTCATCTCCAGCTTTGCCGCTGCGGCAGTGCTGCTTTCCCTTCTGGGTATTTACAGCGTCATCGCCTTCTCCGCAGCACTGCGCACCCAGGAGATGGCCATACGACTCGCCCTCGGATCGCAGCGCTCCAACATCTTGCGGCTCATCCTCGCTTCCGGCGCCAAACTCGGATTGATTGGATGCGGCATCGGCGCCGTTGCGGCCGTATTTGCGACCCGCCTGCTGCGCTCCATGCTCTTTGAAGTGGATCCGCTCGATCCCACGGTGATCGTCCTCGCCGCGATCTCCATTCTTGTGCTCGCGCTTGCAGCCTCAGTGATTCCAGCTCGACGCGCGGCATCCATTGAACCCATGCAGGCATTGAGAACCGAGTAGTTCAAACAGGAGCACTTGCAAATGACCCAGCTATTACAAGACATTCGATCCGCGTTTCGCCAGATGCGCAAAGCACCGGGCTTTGCGCTTACGGTGATTCTCACGCTGGCCTTGGGCATCGGCGCAAACACCGCGATCTTCACGCTCGTACATGCCATCCTGCTGCGCTCTCTGCCGGTGACGAATCCCGCGCAACTCTATCGCATCGGCGACACGGCCGACTGCTGCGTCGACGGCGGCTTTCCTGGCGACGCGGGCGATACCGGCGACTACGCCATCTTTTCTTACGACCTCTTCAAGTTTCTCAAGAGCTCTGCGCCGGAGTTCGAGCAATTGGCCGCCGTGCAGGCCGGGCAGGACCGGTGGGCAGTTCGTCGCGGCAACGCGCTGGCCAAGACGCTGCGCGGTGAGTTCGTCACCGGCAACTACTTCGCCACGCTCGGACTGGGCGCTTTCGAGGGCCGCGTGTTCTCAGAGAGCGACGACACGCCTGCATCTTCGCCTGCCACTGTCATTAGCTACAGAGCCTGGCAGGGTGAATACGCGTCCGACCCCACGATTGTCGGTTCCACCATCTTCATTCAGACCAAGCCCTATACCGTCATCGGTATCGCGCCTCCCGGATTCTACGGCGACCGGGTATCCGACAGCCCTCCCGATTTCTGGATGCCTGTCGAGACCGAGCCTTACTTGCGCGGAGGCAGCGCCATCCTGCATCATGCGGAGTCCAACTGGCTCTATCCGCTGGGCAGAGTTCGCCCCGGAACCAACATTGGCGCACTGCAGACAAAACTCTCCGTTGCGCTGCGCCAGTGGATTTTCACGCGTCCCACTCTCACTGCCAACGGCGGCGCGTCTATCGTTCCCAAAATGCATGTGGTCATCGCACCCGGCGGTGGCGGCATACAGCAATTGCAAACCTACGTGGGCGACGGGCTCAAGATGCTGATGATCCTTTCTTCGGTTGTCCTGCTCATCGCATGCGCCAACATCGCCAATCTTCTGCTCGCGCGCGCCACCACGCTGCGTGCGGACATCGCCGTGCGCATGGCCATGGGCGCGAGTCGCACCCGGGTCATCCGGCAGATCCTCACGGAGAGCGTGTTCTTCAGCATTCTTGGCGGCCTGGTTGGACTGGCCGTCGCTTATGTCGGAACCCGTACCATCCTTGTGCTTGCGTTTCCTGATGCGCACAATTTGCCTTTTGACGCGAGCCCATCTTTGCCGGTGCTGGGATTCGCGTTTCTGGTTTCGCTGCTCACGGGCATCCTGTTCGGCGCCGGTCCCGCATGGCTCTCGTCGCACGCGCAGCCTGCCGAAGCATTGCGCAGCATCAACCGGGCGAACGGTTCCATGCGCGACCGCTCTTCTCTTCCGCAAAAGGCTCTGGTCATCTTTCAGGCGGCTCTGTCTCTCGTGCTCATTGCCGGAGCCATTCTGATGACCAAGTCGCTTTCGAATCTGGAAAATCAGAAGTTCGGCATCAAGACTTCGAATCGCTACGTTGTGCACTTTGATCCCGCCGGCGCGGGCTACACCATTGATCGTGTGCCCGGGCTCTATCGTCAAATTGAAGATCGTTTCGCGGCGTTGCCGGGCGTGACAAACGTCGGCCTTGCGCTCTACAGCCCGCTTGAAGGCGACAACTGGGGCGAGTGCGTCATCCAGCAGGGACACCCCGCTCCGCGCCCCGGTGACCAGTGCGGTGCAACTTGGGATCGCGTGAGCACGCACTTTCTCGACTCCATCGGTGTACCCATAGTTCGCGGCCGCGGATTTACCGCGCAGGACACCGCCACATCGCCGCAAGTCGCCCTAGTGAATGAAACTTTTGCGAAGCGTTTCTTCCCCAACCAGGACCCTGTTGGACAGCACTTCGGCATCGATGATGTGAAGTATTCCGGCAGCTTTGAAATCGCGGGCGTCTTCGCGGATTTCAAATTCAATGATCCTCGGGAACCCGCGAATCCGGCGTATCTACGCCCGCTCTCGCAGCGTTTTACCGGATACAAGGAAGAAATGTTTGCCACCGGTGAAACCCAATCCATGTTCATCAACGCGATGATCCTGGAATTCAACAGCCCACAGCCCGGCGCGGACTCGCTGATTCGCAATACGCTGGCGAGCACCGATCGCAATCTCACCGTCAGCGATCTTCGTACCCTCGATGCACAGGTTGCCGGCAACTTCGATCAGGATCGTCTGATCGCTCGGCTCACAAGCCTCTTTGGCATTCTGGCCTTGACGCTCGCTTCCGTCGGTCTCTACGGCGTCATGTCCTATTTTGTTGCGCGACGCACCAGCGAGATCGGCATCCGCATGGCGCTTGGCGCAACGCGGTCGAGCGTCGTCTCCATGGTGCTGCGTGGTGCGCTCTGGCAGATTCTGATCGGGCTCGCCCTGGGCATCCCCGCCGCCCTTTATTGCGGCTACCTGATGAAGAGCCTGCTCTACAACGTAGCAACATACGACCCGCTGGCTCTGGCCGGGGCAACCATTGTTCTTGGTCTCTGCGCTACCGCGGCCGGATTCATTCCCGCTCGCCGCGCAGCTTCCGTAGACCCCATGAAGGCTTTGCGCACTGAATAAAGGCTCTGCAAGGAGGGCCACGATGAACACGATGCTGAACCACATTCGCTATGCAATTCGTCAATTGAGCAAGTCGCCGGGCTACGCCGTGACTGCCGTGCTCACGCTGGCGCTCGGCATCGGTGCGCTCACGACAGTTGTCACCTGGACCAATGCTGTTGCCTACAATCCCTGGCCACAAGTTGCAAACCAGCACAGCATCCGTTTTGTAGATGCGACCGTGCTCGGTTCTGAGGGCTACTCGGTGCACTATGACCAGTTCCGCTTCCTCCGCAAACAAGGCCACTCCTTCAACGACACCGTTGCATTCGATCTGACCAGGGTGAACCTGGCGAGCCCGAATCAGCAGCCGAGGGCAATCGCTGTCGGAGCAGTCACGTCGAATTATTTTCAGTTTCTCGGCATTCAACCCGAGGTGGGCCGTTTCTTTCTGCCCGTCGCGAATGAGCGCGCTTATGGCGCACAAGACGAAGTGGTGCTCTCTGACAATTTGTGGCACGATCGGTTTGCAGCAGATCCAAACATTGCCGGCCGCACAGTTGAAATCAACCACCATGTATTCACGGTGATTGGCGTGGCTCCCGCGGGCTTCGCAGGAATCTACGGCGGACTTGCCGAGGCTGCGTGGCTTCCGCTCTCTGCCGTTCGCGATCTTTCGTCCGACTCCGCGCCCGATCCGCTGTTGCACTACGGCCTGCAAGTGGCGGTTCGGCTTCGTCCCGGCGTCAGCGATCAATCTGCCTCGGCGGAAATTCACACGCTGGCGCATTCCTTCGCGCTCCAACAACACGACAGCAGGTACAACGGTTGGGATTTGAATCTGAGAGACATCGCCCATTTTGAGCGCGGCCTGTTCTCGACCATCGGTTCGGTGATCCCGATACTCTTCGGAGCCTCCATCCTGCTCATGCTCCTGGTGTGCATCAACATTGCATCCCTGCTTGGCCAGCATGCAGCGCAGCATCGCCGTGAAGTTGCGATTCGCACAGCGCTCGGTGCAACGCCCGCCCGCATCGCCGCGCAGGTGCTGGCCGAAACCGGCATCCTTGCCCTGGCAGGATCACTCGCCGGCTGGGCTGCGAGCCTGGGCATCTCCAGGGCGCTCTATGTCCTGCTGCCAAACTTTGGAATTCCGCTGGTCTTCAACCTGCAGCCTGACGTGCGTATTCTCTCTTTTGTCATCGTGGTCACTGTGCTCGTGACCCTGGCGTGCGGCATGTATCCGGTGCGCCAGTCGCTGCGCGTCTCGCAGAAAGAAGCTCTGCATGAGGGAGGTGCTGCCGTCGCGGGAGGTTCGCGCAAGAAGATCGGCCAGCGTGTTCTGCTTGGCCTGCAGTTGGGCGTGTGCTTCATTGTGCTGGCCTGCTGCGGTTTGCTTACGCGGACAGCATTGAACGTGGTCAACCTCGACACAGGGTTCAATCCCGCCAACACTCTCACCGCAGGCATCGATCTTTCCCGTTCCGGATATACGAAGGAACGTGGCCTGGCGTTTCAAGCCGCCGTGCTTGATAAACTGCGCAATTCTCCGGATGTTGCCGCTGCCACGCTCACTACCCATTTGCCGATGGGTGACAGCGGTTCGGGCAATACGCAGGATTTCAAGATTCCCGGCTACGTTCCTTCAAAAGGCGAAGAAATGGAAGTGGTAACCGACTTCGAAGGTCCTGATTTCTTTGGCGCTATGGGCATCAAGATGAGCGCGGGTCGGGACTTTAATGTGCACGACAATGCGTCCTCGCCCGATGTCGCCATCATCAACGAAGCGATGGCACAGCGCTACTGGCCCAAGGGCGACGCCATCGGGCACAGCGTTGTTGTCGACGACAAGCCGCGCCAGATCGTGGGCGTGATCCGCAAGTATGCCTACAGCGATCCGCAGAACATCGACCCTGACCCGGTCCTTTATCTACCGGTAGCCCAGCATTATGAGAGCTCTGTTTTTCTCGCGGTTCGTTCCCGCACCACGGCGTCGGCGGTCGCAACCGAAATGCGCCAGGCTGTCGCTTCACTTGACAGCTCGCTGCCCCTTGAGAACATGCAGTCGCTGGAAGAAGTAGTGGGCATGCGCTACCAGTTTGCGCGCATACCTGCGGAGTTGCTTGCGGTCTATGCATTCTGCAGCGTCTCGGTGGCGATGCTCGGCCTGTATGCGGTGATGGCTTATGCGGTCATCGAACGCAAACGCGAATTCGCATTGCGCATGGCCCTCGGGTCAACCCGCGCGGCCATCTTTCGCCTGGTGCTTGGTGGCAGCGCGTGGACTGCCGCAGTGGGCTTGCTTACTGGTGGGCTCGGTTCCATTGCCGCTGTACGGCTGGTGCGTGCTGCGTTATTCGGCGTCGCACCCTTCGATCCAATCAGTTTTTTCGCCGCCGCGGTTTTGCTGGTCATCACTGTATTTGTTGCGGGCCTTGCGCCGGCCCGCCGCGCCGCTTCCATTGAGCCCATGCAGGCATTGCGCACGGAATAGTACCGCTCGAGGAGAGTCAGAATGAATACGCTGCTTCAGGACACACGCTTCGCGCTTCGCCAGTTGCGCAAATCCCCGGCATTCACGCTCACCGTGATTGTCACGCTCGCGCTCGGCATCGGCGCCAACGCCGCGGTCTTCACTCTCTTTGACCAGGTCCTGTTGCGGATGCTTCCCGTCAACCGGCCGCAGGAGTTGGTTCGCTTTGAGTGGACTGGAAGTTTCTCCGGCTCGGCGAGCAGCTTTGGCGGCGACGCGCATAACTATTTCTCTTTCCCCATGTACAAGGACTTGCGCGACCAGAACCAGGTTTTTTCCGGCCTGATCGCCGCCGACCACGAGCAAACCGGCGTCAGTTGGCATAATCAAGCCGAGGATAAGCAGACCGAGATCGTCTCGGGCAACTACTTTCAGGTTCTCGGACTTAAACCGGCAGTTGGCCGGCTCCTTACCCCGCAGGATGACACCGCCAGGAATGCAAACCCAGTTGTGGTGCTCAGCTACGACTACTGGAAGGCACGCTTTTCAGCTTCGCCGGAAGTGGTCGGCCAGACATTGCTCATCAACGGCCACCCATTCACAATCCTTGGCGTAGCGCCGCAAAACTTCAACTCAGCCATCGGCGGCTACCGTCCAGGCGTGTTCATTCCCATCAGCATGGTGGATATTGCCCTTCCCTGGGCGATTCCCGGCCACCGGCTCGACAATCACCAAAGCATCTGGCTCACGCTGGTTGGGCGGCTCAAGCCCGGCGTATCCATGGGGCAGGCGGAGGCCAGCCTCGGTCCGCTCTGGCATTCGCTGCGGGCGTACGAGCTTACACTCTATAAATCAAGATCAGAACATTTCAAGCAGGGATTTCTTGACAATTCACGCCTCAAGGTCAAGGACGATTCCACTGGATTTTCTCCGGGGCGCATGCAGTTGAAGACGCCGTTGATCATTCTGATGAGCATGGCCGGATTGCTGGTAGCCATGTGCGCCATTAACGTCGCAACCTTGCTTTTGCTGCGCGCTTCGGGCCGTGCGCGTGAAATGTCCATGCGTTATGCGCTCGGAGCAAAGCGTTCACGCATCATCTCCCAGTTGTTTGTCGAGGGCGGCTTGCTCGGCATCGCCGGCGCGGCAGCTGGCCTGGGACTCGCTCCGCTGGTCGCGGCCACGCTGGTGCGCTGGATGACCAATGCCGATCCCGGCAACGAGCCGTATTCCACATCCATGGACGCGCGGGTGCTGCTGTTTACGCTGGGACTTTCCATTCTCGCCAGCCTCCTGTTCAGCATCGCGCCCGTGCTGCACTTTATTCGCCCTGACCTGGCCAGTTCGCTTCGCCAGAACTCCGGTACAGCGTCCAAGGC
The DNA here is from genome assembly GCA_050014515.1 of Occallatibacter sp. Lineage (GTDB taxonomy): Bacteria > Acidobacteriota > Terriglobia > Terriglobales > Acidobacteriaceae > Telmatobacter. The sequence continues at coordinate 25,173 of JBEKDE010000002.1, forward strand.
TTCGCAGCGATTCCGCAAGATTGCCGTCGGCGCGCAGATTGCACTCAGTGTCCTGCTTCTCGGCGGCGCGGGTCTGTTCGTGCGCACGCTCGACAATCTTCGCCATCAGCCCGTTGGTTTTGACACCACGAACCTGGCCACCTTTAACCTCGACCCCACCAGCTCCGGTTACGGTGAAGACCGCACTCCCCAGGTCATCACCAATGCGCTTGAGGCGATCTCTCGGATTCCCGGTGTCGCCCAGGCTGCGGGCAACACCGATCCTGACCTGACCGGCAGCGGGACGTCCTCCAACTTCACCGTCGAGGGGCACAAGGCAACCGAAGACGAAGACATGAACTTCCAGATTCCGTTCGTCACGCCCGGCTTTTTCGCCACCATGAAGCAGCCTCTGCTCGTGGGCCGTGAGTTTACCGCCGCGGATACCAATGGCTCTCCCAAGGTTGCGGTGATCAATCTCGCCGCGGCAAAACGTTTCTTCGGTTCGGCACAAAATGCATTGGGCCGCCTGATCGCTGAAGGCGGTAGCGACAGCATAAAACTCGACACCACCATCGTCGGCGTAGTCGGCGACGTGAAGCACCAGGACCTGCGCACCGACATGGGCCCGGCAGCCTATCGGCCGTACACGCAAATGGTGCATCCCGTCGGCGTGCAGATTTATGCGCGCTCGGAGGGAACCCCTGAGACGATCGAGCCCGCGATTCGAGTAGCGATGCATCAACTCGACTCGACGCTCGTGGTCGACGGCCTACGCTCCATGGAAGCACAGGTTGATTCCAGCGCTTCAGATGAGCGAGCCCTCGCGTTTCTTGCCGTGGGCTTTTCTATACTGGCGATGGTGCTGGCGGCCGTGGGGCTTTACGGAGTTCTTGCCTACTCCACTGAGCAGCGCACACGCGAGATTGGCGTGCGCCTTGCGCTCGGCTCGCAACGCTCCAGCGTCGTCCTGCTCGTGGTGCGCGAAATGGCCATCATCGCCGGCATCGCCACGGCAGTTGCGTTGCCTTCCATCGTCGGGCTGGCGCGCCTTTTCCGCAGTCAGCTTTACGGTGTCACCACCTTTGATCCAGTCACGCTGACTGCGGCGGTCGTGCTCACAATCGGAATGGTCGCGGTGGCCGCTGCGCTACCAGCCCGCCGCGCCGCAACCGTCGAACCCATGCAGGCCTTGAGAACCGAATAGCAGAACCACTTCGAGCGATTTTAAAGAGAGGAGCCTTGCGATGAGATCGATCCTTCAGGATGTTCGTTACGCGCTGCGCCAGTTGCGCAAGTCCCCGGGATTTACATTCACAGCAATCGCCGTGCTCGCCCTTGGGCTCGGCGCGAACATCGCCGTGTTCACTCTTCTCAACGGAATTTTTCTCCGCCCGTTGCCCTACGCGCAGCCCGATCGCATTGTGAATGTCGAGATGAACGGCGCCATGCCGTTCTACTCAATGAGCTACGCAAACATGCTCCAGCTCCGCGACGCAATCGGATCCAGAATGCAGATCGGCGCTTCATTCAACACCAACAACGCCAGCATTGTAGGTCCTGGCGGACGCGTGCAGGTCAGACAATCGAAAGTTGAGGCAGCCTTGCTCAAGCTCCTCGGCGTGCAGCCGCTCCTCGGCCGCGTTTTCCGTGACGAGGAGGACTTGCCGGGCCGCACGCACGTTGTCGTGTTGAGCGAGGAGGCTTGGCGAAAGCTCTACGCCGCCGATCCAAATATCGTGGGAAAAGCCCTCACCATTCGGAGCGAGGCGTATACAATCCTCGGCGTCATGCCCCGTGGCTTCTCATTCCCATTCAGCGACGATATCCAGATATGGTCGCCCGCCGAGATCACACCGGCCAATCGAACTTCAATGAGCGGTGGAGATGCGGAGCTCACAGGCTCGCTCTATGCGCGGATTCCGGACGGAATGAATGCCGCTCAACTGACTGCCGCACTGAACCGTGCGCAGGCGCTCATTTCCAAAGAGGCTCCCGATGGAGACGTGCCTTCGAAAATTAAAGTAACGAGTTACCAGGAATCGCTGAACGGGTTTGCGCGCAAGCCGCTCATGCTGCTCTATGCCGTCGTTTTCGGCATCTGGATGCTGGCTTGCCTCAACATCACCAGCCTCATGCTGGCCCGTGCCGTGGCCCGCACACGCGAACAGGCGGTGCGCTCCGCCCTCGGCGCCAGTCGGTTCCGCCTGCTGCAACAGGCGGTCGTGGAGAGCCTGTTGTTGAGCACTCTCGGCGGAGTTGCCGGGCTGATGCTCGGCCAAACAGCAATCACGCTTCTCAAGCATCAAATCGAAGCGACTGTACCGATCGCCAAGGCTGCCGGCGCCATTCATATGGACTGGCGTGTTCTCTCCTGCCTTGCGGCTCTCACACTCATTACAGCGACAATTACCGGAGTGTTTCCAGCGCTGCGCGCCATGCGTCGCAACGTGCGGGGCAGTCTGCAGGGCGTAACAACTACGGCATCGGCGAGCCAGAATCGTACGCGCGAGTTGTTGGTAGTTGCGCAGCTTGCACTCACACTCGTGTTTCTTGTCGGCGCGGGGCTCTTCCTGCGCACCATTCAAGCGCTTCGCCAGGTTCCGTTGGGTTTTTCCCAGCAAAACGTTCTCACCGGCGGCGTCATCCTGAACGGGATTGCGAAGCTCAGCAACGGCGTAGCGGGCACCGATGTCAACATTGTCCAGACCTCCTATATGCCTTTGCTCGAGCGCCTGCGCGCCATTCCTGGCGTTCAGGTGGCGGCGCTCAGTTCGGTGCTCCCCATGCGCAGTGAGTTCATGGTGACCTTCTCCGCGAAGCTGGATGGTAAAGATGCGCCTCGTGGCAAAAAGCCGACGGCCAATGGACGTCTGGCTTCGGCAGGTCTTGTGGACGCCTTGGGAATCCCCATGCTGCGCGGTCGCTTCTTCAATGAGAATGACACTGTGTCTGCGCCTGCCGTGGTGGTCGTGAATCAGGCATTCGTCAACAAGTATCTCCCTGGGCAGGACCCCATCGGACACACCTTCGGTATGGGCGAGGATCGATTGAAGGATGCGCACATCGTCGGCGTCATCGGCGATGTGAAGCAGAGCAAGGTCACTGAACCCACCGAACCGGAAGTCTACTTTTGCCTGGCGCAAATAGCTCCGGGAGCGCCGCTCTATGGCATTGCGAAGGCCTTGATGGAAGTCGCGATTCGCGCGTCAATTCCCGCCGGCTCGTTGCGTGTGCAATTTGATAAGGCGTTGCACGAGGTCGCCCCAGATGCAACGACAACTGATGTAAAAACGATCCACGAAGCAGTCGAAGATTCCTTCGGCAGCCAGACCTTGATCGCGCACCTGCTCGAAACATTTGCCGGTCTTGCGTTGATGATCGCATCCGTGGGCCTCTACGGATTGCTTTCCTTCGCAGTCGCTCAGCGCACCCGTGAGATCGGCGTCCGCCTCGCTTTGGGCGCTCCTCAGGCCAACATCCTCTCGCTCATCTTGCGTCGCGCGCTTTTGCTGGTTGCCGTTGGACTTGCAACCGGCGGCGTGCTTGCCTGGTTCGCAACCAGGTTCGCCAGCGGCTATATCTTCGGCGTGCAGGCGCACGACCGACTCACATTCACCGCGGTCGCATTTGTTCTTGCGGCTGCTTCATTTCTGGCCGCATGGCTGCCGGCGCGCCGCGCAGCAGCAGTCGACCCCATACAGGCTTTGAGGACGGAGTAATTTCATGATCGAACTGAAAAACGTAGAACGCAGTTACAAGACAGGCCACACGGAAACATGGGTGCTGCGCCAAATCCGGCTGACCATCAACGAAGGTGAATTTGTCACCGTCATGGGCCCGTCTGGAGCAGGGAAGTCGTCGCTGCTCAACGTGCTCGCACTGCTCGACGATAGCTGGCTCGGCGAGTACTGGTTTGGCGAAACGCCTGCCCACAAGCTCAATCGCAAGCAGCGCGCCGATTTGGCCCGCCAGCGCATCGGCATGGTCTTTCAGAGTTATCACCTGCTCGACGATTTAACCGTCGCTGAGAACATCGACCTGCCGCTGAGTTATAAGAACCTTCCCGCCAAAGAGCGACAGGGGATGGTGGCCGACATCCTCGACCGCTTCAATATTGTCGCCAAGAAGGATCTTTTTCCTTCGCAGCTTTCCGGCGGGCAGCAGCAGTTGGTGGGTATTGCGCGCGCCGTGGTGCACGCACCGGCGTTGTTGCTGGCCGATGAGCCCACCGGCAATCTCCACTCCACCCAGGCCCGCGAGATCATGGAGCTTTTCTGCCAGCTCAATCGCGCGGGAACAACCATCGTGCAGGTGACACATTCTGAAGAAAACGCACGCTACGGCAAGCGCATCCTTGAGTTGCGCGACGGCTGGATGACGCGCGACGAACTTCTTGAACCAAGAGCAGCGGAGGTTGGTGCCCAGTGAACCAGTTCAAGTCCAATTCGGCCCGTGCGGTCAAGGCCGCAACAGCCATTCTTCTTTTGCAGATGAACCTCGCTATGGCCGCGGAGCCGGCGCAGCAGCAAGCCCCGCCCCCCGCGCAGCCCACTACTCAGGGTCAATCCACGGCCGCAACCTCACAGCCGGCGCCGGATGCCCCGGCGCCCGCGACAAACGCCGCACCAGCGCCGCCGCCGACCCTTGCTCAGCAGATGCAGCAGGCACAGCAGCCGGTGATCCCGCAACGCCCGTTTCACATTGATCTACCCCACTCGCACAACCCGTTTGCGCCCTATTTACCGAGCACTGTTCCAGAGCTGGACCTCGGCAACTCACCGCGCCTGCAGAACATCATCCGCGATGGCAAGATCTATCTTTCACTGCACGACGCGATCGCAGTGGCCATCGAGAACAACCTCGATCTGGCATACTTCCGCTATAACTTCCCCATCGCGCAGACCGATATTCTGCGCACCAAATCCGGCGCTCAGGCCAACGGTGTGAATACCAGCATCGTTCAAGGAACCCAGGGTGGTTTCGCCGCTTCTACTGGCGGCGGTGGCGGCTCGGCAGGGGGCGGATTCTCCGCCGGCGCAGGCGGCATCGTCACCTCGACCCTCGGTGCCGGGACCGCTGTTTCATCCTTCGATCCCTACCTCACCTTTCAGGGCTACGTTGATCACACCACCGTCCAGGAGGCCAACGAGATCCTCACCGGCGTACCGACTCTGAAGACCAATACGATTGAGGTCCTTTCCAGCTTCTCCGAGTCGTTCCCCATCGGCACCAACCTTCAGGTCAACTATCTCGGCCAGCGCGTCGCCCAAAACACCCCTTATAACATCATCAATCCTGAGCTCTATTCCAACTTTCAACTGATCATCCAACAGCCTATTCTGGCTGGCTTCGGCATCGCCACAAACGAGCGCTTTATCCGCATTGCCAAACGCAACTCCCAGATTACCGACCTTGCTTTTAAAGCACAGGTCATCGCCACCGTGACTCAGGTCGAAAATATTTACTGGGATCTCGTGAATGCCTACGAGAGCGAGCAGATCAGTGAGCGCTCCCTCGGTTTCGCCAATAAGAATCTCTCTGACGATCAGAAGCAGCTCGAACTTCAAGCCATCCCCGCGATGCAGGTCATGACGGATCAGTCCGCCGTGGCCACCGCCGAAGGCAACCTCACCGTGGCGCGCGCCAGCCTGCGACTGAACGAGCTCCTGATGAAGAACGCGCTCACCAAGACCGACGATCCCGCGATTGACGAGATGCCTGTCATTCCCCTCGACCTGCAGGGAGCACCCGACCCCAACGCCGACAAATCCATCGACGACCTCGTCTCGGAGGCGGAGAAGAAACGGCCCGAGGTTGCCATCTACCAGATGCAGGCCGAAGTGCAGAAACAGGCCCTGAAAGACATCAACAGCGAGCTTTTGCCAACTCTGAACATGTATGGCCTTTACGCCGGCGCGGGCACCGCAGGCCCACCCAACCCCTTGTGCAACCCGAGCGCGCAGGATTGCACCACCACGCTGCCCACGGGCTTCGGCAGCATGTTCGAGAACACCTTCAATTACTCGTCGCCGGAATACCGGGTCGGCGTGACGCTTTCCATCAATCTGCGCAACCGCCAGGCCAAGGCTGATCAATTCCGTGCCGTGTTGCAGTACCGCCAGAGCCAGATCTCCTCAGAGCAGCAGCAGAAAGGCATTCGTTTCGACGTTCGCAACTCGAAGTTTGCTCTTGAACAGAAACAGGCCAACGTTGAGGCAGCACAGAAAGCGCGCGACCTTGCACAGAAAGTCTTTGACATTACCAAACAGGAGCAGGTGCTCGGCGCGAAATCCGGCCTCGACACGCTGAACTCGGAAATCGCGCTCGCCGTGGCTGAGTCCGCTTTGGATGCCGCACAAACAGCCTACGAGAAGGCGAAAGTGGATATCGACCGCGCCACCGGCGAGACGCTGGAACGGACAGGAGTCTCCATCGACGACGCGAAGTCGGGCATCGTGACTCAATAGCCTTAGAATCAGGGAAGGGAACCATGCTCGCGATTACAATAAACAACGCTGTGACAGATGGAGCGGAGGCGGAACATTCCAAGTAAGCAAGAGCGAATTCGTGTTCTGGTCGCCGACGATCAACCGCACATCCTTGAGGCCGTCGAATTGCTGCTGTCCCCGCAAGGGATCGATGTGGACTGCGTCCGTTCGCCCAGCCTGCTGCTTGAGGCGCTCGGCCTGCGCGATTACGACGTGCTGCTCATCGATCTCAACTACACGCGTGACACCACCTCCGGCCAGGAAGGCCTCGATCTGCTGGCGCGCATCCAGGAGTTCGACGCGCGCCTGCCGGTAATCGTGATGACCGCATGGGGCAACATCGATCTCGCAGTCGAATCCATCAAGCGCGGTGCGCGCGACTTTGTCCAGAAGCCGTGGGAAAACGAGCGCCTCATCTCCCTGATCCGCGTCCACGCCGAGCTGCATCACGCCCTGCGACGCGCTCGCCAACTGGAGCTGGAGAATCGCCTGCTGCGTGCTGAAGGCATGCCGGAGTTTGTGGCCGGAGCGCCGTCCATGCAGCCAGTGCTCGAACTGATCGCGCAGGTCGGTCCATCGGACGCCAACGTGCTCATCACCGGCGAGCACGGCACCGGCAAGGAGATTGTTGCCAAGCTGCTTCACGCCGCCTCGCCCCGCTCCAACAGGCCGCTGGTCGCCGTGAATGCGGGCGGACTGCCGGAGGGCACATTCGAGAGCGAGATCTTCGGCCATGTGAAGGGCGCATTTACTGACGCGCGCACTGACCGCGTCGGCCGCTTCGAGCTGGCTAACGGCGGCACGCTCTTCCTTGACGAAATTGCGAATGTGCCCCTGCGTCAGCAGGCCAAGCTGCTCCGAGTGTTGGAGACGGGAGAACTCGAGCGCGTCGGCTCCTCGCAAACGCGGCGCGTCGACGTACGCATTCTTTCCGCTACGAATGCGCTACTCCACGATGAAGCCAAGGCGGGCAACTTCCGCGAAGATCTTCTCTTCCGCATTAATACCGTCGAAATTCACCTGCCCGCGCTGCGCGACCGGCGCGAAGACATTCCGCTGCTTGCGGCACACTTCCTCGGCCGCAACCGCACGCGATATCGCAAACAGGTCATCGATTTTTCGCCGTCCGCCATGCAGCAGATGATGCAATATCCATGGCCGGGCAACGTGCGCGAACTCGAACACACGGTTGAACGCGCTGTGCTGCTGTGCCGCGGCGAGGAGATAGAGCCCTCCAACCTGGCGATCGCCGCCGCCAAGTCGGCTCCTCAGTCATTTGAAAATATGAGCATCGACGAGGTTGAGGCGCTGCTCATTCGCAAGGTGCTGCGCCGCTGCGACGGCAACATCTCGCAGGCCGCCGAGTCTCTCGGACTGAGCCGCGCCGCGCTCTATCGCCGCATCGAAAAATATGGTCTATGACAAGCAAGTGCACCGGCGCGGACGTTCGGCTGTTGGCCGGGCGTGGCTCTATTGCCTGCTTCTCGGCTTGCCCACGCTGATCTTCGCGGGCATCCTCATTTACCAGCAGAGAGTCACACTTGCACCCATGCTGCTGCTGCTTGGTTGCCTGCTGCTTTACCTGGTCCTGGTGGCGGCTGCTCTCATTGAATCCATGATTCGCCCTTTGCAGACGCTCTCCAACGTTGTCTCTTCGCTGCGTGAGGGCGACTACTCTTTCCGCGCGCGCGGAGCCGGCTCGCACGACGCATTCGGCGAGCTCGCATCGGAAGTAAACGCGCTCGCTGATCTGCTCCAAAAGCAGCGTGTGCGTTCGCTTGAGGCGACTGCGCTTCTCGCGCGCATTCTTGAAGTGATGCACGCGCCACTGTTTGCCTTCGATCGCGAAAACCTCCTGCAGTTGGTGAATAACGCTGGCGTCAAGCTGCTCGGTCTAACCTATGCGCGCTGTTTCGGACACTCGGCGCAACATCTGGGCTTGGAAGAATTGCTTGCCGCGCCCGACCAGAGCATTCACTCATTTCGCAGCAGCTCAATGTCCACGTCACCCTCGACGCGCTGGCTGCTCCGCAAAACCACTTTTCGCCAGGACGGTGTGCCGCACACGCTGCTGTTGTTGGCCGACGTGAGCCAGCCTCTTCAGGAAGAAGAGCAGATCGCCTGGAAGCGGCTGATTCGCGTGCTCGGCCATGAGCTTTCAAATTCGCTGGCGCCCATCAAGTCCATCGCGGGCAGCCTGCTTGCGCGCGTTGACCACATGAGCGGCGAAGAAGCCGTGCTGCACGATTTCCGCCGCGGCCTCGGCGTGGTGGAGAGCCGCGCCGACGCGCTGCATCGCTTTGTGCAGTCGTACCGCCTGCTGGCCCAGCTTCCGCCGCCGCACCTGAAGCGCATTCAGCTTGGGCCGCTCATGGAGCGCGTGGTTCTGCTTGAGCAGCGCCTTCCGGTCGAGTTTGAACCTGGGCCCCCCGCCATGCTCGACGCCGATCCCGACCAGTTGGAACAGATGTTCATTAACCTGCTGGCCAACGCCGTGGATGCATCCCTCACCAACGGCTCGCATCCGGTCCGCGCGAGCTGGAGGCTGAGCGACACCAATCTGCTGGTCACCATTGAAGACCGCGGCCTGGGCATTGCGAACACCGAGAATTTGTTTGTCCCGTTCTACACCACCAAGCCTTCCGGCAGCGGCGTGGGCCTCGCGCTGGCGCAGCAGATCGCACGCGCGCACGGCGGAGAAATTATCCTCGTGAATCGAGAAGACGGGGAAGGAGCGCGAGCTACCATCCGCTTGCCGATCACGCAGCAACCATCGCTCTAATCTGTCGTTCCGGCCCGTCCCGCCAGTCCAATCTCAGAGGCCATCACGCAGTTGCGCCCGTTGTTCTTGGCGCGATAGAGCTCGGCGTCCGCTGCGTGAATCATGGACTCATAGTCTTCAGGGAATCCGGAAGCCACGCCAAAGCTGGCCGTCACCTGGATTGTCTTTTCGCCATAAAGAATGCGAGCCGCGTGGATCGCCATGCGGAATTGCTCAGCACGCAAGCGCGCACCCACGAAACTCAAACCGGGCAGAATGAGCAGGAACTCCTCGCCGCCGTAGCGTCCCACCGAGTCGTAGGCCCGCACCGCGTGCTGGAAGATCGCGCTGATCTCCTGCAGCACCTTATCGCCGGCCTGGTGCCCGTATGAGTCGTTAATCGTCTTGAAGTGATCCAGGTCGACCAGGATGATGCTCAGCGGCACGTCCTCGCGTTGCGAGCGTTCCACCTCCTGCTGCAGCCGTTCAATCACGATGCGGTGATTCCACAGGCCGGTCAGATCGTCATGCTCCGCATACTGGCGCATCTTCTCTTCGGCGCGCTGCAGTTCGGCTTTTTCGCGCTCGAGATCCTCGGTCCGGTGTTGAACAGCAATCTCCAAATGCCGTTTCTGTTCCACCAGGTGATGGACGCGCCACTGCCACACCAGCACCACGATGATGCTGATGAGAATGATCAATCCCAGTCGCAATGGCCCGCTCTGCCACCAGCGTGGATTAATGCGAAACGCGATCTCAGTCACCGGGGATACCGCGCCGTTCATGCGGTCCACAGTTTGAGCCTGAAAGTGATATGTGCCGGGATCGAGGCGCGGATAGCGAATAATCTTGTCTCCGGTTTCAACCCAGTCTGATTCCAGGCCCAGCAGCCGGTAGCGGATGCGAATATGACCCGCATCGCGAAAACTGATTGCATCCATCGAAATAGCCACAGGATCGCCGTTCCACGAGAACTCTGTGCCGCCGGCAATGGCCACCCCGCCGACTGTCATTCCTGAAAACACCGGAGCCTGTGGAATCATCGGCGGACCCGATTGCGGTTGCAGCAGATGCGAAACGCCGCCGGAGGTGCCGATCCACAAGCTGCCGTCCCTATCCTCGTACAGGGCATAGCTGTCGGTGTCCTTCCAGATCAGCCCGTCGTCCTGGATAAAGCCTCTCCACGCTCGGCCGTTGTAAACTGTCAGCCCATTGTCCTGACCCACCCACAACCACCCACGGTGATCCACGGCCAGTGAAACCACCTGGTCGGACAGAAGCTGCGGCCGCGTGACTCGTTCCGACTCCACCACTTTGTCGCCGGTTATCTTGAGCTTCCTGATTCCGGCGAATGAGCCGGCGGCCCACAGGTTTCCCTGCCGATCGGCAGCAATCTCAAGAGGGTGAATGCCGGAAAGCCCGGGGTCAATCCGGTGCCACCCCTTTGAGTCCAACCTGAATAGACCCTGGTCAGATGCGGCCCAAAGAGAACCGGCTGGGTCCAGGCAAAGATCGGTGAAGCGGCTCTTTGCGTCCGGGATCGCCGGATCATCCACCAGCCGTGGAGCGCGGCTGCCCGATCCTGGGTCCACGACATACAGGCCGCCGGTCGTCGCTACCCAAAGCAGGTGATCGCCATCGCTTAGAACGCGATAAACCTCCGGCACCTTCCATTGCGTTGCGGCGAGCGAAACAGGGTCAATCCGCACCAGGTTTCCCGCGGCACTGCCCATCCAGATGCCGCCGTCGGTCCCCTCGGCCAATGAGGACGCCCGCGCCGTTCCAATCCCCGGCGCATGCCATGGCCTGGGAGTGTCTCCTCCGGCTGGGATGTAGTCCAGGCCGCTCTCGGTGCCAATCCACAGCCGGCCGCTTTTGTCCCGCAGCACCGACCACACAATATCGTCGCTGAGTCCATCGGCGGCGGTGTAGCCCTCCCAGCGGTCCTGTCCAACCCAGCGCATCAATCCGTGGCCCACCAACGCCATCCAGATGGAACCCTCGCGGTCAACAAAGAGCGCCGAAATGTCGTTATGAGATAGACCGTTGCGCGCAGTCACCATGCGCCACTGGCCCTTTTCAAGAATTCCCAGATCCGGTCCTTGCGAAGCAATAATTCGCCCACTCGCATCCTCGGCAAGCGCTCCATAGGGAACCTCATCGGAGTGCCCGGGAAGATCGTGCAACTCGGCGCGATTTTCGGCTGGGAACACTTCCGCCAGGTGCGAGAATCCGCGTATCCACAAGTGGCCTTCCCGATCAAATAACAAGTGCATCCACCGGTCTTCAGGAAGATGCAGCGCCGTACCCATGTGGGTCGTTTTTCCGTCGATACGGCGGCAGAGATCCTGGTCGCAGCCATACCAGAGAACGTTTTTGGGCTCCCCGCCGGCAGTCACCTGTCCGTAGGATGGAACGTCCTGTCCGGCAATCACGCTCCAGATCCTGGTTCCGTCCAGATGCATGGGTGCGGCGGCCCAGCGCTCCTCTTCTACATGATCCAGCAGGAATCCGCCGTTGCGATCCGCTATCACCACCTGTTCCGCCGAAATCGATGTGAACGCGTTTCCGATCCGCTGCGAGAATTGCTTCACTGCTCCCGGAGGGCTGATCTCGGCGAATTTGCCGTTCTTCAGCTCAAAGTAAATAGCGCTTGTGGTGCCTACAAACAGCGTTCCGTCCGCTCCCACAAACAGGCTCTGGATGGTGTGGCTGCTCAGGCCGTCAGCCGTGCCATACTGCTTGAACTGGCTTCCGTCGTAGCGATACAAGCCGTTTTCGGTGCCAATCCAGAGATAGCCCGTGCGGTCCTCTACGAGGCAGTTGATGTTCAGGTTGCCCAACCCTTCGGTGACCGTTGCGAAGCTGTAGCGCTGGGCCGGGCATGAAAGCGCAAAAAGGCTGACTGCGGCCAGGCCGCACAACCAGGACAGCAATTTCTGTTTCAGTGTCCGCGCCACGGTCCCCCAGGCGACCCTTCCAAATGGATTGAGTCCACTATATACCCCTGATTCTGAACTGGAGAGCTTGAAGAACAAGGGGAAAATTACCCGTGGCTACTGGTCTGAAGGCGCGCAGGTAGCCGCCCTCTTAATCGCACACCAGCGCCGACTCTGGAAAGGCTTCGGCCAGGCTCTCGTCGCTTGCGCGGCCGGTTGTATCGGCTGTCACTTCTTCCGCCGCACGTGCTGTGAAGAACAGCTCCACCTGCGCCAGCACTTCATCTCCGGTGCGCGCCTGGTAGATAGCTGCGCGGAGTTTGGCTCCGCCCGGCACACCGTGCGTGAACCATGTGGCGAACTGCTTCATCTTGCCCGCGGTCTCGCCCATCCGCTCTGCGCGAGGGAGTTCTTTGGTCGCCTCCTGCTCAGCAAGCAGCATCTGGAAATACGCGCGGATCATCCGGTACCGGTCTTCGACGGTCGGCCGTTCGTACATCCCCGTCGCCGTGTACTGGGCAATCTGGCGGAATATCCACGGATTGGCCGGCGCCGCGCGCCCGATCATCACCGCGTCGCACCCGGTCTGCGCCACCATGGCCGCCGCGTCCTCGGGAGTGCGAATGTCTCCGTTCCCAATGACCGGAATGTTCACCGCCTGCTTGATTGCGGCAATCCACTGCCACTGCGCCTGGCCGCTGTAACCCTGCTCGCGCGTCCGCGCATGGAGCGCCACGGCGTTCAGCCCCTCGGCTTCGGCCATCTTTGCCAGCTCCACGCACACGATTTGCTTCTCGTTCCACCCCATGCGGAACTTGACGGTGAAGGGAATCGTCACCGCTTTGCGCACCGTGCGGAAAATCTCGCCAATCTTGGGCAGGTCTCTGAGCAATCCAGACCCGCCGTTGCAGCCCACCACTCTCTTCGCCGGGCAGCCCAGGTTCAGGTCGACCGTATCAAATCCGGTCTCTTCCACAATGCGCGCCGCTTCAGCCAGCGTCTCCGCATTGGAGCCAAACAACTGCGCGCCAATGGGATGCTCGTCGTCGTAAAAGGTGAGATAGCGCCGCCGCTTCGACTCCCGCATCCGCGCCAGGCCGTCTGCCGAAGTGAACTCCGTCATCAGCAGCCCGCAACCCGACTGGGAATTCGTCACAGAAGCCTCAACCCCTGGGGACGGCTCAACCGCGCCGTGCGACTGATCACCGACCACTGACAACTGACCACTGGAGAACTGGCTCGCGTGCCGAATGAAGCGCCGGAAGACCGTGTCGGTTACCCCGGCCATGGGAGCGAGCACCGTAGCCGGAGCGACCAGCACCTTGCCAATGCGCACCTCTGCCGGCACCCGCGTCTCTGCGGGCATCTGGTGCTCAATGGGGTTGTCCCAATCCTTCTTCACCGTAAAGCCCTTGCCAGCCATGAATTACCTTCTCCACATCAACTCGGCAACTCAGCCACGTCATACACAAACGGCTTGCCACGCGACTCCGGATCCCAGCCCGCCACCATCGCCTCGCGAATATGTTCGGCAACCTTGGCCGCCGAGATCGGAATCCGTACCGTCATCACCGGCCCAACCATCCCATTCGATTCCTTGCGAATCGGCGGATACTCCAGATAAAGCTCTCTCCGCACTGGCCCCACAACCCGGACATGAATCGCCATCCCGGTGGGATTCTGGTCCGCGCTCCAATTCTGCTCGCGGTGCAGTTGCCAAACCAGAGGCACTCCGTCAATCGTAACCGCAGACTGGATGGAGCGTTTTGTATTTCGCATTGCCATACTATTTCGCCATTGCACAGTTCAACGCAGCAAACCCGCAAACCCCAGCAAGACCAAGCTGAAAGCTGGAAGCAAAAAGCTGCCGTTAACGCAACTAGGCCCCCGCCATAGCGGAGGCCCAATCGCCAGTCCGATTGAATTCGGCGTCCGTTACTTGGCCGCCGCGACCTCGCCGGCCTTGGCGTACTTGCGGCGGAACCGCTCCACGCGGCCCGCTGTATCTACCAGGCGCTGTTTGCCGGTAAAGAACGGGTGGCAGTTCGAGCAGATTTCCACGTGAATGTCGCCCTTGTGGGTCGAACGGGTTTCAAAGTTGTTTCCGCAGGCGCACAAAACCTTCACCGCGTCGTATTTGGGATGAATCTTTTCCTTGGGCATCTCTAGAGACAGACCTTTCCTGCAATCTTCCTCATCTATTGTAGGGACATTTTGACGGATTAGCAATTGGGCGAAGGCCGAGCCCTATTCCAGCGCCTTCTCAATCCCCGCCTCAGCCAGCGGCGCCATCACCGCGTACCCGGCCGGCAGCGGATGTACCCCGTCCGTGCTCAGGTTTGGCGGCAGGCCGTCGCGACCGTCCTTCATGGCCGTGTGGTAGTCGACGTAGACATCCCCATGCTGGGCCGCATAGTCCCTCATCCATGCGTTGATGGCCAGAATCTTCGGCGCCGGCTCCAGTCCGCGCTTCCACGGGTAGTCGTACGCAGGCAAAATGGAGCACAGCACCACGCGAATCTGGTGGGCGCGCGCCAGGTCCGCCATCGAAGCAATATACCCCTCAATCTCCTCAATCGTCTCGGGGCCCGTGTTGCCGGCTATATCGTTGGTCCCGGCGAGGATAACGACGACCTTCGGCTTCAGGTCAATCACGTCCTGGCGGAAGCGCAACACCATCTGTGGCGCGGTCTGCCCGCTGATGCCGCGGTTGATGTAGGGCTTGCCGGGAAACGACTGGTCGATATGCCAGGCCTCGGTAATCGAGTCACCCATGAATACCACGCGGTTCTCGCCCGCCGCCGGCGGTCCCAAAGCCACATCTGCCTCCTTGAACTTGCCCAGCCACGGCCAGTCTTCCTTCATCTGCGCGTCGTGAAGGGTCTTCCAGTCAGTTGCCGGCGCTGCCTTCGGAGCAGGCACCGCCTTGGGAGCGGGCGCAACCTGGGTCGGAGCCGGCGCCTTGGTCTCCGGCAGGCTCCCCGTCTCCTGTGCTGCCAGCAGACCGGATGAAATGACTCCCGCAACAACCATTGCGGCATAAAACGGTGCGCGTGCAGCAATTCGATTCACTTGGACACTCTCCTTAACCTGATCCCTGTCCCCTGTCCACTGACAACTTAAAATTGACAACTAACAATCGACCCCTGATTCTAACCACCCCCGCCCCGCTTTTCCACCGCGCCGCCCCCGCGCCGCTTCCGCTAAGCTGGAAACAGATGAGTGTCTGCTCAATTTGCGATGGCGTCGGTTTGGTTCGGGTGGTGGATGAAAGCGGCCACTGGGTCTCGCGCGCCTGTGAATGCCAGGAGATTGCGCGCGAAGAGCGCCGCCTGGCCGCCGCGCACATCCCTGAGCGTTACCGCCATTACACCCTCGACGGTTACGAGACCGCCTTTCGCGGCGCCGACTCCTCGCTGGGCCGCGCCCACCTCACCGCCCGCCGCTTTGTCGAAGCCTACCCGGTCGACACGGCCGGCAAAGGCCTGCTCTTCACCGGCTCCATCGGCGTGGGGAAAACCCACCTGGCCGTCGGCGTCCTCCGACGCCTGGTGCAGGAGCGCGGCGTCAAAGGCCTCTTCTGCGACTATCGCGAATTGCTCAAGAGCATCCAGAACAGCTACAACCCCGCCGTCAACACCACCGAGCTCGAGCTGCTCAAGCCCGTCTTCGCCGCCGAAGTGCTGGTGCTCGACGACCTGGGTGCGCAAAAGCCCAATGAGTGGGTCTGGGACACGGTCGCCCTCATCCTCAACACCCGCTACAACGACAAGCAAACCACCATCATCACCACCAACTACCCCGATCTCCCGCCCGGAGGAGGCGCGCAGACTGAGACCGAGCGCGCCGCCCGCGAGCAGACCCTCGGCGACCGCATCGGCGAGCGCATGCGCTCCCGCCTCGCTGAAATGTGCGTCTGCATCGACATGACCGGCAAAGACTTCCGCCAGACCGTCAAAAAAGCCAGCTTTGGCTAGGGTGTATCGACACATACCGGCTGCGCACCGGTATATGTCGATACACCCCATAGCGAAACCAGAGTAGCTGTACCCAGGAAGCACGATGCCAGGTGGCTTTTTCCTCAGGAAAAAGCCACCTCGCGTACTCTCGGCAGGGGCACGTTTACTCTGGTTTCGCTCTGGCACCTGCGGACGCCGGTAGTCCGGGGTCCACCCTATGCACAAAGCCAACCAAATCCCAGCGGACTCCAGCCACGTGGTATTGCTCCCCGGGACGCCGTCCAAAGTCATGCCTTCCCGCGGCCGCACAGGCCTTCGGCCAGCAAGACGACATCACCGTCATCTCGGTAACGCGGACGGCGGCGGTTGAGCTCGTTCCTGCGTGAGGGAGCAGTGAGGGATTCGCGAACCTGGTCAGCGCGATCTACTGCCCGTAGTCCTATTCTCCCTCCTCCTCGACTCCCCGTTCGGTCTCTCGTGCATCTGCCATGGCGATGTACTCCCCGCGGTCGGTAACAACGCCACGATTGTATCCGGAACTGTATTTCCAATACAGCCACCATCTGAAGCGTACTGATCCTCTGGTATCGGTCCCGCATTTGAGGGCATCCGCAGATGGATCGCGCGCATCTCCACCAGTGGCGATAGAGCATTTTCGGAATTGTTGTAGACCGAAAGCACACACTCAAGTGACTTTTTCCTCAAGAAAAGCCACCTTTCACGGTACTGAAAAGTCTGTATGTATTCCAAAAATGCCCTAGTCATCTCAAGGGAAGGAGATGGGAGTATGAAGCATACTATTTCGCATCGCAACTTCCGGCTCGCGCCGGCTGTCATTTTGGCCGGCGTTTTGGGCATTGTGGGTTGTCGCAATCTGGCCCCGCATCCCGACGTGCAGGCAGCAGTCTACAAGGCGCTGGACAGCAACGATCTCGGAAGCGTCATGGTTTCCCAGGAGCGGGAGAAAGGCACGATTACCCTGACTGGAATCGTAGCTGCCGCCAATCGCAAATCCCAGGCCGAAGCCATTGCAAAGCAGGCCGCTCCTGCCTACAAGATCATTGACAAGATCAAGGTAGACCCAGCCGGAGTTTAGGCTGCTGCATCCGCCGGCCACGAGATTGAAAGATGCCTTCAAGGTAAAGCTCAAGGGGTGGTCGCCGGAGTGTGTCGGAAGTCTACAGCAAATCCTGAGATGCTGTAACCCGAAACCACAATACTGAAGTTGACGCGACCATCAGGGAGAGGCAACCTTGCACAACGCCCCAAAGGATACACCTCCTCAGGATTTGCTCTAAAGCCGCCGCGAGCTTACCGCGAGCTTCTGCCCCACCGCAGGTAATGCGAGCTTCCCGTGTGCGTCCGCAGCCCCGCGGGTGCAACGGGCCCCCCTTGGCGATCCGAAAAATAACCTGAAAAAAGTGCCCAGGCTTTTGCACATAATTACCCCTGTTTGGCGCACAATCATTTCATAGCCCGTCAAAAGGGAAAAATGGAAGCGCAAAAGGCAAATGCGAGCTTCCCGCGAGCCATTCACTCGCTCACTTCTTCAATCATTCACTGCAACCCAATGATTCCAGGTACTTTGACTTTAAGCAGCCTCGATCCAAGAAGATAGGGCGGATGTCCTCCCTTATCCCAATGAAAACAAGGAACTTGCCTCAAAAGTACGGAGGGGGTAAGGGAGGGTGGACCTGTACAGACGTGAGGCGTCGCACGCCCCAGGTCTGTGCAGGTGCTTAGAAAAGCTTCATCATCAGGTAGGTGAAGTACTCGGCACGCATGCGCGCTTCCTGGTGGCTGTCCGCTCCGGCACCGTGGCCCCCTTCGGTGATCTCGTCATAGAGAAACGGCTCGTGGAACTCCTCCATGCGGGCCGCAAACTTGCGCGCATGGACGGGGCCGACGCGATCGTCCTTGGTGGTGGTAAAGATCAGCGGTTCGGGATACGTCACGTTCGGCTTGAGCTGGTTGTAGGGTGAAATTGACGCGAGAAACGCGCGCTCCTCGGGGACCGAAGCGGAACCGTACTCGCCCACCCACGATGCGCCGGCCGAGAGATGCTCAAACGCCAGCATGTCCAGCAGCGGTACCTGGATCACCACCGCGCCCCACATCTCCGGGTGCTCGGTGAACTCGACGCCCATCAGCAAACCGCCGTTCGATCCGCCGATGATGCCGAGGTGCGGCGTGGAAGTGATCTTGCGCGCCACCAGGTCCTGGGCCACGCCGTAGAAGTCGTCGTAGATGCGCTGCCGGTGAGTCTTGAGGCCGGCCTCATGCCACGCCGGCCCGAACTCGCCGCCGCCGCGGATGTTGGCCAGCACATACACTCCGCCATGATTGAGCCAGAGCGCGCCGTTCACCGCGGAGTAGCTGGGCGTGGACGAAACTTGGAACCCGCCGTAGGCCGTGAGCAGTGTGGGATTCTGACCGTCATACTTCAGATCTTTGCGATGCACGATGAAGTAGGGGATCTTGGTTCCGTCTTTTGACGTTGCCTCCAACTGCTCCACGGTTAGATCGCTTGCATCGAACAGCGGCTTCTGCGACTTTGCCAGTTCAAGCTTTCCATCGGCCGCATTGCCAAGCCACAGCGAGGGCGGCGTGAGAAATCCTGTCTGGGCCATGAAGAACCTGTCGTCGCTGTGGCTCGTGGTCACGATGCCCACGCTGAGGTTGTCTTCAACCGGCAGCCTCTTCCGCGTCCATTGGCCGTCGGCGCCGCGCGTGTAGACATAAGCGCGGCCCTGCACATGCTCAAGCGTGGTCAGCAGCAGCTGGTTCCTGGTGGTTGCTAACTGCTGTTCAAACTCCTGCGCGGTGGGCGCAAACACCACGGTCGGCTTCAGGTGGACAGGGTCCTTCTTCACTGCTTCAAGATCCAGCGCAACCACCGATCCGGTTGCGCAGGATTTCGTCTCGCCCTCCGGCGTCCAGTTGTCGTCAAGGCTCACCAGCAGCTGGCCGTCAAGCAGGCCGTCTACTCTGGACTTGGACGGCAGTCCGAGCTTTTTCACCCCGCCGGGCGTGAGCAGATAAATGTCGCGCTCAAATGTGGTGCGGTTGCGCTCAATCACCACCGCGCGATGGCCCTGGCCGTCGGTGAACGCGCGCGGCAAATCGCCGTAGCCGTTGTCCTTGGTGTCGCCGCGAAAGATTTCCTTCGCGCTATCGAGCGGCTCGCCGCGCTTCCACTCGCGAATAGTGATCGCGTAGCCGGCCTCGCTCATTGTGCCCGGACCCCAGTCGCGCGCTACCAGCAGCGTGTCCTTGTCCTCCCAGGCAACAGACTGCTTTCCGCGCGGCAGCTGGAATCCACCATCGATGAACTTTGCTGTCTTCAAGTCCATCTCACGCAGGGTAACCGCATCTTCGCCGCCGTTGGAAAGCCCCACCATGCAAAGCTCATCGTCGGGATGTAGGCATTCGAGCTGCTTGCCCACCCAGCTTACTTTGTCGGTTTTTGCGAGCGCGTCGTAGTCGAGCACCGTCTCCCAGTTCGGCTCGGCGGCCAGGTAGTCCTTGAGCGTGGTCCGGCGCACGATGCCGCGCACATGCTCCGCGTCGCGCCAGATGTTGTAGACCAGGTCGCCGCGAAATTGAGGCGTCGCCAGCCGGTCAGGGGAATCGAGCACCTTGAGCGCCTCTGCCTCGAGCGGTGCGAAGTGCGGATCTTTTTCAAGCACTGCGGCCGTGCGCGCATCTTCAGCCTTCACCCAGGCCAGCTGCTTTTCACCGTAGATGTCTTCGAGCCAGGTGTACTTGTCCGGCTGCTCCGGAACCGCCTGCTGCGCCCCAACAGGCCGCAACGCAAAGGCGAAAATCAGGATCATCAGCGCAGCAAAAAGGCGCGCTGAATTTAGGCGTGCAGGGTTTGGGCGTACAGAATCCCTGGTAATCGGCATGCTCACAAAACACACTCCTGGGAAAGGCTTCGCGCTCTCGCCTGGCTCTTGACTTTACCCGGTTATATCACGCGGACGCATGAGTTCGGCAGCCCAACAATGCGGCTTATCAGGCCGAGTTCCGCATCTTCAAGGTGTATTGTTTCCAGTGAGACCAATCTGCGGAGAAGGCTGATGCGCAAAGCCCTGGAAGTTGTCGGAGCCGCGGCCGTTGCGGCCTTGTTCTGGATTACATGGAGCGCACTGCACGGCCCGGAACCGCTGCCCGACAGGATTCCCACGCATTTCGACATTTCAGGGAATCCCAACGCGTGGGGGCCAAGCTCATCGCTCTTGCTGCTGCCAGTCGTGGGGCTGGTGCTCTACCTCAGCATTACCGTGGTCTCGCAGTTTCCCTCGGCATTCAATTACCCCGTGCGCGTGACGCCAGAGAATCGGCCGCGCCTTGAGGCGCTGGCGATTGGCATGATTACCTGGCTGAAGGTGGAGTTGGTATTCCTGTTTCTCTGGATTCAATCGTCCACGATCGACGCCGCACGGCATCAGACTCTCGGCTTGCCTTTGTTGTTGTTGCCGGTTTCGCTGTTGGCAGTGTTCGGCACCATCACCTGGCACATTGTTGCCATGCGGCGTGCAGTCAAGCCGCAATAGAGGGCAGGAATATTCAGAGCGTCCCATCGGTAATCATGCGCGTTGAGCGCGTTTCGGATCAGAAGATCCAGAGACTGCTCAACAGCAGTACGGCTGCGACGACGGTGATCGCCTGATAGATCAGGTCTTCTATACGGCGCGTCTGGGCGGCGCCAACGGAAGGCGCGGCATTGGATGCGGTCTGCGAATTGGTCTGCATCGTGTTCCTGCCTTTCCATTGAGCCGGGCACTTATGCCCGGGTTTGGGGGAGGGTGAGATTCGGTTTTGGAGTCCGCTGCGTGAGAGGTACGCGCCCCCCCACGCAACGGCTTCTCCAATTGAGAGTCCCCACGGCAAAAAAAGATTCAAGTGTGCTGCCTGACGTATCGACCGGCCGGAGAAATTTCATACGTCTGACTATCAAAACGCGGAACCGCGGAGTATTCCTTCGGGAACGGGTGTAAAATCCGCTCGTGAGCACTCCTTCCAACCTCGTCCCGCCGTCATTTGTTCAGCCTGAGCAACCACGCGAGCGCAACTGGCTTCCGCTGGCTTTGGCTGCTGCGGCGGTCGTTGTTGCGGTTGCGGTGGTGGTACTTGTACTACCGCACGGCAAGCCCAAGATCAGCGTGACTCCCATCTCCACAGCGCCGGATGCGTACGCGGCCAGCCTGCCCATCACCGGGCTGGTGATGAGCGAGTCGTCCAACCTGGCCGGAGGAAAGGTGACATACGTTGACGGCCAGATTGCCAACACCGGTAATCGGACGGTCACCGGCATCACGGTGCAGGTGCTGTTCCGCGGCTATACCCATGAGGTGGCGCAGAACGAGACGCAGCCGCTCAAGCTGATCCGCACCCGCGATCCCTATGTCGATCTCGAATCGGTTTCGGCCGCCCCCCTCAAGCCCGGTGCAGCGCACGATTTCCGGCTGATTTTCGACGCCGTATCGCCGGATTGGGATGGAGCATATCCCGAGATTCGCGTGATTCACGTGGATGCCCAATAACCCGCTTAATCTTCTTTACCCGGTAGAAATTACACGATGTAGCAAAAAATACACGAGCCTCACATGCCGCGATAGCTGTTTCTCCCCGCTTTTGGTGCCAATGCTGAAGATAAGATTAATTATTTCAACGACATGCTAGATTAACCTCGCTTTCAAGTGATTTGGCACCGGCATTGCAATAGAGAAGGCGAGCAGACAGTCAAAGCTCAAACCGCGGAGTATCTCCTGCTGCGGAACCCACTGTTGAGGACGGTTCACTTCATGAGACGAAATAATGCAGCGATTTCGAGCCCTTTCCCTGGCCAGTTTGCAGTACTTATGCTGGCATCTGCAATGGCATTGCCCGCGCTGGCGCAGCAGAATCAGCCCACGAGCAATCCTCCTTCTACGTCACAGTCCTCCCCGGCAGCATCGTCAAGCATGAATACGCCGAAAGAGGGGTTTTGGGGACGCGTGAATCCTTTTGCCCGCAAGAAGTGGGTAAAGAAGCAGACTGATCCCATCAATGATCGGCTGACTGAGCTGGATGGCGTGAACGCCAAGAATGCGAACGACATCAAGGATGTGGACAGCCGCGCCCAGGCCGGCATTCAAAAGGCGCAGGCTGCAGCCGATGCTGCCAACCAGACGGCTACCGCGGCTGGAACGCAGGCGCAGAACGCCAACACCCTCGCCCAGGGCGCTTCCGGGCATGTGGATCAACTGAACACCACCGTGAAGGGTCTGGACCAGTATCGCCAGACCACGGAAGCAGAAGTAAAGTTTCGCGGCGGCCAGCCGATTCTGTCCGCAGACGCCAAGAAGCAGCTCGATGACCTGGCGGCCAGCGTGACCGGCAAACAGGGGTACATTCTTGAAGTTGAGGGACATTCGCCCCTCGCCGGCAGCGCCGGTATCCAGAGTTCCGAGCGGTTGACCGAAGCGGTCAAGCGGTATCTCGTAACTGAACACGAAATTCCCGTCTACCGCCTCCATGCAGTGGCGCTGGGTAACGCACACGGTCAGTCAGATGACGACGACAAGCCGGTTCGCACCAGCAGCGTGCATGTGCGGTTGATGGAAAACAGTTTGGCGGCCCAGGGAGCATCACCACCCCATGAGGATGCTTCCTCGACAGGTGCGGAGCGGCCGTAAAGCCGCAGCCACCCCCCGAGGCTCCTTTCCGCGCAGACGGCTACCCCGCCGTAGGCCGCCAAAAAAGCTCTCGACAAACGAGAGAACCAAGGCAACTTGGCCCCCGTTAATGACGGGGGCCGTTTTTTTTGTGTTTTCAGATTCGACAACCAAAGATCTAATTCGCATTTATACCCAATTTTCCACATGGTCGCATTGTGTGATGAATGCCGCTCCGCCAATTGAAGAATGCCCGTTAAAATCGACAAATGGACTCCATTACTCCGAAACCTGCCGTGATTGAAGCGGCCCCCGACACCATCCTCGACGGTAGCCGCTTTGTGCGCGCCTGTTTGCGCCGGCCCGTCGACCGCACGCCCGTATGGTTTCTCCGCCAGGCCGGCCGCTACATGCAGGAATACCGCGACGTGCGCAAGCACCACACGCTGGTGGAGATTTGCAAGCAGCCGGAACTGGCCGCCGAGGTCACCATCACCGCCGCGGAAAAGCTGGGCGTAGACGCAGCCATTATCTTTGCCGACCTCTTGCTGCCGCTGGAGCCGATGGGGCTACCCTTCGAGTTTCAGGCCGGCGAGGGTCCGGTGGTGCACCACCCCGTACGCACACTGGAAGACGTAAAGGCGCTGCGTACTGACCGCGCTGAAGACCTTGCATACGTGGCCCGCGCCATCCAGAAAGTCGCAACCCACTTCAAAGATCAGCTCGGCATCATCGGCTTTTGTGGCGCGCCTTACACGCTGGCCAGCTACATGATCGAGGGCGGCGGATCGAAGAATTACATCTTCACCAAGCAGATGATGTATCGCGAGCCGCTGGCCTGGCGCCTCTTGCTCGACAAGATCGTGAAGGTTCTCGAAGAATATTGCCGGCTGCAGGTGCTGGCCGGCGCGGATGTAATCCAGATATTCGACAGCTGGGTGGGTTCGCTCGGCTTGGCCGATTATCAGCAGTACGCCTTTGAGGCGTCCAAGCGCCTGGTGCGCGCCGTGCAGGCGATGGGTGTGCCCGTGATCTACTTTGGAGTGGAGACGGCTGGGTTGTTGACGGAGATGGCTTCAACCGGAGCAGATGTGATCGGCCTGGACTGGCGGCAGCCGCTCGATGAAGGGTGGCGGGCAGTTGGGCATGGGCATGCCGTGCAGGGGAATCTCGACCCCATTACGCTCTTTGCGCCGCTTGAAGTACTCGAAATGCGCGTCAAGGAGATTTTGCGCGCCGCCAACGGACGGCCGGGTCACATCTTCAACCTTGGCCATGGCATTGTTCCCAACACACCGGTGGAGAGCGTTCAGGCAGTTGTGAAGATGGTGCGCGAGTTTCGTCTTGATAGAACCCAGGAGGACGCAGCTGGTGCCTAAACAAGCTATCCTGCTCCTTGCTCACGGAACCCCCGAGACCGTGGAGCAGATTCCCGAATACCTGCGCAACGTGGTCAGTGGCCGACCGCTGCCGCAGACGGTAGTTGACGAGATTCAGCATCGCTATTCTCTCATCGGCCGCAGCCCGCTGACTGAGATCACCATGGAGCAGGCACGGCTGGTGGAAGCGGAACTGGTGGCGAGCGGCGACGCGGTTCCCGTTTACGTGGGTATGCGCAACTGGAAGCCCTACATTCCCGATGTTGTGCGCAAGATGCGTGCCGATGGTATAGAAGAGTTTGCCAGCATCTGTATGGCGCCGCAGAATTCGCGCACCAGCGTCGGGCTCTACAGGCGCGCTGTGGAAGCGGAGTCAGCCGGGCTGAAGATCGATTTCACCGAGGGCTGGGCGCAACACCCGCTGTTGGCGCAGGCATTTGCTGAGCGGCTACGCCCGGCGTGGGAAAAGCTCAGTGATGAAATCGGCGCGCCGGTCCCCGTTCTGTTTACCGCACACAGCGTCCCCACCCGGACTGTCGAGCCGCCGGCGGCTGGGGAGGGCCAGCCAAGACAATGGCCGGCAGGTCTGAGTCCGGATCCCTATGCCCAAGATGCAAGGCATACTGCGGAGTTGGTTGCTGCTCTAGTGCCCGAAATTCCACGCTGGTGGTTTGCCTTCCAAAGCCAGGGGGCGAGCGGCGGACCCTGGATCGGGCCCTCTGTGGAAGAAACCCTGGAATCGATAGCCGCCGGCGGAGCCGCTTCGGTCCTCTTGCAACCCATCGGTTTCCTCTGCGACCACGTAGAAATCCTCTTTGACGTTGACATCGCTTTTCGTGAGTTTGCCGTCAAACTTGGCATGCGGTTAGAGCGGCCAGAGTCTCTGAACGCATCGGTCACTCTGGCGAAAGCAGTCGCGGACCTCGCGCGCCAGGGGTTAGCTCGGCTCAAGGGGTAAGTTCCTTCACAGGTTCAGTTTTCAAGATTCAACATCGCTCCAAATAACTTCAGTTTTTCTTTTGAAGGTTACTTTTGCGTGCGCCGCTTGAAAGGGAACTCGTTTAGGTAACGAGCCCAATCGATAAGTCAAAATTGTTGTTAGAATGAGCAGTAAATTAACACTTCGCGAAGTGTAAAGTGTGCAGGAGGGTTCCCAGCTGAAATCTGCCACTGGCAAGGTTGGCGGGGTTGCGGTTCGCGCCGGAGGGTGCATGAAAGGTTTGTTGTGAATTCGAGACGCCCATCGAAATATGCTTTGGAAAAGTCGCCACTAGGCTGTACCAAGTGCGGAGCCCGTTTGCGTCGATTGGAACGCAAGGGTTTCCTGCAGATCAAGGTCTATCCCAAGTTTGGCTACTACCCTTGGGAGTGTCCGGTATGCAGAGAGACAATCTTTCTCAGGAAGCGGTATCAGCTGAAAAGAAGACGCACTGAGGAGTCACCCTCGACATCCAGCTAGACTAACTCCTCAGCCGTGCTTCGTCCCGCCAGCACTACGAACGTAAAAAGTTCTTGGCGAGGAAGATTACGTTGGCAGGCCGCTCGGCTAGCCGTCGCATGAAGTAGGGATACCACTCCTGGCCAAATGGAACGTATACGCGAACGTTATAGCCTTCACTTACCAATTTGCGCTGCAAGTCACGCCGCACCCCATATAGCATTTGAAACTCGAAGCGGGTGGGAGCAATTCCATTTCTGCTCGCGAAGTCCTTTGCCGCATCGATCATTGCCTCGTCGTGCGATGCGATGCCATGGTAGATGGGGCTGTCGAGCAGCATGTGGCTGAGGCGCACAAAATTCGCATCCACATCCGACTTACTCGGGAAGGCGACCTCGGGTGGCTCTTTGTATGCCCCCTTACAGAGACGCACGCGAATTCCATCGGCCACCAGTTGCTCAATGTCAGCCTGCGAGCGATAAAGGTAGGCCTGGATGACTACGCCGATGGAGCCGCGCAAATCAGGGCGCGCGTTGAGGCGGCGCACAATGTTCAGTGTGGCCTGAGTCAACGTTGAGTCTTCCATGTCGATGCGGACAAAGTTGCCGGTCGAGTGAGCGTGTTTCACCAGGCTCTCGGCGATGCTCTCGGCTAGTTCGGGAGACTGCTCCAGACCCATCTGCGTGAGCTTGACGCTGATGTTGGCGTTGAGCTTGAGAGCGGCAATCTGCTCCAGCAACTGGTGGTAGATCTCGGCCGCTTCGTGGGCCTGGGCTTCGGAACTGACGCTCTCGCCAAGCGAATCCATGGTGACGGCCATGCCCTGATCGTTGACGGATCTTGCCACGCGCAGGGCGTCGGCAACATCTTTGCCGGCCACGAATCGCGAGCTCATCCGCCGGCCCACGGCGGAGTTCTCACAAAAGCGACGCATCGTCTGGTTGCGAGAAAGAGAAATGAAAGCTGAGCGCAAAAGAGGCATTCGTACATCCTGCGGCCTGAGCTCTTTGAGGCTCAAAAGCCATTCAAGTTAGTTTCGCATAACGGGCGGAAGATCGAGTGTGAGCTGCGCACATTGCAGTGGATTTAGGCGGACAGGAAACCCTTTCACGAAGCCTTTGGCCAGCGATAATGGCCTACCGCGCGATGAAGCGAGAAGTCCTGCAAATGGCTCTGTTCCACACCGCGGCCGATATTGTGGACAATCTGCGCGTTCTGGCCGGTGCTGACTGCGACGCCCACATGCGGCAGACGCGCATCGAGGAGCCATGTGAGAATGTCGCCCACCTCAATGGGTTGTGGGAATCCATCGCCTGAAGTCTGCGCTGTTGTAATCCACAAGCGCGCTCCGGACCGTGTCCAGTAAGCTTCGAGGTTCAATACGCGGCGATGGTCGATATTGGCGTCGGGTGCATGCGATCCCCAGGCCTTGCGCGCAGGGTATGCGTCGAAGTTTTTCACCATGTCCTCGTGGACAAGCTTTTGCAGATCGAGGTTGAGGCCATCGCGGGCCGCGCGAATCACAACGTCGGCACAGACGCCGGTGGAGCGCGGAACATCGCCGCCGGGATAACTCAGTTTGGTCCAGTTGGGATCGTAGCTCGTGGTTACACCCAACTGGGCACGCGCGGCGTCTGCGAAGCGCTGGCCGCTCGATTGAGCCGAGAGGCTCACGCGCGTGGCTGCAATGCAAACCGCTGTGAGCCGGATTAAAAACCCTCTTCGCTGCATTGTTCAACCTTTGCGAAATAACCTTGTCTACTGCACCAGGTAGATTGTGCTGCCGTGCGCAGGCAGCGTGAGTTTTGCCGGGCCAGAGGTGTTGGTCTTGTGACCATCCCAAATATTACGCGCGCTTCTCCCAGCGCTGTGAGAAAAGCTGCAGTACGCGAACTGATCCCATCTGAAACGCAGTGTGACTGGCTTGTCGTCCAAATTGAAGAAGGCTACATACACCTGGGCGCAATCGGGAGAGAGCTCAGACGCCGTCCACACCCTTACGTTCTCAAAGCCCGGCGGTAACTTGCTCACCGGTTGGCTCCGGTACGGAGCCTGGTCAATTTCCAAAAGTTCCTTATTCGTCATCAGCGAGCGCGTGAAGTCATCCAGCTTGGTCAGATTTCCACCAAAGATCAGCGGTGACCGCGCCATCGCCCACAGCGTGAACTCGGTGCGCTGCTCGTCCTGCGTCAGCCGCGATTGTCTCGGCTCGCCCCACCCTGGATGCGGCGTCAGAGAGCCCTCGGGGAGCATGTCGGGGTCGGGCCAGCCGCCCGGCTTTACGTACGGCGCCCACGCAGCGAGGCGGTCGAACTCGTCGCGAACTCCAAACGGAAACTCCTTTGCGTCCTCGTGCTTGAACGTCCATCCATCCCAGTGGTCGTCGGCGATGCGCCACATCTGCGCGTACTTTGCGACCTCGGCGGCATGTTCCAGTTTTGTCGGACCGGGCGAAAGGCTGAGTACGATGGGGCGGCCGGTCTTCTTGATGGCTTCGGCGATCTGGCGAATCTCGGTGGGCCGGTAGGGATGGTCGCTGATGCAATCGACTTTGATGAAGTCAAGGCCCCAGCCGGCGTAGAGCTTGAGCATCGCATCGTAATAGGCCTGTCCCGCGGCGTTGTCCTTGATGCCCCAGTTGCCGTCGTCCCATGGGCACGGGGAATCCAGGTCGGCCGCGTCTGAGGCAAGGAAGTGCGAGCCGGCGATGGGCAGGTTCTCCTTCACCACCTGGCGGGGAATGCCGCGCACAATGTGGATGCCGAACTTGAGCCCTTGCGCGTGCACCCAATCGGCCAGCGGCTTGAACCCGGCGCCGTTTGCCGAGGAGGGGAACCGGGCCTCGACGGGAATCAGGATTCCGTTCGCGTCCCAGAGATATTTCCGTTCGGCAAGCGTCGCGGCGAAGGGATCGGCCATGTACCAGCCTTCGTCGATCACTGCGTAGGTCCAGCCATACTGCTTCATTCCCGCAAGCACGGAGGCGTTGGCGCGGAAGTCGGTCTCATCGATGGTGAGTCCGTACGCATCCCAGCTGTTCCAGCCCATCGGGGGTGTTGGCGCGGGGTTTTGCGCGTGCAGAAGAGCTGGCGCGAGGACGGCAATAACAAGAACAGAGAAAAGAGCGGCAGAGAAAACGCAGCGGCGGGTCATGGGGAAACATATAGCACAATCACCCGGTTTGCAGCATGATGCAAGTGCACGATGGCTTAGGCTTTGACGAGGCTCTTGAGCACGCGCACGTTGCGCTCCTCGTCGCCGGGCTCGTCAACAGGCGTCTCGGCGATGAAGGCGGCATTCGCAAAATGGGTGTCGTTGAGAATGCGGCGAAACGGCTCAATTCCCATGGTTCCCTGGCCGATGTGCTCGTGTCGGTCGAGCTTTGATCCGCGCGGGGCCTTGGCGTCGTTGCAGTGCCATACGCGCACAGATTCGAAGCCGACGGTTGAGCTGATCTGTTTCATGGTTTCCGTGTAACCTTCGGCGGACACCAAATCGTAGCCGGCGACGTGGGTGTGGCAGGTGTCGAGACAGACTGCGACTGGTGCGCATGCGCGGAGCAGCGCGACCAGTTCGGCTACCTGCTCAAAGCTGCCTCCGAGTGAAAACTCCGCGCCGGCCGTGTTTTCAATCAGGATGTGGAAGCCTGTGTCCTGCCAGGGAAGGCCGTCGATGGCGCGTTTGATTGAGTCCGCTGCGAGCTTGAGGCCTTGGTCGCGCGTGAGGCCTTTCCAGGAGCCGGGATGGAGGACGAGATAATCGGCGCCAAAGGTGAGCGCGCGCTCAATCTCGCCGCGAAAGGCAGCGATGCTTTTCTCGCGCACGTCGTCGGTCTGGCTGCACACGTTGACCAGGTAGCTGGTGTGAATCACTATCGGGCTGACATCGAGTTTCTTGCGCAGCTCGCGCATCCGCTCGGCCTGTTTGGGATCGACTTTGGGGGCGCGCCACATGCGCGGGCTGGACGAGAAGAACTGAAAGGTGTTGGCGCCGATTTCACGCGCGCGCTCGACGGCGTTGGAAGCCCCCCCCGCCGTCCCCAGATGCACTCCGATGCGCTTGATCATGGGGATAGTCTAATTGGGCTGGCGGACCCTTGGAGGGGGGCATCGTTCGTGATTGGTGGGAAGTTAGGGCTTTCAGCTATCCGCTCTCGGGTTGGCCTCCTGATCCTGGCCTTCCTATCCAGGCTGGCGCCTGATGGTGGGAATGAACTGCTACCCCCCTCCCCTCCCGAAAAAATAAGTCTATTGTTTTCAATGAATTAAAGGTATATATGACATAATAAAAGAGTTACTGTATCTGTAAGATAATAAAAGAGTTATTTGGATAAATGGTGTCTTGCGCCGCAAGTATTACATAACAAATGAGTTATTTGCATCTTTAAGACAAAAAAGCAGTTACGTCTCCCATTTGGGAGCCTTTGGTCCGGGGGCGCTATTCCGGGTATTTTCCTTTGGAGTGAACCCCTGAATTCCCATGTCCCCCCGAATTCCTGGGATGGGGGATGATAAGGCGAAAGAAAGCGGAGCAGCTTATCTACTTTTATTTGTGTAGCTTACCATACACATGAGCGAAAATAAGGCGAAATTGAATTGGCCTTTTTTTTTGCCGCCTCGCCGGGAGGGCGAATCCGAGCGGTTCTGGAAAAGCTGAATAACCGGACTGCTGACAAAGCTTGAGAGCATCCCTCAGCGGCTAAAGCCGTCCTGATATTGCTGGACCTGTGGCACGGATAAATCCGTGCCCTTTCAAAGCTGAGGGAGTTTTATCAATCTGATACCGGAACTCATTTTCACCTTTTTGCCGCTCTATTCCATTCTGCGCCAATCCGGAGCAAAAACACGCAAACCGGACTAAACTTTATCTGCAATGGAACGAGGGGCTTGGGAGAAATCCTGTGGGTTGTGGGCTTGACTACGCGTTTGGGTGAGCGGTGGTAGCACTCTGTTTTCAGTACACGATATCGGATCGCGAGGGGAATGGGTATTCCCTAGATTCCCTAGGTATCATGTCCCCCGAATTCCCCAAGAATCCTGGTCTTATCCCACATCCTTTTCACCTGATCCTTTTCACTTGACCGGGTTTCAACACGATTGTGTTGATATCGAATGGCTCAAGGAGATCCAGGAAGACTCCGAAGTTTATTGCTACTTCAGTAATCTTCTCAGGTCGTTCGTGATCCCAAAAGAACACAGCCCCGTTCCTAGCCTCATCGATGAAAACGTAATTCCCACATGCAGACCACGCAACTGGGTAACCCTTTTCAGGGATGTTCTCTATATATCTCCGCTCTTTCATGATTTCGGCCAGCGGGATGAATCCATTTACGCTCACGTCATCATTGCCCCGAAGGAGATTATTCTCAGGCTCAGCTCCATCCTGAGTTCTAAGAAATGCTAAGTACGAATCGGATGGCCGAAGTCCCAGACCCGACTCAAATGCCACAATTGCTTCTTCAGAAGCCGGTGTTCCATTCTGTAGCTTGACCGTCATTACTTGTCGAATCCTCTGTGAAATCTGGGGATATGATACTTATTCACCGCGATTCTAGCTGCTCAGCGATGGCAGCTTCGTTTGTCGGTCTGCTGCGTGGAACGTGGGGGAATTGGAATCATGTCTCCCTATTACCCCATGTCCCCCTATTACCCCGATGGGCACGCCGCATGCCGGCCACTAGCCAGCTTGAATTGCTGTGAATAGGCATCGTGTCCCCCGATCTTCCCCCGCCTGTCTCTGAACTCGTTCTTAAAATGCGCGAAAAACAAATGCAGGTTCTTCGACTCACCAGCCCCGAACTCCACCCCAAAGAGCAAAGACCGCTCTTTGGGGACCCCGGAACTGAAGGACGTTCGGGGCCCCGTTCGCTCCTGATGAACACGTGCCATTTCACCGCGCCCCTCCAGGGCGCGAGGCTGATTTCTGGCTCGCACCCAGGACTGCGCTTCGCTTGTCCTGGGCTATTTTCCTTCGGCCCCTCCAGGGCGCTTTATGCTGCGCTGAATGTTCATTTCAGGCGTAACTCGCTGAAAGCGGGTCAAGATGCTCAGAATGACCACCTGTGTTTTGTTACGAACTTTGGAGATAGAACCCTAATCGTCGTCATCCTTGGCGCTCTTTTTGCTCCGGGCCTTCAGCATCGCAGGCACCGGCCGGTCACCCATTGCGTCTTTCCACAGAATCACGTTGAGTTTTTCGACGGGCGCACGGTCGGCGTGGCTGAAGTCCATCTTCAGGCTCTCCTTCGCGCCTACGGCGTTCTTTTGATTCGCCGTATAGATCAGCCCGTTGTCGCGATTGGAATAGTCCGCGGTATAGGGCTGCTGATCGCCGGGGCCGGTGAAGAGCGTGGAGATGAGCGAGGCGAAGGCGTCGTTGTTGTTCATGGGAGGGAGGCCAAGGAGGGTCTCCATGGTGCGCACGACGCTGACGGTTGAGTAGAATCTGCTGTCGACAAATGGAGCTTGGGTGGAACTGTCTGCACCGGCGGCTTGCGGGCCTGCGAATGCCCCGTGCGGCGCGTATTTGCTCACGATGACGGCCAGGCTGCGATGCGCGTCGACGTGGTCGCCACCGTTCTGGGCGTCGTCTTCAAGAATGAAGAACGCCGTATCGTCCCAGAAGGGCGAATGGGCAATGGCTTCAACCGCGCGGCCCACTGCGAGATCGTTATCGGCAACAGAAGACTTGGGAGTTGGGCCGCCGGGGCGCGTGCCCGCGGTGTGATCGTTGCCGAGGCGCAGCATGACGAAGTTGGGCATGGTGTCTTTGCCCTGCTGCTTGTCGGCGACCCAGCCCGCGAGGTGCTTCATGAAGATGTCAACGCGGATCTGGTCGGGGACGGATAGTTCAAAGTCCGGGGCTTCGGGGGCGAAGTGGCCGACCAGCTCCGGCTTGGTGGCTACGTTGGCGGCGATCAGTGGAATGGCCCACGGCCACTTGTTCACGCCGCCGCCCCATTCGGCGGGCAGCGTTTCGCCAGGTGCGATGGCCTTGTGCGCGCAGTCATGACCCTGGAGCAGCGGTCCCATCTTCGGATCGGAGACGCGCGCTTCATTGCAGAATGTGGTGGAGATGAATTCGCCGAAATGGTAGTAGCTTTTTCCGTGCGCGGCGAGATCACCCCAGAGGTAGCCGCTGGAGGGTTCGTTGACGTCGGGAATTTTTTGCAGCAGCGGATAGTTGTCTGCGACCACGCCTTCGAAGTCGTAGGTACGCTGACCTCCGCGATAGGACTGCTGCCAGGTTTTTTCAAGATAGTCGGTGCCGATGGCCGCGGTTGACCACACGTGTCCGTCGCCCGAGACTTCGCCGGAATCGAAGAAATTATCGAGCACGCCAAACTGGAGCGCGAGCTTGTGCAGATTGGGTGTGATCGACGCGCCGTACATGGTGAGGCTGGGGTCGCCGTTGCCCACGGGCTTGCCGTCTTTCTTGAGGTCGCCGAAGATCTGGTCGTAGGTGCGGTTTTCCTTGATGATGTAGATGACGTGCTTGATGCGATCGTGCGCACCGCCGGCGAAGGTGATCTTTTCCTGCGCGGCCTTCATGCGGTTGGACTCCAACACAACGGAGGTCGAAGTGGCCAGATTCTTTTCAATCTCCGCCGCATCCAGCGTGGCCAGCGAGCCATGCAGCAGGGTTGCAATGTAGGTGGTGGGGCTGGTGCGATGATGCTCTGTCACGTCAGCAGTGACGCCCTGGGGGAAGTTGTTGGGCCCGGTTCCTTTGCCTTTGGCGGTGGCTACATACAATGTGCCGCCGGATGCGGAGGGAAGAAACGCCATGGACATGGGCATCCACTCGGTGGGAACAAAACCGATGGGCTCGACCATTCCCTGCTTCGAGGCTTTGGGGGTGAGCTTGGCGGTGTCAATGACCGCAACGGCGTCGCTGGCCGAGTTGGCGACGTAGAGGCGGCTGCCGTCCGAGTTTACTGCGAGCGCCTCGGGCTCCGCGCCGAAGTAGCTCTGCGCGGGCAGGCGGGTATCGAAGTAACCTTTGACGGAGAACTGCGTACCCTGCGCGCCGGGGCCGACATTCACGGCGGCAACAGCGTCGCGATTGGACAGGGCCACATAGAGGGTTCGTCCATCGGGAGAAAACTCAAGCGCGCACGGGTGCGTGCCGGGAGCGATGGCGCTGTGCGGTTTCAACAATGCGAGCTTGCGGCCGACTGTGCCGGCCTTCAGATCGAGCTCCACAATCTCCGAAGCGTTCCATAGCGCAACATAGGCGCGCGCCTCGTCTCTGGTCACGGCAAGCGCAATGGGATAGGTGGCTGGGACGGCGTCGGATTCGGAAAGATCGAATCGCTTTTCAATTGCGCCGGTTGCGGAATCGAGCAGGACGACGTCGTCAGAGAGATTGCCGGCGACCAGCAGCTTCTCCTGTCCGGAAGACCCGAGCACGGCGATCGCGGCAGGGAAGGGAACGCCCTTGTCGCCATCTTTCTGGCCGATCAGCCGCGTCGATCTCCCAGGCGGCAACGGCGCGAGGGGCAGCGGAATGAGCCGCTCCGACGCGATTTTTCCGTCGCTGAAGCTGTAAACAGCTACGCCGCTGCCGG
Organism: Occallatibacter sp.; assembly: GCA_050014515.1. GTDB lineage: Bacteria > Acidobacteriota > Terriglobia > Terriglobales > Acidobacteriaceae > Telmatobacter. The sequence goes on from JBEKDE010000002.1 coordinate 59,350, forward strand.
TTGCGTCTTTGCCGTTGCCGACGGGATTGGTAATGGAGCCCATGCTGGCGTAGATGTGCTTGCCGTCGCGGCTGAAGGCCAGGCCGGAGTAGAGGGTCTGTTTCGCTGCATCGGCGAGGGTGCGCGCGTCAGGAAAGTCAACGAGTGCGCCGGTGCGGGTATCAAGCACCGCCAGAGACTGATCGTACTGCGATTCGAAGGTGCCGAAGCCGGCATTCACTGTGACCACGTAGCGGCCATCAGGCGAGATGGCCATGCTCATGGGCAGGCTGTTGAGGCGCTGCGGATGGCCGGGAATTTCGCCGATCAGCTGCTTGCTGGTGGGCAGGTCCACCGTTTGCGCCGAAACTATCCCCGGCCCAACCAACAGAGCCGCACCGAAAACCGGAAACAGTACCTTCATATCCATCTCCAAACCGTAACAAAGGCATCGGCACTTGCACATTACGAGGCCATGACTTCCCCAGATTACGGCAGGTTCGCGCCGCAATGGAAATTCTTCAATGGCCAAGGCGTAAGGTTCGCTGGACCTGCAATAATACGCAGGGTATGCGAACGGTACTGACTGCAGAGAAGCTGTGGGACGGGACGAGCCTGCTCGACCATCCCGTTGTCCTCATCGAAGATGGGAGAATTCTCTCCATCGGCACGCGCGACAAGAATGAGGCGCCCGCGGAAGCCGCTATTCTCGATTATCCGGGAGCCACGCTGGCGCCTCCTTTCTTTGACGTGCATATTCACGGAGCGGCCGGGCACGACATCATGGAAGCCACACCCGAGGCTCTGGGGAAGATTGGGAAGTTCCTGGCCTCGCGGGGGACGGGCAGCTTTCTTGCAACCACGGTCACTGCACCGATCGACAAGACGCTGCATTCCCTGGCAGGACTAGCTAAGCTTCTCAATCGTTCTTCTGCCGAGACGGAAGGCCAGGCGCGGCCGGTCGGCATACACCTTGAGGGGCCGTTCCTTTCGCACGCCAAGCGCGGGGTTCATCCGCCGACGCTGCTGCTTGAGCCGGATATTGCAATCTTCGACAAGCTCTTCGATGCAGCGGAGGGCCATGTGCGGCTGATTACGCTGGCGCCAGAGCTACCCGGCGCGATTGCGCTGGCAGCCCACGCCACGAAGCGCGGTGTGCGTGTGTCGGTTGGACACTCAAATGCCACGGCTGCCGAGACCCGCGCTGCGATTGCCGCGGGTGCGGTGAGCGCGACCCACACCTACAACGCAATGCGTCCGCTTGACCACCGCGAGCCGGGGATTCTGGGAACGGTGCTGACGACGGACTCGCTGTTCGCCGAGTTGATCTGCGACGGCATCCATACGGCTCCGGAACTGGTGAAGTTGTGGTGGAAGGCCAAGGGGCCGGAGCGCGGCATCCTGGTGACGGACGCGATGAGCGCCGCCGGCATGCCGAATGGCGAGTATCAGCTGGGCGGGATGGCCGTGCAGGTTGCCGACGGTCGAGCAACTGCAAATGGAGTGCTGGCGGGGAGCGTGCTGACGCTCGACTGCGCGCTGGCAAATTTTGTCGGCTTCACGGGTGCGCCACTGGAACAGGCGCTGCGGCTGCTTACGGTGAATCCGGCAGCCATGACCGGGCTGGGGACGGGGTCGATCGATGTCGGGCAAGCGGCCAACCTGGTGGCTGTGGATGCCGCAGGAAAACTGGTTGGGTCGATCCAGAATGGACGGGCAGTCGGGCGTTAGTGCGCGGCGGCCAGGCGTTTGGCGCGCCAGATGGCGCCTTCGAGCGAGACCACCGACTCCGTGGCTACAGGCATTTCGGGTGCTGCGGCTTTGAGTCCAGCGAAGAAGGCCTCGCGGACGGTGGCCATCTTTTCCACCACTCCGCCGGTCCAGGCCACGGGGACTTCGCCCGCAATGTTGTGCTTACGGCGCAGCTTGGCGCGCACCAGGAGCACGAAGTCGACCAGGTCGGCAGCAGCTTGCAGCAGAACTCCCTGCGCCACCGCGTCGCCAGCCTCGGCCAACTCATAGATTATGGGCGCGAGCGCGGCAAAGTCCGGGCCCGGCGTACTGTCACCCAGGTTGACCAGGTCGTCAATGCTTGGCGTTCCCCAAATTTCCCCTACCCGCTTGAGGATTTGCGTAGGTTCTTCGCGGTCATGGGCCTTGAGGGCGCGGCGAATGCTGTTGACGCCGATCCAGTAGCCGGAGCCTTCGTCGCCGAGTCGTGAACTCCAGCCGCCGGCGGATTCGCGGCTGCCGTCGGGAGCGCGGCCGATGGTGTTGGAGCCGGTGCCGGCAATCTGCAAAATGCCCGGGCCACCTTGAAAGGCGGCGTCGAGGGCAATGACCTCGTCGCCCACTACCTCAGAGCGCTCGACACGGTTATCTTGAAATACCGCGGTGATCCACTCAGTCACGCCGGGCATGCTGGCGCTGGCCACGCCGCACGTGGCTGCCGCCAGGCTGGAAACTCCGGCCTGCGCATAAACTTCCTTCAGCAACGCGCGCAAATTTGCTTCGGCAACTTCGGCGCCCACGCGGAGGCGCTTGATGGAACCTTCTTCAGCGTGAGCCAGGACTTTTTCACCTAGAACGATTGATGCGCGGGTTCTGGTCCCGCCGCCGTCGATTCCCATGACCACTTGCACGTTGTCGTCTTCCTTCACTTTAGAATAGCGCTTCCATCCTCGCGCAAAGTACCTGCCAGCACGTTGAAAGTGCCGTCGATTTTCTGATCGGATGGAATTGTGAGGCCGAGCAGGTGGGCGAGCCAGGGATACAGATTGACATTCTCAAACGGCGCGACCGTTTTTCCTGCGACGATATCCGGGCCGGCGGCAAAAAAGCTGGCCTTCATCTGCGGGATTTTCTGTGGATCGAAGCCATGCATGCCCGGAGTCGGGGCGCGGTCTTCCTTGCCGGCGGGCGGCCCGTGGGCGCGAATGGCGTATGGACCGGTGGCGATCACGACAGGATCGCCCGCGCGCGGATTCTGGTTGTAGTTGAGCTCGGCGGGGACGTTCTTGAGCCGGTAGACGACGAACTGCGACGAGGCCTTCTTCAGCTGGTTGTAGACGCGGGCGCGATCTTCCTCGGTTTTGCCGTAGAGCAGGGTGCCGGCGGTTTCAAAGTCCGTGAGATCCGCGAACTGGTCAAGCGTGATCCATGTGGGGTCAACCTTGACCATGCCGTGATCGCTGACTACCACGAGGTCGATGGGCAGTCCGGTGGAGTCGAGCGCGGCCTTGAGTTTGCCGATGAGGGCGTCCATCTTGAGCTCGGCGGCCCTGGTTTCTTTGGCGTCGGGGCCGAATTCATGGCCCTCGTGATCGGGCTCGGAGTAATAGATGGTGATGAAGTGCGGACGTTCTGTGGCGGGCAGCTTCAACAAGGCCAGGGCGTTGTCAATGCGGGCTTGCTGGACCGCGTCGGTTGCCTGTGTTTTGCCATCGAATTGGGCGTACCAGGCGGGGCGGAATCCGGCAATCTGAGCCTCAGATCCGGGCCAGAAGAGGCAGGCGGTGCGCATGCCCTGGCTTTCGGCCAGGCTCCACAAGGGAACGCCGCTGTACCAGGTGCCGTCGGTGACCGCCTTGGCGTCGGCGATGGCGTAGCGGGCATCTTTGGTGGCGTCGTAGAAGCTGTTGGCGACGAGGCCGTGGTGCTCGGGATAAAGGCCGGTGACGATGGTGAAGTGGTTGGGAAAGGTGAGCGAGGGAAAGCTGGGCAGCATGCCTTCGGGCGCCCAGACGCCTTTCTTGCCCAGGGCCAGCAGGTTTTTCGCGCCGTCGCGCTTCGCGTAGTCCCAGCGGAAGCCATCCAGCGAGACAAGAACCACGTAGTGCTGACTTTGCGCATTGGCCGAGTTGAGGCCGTTGTCGGTGTGGATCAGCGGGAGAGCTGGGTTCTGGCCGGGAAAGCTGGCTGGCTGCTGTGCAGGGAGGAAAAGGCCCAGAGCCAAGGTAAGAACGGTAAGAACGGCTGGGCGGAAGGTGCGCATTCGCATCGAAGAACCCTCCGCATCAGCTTAATGCATGAGGGCTTGGTCATAGAGAGCCTGTGCGCGAGAGAATGCGTTCTCCCGTTTACACTGAATAGGTGATGGTGGAAGAAAAGGAAATCAAATACGATCCGGCGGCAATTGAGCCGAAATGGCAGCAACGGTGGGCGGCCGATCCCGCGCTTTATGCTGCCGAGCCCGTTTCCTGCGGCAAGCCCAAGTACTACGTGCTGGAGATGCTGCCTTATCCCAGCGGCAAGCTGCACATGGGCCACGTGCGCAACTACTCCATCGGCGATGCCCTGGCGCGCCATATGTGGATGCGCGGCTACAACGTGATGCACCCCATGGGATGGGACGCGTTTGGCCTGCCCGCGGAAAATGCCGCGCTCAAAAACAATGTGCCCCCGCGCGAGTGGACGCTCTCCAACATCGCTGCGATGAAGCAGCAGTTTGAGCGCCTCGGAATGGGCTTCGACTGGGCCACCGAGGTCACCACGTGCCTGCCCGACTACTACCGCTGGAACCAGTGGTTCTTTCTGCGTATGTACGAGCGGGGACTGGCGTACCGCAAGAAGAGCAAGGTGAACTGGTGTCCCGAGTGCGCGACGGTGCTGGCCAACGAGCAGGTCATCGACGGCCGCTGCTGGCGGCATGAAGACACAATTGTGGAGCTGCGCGACCTGGTGCAGTGGTTCCTGCGCATCACGGCCTACGCGGATGAGTTGCTGCAAGGTCTGGATACGTTGGATGGCTGGCCGGAAAAAGTTCGCACCATGCAGCGCAACTGGATTGGGCGCAGCGAAGGGACGGAGGTCGACTTTTTCCTCGAAGAGCAGGGAACAGAAAAGCAGGGAACCAGGAACAGGGAACAGGGAACAGGAAAAACCCGCATTCGCGTATTCACCACGCGTGTAGACACCATCTTCGGCGCCACCAGCGTGCAGTTGGCGCCGCAGCATGCGCTTGTGGCTGAATTCACCGCCACAGATGCGGCGTTGAAAGTGCAGGTGGATGAGCTGCTTGAGCAGCAGAAGCTTGCGCGTGAGGCAGGCGATCTGGGCGCGATTGAAAAGCACGGCGTGCCGACGGGGCGCTTTGCCATCAATCCCTATAACGGCGAGCGCGTGCCCATCTGGGTTGCCAACTACATCCTGGCCGACTACGGCACAGGCGCTATTATGAGCGTGCCTGGGCACGACGAGCGTGACTTCGAGTTTGCGTCGAAATACGGGCTGCCGATTTTCGAGGTGATTCGCCCCGCGCATGAGACGGAGGGCGCGCAGAGCTTGCCGTTTATTTCAGAAGACGGCGTGCTGGTGAACTCCGGTGAATACGACGGGCTCAGTTGCGCGGCGGCCGAGAAGAAATTGCAGGAGATCGCGGTTGCCGGTGGTTTTGGCGAGTCGAAGGTCACGTTTCGCTTGAAGGATTGGGGAGTGAGCCGCCAGCGCTATTGGGGCACGCCGATCCCCATGATCCATTGCGAGAAGGACGGCATTGTGCCCGTGCCGGACGAGCAGTTGCCGGTGCTGTTGCCGGAGCAGATTGAGATTACGCAGCAGGGTGGTTCGCCGCTCAGCCGCGTGCCGGAGTTTGTCAACGTGACGTGCCCAAAGTGCGGTGGGCCGGCGAAGCGCGAGACCGACACGATGGATACGTTTGTCGACTCCAGCTGGTACTTCTATCGCTATACAGATGCGAAGAACGGCCGCGAGCCATTCAATCCAGCCATAGCCAAGTACTGGTTCCCCATCGATCAGTACATTGGCGGTGTGGAGCATGCGATTCTGCACTTGATTTACTCGCGCTTCTGGACGAGGGTGATGCGCGACCTGGGCCTGATTGTGAACAACGAGCCGGCTACGCGGTTGTTCACGCAGGGCATGGTCCTCAAAGACGGGGCCAAGATGTCAAAGAACAAGGGCAACGTGGTTTCGCCGGACGAGATGGTCGGACGTTACGGCGCCGATGCTACGCGCATGTACGCCCTGTTTGCCGCCCCGCCCGACCGCGACCTGGACTGGCAGGAGGACGGCGTGGCGGGTGTCAGCCGTTTCCTGGGCCGCGTGTACAGGCTTTCAGTGAAACACGCGGAATATGCGCGCAGCGGAACGGGTCAGCAGAACTCGCAAGAAACGCTCAATGCCGGAGCGGTGAAGCTGCTGCGCAAGCTGCATCAGACCATCGCAAAGGTTACGCAGGACTTTGAGGGGCGCTGGCACTTCAACACATGTGTCGCGGCCATCATGGAGCTGGTCAACGAATTCCAGGCCGCCGACGCGCAGATTACCGTCAGCGAGATTCCCGCGCAGGTTGTGTATGAGTTGCTGCGCTCGCTTGCGCTGCTGCTGGCTCCGTTTGCGCCGTATCTTGCGGCCGAGCTCTGGGAGATTGTCGGTGAAGAGGGCAATGTGCTGCGCGCGGTTTGGCCAACCAGCGATCCTGCGCTGGCGAAGGAAGACGAGTTGGAGATTCCGGTGCAGATCAACGGCAAGCTGGTGACCGTGATCCGCGTGGCCGCCGGTGCGGATTCCAAGGTGATTGAGGCAGCGGCGCTGTCGGATGAAAAGGTGCAGTCGCGCATCTCGGGTAAAACCGTGGCGAAGGTCATCGTGGTGCCCGGCAAGCTGGTGAACCTGGTGATTCGATGACGGTACCGCTGCGCGGAACACAGTCGCTGGTGGGGCAGATGGGTTGGGTCACGGATCGGCCCTCGCTGATTGCACTTGAGGTGCTCTGGCGCTGGCTCTTCGGGATTCCGTTCCTGGTGATCTGCTGGCTCAGGGTGCAGGGAATGCTTGGTAAGGCCGAGCTTGACTCCTCCGGCATCACCTCGATCGATCTCCAGAATCCCTGGGTTGCCGCGACCCAGGTGGCCCATACCTGGTCGCTTTACCGTCCGGTCCTCATGGACGCGCTCGCTTGGGTTCTGCCCACGGCTGCGCTGGCCTGGGTCGTCATCTCCGGCCTGGGTCGCAGTCTTGTTCTGAAACGGATCGAACCGCAGCTGCCCTTTCGGCCTCTGCGGATTATGGTGTTGCAAGCCGCGTGGCTGGCCTTGTTCTGCGCAACCTGGTGGGGATGGCTCGCCTCGATGCACTGGGTTGCGGCCACCCACATCACCAGCGGGGCGGAGCCCGATCTGGTGGGATATTTCATCTGGCTCATCTTTCTTTCCCTGGCGTTCTTTACTGCGTGGGCGCTGCTCAGCTGGCCGCTGGCCATCGCCCCGTTGCTTTGTCTGCTTGAAGACGAGGAATCGGCGCTTTCTGCTTTGGGCACGAGCTTTCACCTTGGAAAGCAGTTCACCGGCAAGCTGGTGGAGATCAACATGGTGATGGGGATCGTCAAGCTGGCTCTGATTGTGCTGGCGATGGTGCTGTCGGCCGCGCCCTTGCCCTTCAGCGATGAGCTGGGAGCCGATACATTGCACTATGTGTCTGCATTGGCTGTCCTGTTCTATTTTGTGGCCAGCGACTATTTTCAAGTGGTGCGGCTGAAGGGATTCGTCGAGTTCTGGCGAATGTTCAGAGCTAGCGAGACAGCAGGTCGGCGAGTCAGCAGTTCAGCGAGTCAGCAGGTCGGCTAGTCAACTTCCTGCGCATCGCAGTCGGCATGGAGAATGCATTAGGCCAGCGCTAGGTCTCCCGCGAGCGTCTGCCGCACCGCGGGTGCCGAACGCCTTCCATGTAATGGCTTAGAACAGTTTCAGCCGGATCACGAAGTACTTCTTGGGATCTTCCCGAATGGCCTTTACCAGCTGCTGCGACTGGTCCATGGTCTGGTCGAGATGGTCATAGAGGCTGCGATTTTGCGCAAGCTGGCCGATTGTTCCCTTGCCTTCATCCACGCCCTTGAGGATTGAGTCCAGATGGGTGACGGTGTCTTCCATCTTCCTGGCGAACTCCGGGTCCTTGGCCAGTTTGCCGATGGCGCCGTGGCCCGCATTGATGTCCTTTACCAGCTCATTGGTGTTTGCTACAGCGGAGTTCAAATTGTTATAAAGCGAATCGTCTTTGAGGAACTTGCCTGCCGTGCCCTTGCCGTTATCGAGATCTTCGGTGATCTTCTCCAGCCTGTCCACGGCGGCGTTAGCGCGGTTGTAAAGCGTATCGTCTGTGATCAGCTTGCCGATCGAGCCCTTGCCGTCGGCCATGGCGCCTGTAAGGGTCTGGACGTTGGTGGCGATGGCGGTGATCTTCTTGTAGAGCTCCGGATCGTTGATAAGTTCGCCCATGGTGCCGCGCTTGGTGTTGAGGGTGTCGACCAGGGTCTCCACTTTGCGCACCAGGGTTGTGATCTCTTCAATGGAAACCTGGCTGGTACGGATCACGTCCTGAATGCTGGGCGCTCCGCCGGCCTTCAGTTCAGCGTTGTTCGCCGGCTCGGGTCCTTTGGCGTGGGCCGAGCTGATATCCACGTAACTATCGCCCAGAACGCCCGCTTGCGCGATGGCGGCGACGGAGTCGGTGTGCAGGCCATCGATGAACTCGTAGCCAACATGCATGGTGACTTCGACCGGGGTGGGATTGCGTTCGGGAACCACGCGGATCTTGATGACATTGCCGATGGTGACGCCTTCAAGCGTTACCGGAGCACCCTGCTTGAGCCCTGCCGCATTTTCAAAGTAGGAGCGGAGCGTGATTTTGCGGGCGAACAAGCCGCCGGTGGACCCGGACATGAGTATGATGGCGACCACGAGGACCGCCATGGACACGAGGACCAGCGCTCCGACTCTAAGTTGCGACCACTTAATCTCTTTCCGGCTTGGCACGTAGCTCCCTTAAGTGAATGGATGCAGCAGACGCCTTGAGGATAGCAGAAAGATTTGCCGAATCAATCATCTTCGAGCACGACGCTGGCCATGGCGAGCTCCGTGGTGTGGGTAAGGGAAAGGGCGGAGCGGGTTACGCCGAGGCGGGCGGCTATCTGGGCGGCGCGCCCGTGGAATCTGAGGGTTGGCCGGCCGCCGGGCAGGCGAACCACTTCAATCTCACGCCAGCTGACGCCGAAACTGATGCCCGTGCCCAACGCCTTGGCTCCGGCCTCTTTGGCGGCAAATCGGGCGGCAAAGCTCTCTGCCGCGTTGCGTTTGCGGTTGCAGTAGGCCTGCTCCGCGGATGTGTAGACGCGATCAAGGAATCGAGCGCCATAGCGGTCCATGGACTGCTGGATGCGTCCTATCTCTGTCAGGTCGATTCCGGATCCAATAATCATCCTGTCTTACAACCTACATCATTTGGTGTTTGTTGCGTTTGCGGAGAATTTCGAAAGTGCACGCTGGGGCACCGGCATGCCTTGGGACCAGGCGAGCTTCTCCAATTACCAGTTCAAGGTAATTGAAGACCGCAATGGGCGTGGATGTGTGAAAGCAGGTCAAGGGCCGTTCGACTCCGGTACAGCGGTGAAGCACTTTGCCGGGGCACCGATAACCCAACAGTGAGGCTGAGCATGCCGGACCTCGAAGTGGGGCAAGCGTTCACCATTCCCTGGGCGATGCAGATGAAGGCCGTTTCCAGTACGGAGCCGTCGCGGCTTGTCCAGACGCTCACGGGGGCGATTCTAGGTTGCGGGGGCTGGGTCCTGAGCCGGGGCGCCAACGACACAGGCTGCGTGAGCATGCTGTTTGAGTTTGAACGCCAGGCGTGTGTCGACATTTACAGCGTGCTGATCGCCGCCGGCCTGGAATTGAGCCAGAGCGGACACATCCGGTTCACCGAACTTTGCCAATGCACGCGCAGCCAGGTTCGAGACTGCGGTACGGAGATTGCCAGCATCGATCTTGAAGTTCAAACGTTTCCGGTGGAGATGACGCATGGCTCCTTCACTCCTAAAGTTGTCTGAGCGGAATTTGCGGAACCAGGATGACTCGCCGCCTCAACCTGCCTCGACCAGCCCGTAGCGGCGCTGCCAGGCTTCTTTGAGCCGCGCCCAAACGCGCGCACGCTCGGCATCGGTTCCTTCAGCGGCTTGCTTGCCAGGATTGGCGAAGCGCTCGGCTTCCTGCTTGGCCAGTTCGAGTAGCAGGCGGTCGCGCACGAGGTTGGCAACGCGGAATTCGGGCAGACCGGCCTGGCGGGTTCCGAAGAATTCTCCCGGCCCGCGCAGGTTCAGGTCCAGCTCGGCCAGCTCGAATCCATCTTGTGTGCGCACCATCGCGTTGAGCCGCTCTTCGCCGAGCGGGGAGACGCGGTCGCCGGTCATGAGGATGCAGTAGCTCTTGGCGGCTCCGCGGCCTACGCGCCCGCGCAACTGGTGCAACTGAGCGAGGCCGAACCGCTCCGCGTGCTCAACTACCATGACCGTGGAGTTGGGCACATCCACGCCGACTTCAATGACGGTGGTGGCGACCAGGACGTCAATCTCGCCGCGCTGGAAGCGGCGCATGATGATCTCTTTCTCGTCGGCGTCGAGGCGGCCATGCAGCAGGCCAAGGCGCAGGTCCGCAAGCGGCCCGGTACGCAGCTTTTCGTGCATGTCGACGGCGGATTTCAAGCCGGATTTTGCTCCGGGATTTGCTTCCTGAACTGCACGCGGGAAGAGATCCGCCGTTTTGCCCTTGCGCACTACCGGACCCTTGGGCACGGCGCGGCGCGTGGACTTTTGCGCTGGAGCAGGCGGCGGAGCAAGGCCGGCCTCGGGATCGTCGTGCGAAAAATCGAGCTCCGGCTGGTCGTCCTTGGTTCCTTCAATGACCGGGTAGACGATGTAGGCCTGGCGGCCCTGCGCCACTTGTTTGCGCACGAAATCCCATACCTCTTCGGCGCGCTCACCGGGGAGGCGCCGGGTAACAATGGGTGTGCGTCCGGGCGGCAGCTCGTCCAGGATGCTTACGTCGAGGTCACCGTAGAGCGAGAGCGCCAGGGTGCGTGGAATGGGCGTCGCGGTCATTACAAGCACGTCCGGCTCGGCCTGGTTGGGTTTCTTCATCAGCTTGAACCGCTGCATCACGCCGAAACGATGCTGCTCGTCCACGACTACCAGGCCCAGACGGTCGAACTCGACTTTCTCTTCGATCAGGGCATGGGTTCCGATGATCAATTGCGCCTCCCCGCGATTGATGATGCCGCGCGTGTGACGTTTGCGGTCTTCGTCCAGCGAGCCGGTGAGCAGGACCGTGCGGTAGCGGCGCGAGGAGCGCTCCAGCAGCTTGCGCGCGGCCAGAAAATGCTGTGTGGCAAGAATCTCAGTGGGCGCCATCAGCGCTGCCTGGTAGCCGTTCTCCATGGCGACGAGCATTGCCTGCAAAGCGACAATCGTCTTGCCGGAGCCCACGTCGCCCTGCAGCAGGCGGCGCATGGGGCTGGGCGCGCGCATGTCGGCCACGATCTCGCCCAGGGCGCGTTTCTGTGCCATGGTGGGGTGGAATGGAAGCACCTCGCGGATGGCCTCGCGCACCTTGTCCGTGGTGGCGAAAGCGACGCCGGCGCGCTCGCGCATGCGTCTGCGCTTGAGCTCAAGGCCAAGTTCGAGAAAAAACAGCTCTTCAAAGATCAGGCGCCGATGCGGTGGGGTGGCCCAGCCCTGCAACTGTGCAAATGGCGTGCCCTCGGGCGGGTAATGGACCTCGCGAAGCGCTCTCTCTCGATCAGGAAGGGCAAGCCGGGTCAGCATGTCCCTGGGCAAACATTCGGGTACGGCGCCACGCAGGTCTTCGAGCAGGTGGAAGATCACTTTGCGCTGCCATCGCGAAGCCAGTCTTGACCCACCTAGCGATTCATAAACCGGAGTGATGCGGCCGACCTCAAGGAGGCGTGTCTCTGCGTCGTCGGTGGCGTCGGGCAGCAGCTCGAACTGCGGCTGGATCATCTTCAGGTTGCTTGAAGATCGTGAAGGTTCTACGCGGCCGTATACGGCGATGGTCTGGCCGGCCAGAAATTTTCCCTGCAGGTAGCTTCCGTTGAACCAGATGCACTTCATCGCCAGCCGCCCCTGGCCGATGGTCAGCTCGAAGATGGGCGCGTTGCGGGTGCGCAGCAGCAATGAGCCGCGCACTTCACCAATCACGCTGGCGGTCTCGCCGGGTTTCAGCTCGTCCAGGCTGCGCGGATTCTGGCGGTCTTCATAGCGGAAGGGAAGATGGTAGAGCAGGTCTTCAGTGGTTTTGATGCCCTTGGGGGCAAGCAGCTCGGCCACCTTGGGGCCCACTCCGCGCACATACATGACCGAGGTGTCGAGGCTTGCCACACTCTGGATGCTACATGGCGGGTGCGCGCGGGGACAATGACCCAGCGGACCTCAAGCCTTCATCACTCATGTTTAACCCCGTTGCATCGGACTGTCTCAAAACTGGACACCGGCCGGAAGAACGGCTGGCGGGAACCGTGCGCCCCGCCTGCGCGTATACCGGATTGGCGATTCCTCCGCGGAGCGCGCTTTGCTACACTCGACGAAGACCGTTTCCCCGATTTACCAGGCGTTTGATTCGAACAAGAACGGCGGGAGAATTCATGCCAGTTGTCGAACTCGCAGGAGTCACCAAGGCCTACGAGAACAAGGTTGCAGTCAACAATCTGAGCCTTTCCATTGATGCGGGTCAGATGTTCGGCCTTTTGGGTCCGAACGGAGCGGGCAAGACCAGTTCCATCCGCATGATGATGGGCATCACCGTTCCAGACACTGGCAGCATTCGGCTGTTTGGAAAACCCTTTGACCGCAAGAGCCTGGAACGGGTGGGCTACCTGCCCGAGGAGCGCGGCCTTTACAAGAAGATGAAGGTGATTGAGCAGCTGGTTTTTTTTGGTCAGCTGCACGGGCTGGCGGCGGACGAGGCAAACAAGCGCTCAGTTTCATGGGCAAAGCGCCTGGAGATCGCCGATTCCCTGAACAAGAAAACCGAAGAACTCTCCAAGGGCATGCAGCAGAAGATCCAGTTCATCGCAACGCTGTTGCATGAGCCGGGTCTTGTCGTCATGGACGAGCCCTTCAGCGGCCTTGATCCAGTAAACGCGGTGCTGATGGAGCGGACTCTGCTCGAACTCAAGGATCAGGGCAAGGCGATCCTGTTCTCGACGCATCGCATGGACCAGGTGGAAAAGCTATGCGACTCCATCTGTCTGATCAACAACGGCCAGGCAGTGTTGAAGGGCAATCTGCGCGAGATCAAGGCGACCTATGAGCGCAACCACGTCATTGTTGAGTTTCAAGGAAGCTCCGCTTTTTTAAATTCCACAGAGATAGCCGAGGCGAAAAACTTTTCAGGCCACGCGGAAATCAAGCTCAAAGCAAACGGCGACGCGCAAAAGCTATTGCATGAAGCTGCAGCGGCGGCCACCATTTATCGCTTCGAACTAGTTGAACCTTCACTCGAAGAGATATTCATCCAGACCGTGGGAGGCAAGACCGATGCGTAACATTCTTCTGATTGCCAAACGCGAGTATCTGGAACAGATCAGAGGCCGCGCATTCAAGATCTCGACCATCGCGATGCCGCTTCTGATTGCGGCGCTGCTGGGCTTCAGCAATTACATGGGCCACAAGGCCAATACGGGTAAGCACATCGCGATTGTGGCCGATGATGCGGCTCTGGCCAATGAAGTGCGCCAGCAGATGCTTGACGACAAAGAGGCCCAATATAAAGTGGATGTGACCTCGCCAGGAACGCGCGAGGAGCGCACCCAGCTGCAAGAAGAGGTACGCGCCAAGGCGATTGATGGAGTGCTGGCCATCGACTCCTCCGATCCGGAGAAGATTTCTGCCACCTTCACCTCGCTCTCTGTCGCCGATGTCTCCGAGAACGGGAGCTTGCAAAATGCTTTGAATCGGGGAGTCATCAACGAGCGCATGATTCGCAAGGGCATGACCCAGTCCGATGCCGACACCATGCTTGCCAAGGTTTCAATCGATGCTCTGCAACTGGACAAGGACGGAAAAATCGGCAAGAGCAAAGGGGGAGCTACCGTGATCAAGGCGACCCTGATGCTGCTGCTGCTTTCAATTCCCATCATGCTGTATGGGCTGGACATGGCGCGGGCGATCGTCGAAGAGAAGACATCGCGCATCTTTGAGGTGATGCTGTCCATCGCCCGGCCGAGCGATCTGCTGACCGGCAAGCTACTGGGTGTTGGCGGCGTAGGCATGACCCAAATCGCCATCTGGCTGATAGGCGGCACTCTGTTTATGGGCTCCGCGCTTGCCGCCTCGCTGCTCACCGGCGACATCGCCATTCGTTTCTCCTGGGCGGAGGGCATCTTTTTCCCAGTCTACTTTGTGTTGGGATTCGCTCTCTTCAGCGCCATCTTCTCTGGTCTGGCGGCAACCTGCGAAACCGCGCAGGATTTGCAGAAGTTCATGTGGGTGGCGATTGTTCCGCTCTACACCAGCATGGGCCTGCTTCCAGTGATGATCAAGGACCCCAACTCCTCCTGGAGCATTGCAGCAACGCTCTGCCCTCTGACCTCGCCCTATGTTGCTATCTCGCGCATGGGAATGACCACGGTGCCATTGTGGCAGACGGGCCTCTCTGTCATCCTGCTGGCGATTACCATCTGGGCTACGCTGTGGTTCTCTTCGCGGCTCTACCGCGTGGGCATTCTTATGTATGGCAAGCGGGCTACGCTACCGGAGATCATTCGCTGGATTCGTTACAGCTAGAATTGAATGAGTGATCACGGAAGCCAGCCCTCGATTCAGCTTCGGCCAGCGCATTGTGCTGGCTGTCGTTCCGCGTGTTGTGTGGGCTCTATTGCGCGTCGTCAGCCTCACCTGGCGTTTTGAGGTGATTGCGGAAGAAGGCGTGACACCGATTCTGTTTGGACTCGACGCGGGCGCGCAGATTTTCTGCTTCTGGCATCAATGCGTGCTGCCCTGCACGGTCTACTTTCGCCGCTCGCACGCCGTCATTTTGATCAGCCGCAGCTTCGACGGCGAGCTGATCACGCGCATTCTCCGGATGTTTGGTTTCGATGCAGTGCGCGGCTCCAGTTCCCGCGGCGCACGCGAAGGACTGCTGGGGTTGAAGCAGGTGCTTGAAAGCGGCAAGCCGGCTATTTTCACTGCCGATGGGCCGCGCGGCCCCATCTATCAAACCAAGATGGGCCCCATCAAGTTGGCGCAAATGACGGGCGCGCGCATTGGCTGCTTTCATCTTGAGCCGGAGAAGGCGTGGGTTTTGCGTTCGTGGGATCACTTCCTGGTGCCAGAACCGTTCACGCGAATTGTGGTGAGCTGGGCGCAATGGACACATGTTCCAGCCGATTTGCCCGCAGAAGAGTTCGAGACCAAACGCGTTGAGCTGAATGACTCGATTGAACGCGCGCGCATGAACGCATACGCTCACTTCAAGAAGGCACGGCCATGAGCAGTGAAGCAGGACGCAGCGCAGGACTGCTGGTTGAAGACTTCGACTTCGAACTCCCCGCGGAGTTGATTGCGCAAGAACCTCCCGCCGAACGTGGCTTGAGCCGGATGCTAATGATGGATCGCGCGACCGGTGCTTTGCGCGATGCGAGCTTTGCCGATTTTCCGTCGATGTTGAGTCCCGGCGATTTGCTGGTGCTTAACGATAGCCGTGTGATTCCTGCGCGTTTGTACGCTCAGCGCAAGGCGGTGCGGGACCGGCAACAGACGAGTGGAGAGATCGAGGTGCTGCTGACGGAGCCGGCGGGCGAAAATGTTTGGCGCGCTCTCGTGAAGCCGGGAAAGAAGGTTTCGATAGGAGAGAGGCTGGTGTTTCATGCGGCCTCAGGTGATCTTGAACTCGAGGCGGAGGTACTGGATCGGGGCGAATTTGGCGATCGTATTTTGCAATTCAAGCCGGTGGAGGATTTTTTTGCAGTGCTCGATCGCATCGGTCACATGCCCTTGCCGCCCTACATTCGGCGGGCCGATGCTGCTGGTGATCGCGAACGGTACCAGACTGTATTCTCGCGGGAAAGGGGCTCTGTGGCCGCACCGACTGCGGGCTTGCACATGACGCCGCAGGTGCTGAGCGCGCTTGCGGCAAAGGGCGTTGAGATTGCGCATGTCACACTGCACGTTGGCCTGGGGACATTCGCGCCGTTACGCGTCGATCGATTGCAGGACGTGCGTCTTCATCGCGAGCGCTACACGCTTTCAGCGGCGACGGCGGAAGCGGTCAATCGTGTGGTGAATGAGGGTCGGCGCATCGTTGCGGTTGGGACTACGGTGGTGCGGACTTTGGAACACTGTGCATTCCATGCCGCCGGCGGTGCGCTCGAGCCGCACTCCGGTACGACAGAAATCTTCATCTCGCCGGGATTCAAGTTCCGACTGGTTGGCGCGCTGCTGACCAACTTCCACCTGCCAAAATCAAGCCTGCTGATGCTGGTGAGCGCCTTCGCCGGCCGCGAGCGGGTGCTCACCGCATACCGTCACGCCGTCCAGCACAACTACCGCTTCTTCAGCTACGGCGATTGCATGTTCGTGCACTGATTTCGGCGGCCTGCCCTTGAGGCTTTTCCTGTCGCAAGACCAGAAACCAAGCCAGTGCGAGCTTCCCGCGAGCGTCTGCCCCACCTCAGGTGGCCTGATAAACTTCATAGCGTGAGTGACCAAGCCAAGCCGCCCGTCTTTCTGCTCGATACCATGGCGTTTATTTTTCGCGCCTATCATGCAATGCAGCGCAGCCGCCCAATGTCTACGCGTGGCGGGCTGCCCACGGCGGCCATCTACGTCTTCGTCAACATGATCAAGAAGCTGCGCCAGGATTTTGCGCCGCAGTATTTTGCCGCGGTGTTCGATTTGAGCGGAGAAGTTTTTCGCGACGAGCGTGCACGGACCATGGGACCGCTGCGCAAGTGGAATGGAAAGACACAAAGTTTTGACGAAGTGAGTTACGAGGGGTACAAGGCCAATCGCGAGGCCATGCCAGAAGACCTGCGCCGCCAGATTCCTTACATTCGCCGCGCGCTTGAGGCGCTGCGCATTCCCATTCTTGAAGCTCAAGGATTTGAGGCTGACGACGTGATCGGCACGCTGGCACGCCAGGCGGCCGAGGAGCAGCATGAGGTCTTCATCGTCTCCGGCGACAAGGACATGATGCAGCTGGTTACCCCGCATGTGAAGATCCTCAATCCGCAGAAAGACAATCTGATTCTCGATCCCGCAAAGGTGACCGAAACGTTGGGGGTGCCTCCGGAAAAAGTGGTGGATGTTATGGCTCTGCGCGGCGATTCGGTGGACAATATTCCCGGCGCGCCCGGCATTGGCGATAAGGGCAGCGTAGATTTGATTCTGGAATTTGGGACCGTGGAGGCTGTCCTCGACCGCGCCGCAGAGGTCAAGCGCAAGAGCTATCGCGAATCGCTGGAGCAGAATCGCGCCGCTGTTTTGCTTTCAAAGGAGCTGGTCACTATCGACAGCCATGTGCCTCTCGCGCTCGATTTGTCCGCGATGGAGACACAAGCGCCGGACATCGAAGCATGCCGCGAACTTTTCACCGAGCTTGAGTTCACATCCATGCTACGCGATCTTGCTCCTGCGGAGGGCGGACCTTTGGTCGAGCTTGTCGAGGCTCCGACACCGGAGCAGACAGCCGCATTCTATTCCGTCGCGCGTAGACAAGGGTTCGCATTCGCGCTGGATGCGAAAGAGCCTGAGGCGGCTGAGGAGAACGAAGAGGCTCAGCAGCCTATGAACTTCTCGCTCCTGGATGCTGTGGAGGCCGCGGAAAAGAAAGCCCGCTCCAGCGTGGGTGTTTGCGCGGAACCCGCGACAGCTCTCTGCCTTTCGTTAACGCCAGAGCTGCGAGCGTTGCTTGAAGATGCGACGGTGCCCAAGCGGGTTCACGATTGGAAGTTGGCGCTTCATGTTCTCGGCGGCCTTGGCGTTGAGTTGCGCGGCGCAGTCGAGGACACCATGCTGCTCTCCTACGCGCTGAATCCCACGCACGCGACGCAGTCGCTGGCCGATGTGGCTGCACGGCACGGACAGGCTGCGCCATCCACGCTCGCGGCGGGCGCTGCCGCTATTCATGCGCTT
Organism: Occallatibacter sp.; assembly: GCA_050014515.1. Classification (GTDB taxonomy): domain Bacteria; phylum Acidobacteriota; class Terriglobia; order Terriglobales; family Acidobacteriaceae; genus Telmatobacter. The sequence continues at coordinate 77,267 of JBEKDE010000002.1, forward strand.
GTTCCTGTCCTGCAGGCTGAGGTTGAAAAGTCGGGCGTAGAGCGTGTCTATCGCGACATCGATCTGCCGCTTGCCCCGGTCTTATTCCGCATGGAACACGTCGGCGTGCGCATTGACATTGGCGTGCTTGACGGGCTGTCGAAGCGATTTGCGATTGAGCTGGAGCGCGTGGGTGAGCGCATCTTTGAACTGGCTGGACGCCGCTTCAACATCAACTCACCGAAGCAGCTTGGCGAAGTGCTGTTCACGCATCTGGGATTGCCTGCACCGGCTGTTCGCGGGAAGGGCAAGGCGATTTCTACGGCGCAGGACGTGCTGGAACAGTTGGCGGAACAGAACGAAGTTCCGCGGCTGGTGCTCGAATACCGCCACTTGTCCAAGCTCAAATCGAATTATGTTGATGCACTGCCGTTGCTGGCTGATTCGAATTCGCGTGTGCACACCACGTTTATGGCAGCGGCCACGGCCACGGGGCGGCTCTCTTCTGTTAATCCGAATTTGCAGAACATTCCTATCCGCACGGAACTCGGGCGCGAGATCCGCGCAGCATTCACAGCCGCTCCGGGAACGCAACTGTTGTCTGCTGACTACTCGCAGATTGAACTGAGGCTGCTTGCGCACTTCAGCGGCGATCCGCTGCTGGTGAAGGCTTACGCAGAAGACATCGACATTCATACGATGACGGCGAGCGAAGTTTTCGGAGTCCCGATTGAAAACATGGACAAGGAGACACGCGGCCGTGCGAAGGCGGTGAACTTCGGCATCGTCTATGGCATCTCGGCCTTCGGGCTTGCTGCGCAACTGGGCATTCCGCAGCAGGAAGCACGCGCCTACATCGACCGCTATTTTGCGCGCTACCAGGGCGTGCGCGCATTCATTGACAAGACGCTTGAGGCGACGCGGCGCGAAGGATCGGTGCGCACTTTGTTTGGCCGCCTGCGGCCCATCCCCGACATTGAGAGCCGCAACCCCAACCAGCGAGGCTTTGCCGAGCGCACCGCGGTTAACACGCCGCTGCAGGGAACAGCGGCCGACCTGATCAAACTGGCGATGATCGCAATTGACCGCAAGTTGACGGAGCAGGGTCTGAAGACGCGGATGGTCCTGCAGGTTCACGATGAACTGCTTTTTGAAGTACCAGTGGACGAGACCGCAGCGATTGAGACGCTGGTGCGCACGGAGATGGAGGGCGTGGTCGCGCTCAGTGTGCCGCTGGTTGCGGATCTTGCTTTCGGCGCCAACTGGCGCGACCTGTAGGCAGCTAGTTTCTGCTGCGCATCTTCGAGAGCAGGCGCAGGATTTCAAGATAGAGCCAGACCAGCGTGACCATGATGCCGAAGGCGCCGTACCACTCCATGTATTTGGGCGCTCCGGCCTGCACGCCGCGTTCGATGAAGTCGAAATCGAGCACCAGGTTCAGCGCGGCGATGGCGACAACGAACAGACTGAAGGCAATACCGATGGGGCCCGAGCCGTTGACGGCCGCGAAGCGGACGCCGAACATGCCGAGCAGCATCTCAAGCAGATAAAAGAGCGCGATGCCGCCGGTGGCGGCGATGATGCCGATGCGAAACTTCTGCGTTACGTGGATCACGCCGGTCCGGTACACGAGGAGGAGCACAAAGAGAGTGCCGAATGTGAGGCTCACCGCTTCAATGGCGATGCCTGGATAGCGCAATTCGAGCAGCGAAGACAGACCGCCCAGGACCAGGCCTTCCAGCAGGGCATAGATCGGCGCGGTTACCGGCGACCACTCCTTCTTGAAGATGGTAATCAAAGCGAAGACAAATCCGCCGATCGCGCCGCCGATCATGAGCGGGGCGACATCGTTGAAGTCGCGGGATTCAAGGAACGTGTGCCAGGTCCACGCCGCGGTGGCGATGGCGCAGAGCAGTAAAATGCCGGTCTTGTTCACGGTGCCGTTCAGCGACATGCGGTCGGCGACGTCGGTAATGCCGCCATATCCACCGCCGGACACGTTGCGGAACGTGTTTTCGCCAAGCGCCGGATTGGATGTCTTCATCAGTGCCATGTGTTTTCTCCGTCTTGCTTTGCGGGCATTGAACCCACATGCGTTGGATGCGGGAACCTGGTGCCTTAGGTTCAATTCTAGTCCTGACTGGGGCGGAATTCATCCTTTCGGATGAGGTACTGCTGGGAGCAGTCACTCGCCGGGGTGAACGGCTTTGTGGCGGCTCACGTCGTCTCCATCGCCACCTTGCAGGCTCCGGAAAACGAATGTGGAAAGAATGGTGAAGGAGCCGAGAAGCAGGAACGCTCTGTGCAGTCCGCGGACGACGGCGAACGGGTCGGAGTGTGGCACTGCGGGAAGAAAGTAGGCTGTCGTGAGCCCGGCAATGGCGACTCCGAAACTGATGGACATCTGTTGCGTTGTGCTGGCGATGGAGCTTGCGCTGCTGGCTTCGATCTCGGTGGTGTCGGCAAAGGCAAGGGTGTTCATGCTGGTGTATTGCAGGGAAGAGAAAGCGCCGTAGCCGAATGCAAGAAGTACGATGAGCCAGACAGGCGTGCGGAGACCGATGGTGGCGAAAAGCATCATCAGAATACCGACAATGATGGTGTTTGAAATGAGCACGCCGCGGTAGCCAAAGAAGTTTAGAACGCGTTTCAGCACCGCCTTGATGCCCAGGGCTCCCAGGGCTTGCGGCGTGATGAGGAGGCCGGACTGGATGGCCGTGTAGCCGAGGCCGAGTTGGTATAGGAGCGGCAGAAGAAAGGGAATGCCGCCCATCCCAAGCCGGGAGAAGAAGCTGCCGCTCACTGCAGCGCGGAATGTTCGTATCTTAAACAGCGAAAGGTTCAGCAAGGGGAAAGGCGTGTTGTGCCCATGAACCACGTACCCAGCGAGCAGAATAAGTGACAGTGTGAGAAGGCCGGAGACTTCGATGGCGCCGAGCGTATGTTCGCCGAAGATCTCAAGCACGTAGGACAACAGCGCGATGCCAGAGCCGAAAAGAATGAGACCGACCACATCAAGCGGCTTTACATCCTCCTCAAAGTAATTGGGCAGATGAAGATAGACCATGACAAGCCCAACGAGGCCAATGGGAATATTCAAAAAGAAGATATAGCGCCAGTGAAGATAGCCGACGATGAGACCGCCGGCGATGGGGCCGAGCATGGGAGCTACCAGCGCGGGAATGGAGATGAAGCTCATGGCACCGAGGAGTTCTGATTTGGAAAAGGCGCGCACCAGCGTGAGACGGCCGACCGGGACCATCATGGCGCCGCCGCAACCTTGAAGAACGCGACAGGCAACAAGCACATGGATATCGGAGGAGATACCGCAGAGCAGCGAGCCAAGAGTGAAGATTCCGATGGCGGAGGCAAAAACGCGCCGGGTCCCAAACTTGTCCGCCATCCAGCCGCTGATGGGAATGAAGACGGCGAGGCTGAGTGTATAGCTGGCGAGAACTGCTTTCATGCTCAACGGGCCGACTTTGAGCGCGGCTGCGATGGTGGGAACGGCCGTGTTCAAAATGGTTGTGTCCAGGTTTTCCATGAACAGCGCCACCGCAACAAGCCAGGGCAGCAGATTCTTGCTGGTTGGAGAGAGCGCGGCAGTCTGCGCTTCATTCGACGGTCTTTCGGGTTGAGGCGCGGCCGCACGGCCGCCGGGGTCGGTTCCGGCGCCAGCCGCGGCACCCGCATTCTTGTGTTCCAGCACCATGCGAATCCTCTTGCGACTAAGATGCCGTCGGGCTTGCAACGTATCGGACGGAGGAACTTTTCTAAATTCCGAGACACTAGATTCCGAGTTCTCGGCGGATGGAGTCGGCGATGGCATTGGCGTGGAGCTGCATCAGGGATTCGGATTCGGCTTCGATCATCACGCGGGCGAGGGCTTCGGTACCGCTGTAGCGAATGACCACGCGGCCGGAGTCCTGCAACTCTGATTCGGCTGCTCGAATGGCGGTGGCTACCGAGGGGATCGATTCAAGTGGCTTTTTCTCGCGCACTTTTACATTCACGATGACCTGCGGAAAGACTTTCAGGTCTGCGGTCAGCTCTTCGATGGTTTTGCCGGTGCGGGCAATTAAATCGAGTACGACGAGCGAAGTGAGCAGGCCATCACCGGTGGTAGCCAGGTGCGGCAGCAGGATGTGGCCGGATTGCTCGCCGCCGAGAGCGGCATGGTGTGAAAGCATCTGTTCGAGAACGTAGCGATCACCCACTGGGGCGCGCAACATGCGAATTCCGCTATGCTTGAGTGCCGCTTCGAGGCCCATGTTCGACATGGTGGTGGCTACAACGAGATCATCGGTGAGCAGGCCACGCGATTTCAGGTCGCGCGCGACCACAAGCAGAATCGCGTCGCCGTTGATGACGTTGTTCTGTGCACCGGCAAGCATGCAGCGGTCGGCGTCGCCGTCAAAGGTGAGTCCGAGATTCGAGCCGCGAGCGACTACTTCTGACGCGACGGTCTTTGGATGAAGCGCGCCGCAGTTGTCGTTGATGTTGCGGCCGTTGGGTGCGATGTTGAGGAGCGTTATGTTTGCTGATTCGTCTCGGTTGAGACGCCGGAAGAGTTCGGGGGCGACTGCGGTAGCGGCGCCGTTGGCGCAGTCCACTACGATGCGCAGGCCGGCAAGCGAGAGTCCAGGGACGGAGTCAGTAAGAAACTGAATGTAGTCGACCTGGAATGCTGGGTTGTCTTCGATCGCGGGAAGGGACGCGGGATCGGGCGCGTTAAGGATGGTGCCGGCGTGATGCAGGATTTCATCTTCCATCGCCAGCTCCACAGCGTCAGGCAATTTGAAGCCGTCCGCACCGAAGAGCTTGATGCCGTTGTCGCGCCACGGATTGTGAGAGGCGGAAATCACCACTCCTGCTTGAAATCCATGGGTGCGCGCAAGAAAGGCGACAGCCGGTGTGGGCACGATGCCTGCGCTCTCAACCTGCGCTCCCGCTTGGCGGAGACCCGCAGCAAGCGTGGCCGCAATCCAAGGGCTCGACTCGCGGGTGTCGCGGCCGAGCAGGACTCTGGGATGAGCGGTTGATTTACGCAGCGAGTGGGCGAGCGCCAGGCCGGTGGCGAAGATCGTGGTGGGATCGAGCGGCGGCTCGCCGGCGACGGCGCGAATGCCGTCGGTTCCGAAAAGTTTGCGTGCGGTTGCTGAGGTCATGATCTCATTTCTTCTGTCTTTTCTTTTGAGTGGCTTGCCTAGGCACAGCGGTGCGCGGCGCAGTGGTTTCAACGCGGCTGGTGAAGGAGCCGTCGGCGAGGCGCGTGGTGAGCTGGTCGCCTGCGGCAATCTGCGCGGCGGAGCGGACTAACGCCCCATCGGCATCTAAAACCAGTGCATAGCCGCGGTCGAGCACAGCGAGCGGCGAGAGTGAATGAAGATGCGCGTCAAGGGCTCCAATCCGAACTGCGGCGCGCTGCAAGGTACGTTGGAGAGAGCGTTCAATGCGCGTGTTGCAGGCAACCAGGTGTTCGCGGGCGTGCGCAAGAGCGTGGCGCGGGTTGTGATGCAAGACTGCAGCAGCGAGTGAGGCCACCTGGCGCTGCTGATCGCGCAACTGCGTGTTGAGGGCGTCTTCCTGGCGGAAGGCCAGATCGTCGAGGTGTTGGGCGAGGTGGTGCAACATGGTCGAGATGCGTGCTTCTGCACGGCTTACCGGTACACGTGTGAGGCGTTGCCGGGCCTGGAGGATCTGATAATTGGCAGCGCGTTCCAGACGATGGTCCTGTTGGGCCAGATGCTCGGCGATCTTGTGCTGGGCCTCGGTGATCACCTCGGCCGCCGCCGAGGGCGTGGGGGCGCGCAGGTCGGCGACGAAGTCGGCGATGGTGAAGTCGGTTTCATGACCGATTGCGGAGACTACGGGAAGATTGCTGGATGCAATGGCGCGAGCCACGCGCTCGCTGTTGAAGGCGGCCAGGTCTTCAAGCGAGCCGCCGCCGCGCGCGAGTACGATCACGTCGACCAGACCGGAGTTATTGAGCGAGGCGATGGCATCTTCCACCTCGGCCGGGGCCTGGTCGCCTTGTACCGAAACCGGGAAGAGAAGCACGCTGAGACCGGAGTGACGCCGTGCGACGATGTTGAGGAAGTCGCGGATCACGGCACCGGTTGGCGAGGTAACGATGCCCACGGCGCGTGGAAACGCCGGCAGTGGGCGCTTGCGGGCTGTGTCGAAGAGGCCCTCGGCCTTGAGCCGTTCCTTGAGCTGCTCAAAGGCCAGTTGAAGCGAGCCAGCGCCGACCGGCTCCATTGTCTCTGCCACCAGTTGCATCTGGCCGCGTTGCTCGTACACGCTCACGCGTCCGCGCACCAGTACATGCAGGCCGTCTTCAGGGCGGAAGCGAAGCAGAATGGCCTGGCGGCGAAAAAGCACAACCGGCAATTGCGCGTCGGCGTCTTTCAGGGTGAAGTAGAGATGGCCGGATGGCGCGGGCCGGAAGTTGGAGATTTCGCCTTCGACCCAGACGTCGCTGTATTCCTGCTCCACCAGTTCGCGCACCAATCCAACCAATTCGCGCACCGGCCAGATGCGGCGCGTGCGCTGCGGCTCCTCAAAGCTGAGGTCGAGCTGGGAAAGGGATGGGTCGGGTCGAAGCATTCATTCAAAGTGTAATTGGCAAGGTGCCGTTGGTGAGCATGATCGAGGGATGGATGCAGAAATGGCGGCTTACACGAGGGCGTGCTTCATTGCATGGGTGCGGGTGACTGAGATGACGCTGATGTCGTCTTCCTGGCCAAATCGCTGGGCAGCGGCGGCAACTTCGGCGGCGGAATGCGCCTTGCGCACCAGTTCCTGCACCCTCTCGAAGCCAAACAAGTTACCGGCTGCGTCCATTGCTTCGACAATGCCATCGGACATGAGCACGAGCCGATCGCCCTCGGCCATCTTGAAGCGGGTGATGGTCAAATCGGCGTCGAGTCGCACGCCCAGTGGCAGAGCGCCTTCAATCGACATTGCCTCACCGTTCAGATACGGAGGAATATGTCCAGCGTTGGCCAGAACCACATCGCCATTTGCGCTAATGCGCAGGGCCATACAGGTCGCCTGTCCGTCTTTGCGGCCAATGAGCAGTCGATTGAGAGCTTTCAAAACCACGACCGGGTCGGCGCTCCACTCCACAGTGGTGCGGATTGCACCCACCAGGAATGCGACCAGCATGCCGGCCTTTAGCCCCTTGCCGGTGATGTCGCCGGCGACGATGAGCAGACTGTCGTCAACGGGGCGCGGAACGATCTGGAAGAAGTCGCCACCAACGGCACGGGCAGGCCGGTATTCACTCTCGATCAGCAGGCCGGGAAGCTGGGTTCGGGCTTCGGGCAAAATGACCTGCTGCACCTCCTGGGCCTGTTTCACCTCCATCGTCATCAGGTACTGGTCTTGCCCTGACTTGAGGAGGCGCTGGTTGATGTCCTGTGCCATGAGCCGGTGCTGGCGCAGGGACATCAGCAACCGGCGCAGCAGCAGCAAGCCGATGGTCAGTGCCATCAACAAGTTGCAGATCTGGGTGAAGGAAATTTCCAGTCCGAGCGGCCCGCCGTCTGACTGGATATGCAGGGCGGAATGCTCGGGCTGGAACTGCCCGATGCCACGAAACAGCAGGACGGGGAAAACGAACCATCCCTCCAGCCCCTTGCGCTGAATGCCGAGCGCGACCACCCACACGAGCAGAAGGAAGAAGAGCAGCCGGACAACCACAGCAACCGGGAAAAAGGCATCCGCGACCGAGTGAGAAATGAAGGGAAGCAGCAACTCTCCGCGGATGGAGTTGGCAACAATCAGCAGGATGGTCAACAGGTCAACGAGACGGGGCAACCACGGTGGCCGGTGCAGCCTGAACCAGACCCACCACAGCATGACCCAGCCGCCGCAGATAAGCGGGGTGAGGAAGTTGTCGCGAATGATTGTCGGCAGAAGGAAGTTGAGGTAGGTGGTCCATGAGGTGATGGCCGAAAGTGCGAAATCGATGGCTGTAAGACCTAAGACCGATCCAGCCCAGACATAGACGCGGTCGGTATGGTCAAAGAGCAACAGGCTGAAGGCCATCATCGCCACCAGGGCATACATCAGGGCTTCAAGAGCGAGCGGTGAATATGCCGCCAGCAACCTTTGCCAGCGAACCTTGTAATTTGCGCCTATGACTCCGGCGTCTCCCAAAAGCGGAGGGCTGTGCATGCCGCCCGCCTGGGGTCGCCGCAGAAGCGAGTGTTTGCCCATCCATACCCTGAAGGCAAGCACCAGGTCTGTTGATCCCGAATCACCTGTGTCCTGGTCAAGTGAAAACATTTGCGGCTGGGAGAAATAAACATTCGGCTCTTTCCCACTGAAATCGCCGAAGCTGCCCACCAGTTTTCCATTGGCGAAGACCTGGTACGCGTCATCCACATCGGCAGGTCCTGCGAGGGCCAGTTTTTCGCCTGGCCGAGCTTGCAGTTTCACACGAATGCGATACCAGGCGTAGCCTGAGTAGCCCTGGTGCCCCCTGGCCGTCCATCCAGGCACGTAACTTGGAGTTCCGCTCCAAACGTCATAGGCGCCTCCCTTGGGCGCCAGGTCCACGGTTTCCCATTTTGAATCGTCGAATCCCTGCTGCGCCCACAGCGTTGCGCCGGTGGAGGGATCGCGCGGCGAGTCCCCGAGTTGCATCCGCCAGGGGCCATTCAGAGGAATCACAGCCTGACCCAGTTCTGCCTTCGATGTCGCCGCATCCGCAGCGGGCACCGCCTGCGCAGATGCCCCGCCGCAGCATATGAGCAGCAGGACACAGAGCAGTGTGACGTGGGTACGTCGTGGCAAAGAAAACCTCATACTGCGGGGGAGACCGCTGTTTGAACTATACCGATTCACCCGCACCGGAAGGAACCGTCTTTATTCACTTCAAACCGGTTGGGAGCAGACTTAACATTTCAATTTGACTGAAATGCCGATGTCCATTTGCTTGTTGATTCAGGGGCGGTTTTCGATCAGGTTTCGCAGCCGCACCGCGATTTCAGCGAGGCGCTTTGCACCCTCTTCGTCGAGCCCCCGGGCGGCCGCGCAGAGACCTTCAGCCTCACGAGCCAGGGCAGTGCCCTCGATGAGGCCAAACGTTCCCAGCGCGCCGGCCAGTTTGTGAGCTGCTGCGTGGGCTTCCTCCGCTGCTTCGACAGAATGCCGGGCCGCAGCAGCGGACTCCAGAATTGCGACACGCTCCGTCAACGTCGGGAGGAACTGAACCCACATGCGATCAAGTGCCTGCTTCAGGGCATCCTGTGCCGAATTGGTCGCGTGCTCCTCTTCCATGGTCGCACGGTCCCTCATTCCCAGCCCAGCACAGTGGAGATCTGCGTGGCCAGCGTGAGCGGGTCAAAAGGCTTGAACAGGATTGCCTCCACCCCGAGGTCGGCGAAGCGGCGCTGGTCGTTGCTTTGCACCTTGGCGGTGAGCAGCAGCACCGGAATGTGGGCTGTGGATGGATTCTGTCGCAACGCACGGAAAGTAGTCGGCCCGTCCATTCCCGGCATCATCACGTCCAGCAGCACGGCGTCGGGCTGGTATTCGATGGCGCGCGCCAAGCCCAGCGAGCCTGAACTTGCCGTCTCAACCTCCCAGCCGGCGATCGTTTCGAGGCTGAGCGAGGCAACTGCTCGAATGTCGTCTTCATCGTCAATGATTAAAATGCGCTTTGCCATGGCTCACCAGCTTTTGAGGTCGGGTTGAAACTTCCAATCGAATGCTTGAATGCCTTTGAATCCGGAGTGCTGAAATGATGTTGTTCCGGTCCGACTGTTAATTGGAGATGGGCGATTCAGGTGGCAAAGCCTCTTCCATCTGACGCGAACTGCGCAACATGGTTAATATGAGCGCCTCGAGTTGCTGAGGTTGCACGCGCGCCTTGGTCAAGAAGTGTGTTGGCCCGAGGGTGAGCTGGCGGCGTTCGGGCAGGGAGAGTTCGCGGCCGGAGTAAACCACCAGCGGCAACCTTGCCAAGTTTTCGTGCTGGCGAAGCCAATAGACCACGTTGAATCCATCCCCATCGGGCAAGCTGATGTCCAGCACAAGTAGATGAGGCTGGAAGGAGAAACATTCATCCAGGGCTTCCTGCAGCGAGTGGGCAAGGTTAACAGTGACAGAATCGCTGGCAAAGACATCGCCGATGACGCGAGCCAGGTCCCTGTCGTCTTCGACCACCAGGATCCGCGCCTTTTCACCGGGGCCGCAAAGAACACGCGCCAACTCCCCGAGCAGTGCATCTTCATCGAGCGGTCTCGCGACCCATCCCTCCGCATGAGCAACCAGTTCGCCGGGCTCCTGCTGGTTGTCCAGGCTAAGTAGAACCACGGGCGTTTTCGCTTCGGGGTCGAGCTTGCGCAGCAGGGGAAGAATTTCCCAGCCATTCATTCCGTCCAGCGAAGTATCGAGCAGGATAGCCTGCACTCCTTCGTGTGCCGCGGCCAGGGTATGCTCCACGGTCGCCGTCTCGATGACGCGGTAGCCGTGGCGGGTGAGTTGCGCGGCAATTTTGGGTCGCGTCGCGCCATTGGCGTCGGCAAGCAGCACGGTGCCTTCGCCGGTCTCACGGTCGAAGACAGAACCGGGCGTGTCCACGGGTACCGGGTGATAGGGCAGGAATACGCGGAAGGTCGAGCCGCGCACCGGGTTCCGTTCCGCCCAGATGCGTCCGGCGTGCTGCATAACAATGGTGCGGCAGATGGCCAGTCCCAAGCCGCTGCCGCCCTTCTGGCGCGAGTCCGACGCGTCGACCTGCTGGAACCGCCCGAAGATGGCCTCCAGCTTGTCGGCAGGAATTCCACGGCCCTGGTCGATGACCGACAGCGTGACGCCGTTCATGCCGGGGCGCATCATCACCGAGATGGTGGAGTTGGGCGGCGAGAACTTGACGGCATTCGAAAGCAGGTTGGTCAGCACCTGAAGCAGGCGGTCGGGGTCTGCGGCGATCTCCACTTGGGTTGGGTCGTGAATCAGTTGTACGCCGGCTGATTCGGCTACAGGTGCCATGCCATCGATGGCCTGGCGAACAATATCCGCAAGCTGAACCATGCGGAAGGCCAGCGGCTCGCGGCCGCTCTGTATGCGCTCGAGATCGAGGATGTCGTTGATGAGTCGGACCAGGCGGTCGGAGTTGGTGAGCGCGATACGAAGCAGGTTCGTGGCTTTATCATTCACCTCGCCCAGAATCCCGGAAGAGAGCAGTCCGAGGGCTCCACGGATAGAGGTGAGCGGGGTGCGCAGTTCGTGGCTTACGGTGGAGATGAACTCGTCCTTGAGCCGATCCAGTGTGTAGCGCTGGCTGATATCGCGGAAGCTGAGCACGGAACCGGAGTAGCGGCCCTGGTCGAGTATCGGGGTCAGGAAGTACTCGGCTGGAAACGAGGAGCCGTCGGTGCGGTAAATGGTGTCTTCGCCTGATGCAGGAGCGTGGTTCTTAGTGGCGCGAAGCAGTACGCAATCCACGCCGCATGTTCGGTTAGGCGGCGCCGCCCCGTGCATCAGGTCGTGAACCAGTTTGCCGTTCAGGCTGGCGGCCGCGGCGCCCAGGAGTCGGGCAGCGGCGGGATTGGCAAAGCTGACCATGCCGTGACGGTCTGCGCCGCAGATGCCATCGGCCACTGAATCCAGCAGAATCTCCTGCTGGCGTGATAACTCCTCGGCCCGCCCCTGTTCATGGGAGCGCGCCATCATCTGGCCCAGAGAGGCAGCCACTGTCTCGATCGCTGCCAGAGCCTCACGGTCTTCGCGCAGCGCCAGATGGGAATAGAACTCGAGAATCGCCAGCACCTTGGCACCTACGCGCACCGGAACCGCCCAGCCGGAAACCATCTCCTGCTGAAGCGCCTGCTGAATGCGCGGGCTCCGTGGCATGGAAGCAAGGTCGGATATCCAGACTGGATGCCCCTCCAGCCAGGCTTTCCCGGGCAGGTCTTTGCCTTTGGCCAGCGTCAGGCTCACGCTTTCCTCAATGAGCGTCTCGGCACGCCTGCCCGGCGCGCCCCATGCGGTACAGAATTCAAGCTGGTTATCTTCCGCATTGACCTCCCACTTGAAGGCGGCATCCAGGCCTTGGGAGACGCAGAGAGCCTCGAGAATGCGGGTGGCGGCCACCGTGGTTGAAGCGTTTTCTCCCACAATCTGGCTGACCACCAGTTGGAGGGCAAGGCGGTGTTCGCGCTGGCGTTGCTGGGTCACGTCGCGGACCAGGCAACGCACCGCCAGGGGATTGCCGGCCTTTTGGCGCTGGCCAAGGCTCAATTCCAGCTCGAGTATCCGGCCGTCGTGAGTGTAGTGGCGCAACGGGGCGCGATCGACCACTTCGCCATCGAGCGCGCGCCGGAAGAGTGCAGCTACCTCGCCGCGGCAAGTGGGTCCAAACAGTTCCTCAAACGAGTTGAGAGCCAGCAGTGCGGTTGTGTCCTTACCAAAACAACGCTTCCAGGCCGGATTGGCATAGAGGAACTGCCCCGCCGGGCTGAGCGTGGCGATCATCTCCGTAGAGCTCTCAAAGAGGTCGCGATAGCGCTCCTGCGACTCGCGCAGCGCCTGCTCCTGGTGAAGGTTTGCGCTCTGGTCCACCGCAACCGCGAGCAGGCCGGTCAGCGCGCCGTTGCTGTCACGCTGGGACGAAATGTGAAGCGTAACCGGAAAGAGCCCGCCATTCTTCTGGCGCAGCTGAGTCTGGAAACTGGGCACCTCGCTGGGAGGCAACGAGCGCAGGCAATCCAGGTAGATGGCCAACCCGTTGTTGGGGGTTGGCTCTTCCGACCGGTTGAGGCCGGCCAGCTTTTGCATCTCCATCATCAGGCGGACTCCCTCGCCGGGAGACAGAACATCGCCTGCGGTGGGCATGGCCAGCAGTTCCTCGGCGTGGTAACCCAGAAGCCGCTCCGTGGCTGGATTCACATAGGTAAATCTGCCATCAAGGCCCGCGGACATCACCATCGGTCCGGCGGAGTCGAGCAGTTCCTTCAAAGGCTCGCTGGGCGGCGCAAGCGGTTCCAGGCTTGAGCTGTCCTGAACCATAAGGCGGACCGCCAACATGGCCGCGGAAGCTCCGCAGAAGAAAAGCAGCAGGCCGTCGCCTTTGGGACCCTCAGCGAGACGGGCAATCATTGCCGCCAAAGCCAGGATGAGGGCTGTAATGGGGAGCCAATGCAGCGCCGAATAATTAGGGGCGCTGCGCGGGGAGCGCCCGTCGCTGATGGTATCCTCCGCTTTGCCCCGGTCTTGCATTATTCCTCCTGAGCGATCCAGCCGTTCCTTGCTCGCAGCCCAAGGGCACTTGCCTGCGTGATCGGACCCCGGCTACCGCTCATAATCAAACGTATCCCGTCCCTGGGACACGCGTCTTTCTCGTTCGCGATTTGCAGGTAGTATAAGCGTTTGTCTTAAGAGTCTCTAGCCAAATCGAAACCGCCTGCCTGGGAAGGGATGCCGCGGTTACCGCCGTGAATGTACGCGGATGATTAACATTCTACGTGGATTGAGCCGATTCCGGGGGTGTATAGCGGAAAAGCTCATGCGATCTTCAGGAATGCAATTCGGAGGGAATCGTATACTGGGCCCATGTTGCGTCTCTCGCCGTTTCCCCGCCTGCTGTACAGAGTCCTGCCGGTCATTGCATTCATCTTTGTCATGCTTCAACCGCCAGCTACGCGTGCCTGGGGCAATGAGGGACATCGGCTGATCAACAGGCTTGCTGCCGTCACCCTGCCTGCCGAAGTTCCCGCGTTCCTCCGTTCTGAAGCAGCTATCAATGAGATTGAGTACCTTGGCCCGGAGCCGGACCGCTGGCGCAATCACGCAGAGGAGGAACTGGCGGCTGCCCAGGCTCCTGAGCACTTCATAGACCTGGAACCTGCCGACGCGCTCGGCCCCCTGCCGCGCAATCGCCTGGACTTCGAGGCTAAAGTCTTTGCCGCCGGCCAGCGCCCGGAAAAGATTGGCCTGCAGCCCTGGGAGACCACGGAAGTCTGGGAGCGCCTGAAGGCCGCGCTGCGCGAATACCGCAATCTCTCCGCGGCAAAGCAGGACACTCGCAGCGTGGAAGCGGTAGCGCTTTTTTATGCTGGCTGGCTGGGCCACTATGTCGGCGACGGTTCGCAGCCGCTGCACACCACCGATAAGTACAACGGCTGGTTGGGACCAAATCCAAACGGCTACACCACCGAGCACCAGATCCATTGGCAGTTCGAGGGGCCGTTTGTGGCCGCCAATGAGCACGAGCCCGAAGTGCGTGCTCGCATGACAGCCCCTAAAGCGATCGACGGAGACATCTTCGATAGCTACGTGGCGTACCTGCGGAATTCGGCGACCTATGTGGAGAAGGTGTATCAACTGGAGAGGGCGGGTGGATTTGTTGGAGCGGGGTCGGCGGAGTCGCGCGATTTTACTGCCGACCGGCTCGCAGCCGGCGCCAGCATGCTCCGCGACATGATCTACACGGCATGGATTGAGAGCGGGAAGCCAGTGACAGATCCGTTTGGCGGGAAGTAGTAACTAATCGCCGGCTTCTGCGGGAGCCATGGCTGGAACGCGGCGCAAAAGCATGGTGAGCGCGAAGGTGAGCAGCGCGACGGCTGGAATCGCCAGCAGCAGCCATGCCGCCAGTGCGTGGCCGAATATGCCGGTCAGCTGCGTGACGAGATCGACAGGGGACGTGTGCAGCAACGCGGCGATCTGCGAAGCGTGAACGGGCCCTGCGTCAAAGAGCCACCCACCTAGCCGGACGAAGGGCACAATCAGCAGCAGCTGCAATGGCATGGCCACGTAGTTGGCTGCCTGGATTGCGGCGAAGTTCAGGCGGAGCGTCAGGGCCAGCGCGGCGCAGATGAAAGTTGGAATAATGACCACGGGAACGCAGCCGATTGCAAATCCCAGGGCAAGTGTGAGTGCGAGGCGCTGAGGCGAGATGCCTTTGCGCAGCCAGTTGGCCGCCCACCGCATCATTGCTCTTCTTGACTTCCTCAACATCGCCCCCGACATGTCCCGATTCTGCCTACAAGCTACCGATATAGATGCTGCAAAGAGATCATTATGACGTGAAAGTTCGTGCAATGGACCTGAATCGTCATCAAACAAATTGGGGATTGCGACGCGGCAGTTTTTGTGTTTCAACTGGCTGCGGCCAGCAAACCGCGGCTGCGCATCTCGGTGAGCACGCGCTCTACCTTCCAATCCAAAGCGCCGGATCCGTCCACAACCAGGTCTGCGTGAACGGCGGAGGGCCGCACGATGGCGAGACTCGATGGCCTGACGGTTGCTTCATATTGCTTGCGCACCGACTCAGGTGTGCGCCCGCGCTCATCCATATCGCGCTTTAAACGGCGCTCAAAGCACAGTTCGTCCGGGGTGTCGACGTAAATGCGCAACTGGTAGAGGGGAAGCAATTCCCCGTAGTGGAGTGCGAAGAGGCCTTCCACCAGCAGATAGGCTCCGGGGTGTACCGTCTCAGTCCGACGGGGGGCGCGGATGTAGGTCGCGAAATCATAGACGGGCCGCTCGATGGATTCGCCCCGGGCCAGAGCGCGGATATGCGCTGCCAGCAAGGGGCTCTCGATGAGCGCAGGGTCGTCAAAGTTCTGTTGCGCGCGCTTCGCTATGGGAAGATGCGATAGGTCGCGATAGTAGTTGTCGAAGTGGAAATGAACGCCTTTGAGAGTGCGCGCGAGTTCCGCGGCCAGCGTGGTTTTGCCGGAACCGGAGCAACCGGCAATGGCCAGGACCACGGGCGGGAAGGGAAGACGTGCGGCTTGCTCGGGGAAATCCTTCTCGCTCATCTGGACTTGATCACCGTTCGTCCTGATAGAGCTCGTCGATTTTTGGGGCCAGGTGCTCGAGGAGAGTGGCTAGTCGATTCTCCACCTTACGTCCAGCCTCGAAGACCTCTTCGTGGCTGAGCTGAGACTCGCTCAGCCCTGCGGCCAGATTGGTGACGCAGGAGATGCCCAGCACTTCAAGCCCCATGTGGCGCGCTACGATCGCCTCCGGAACGGTGGACATGCCCACCAGGGTGGCGCCCAGCGTGCGAAAGGCGCGAATCTCGGCCGGCGTCTCGAAGCTGGGACCGGAGACGGCCAGGTAAGTGTCTTCACGCATGGCAAATCCATCAGCCTCGGCGATAGTGTGGGCCAAAGCGCGCAGACGCTTTGAGTAGGCCTCGGTCATGTCAAAGAAGCGTAGGCCGGCGCCTGGGCGGTAGCCGAATCTTGGCTCATTGGGGCCGACCAGCGGGTTCCAGCCCAACATGTTGATGTGATCGCTGAGCAGCACCAGCTGGCCCACATGGTGCCCCTCGGCAATGCCTCCTGCGGCGTTGGTCAGTACTACCACACGCAATCCGAGGGCACCCAGTACGCGCATGGGGAAGGTGACCTGTTGCGGCGTGTACCCCTCGTAAAAGTGGACGCGGCCCTGCATCACGACAACCGGAACGCCGCCCAGCGATCCCGCGACCATTTTTCCCGCGTGGCCTTCGACCGTGGATTGGGGAAAATTTGGGATCTCGGCGTATGAAACAATCAGCGGGTCGGTTACCGCATCCGCCACCGCGCCCAGCCCGGAGCCGAGGACAATGCCGATACGTGGCGCGAGCGCGCCCAGCTTTTCTTTGAGAAACTCCGCGGCATTGGAGACTTGGTCGAAATAGGTCATGCTTGAACCTGCGCAGGCGCTTTTCGAGATTTTACAGGGACACAGTGGGATGCACCGGCCACAGATTCCAGTAAAGTGTTGATCGGAGCGTTTGTGCAAGAGAAAAGTGCCTGCTCAAGGAGGTCTGTGCGATGTGCCGCAATATCAAGATGCTTTTCAACTTCGATCCTCCGGTGACGGACGAGGAGATCCGCGCCGCATCGCTGCAGTTTGTGCGCAAGGTGAGCGGCTTCAACAAGCCGTCGAAGGCCAATGAAGCACCGTTCCAGGCTGCGGTGGACGAGATCGCCGCAGTTTCGGCCCGGCTGCTCAGCTCGCTTGAGACGAATGCACCCGCAAGAAGCCGCGAAGAAGAAGCGGCAAAGGCGAAGATGCGGAATGCGATTCGCTTCGCGAACAGGGAATAGGGATTAGACGTTCGGGATTAGAGCGGCTGAGGGAATTGGGATGAAAGAGATCTTTGACTGGCTGTTTGGGTTGGGGTTGGGATGCAACGCGCTCTTGTTTGTGCCGCAGGTGCTGGCTGTGTGGCGCAAGAAGACAGACGAGGGGATTTCGCTGATCACCTTTGGCGGCTTCAGCGTGCTGCAGGCGATCGGGATTGTGCATGGCGTGAATCACCAGGATTGGTCGCTGATCCTGGGCATGACTGCCAGTTTACTGACCTGCGGGTCGGTGACGGGGTTGACGATCTTTTACAGGGTGCGGAGGGTGCGGGTGGCGGGAGCGCGCTCTCAGGGACTTTAGTTGTGCGGTTCGCCCAGTAAATTGGCGCGCATCGACCGGTTCCGTGGATGGATACGGTAGTTCCCATAGAGCAACTCGCGCAGGATGGGCGTTGGACGCCCATACCAGCTTGCCCATGAAAGCGGCGTGTCCCCGGAAGCGTCCTTTGCGTCAATCTTTGCGCCAGCTTTGAGGAGAAGGTGGATGGTTTCCAATTCGCCAAATGCGGCGGCGCGGTGCAGCGGCGTTTCTCCTTTGGTTCTGCAGTCGCGCATGAAAGCGCCTGTTTCAATTCCCGGAATGGTGGCGACGTTGGGGTTGGCGCCATGCGCCAGAAGCACCATGAGGACGCGGTCATAGAGCACGCGGTCAGTTTTGCTGAGAGCGTTGTGGAGCGGCGTCTCGCCGGTATCCGCAGCGGCATGATTCGCATCTGCGCCGTTCTCCAGGAGGAATTTTGAGAGCCGCCAATGACCGTGGTAGGACGCAGTATCCAGCCCGACGTTTTCGCCGAGCGAGTCAAGGGACTCTCCATGAGCCAGGAGAAAACGGATCGCGCTCACATCTCCGAAGTATGCGCATTGTTGCATGAGGGAGACGCCATTTTCATTCTTGTGGCCCGCGGGAACGCCGGCGGCGACCAGGTCGAAGACCAACTCGGTGCGTCCATCCGCAAGTTCGCTTAACAATTGATCGCTTGAGGAGTGACTCATGGGGCGCCTCCGAGATTATGCTACCCCAGAAACATTCCCGCGATCGAAGCCGAAATCAAGTTAGCCATGGTCCCGGCCAGCATAGCTCGCACGCCTAACTTGGCTAAGTCATTGCGCCGCTCGGGCACTAATGCTCCAATGCCACCAATCTGCATGCCGATGGAGCCCAGGTTGGCAAATCCGCACAACGCAAACGTGGCAATCGTGAACGAGCGCGGCGAGAGCGTCGCTTTCTGCGCACCGAGCGCGATATACGCGATGACTTCATTCAGCGCCATGCGCGTGCCCAGCAGGTTCCCGATGGCCATGCAGTCGTGCCACGGCACGCCGATCAGCCACGCCACGGGCGCGAAGAGATAGCCGAGGATCTGGCCGAGCGAGCCCGGAACCCATGGAATGCCGCCGTGGATCCAAGTGAGCAGCATGTCAAGCAGGGCAACGAGTGCTAGAAAGCTGATGAGCATGATGGCCACATTCAGTGCCAGCTTGCCGCCGTCGATCGTGCCGCGGGCGACGGCGCCGATCAGGTTTTCATCCTTGTGCAGTTCGTCTTTGGGAATGACGACTTTGCCTTCGGTCGCCGGCTTTTCGGTCTCGGGGACAAGCATCTTGGCGATCAGGATGGTTCCGGGCGAAGTCATGATGACTGCCGAGAGAAGATGGCGCGCCTCAACGCCCTGCGAGATGTACATGGCCATGATGCCGCCGGAGACGTGGGCCATGCCGCTGGTCATGATGACCATGAGCTCGGAGCGTGTGGCCTTGGATAGAAACGGACGGATGGTGAGCGGTGCTTCCGTCTGGCCCATGAAAATGGATGCGGCCACATTCATGCTTTCGGCACCGGAGATGCGCATGGTCTTCAGCATCACCCAGGCCATGCCGCGAATGATGATCTGCATGACGCCGATGTGATAAAGCACCGCAAAGAATGCGGAGATGAAGATGATGGTGGGCAACACCTGGAAGGCGAAGATGGAAGCTGACGCGGGAGCAATTGCTTTGCCGAATGCGCCTCCGTTGGGCATGCCAAGCTGGCCAAACAGGACCTGCGTTCCGGCGAAGGTGGCGGAGAGCATGCTGTTTACCACGCCGCCGGCCCAGGTCATGGCGCGCTGGCCGTAGTCGAAGCGAAGGACCAGGAAGGCGAAACAAACCTGCAGGCCGAGTCCCCAGGCCACGGTGCGCCAGCGGATATGCTTGCGGTCGGTTGAGCCCAGCCAGGCCGCGATGAGAACGGCCAGAATCCCCAAAATCCCCGTGAATCGATCCAAGAAGGCGCTCCTGAAAAGCAGTGGTCGGTGATCAGTTGTCAGTGACCAGTTGGACTGTGTTCCATTCTGATGACTGAAAACTGAGAACTGCCGACCGGTCACTCTTCGCTGTTTCAATTACCTTACAGCATTTCCGAGATACTGCTCTGCGGTTTCGCTGGTGAAGATGCGGTGGACCAACTCGACTGGCTCGGGCGGAGTCTGCGACAGAGTGATTGCTTCCTTCAAGAGCGCAACGGGTTCAGCCAGCATTGAGGGAGTGGTGGCATAGAGCGTCGCCATGGGCTGGCCGCGCTCAACGTGTGTCCCACTACGCGCATGAAACAGAATGCCCGCATGCGGATCGACTGGTTCGCCGGCCTTTTCGCGACCAGCGCCGAGGCGCTGTACGGCCCAGCCGATTTTTGTCGTGTCCATGGTGGAAACGTATCCGCTATCCCACGCTTTGAATACCTCGGTTGCGCCCGGCTTGTGAAACCCGGGATCGTCAAAGGCGCTGGTGTCGCCGCCCTGGGCTTCGATCATCTTGAAGAAGACAGCCAGCGCCGATCCATCTTCGAGTGCGGCCTCGGCGAGCTGGCGGCCAATCTCCTCGCTTTGCGCCGCGCCGCCCAGGTAGATCATCCAGCCGGCAAGGACGAGCGAAAGCTGGCGCAGGTCTTCGCTTGCGGTGGGACGCTTGCCGCGCATCAGACCAACACATTCGGTAAGCTCAATCCAATTCCCGGCTGCGTGGCCAAGCGGTTGGTCCATATCGGTGAGCAGCGCGACTGTGCGGGTTCCCGCGCCTTCGGCCGTGGCCACCATCAGAGCCGCGAGATATTCCGCGTCTTCCCGCTTGCGCAGAAATGCGCCGGAGCCGGTCTTCACGTCGAGCACCAGTCCGTCGAGGCCCGCGGCCAGTTTTTTCGAGAGGATGGATGCGCAGATGAGGCCGGAGTTTTCGACTGTGCCCGTCCGGTCGCGCAGTGCATAGAGCACGCGGTCCGCGGGAACCAGCGCAGGGGTCTGGCTGACTATGGAAACGCCACAACTCTTGAGGACTGTCTCAAATTCAGACAGTGTGAGCGCTGTGCGGTAGCCGGGAATTGATTCCAGTTTGTCGAGGGTCCCGCCAGTATGTCCCAGAGCGCGTCCGCTGATCATCGGCACGGCGACGCCGCAGGCCGCGGCGATGGGCGCGACCAGGAAGCTGGTCTTGTCGCCGACTCCGCCGGTGGAGTGCTTGTCAACGGCAACCTTGCCCAGACGCTCGGGCGAGAATTTCTCACCAGAGTCGCGCATGGCGATGGTGAGCGAGCGCGTTTCGTCGAGCGACAGGCCGCGAATCCATGATGCCATGAGCCATGCGGAAAGCTGTTCCAAAGGGATGGACGCATTGGCCGCGCCGGCAACGAGGAAGCCGATCTCGCGCTCGTCGAGGAAGCCGCCGTCGCGCTTTTTGCGGATCAGGTCGATCACGTGGAGTGGATGGTCAGTATGGATGGACTCAGGAGATGTCATGGTGATTCAGCCTATTTCAGTTTCATATCGAAGGCCAGCGGCAGCAATTCGCTGAAGGGCATGATGCGCTGGCCGTCCGCGGAGGGAAAGACGACAGGCGCGTCGGGCAGGACGAATTCAGAGAGCATTTGGCGGCAGGCGCCGCAGGGCGGGCTGGCTGCATTGTTGAGATTGACGACGGCCACGGCCTCAATGCGAATTGCGGGTCCGAATTGGGAAACGGCGCTGACCAGCGCGGAACGCTCGGCGCAGATGGTGAGCCCGTAGCTCACGTTTTCGACATTCGTGCCGACTACGATGGCTCCGTTCTTAAGACGGATTGCCGCGCCGACGCGAAAGCCGGAGTAGGGCGCATAGGACTGGATCGCTGCCTCGCGAGCCTTTACTAAAAGCTCTTCGATTGCCGCATCGAGGGTGGTGTTCGGGTTTTGGTTTGCGACTGCCATGAAGTTTGAGGCTAAAGCATCACCACGGCCTGTGTACATGGGAGCGGCAAATCTGCATCGCAGTGCATGCCGGAACAGCTCTCCTCAAGTTGCGCCTCTTCCTACCGATAAACGGTTTGGGTGCTGCTGTGCCGGGAGACTCTTCCTGGCGCGGCGAATGAGTGGGCGCAATGGATGAATTGACGAGGGAGTTTCTGATTGAGAGCCAGGAGGGCCTGGACCGCATGGAGCGGTGCCTGACTGACCTCGAGGAGAGGCCTGAAGATACAGGGCTGCTGGCGGAGATTTTTCGCTCTGTGCATACCATCAAGGGTACGACGGGGTTTCTCGGGTTTAAGCGTCTTGAGAAACTGGCGCATGCCGGCGAAAACCTGCTGGGCCTGTTGCGCGACGGCAAGCTCTCGGCTGACAGGGCCATCATTACCGGCCTGCTGCAACTGCTGGACGGCCTGCGCTCGATTCTGAAGACGATCGAGACGGATGACAGCGAAGGCGCTGGCGGGGACGCGGCGCTGATCGTCTGCCTGGAAGAGCTGCAGACTCCAAAATCGGAGGAGGGTCACCTGCCAGCGGCTCATTCCCGGCAGAAGGCACGCACCGTGGTTGCAGCGTCGGCCTCTGTACCAGCACTTTCGACCACTTCGGCTCCGCTGACCGCTCCGCCTGCAAATCGGCCGGAGCGGGTGGCGGCAGCGAACGAGCCGGCGGTTGCGCCCGCTCCCGAAACTTCGGCGGAGGCGGCTGCGGGCGATGTCAGCCGGCCGCGCGGGACAGCAACGGGAGCGGGAACCGCCGCAGAGAGCACGCTGCGCGTCGACGTGACGCTGCTCAACCGCATGATGAACCTGGTGGGCGAACTGGTGCTGACCCGCAACCAGGTGCTGCAGGCCACCGCGGCCGATCCCAACCTGACGCTGCTTTCGCGCCGCCTCGACATGGTCACTGCCGATCTGCGCGAGAGCGTGATGAAGGCGCGTATGCAGCCGGTTTCGAACATCTTCTCCAAGATGCCCCGGATCGTGCGCGATCTCTCGCAGTCGCTCGGCCGCCGAGTGCGGTTGCAGATGGAGGGCCAGGAAACCGAGCTCGACAAAAGCCTGCTTGAAGCCATCAAGGACCCGCTCACGCACGCGGTGCGCAATTCGCTCGATCATGGCATAGAGCCGCCGGAGGAGCGCGAGGTGGCAGGAAAGGATCCGGAAGGCACGCTCAAACTGCGCGCCAGTCACGAAGGCAGCCATGTAGTGATTGAAGTATCCGACGACGGTGCCGGCATCGCCGTGGAGCGGGTGCGCCAGAAGGCAATTGAGCGCGGACTGATCACGCCGGAACGCGCGGCGCACCTGGGCGAACGCGAATTACTGCAGTTGATCTTTCTTCCCGGCTTTTCAACCGCTGCTGCGGTGACTAACGTGAGCGGACGCGGTGTGGGAATGGACGTGGTTCGCACCAACGTGGAGAAGATCGGCGGCAAGGTGGAGATCGACTCCCGCGCGGGCAAGGGAACGACCTTGCGCCTGCGCATTCCACTTACGCTGGCTATCATTCCCGCGCTTATCGTGCGCAGCGTCGACCAAAGTTTTGCCCTGCCGCAAGGCACGCTTTCGGAACTGGTGCACGTTCCTCTTGCGCAGGCGTCCAAAGCAGTTGAATGGATTGAGGGTGCGCCACTGCACAGGCTGCGCGGAAAGCTGCTGCCACTGGTGTTTCTTGATCGTCTGCTGATGCCGGGCGGTGATCACAAGGACCAATCCGCGCACGACAGCTTCATTGCCGTGCTCGATGCCGATGGCCGACGCTTTGGTCTGGTAGTCGATGGATTGGCCGATCCGGAAGAGATTGTGGTGAAGCCGCTCAGCGCGGTGCTTAAAGGCATTGGGTTATTTTCGGGGGCGACGGTGTTGGGAAACGCCGATCTGGCGCTGATTCTCGATCCCGGCGCGATTGCCATGAAGGCGGGAGTTGTCATGACTGCCGAAGGGGAGACTGCGCGCGCCGCGGAAAGTGAAACCGAGGTCGACTCAGTCAAGAACCTGGAGTACCTGCTTGTGGAGTCTGCCGAACGACAGGCAGCGGTGCCTCTCAAGGACGTATTGCGCATCGAACAGATTCCATTCTCGCGGGTCGAGTACATCGGCTATCGGCCGGTGCTCAACTTCGATGGACAGCTGCTGCCGGTGGAAGATTCCGGCGGCGTGCTGGCCGCGGCGCAGGGCAATCCAGAAGCCCAGGTCATTGTTGTGGTCTGCCGCGAGGGCAATCGCCACGTGGGCATCGCCGTGTCTCATGTGCTGGATGTCGCGGCGGGCGGCGACCTGTTCGAGGCTGGAACCAGTCAGCGCACGGGCGGGGTTACATTGCTCAAGCAGCGCGTTACCGGCGTGGTTGACCTGGTTGGAGTTGCGCCGCTGCCGGCGGTTGAGAGCGGTGCCAGCCAGAACGCGCAACAGGAATGGGCTGAGGTGGTGCAATGAACAGTTCACGAAGCGGTGCAATGAGCACTCAGGGGGTTGCAGCGGGGCGCAAGGGCAAGGCTGAGTCGATGGATGAGATGTGCTCGGTGCGCGTGGGGCAGACCCTGTTTGGCGTGCCGATCAGCCACATTCTTGAGATTGTGGGCTCAGCACGGCCGCAGCCGGTTCCACTGGCTCCGAGTTTTGTGGGCGGCCTGGTTCACTACCGAGGCGATGTTCTGACCACCGTGAGCCTGCGTCAGTTGCTGGGAATGCCGCCGCGCGAGGGCAAGCAGGACATCCTGGTTCTGGAGAGCACGGGCGGATGTTTCGGCCTGCTGGTGGACTCGGTGTGCGAGGTGCTGAGGGTTTCGTCCGCCGATCATGAGCCGAACCCCTCAATTCTCGATGAGCGCCGCAGAGCATTGTTTGGCGGGGCGTACAAGCTGCCGGACAGCCTGCTGGTGATGTTGGACCCGGAGCAGCTTGACCCCATGCGGTTGAGCGCGGCCCTGGCGGCATAGGATTCGGAGGCGGCTGATGCGGGCATTGATTGTCGACGACTCCCGATTCGTGAGGAACTTTTTGCGGGGTCTGCTGGAAGGTATCGGATTTGAATGCGCCGAAGCTGCCGATGGCCAGGCAGGCCTAGACTGTCTCAACGCCGGCCCGGCATTCGACGTGGCGCTGCTGGACTGGAATATGCCGATCATGAATGGCCTGGAGATGCTGAAACAGTTGCGCTCACAGGGATTCAGCGCAATGAAGGTGATGATGGTGACCACCGAGGCGGAAAACGACTACATTCTCAGCGCCCTTGAAGCGGGCGCCGACGAGTACCTGATGAAGCCATTCGACGAGGAAGCGCTCAGCGAAAAACTCGCCATGCTCGGTCTGGTGGAGGTCTAGGTCATGGCGGCCGGCCGCCCCACCGGGATACTGATCGTCGACGATTCGGTCGTGATCCGGAGCCTGCTGCGTTCGGTTGTCTCGGCCGATGCCGGTCTCAGCGTAATTGGCAGCGCAGCTGACGGCGCATCTGCACTGCGAGCGATTGAGAGCCTTCGTCCCGACCTGGTGCTGCTGGATGTGGAGATGCCGGTGATGGATGGTTTGGCCACACTGCGCGAGTTGCGCAAGCGAGGACACAAGATGCCGGTGATCATGTGCAGCTCACTGACCCGGCGCGGGGCAACCGTGACGATTGAAGCGCTGGCTTGCGGCGCTTCGGACTATGTGGCCAAGCCCTCCGGTCAATCCGGACGCGAGGCGGCCACAAAGGCGCTCGCGCAAGACCTGATTCCGCGGATTCATGCGCTGACCGGGCGTGTGCCGGTGCATTCTTCCATTTCTTCTCCAGGGATTGGGATTGCATTCGGCGCGGGGCCGGCTGCCTTGCTGAACCCGGCGCTGCTGCCGATGGCTTCCCGGCCCAGGCCTCAATCCATCTCTTCGATTCCGGTGGTGCTGGTGATCGGGGTTTCTACCGGCGGCCCTGCGGCGCTCGATGTTCTGCTGCCCGCGTTGCCTTCCAATTTCCCTTTGCCGGTAATGATCGTGCAGCACATGCCGGAGGTGTTTACGCGCCTCTTCGCCGAGCGCCTGAACGGGCGATGCCAGCTGCGGGTGCGCGAGGCCGCGGAAGGAGACCAGGTGCGTGCGGGAACCATCTCGATCGCCCGCGGCAACTGGCACATGGAGGTGCACGCCGGCCCACCGCATACGCTGCATCTGACGCAAGGCCCTCTGGAAAACCACTGCCGCCCTGCGGTTGACGTTCTCTTCCGCACTGCGGCCGCCGCCTACGGTTCGGGCGTACTGGCAGTGGTGCTTACGGGGATGGGCTCCGATGGCATGATCGGCTGCCGCGTCCTGCGCGATCAGGGCGGCGCAGTTCTTGCCCAGGATCAGGCTACCAGCACCGTGTGGGGAATGCCGGGCGCGGTGACGAATGCCGGACTTGCCAACAAGGTGCTTCCACTCCAGGACATCGCTCCCGAAATCCTCCGGATCGTCAGCCGGACGCACTACGAAGCCGCACCGCTTCGGGAATCGGCGGGCTAGCGATGCAGACTGCTTCCAGCATCGACTACCGGTTCCTGCGCGAGATGGTCTTTGGCTACTCGCAGAACGTTCTTGATCCATCTCGCGATTATCTTTTTGACACGCGCTTAACCAAGATCATGCAGCGCAACGGGATGACGCAGCTGGAAGAGCTGGTGCAGCATCTGCGCCTGCGCAAAGACGCCACACTTGAGCGGGCTGTTGCGGAGGCCATGACCATCAATGAGACCAGTTTTTTTCGCGACAGCCGTCCCTTTGAATTGCTGCGTACTGAGCTGCTTCCAAAGATCATTGAGGCTCGCCGCAACATCCGGTCGCTGCGCTTCTGGAGCGCGGCCTGCTCCACGGGCCAGGAAGCCTACAGCCTGGCCATGGGGTTGCGCGAGCATTTTCCCTCGCTTGGTTCCTGGAACATTCGTATTGAAGGCACGGATGTTTGCTCCGAGGTGGTGGAGCGCGCACATTCGGCTCGCTATCATCGCATCGAGATCAATCGCGGCCTGCCCGCGCTCTTTGTGGTGCGCTACTTTGACCATGTGGGCGAGGACTGGACGGTCAAGGAGGAGATCCGCAAGATGTGCTCCTTCCGCCAGGCTAACCTGTGCGGTCCGCACTTTCCGTTTCAGAGGGCATCCGATCGCTTCGACTTCATTTTCCTGCGCAACGTGATGCTGTATTTTTCGCAGGAGACGCGCCGCACGCTGCTGGCCAATATTCACAGCCTGCTTGCACCGGACGGGGTTCTCTTTCTCGGATCAAGCGAACAGCCCGCGGACCCTTCGATCTGGACTGCAATCCTGGCCGGCGGGACCTGCTATTACCGGCCGAAGTAACGGGCGGCTGGTCTGAACAGGGCGCCCACTCCCCCCGTACTTTTGAGAGAAGTTCTTGATTCTAAAATCGTTAGGCAAGGGGTATCGGCGTAAAGTTATGATGGCAAAGGGGTTATTGTCAAAGAACTTAGAATCAGCCACCTGGGGTGGGGAAGACGCTCGCGGGAGGCTCGCATGAGTTGGGTCGCCTTCCCGCCCCAGGCAGACTGCAAGAACCTGCCGGGGGTTGGGGCAGCGGGCGGATTTGCGCAATTGCGTTTTTTGGCCTTGGCTTGCAACCCATTTTTAATGTGTGGTTTACAGCGTCCATACTGGCATGCTGGAATTGTATGGCACCTGCTTTTCTGCTCGTAAGCTGATGAATTTGTTGTGGTTATGGAGGTATTCGCGGAAAAGGTGCGCGTCTTGTTTGGCTCGGCTCCGGTTTGGGCTATTGAAAGCGGTTTCGATTGACTTGTTGCCATCTGAAGATCATGCGAGGTGGCATTTTCTTCCACCCCAGCAACGAAGACCTGTCGCTGGGGACCCGGTTGAGAAAAATGCCCCCTGGCATCGAGCTTTCTGTAAAGGGCAGAATCGAAACCGCTGCAGACGCGGCGGGCGGAGACGGCGATGCCTTTCATGGGTTCTCCAATGCGGTTAGAGCTGATGAAGGTTCTCTATAAGTAAGTGTGCGCCAAGTGGGGATAATTATCGGCAAAACTCCGGTTCAATTTTTTCGGGCTAAGACGCGCTGATGGTTGAGGTTAAGCAGACGGACCAGGATTTCTTCTCTTGACAGGTTGAAAATACGGCGACCTCGGGGATTGCTCGAATTCCTATTCCGTTCCATCCAGCAGCTTCTCGACTTCTGCCTGAAGGCGTGCGGTGATGGCGGCCTCGGAGTCAAGCGGGCCGAAGCGGATGGGCTGTCCAACGCGCACCTCGATCTCACCGGAGCGGAACCAGCCGGTCCCGCGCGCTTTGAGATCGCCGAGTCCGCGCATGGCCATTGGCAAGACAGGCGCGCTGGACTGCTTCGCCAGCAAGCCGATTCCGGGCCGGAACTTTGCCATCTTTCCGTCCTGCGAGCGCGCGCCTTCGGGAAAGACCATTACGTTGAAGCCATGGTCAAGCGCCTCGCCGGCGTGGGCAAAGCTGCGCTGGAAGTCGCGCTGTTTTGGAAGAGGGAAGACATTGAAAAGCGCCGTGACCAGGAAATAGAAAAGCGGGCCTGGCAGGAAAAATTGTCCCGTGGGCTTGACCGGCTGCAGATTGCGGAAGCGCCGATAGGCAGTGAGCAGTTCGCCGGACATGGCCACGGCCATCCGCCGCCGGATTGGCCCCGGCAGCGCGTATTCGAGCAGCGGTCCATCGAAGGCGGTGACGTGGTTGGCGACAATCAGCATTGGAGCATCGGCTCGCAGATTCTGTACTGCTTCCGCACTCACGCGCGGATTGGCCAGCAGCCAGACCAGCGGCTGCTGCACTGCTTCAAGGAAGACGGATCGCGCCCAACGGATTGGAAGCCACCACGGCCAATGCGGAAAGAGATTGTCCGCTGAGCGATTCGAGATGGACGCCGTGATTTCCTCAGTGCGCGATGACGCCGGCGCCGGTGCGGTGTGCGGGGCTTCCACGTGGATAAGTGCTTCTGTCCTCGCCGCATTGTTCAGGCCGTTCTTCAGGTAAGAAACGTGTCCATTTTTAGGCTCGGAATTGAGCAGGCGGCGAAGGTCGCCGAGCGTCTGCGCGCGATCAAAGCTTCCGTTGTGCGACTCGAGTGCAATCCCGGTACGTTCTTCGATGGCAGCTGCCAGCTGCACGCGGCCCAGGCTGTCGAGATGCAGATCTTCGCTGATGCGCAACTCATCCCCACCGCTGCGGGGGGTCTCGCCGGAGACTTGCGCGACAAGCATCAGGAGCCAGTCAGACGAAGCGCCAAACTTTCGCGACGCATTCCCGTTTGAACCATTTCCGTTGGCTCCGTTTCCATATAGCCCGTTTCCGTTTGACCCATTCCGGTGCGAGCTGTGGCCATTCGAACCATTTCCGTTCAAACCGATACCGTTTGCCCCATTCCCTTTTGATTCGTGGCCATTGGTCCCGTTCTTATGCGCTGTGCCGTTCCCGTTTTTTTCTGCGGCCTGTGACCTGCTTAGCCACTCGGCAACGTCTTTGCGGCGTACTTTTCCGGTGGAGGTGCGGGGCAGATCGGGATCGGGCCAGATCACCCAACGGGTCATGCGTTGAAACTCCGCCAGGCGCGCGTTGGCCTGCTCCATCACGGCCGAGGCTTGCTCTGCGTTGCCGCGCAGGGCCAGGACCGCGCAGGGTTCGGGTCCGGCCGCGGTTTCCATGGGCACAACGGCGCAGGCGGCCACGCCGCGCTGCTGCTCGACGGCTGTTTCCAGGTCTTCGGGGTGCAGATTGAGGCCAGCGGCGGTCACAATGACTTCGCTCTTGCGCCCGAGAAAACGGAGCTCGCCGGAGGGTTCGGTCTCGGCCAGATCGCCTGTCGACAGCCACTCATTGGTGCGGGGCCGGAGCGCTCCGCCTGACCAGGTCGCGCTGGAGATGGCCGCTCCGCGCACCAGCACCTCGCCGTCGGGACCGAGCTTGACCTCGCGTCCGGCGAGCGGTTTGCCGATGGTCCCCTGCGCCACATGGAAGGGATGGTTCAGCGTGATCAGCGCGGTGGTTTCGGTCATTCCGTAGCCTTGCACCACGACGAGGCCCACGGCGTTCCAAAACTTTTCCAGCGGCCCGGCCAGCGCGCCGCCGCCCGAGATGATGGCCCAGAACTTGAGACCCAGCGCCTGGTGGACGTCGCGAAATCGACCCCAGCGCCGGAAGATGGAGACGCCGGTCGCGGTTCCCTTGGGGCCTGCTGCACGCTCGGCGAGTCCGGGCAGGGTTGCTTCGAGATGGGTTTTGAGAAGGGCAAGGACCCGGGGCACCGCTGCCAGTACCGAGATGCGCTCCCGCCGGATCGTTTCAATCAGGCGCGGGGCAACGAGACGGCTTTCAAAATGCAGTTCCGCGGCATAGATTGGCGGAACCCAAAGGCCCATGGTCTGCCCGAAGACGTGGCTCAGCGGCAGCGTGTGCAGGATGCGCAGGGGGTGAATGAGCCGCTCGTAGCGCAGGTAAGGCTGGGACGCTTTTTCAATGGGCCCGACGCTGGCCAGGACGTTGCCGTGGGTGATCACGATGCCCTTGGGGTCGCCGGTGGTGCC
>JBEKDE010000003.1:0-109363 GCA_050014515.1 Occallatibacter sp.
CCGACCCGTTTTCCAGTTGTCCTCGCCAGCTCCAGCACCTGCTTCACGTAATCCGGCAAGTCAAGCCGTCCCCGTTGTGGCTGCACCTCCCTCCACGTCGGACGAATATACAGTTGCTGCCCTAATGGAAATCGAGCCAACTCCTCAATCTCCCGCGAGACGTTGTCAGATTTGATCTCCTCCGTCCCCATGTCGGCCGTGATGTAGGTGATGAGCCCGCGACCGTAATTCGGCACCGCGTTTTCCGAGGGCATGGTAGTCATCACCACTTCATCTCCGGGAATCGCAGCATCTGGTGCGTATTGGGGAAACGGTCCTTGATTGAGACGATCCTTAACCTCGGGACCGGAACCGAAATCGTAGTGATCCCAATTATGTGCGCGAACGGCGGCGCTTGCGCTGCCGGTTCCAACCTGCAGAGCTCCGGCCATGGCGACACTGCTCTTGAGAAAGTCTCTGCGCTGCATCAAAGGCACTCCTTTCATTTGGCCCAACGCCGATCAGTTCGGCACCGCGCTTACTTCTGATTAGCGAGTTCGTTCGCCCGGGTCTTCTGCAAGCCGCAGCAATCCGAATCTCTCGGGAACATGGAAGGTGGTTGACATCGTCGGTTGCCACGCAACCCTTGCGCCCTGCCGCTGGCTCCAGAACAAATTGATCCGAAAAGTCTGGCCTGCAATAGGCGGGCACGTGTCGAGCGCCGCAAACGGAATACACATCGCTCCATACCAGGCATTGATAGCCGAATCAATGCGGGTAGCAACGCTCAAGCCTGAAGTCCACATCCATCCATCCTCGTGATTCGGCTTGCTCAGATCGATATCGAGATCTACCCATTCGCCTTGCGGAGAGATTTCGAACTCCTTGTATCTCTGAATATTCTGAAAGTCGGAGCCAATAAATGCCTCGGCGACGTCCCAATCCCAGAGCCGAAATGTCTCTGAATCAGTACACGGCAAAGGATTGAGACTCAACTCCTCATAAGGACAAACAAACAGGAAGTACAGGTTACGTTCCGTCCATCGGGACCGGATCTCCGCACGATACTGCGGCATTGCCTCGCCACTGGAATCTCTCTCAGCCCATACAGCGTGCGTGGATTGCCAAAACGGATCGCCAGGATCGACGCTCAGCGCTCGATCTTCCGCCGCTCTTGTGCTCTCGAAGATCCCATTCTGCAAGCCGCCGCCTTGAAACTCCGAGTTGTACGCGATCATTATTGTTGATCAGTTTCTCGCATTACAGAGCTTATCATATATTTTCATTTTTCTTCGATATCTATTCTTTTGCTTTTATCGAGCTTGACATCGCTCTTTGGGTGTTCTAGCCTCTGGCTCATAACTGTAATAAAACGAAATGCCGAGGAGATAGCCCCAGCGCCATGAGCTACGAAACTGGGAAGGTAAGCAGATTCGTTTGTTGCGGCATGATTGCCGGTCTGGCAGGGTGCGCAACAGCTTTACCTGCACAGCAATCGGGTCTGGCCGTGACGGTCGACGCTCGAGGACACTACTTGATCGCCTCTGCGGCAGATGGCCGCCCCGTCCTCGCTTCCGGAGTCGCGGCGAAGGTCGACAACAAGTGGGTGCATTCAGACGACTACCCCCATCACGCAGTTGAAAGGACAAGCGCCGATGGCTACCTGGGATCGGCCGAGCAATGGAAGGTCGAGTTCACAGGCCTCGCAGGCGAGCCCGACCTCGTATACCGGCTGCGCTCCTATAAAGGAGAGCCCTTCATAGATCTGCAGGTAACCCTGCGGAACCACACCGGTAAGTCTGTGGACGTCCAGAGCATTCGCAGTGTCGACGCATCCGGCGACGGAATCGCAGCCCTTGATGGACCTGCAGCCTCCGATCGCGTGCTTTCCGACAGCTTCAGCGAAGATCGCCCGGCCATGCAGATTCATGATTTGCCTGATGTGAATCCGGATACCTACCAGGCTGTAAGTCATGATGCGAGCCAGAAGATGCATCGCGCCGTCGGGAGTCAGCTCATCTACAACCTCGACAGCAAGCAAAGCCTCTTCCTTGGAACCCTGACTTCGGAGCGGTTCCTCACCACCCTGCGCTTGCATGTCGACGGCTCCGGCAATGCAAGCCACATCACCCGATACGAAGTAGACTCCACCGGCACAACAGAATTGGAAAAGGAGAATGCCGTTGAGAAATCAGCGCCGGTCGACCAGGTGGAGCTTCGCTTGCCCTTGGCGCCCGGCGGCGAGCTGGCGTCAGAGACCCTGGCCATCAGCGCTGGCGAAGATTATCACCGACAATTGGAGACCTACGGCTCGCTGATCCGCAAGATCCACCACGCCCGCGTCTCCGCTCCCCCGCTGATGGGTTGGTGGAGTTGGACAGCGTTCTACTTTGGCCTCAATGAGGGCGCCGCGCTCACCAACGCCCAGTGGGAAGCGGAGCACCTCAAGCCTTTTGGCTATCACATCTTTCATATTGACGAAGGCTACCAATACGCCCGCGGCGAATACACGACGCCGGATGCCCATGTGTTTCCGAATGGCTTGGACAGCCTGGAGCATAAGATTCGAGGGCTCGGCTTGACGCCCGGTATCTGGACGGCTCCCTTTGAAGTTTCCGAGCGATCGTCGATCTTCCACCAGCATCCCGACTGGCTGGTTAAGAATGCGCAGCATCAGCCGATTCACGCCGGTTTTGTGGTTGACGGAAAAGACCCGTTGTACATTCTCGATGTCACCAATCCCGCCGCACAGCAATACCTGCGAGAGACCTACAGCAAGCTGGTCAACGAGTGGGGAATCCGTTACATCAAGATGGACTTCATGGACGACAGCGCAATCGAGGGCTATTACTACAAGCCGTATACCACTGCGATGGAAGCGCAGCGCATCGGACTGGACATTATCCGCAAAGCCGTCGGTGACGATGTTCTGCTCGACAAGGATGGCAGCGTCATGTTGAATCCCGTCGGCTTTGTCGACTACGGACGAATCTCGCAGGATACCGGCCATAGCTTTGACGCAAGCCGCGACGCGGTCACTGGAATTGCCTCGCGCTACTTTATGAATCGCAACTACTTCGTCGCCGATCCGGATGCATTCACCGTCTCGACGCAGCGGATCACAGACCAGTCGTGGCATGAAGGAGATGCGGCCCTCACTCTCAACGAAGCCAAGGTCTCCATTGCATTGGCCGCGGTTTCAGGCGGAATGCTTGAAATTGGCGACGATCTCCCCTCGCTCGAGAAGTCTCCGGAACGCATTGCCTTGATTGAGAACCCAGACCTGATCAATATGGTGCGGCTCGGCAAGGCTTCAGTGCCCGTCGACCTCATGAGCTATTCACAATCCGATCAATTGCCCAGCATCTTTTATCTCAAAGAATCGCCCCGTCAGAGCGTTCTCACCGTCTTCAACTGGACCGAGAAACCCCGCTCAAAAACTGTCCGCCTTGCGGACCTTGGTCTCGATGCCGCCGGCCAATTTGCCGTTACAAATATCTTTGATCAATCGGATGTGGATTCAACTTCCGGGTCGCTCTCGATTGAACAACCAGCTCACTCAGTCACAGTACTGAAGCTCCTGGACCGGCGTGTACAGACGGATACGCCGGTACTCGCCGTGGATTGTCCGCAAGGCGGCGCAACCGGAGAGACTCTCGCCTTCTCTGCGCAAGCAGCAGACACTCACCCGGCGCTCGCGTTCCATTGGGAATTCGGAGATGGCACACATCTTGACGGGGCGCAATTGACCCATGCGTGGACCGAGCCGGGGGAATACGAAGTCCACGTTTCCGCTGACGGGCTTGATAATTCTCACAGCCAGAAAGCCTGCACCGTGCGCGTGACCGGCCATTTGCCAACTGTGTTTGACCCGGCTAACAATGTGCGATATCAACCGCATTGATTCTGACTTGGACTCCAGGCCTGCGACTCCAACCCTGAGACAACGAATGCCAAAACGTTTCGACATTACGATTGCCGGTGAGATTAACCTCGATCTGATTCTGTACGGCCTTCCAGAGGAAATGCCGCTGGAGCGAGAACTGCTGGGCAATGACTTTCGGCTCACGCTGGGCAGTTCCTCGGCCATTCTTGCGCACAATCTCGCTGCCCTCGGTGTTTCGGTGGGCTTCATCACCCGCCTCGGCAACGATCCGCTGGGCAGCATCGCCCTCGACCGGCTCAATGAAAAGGGCGTCGATCTCAGCCAGGTCAAGCACGTTGCAGGCGGGACATCCACCGGTGTCACAATTCTTTTGCATCATGGGGCGACGCGTCATATTCTTACCTATCCAGGAACAATGTCCGAGATGACGGCCTCCGATCTCAACATGGAATATCTGGCTTTCGGCCGCCACTTCCATCTCTCATCGTTGTTTCTCCACAAGACGCTTCAACCTGATTTGCCGCGCATATTCAGGCAGCTGAAGGCGGCGGGGCTGACCCTCTCTCTGGACACAAACGACGATCCTGAAGATCGCTGGGAGAGCGGTCTCGATGAGTTGCTGGGCTTGGTCGACATCTTCCTTCCCAATGACGATGAGGCCCGCCGGATCACCGGTAGACCCGATGCCGAAAGCGCTTTGTCCGCACTCGCCGAGCGTGTGCCCATCGTCGCCATCAAGTGCGGCAAACGCGGCGCCCTGGTGCAGGCGGGAGATAAGAGGTGGCAGGTCCCTGGCCAGCCTGTCACCCCCGTCGATACCATCGGTGCCGGCGACAGCTTCAATGCCGGGTTCCTCGCGGCATATCTGCGCGGCGAGACTCCCGACGCCTGCGCGGCATTCGGCAATCGCACAGCGGCTCTCTCAACCCTGCGCCACGGCGGCACGGAGTCCTTCCGCGACCCGCAGTTTATGCGCGAGCACCTTGCCACAAACGCATGACAGCAGCGATTTCTTTTTGGAAGCAGCGCCCTTCTGCGCTTTCTTTTACGCGGCCCGATTCAGAGCGCCTGCGGCTTGCAAGCCTCGGCATACACGCTCATCACTTCGCGAATCTTGTGCAGAATAATTGAATGCGCCTCCGGCTTCAAACTCCCCGCCCGCACGCTGCGATACTGATCAGGCAGAAATGCGCTCAGCAGGGTCTGCGGTATCGTGATCTCGCGCAAGTTGGCCATCAGCGTGTTCACGGCTTGCTTAACCCGCGCGTCCGTCCAGTAGTAGCGCAAACGATCGCTGTAGCTGTAGCGCCGCAGTAGGCGTTTCGCGTGTTCATCGCCCGTGTAGTGATGTTCCCAGTTTCGCGGATCGTCCAGCATCGCCTGCTCCAGCACGTCCATCAGCCGCGCGCGCTTCTCCGGAGAAACCAGCTCAGCTTCGATCAGCGAAAGCGCTTCAAGAGCCTCGCGCATCGCAAACGTGAGTGCCGGGCCGACCTTGAGAATCGCAAAACCATCGTGTACCAATTCTCGATAAGCCTGTGGTCGCTGGTAATCAGTAGAGTGCGCTTCAAACACAATGCCCTGCTCCTCATCCAGCAGCGCAGCAAGATGCGTAGCGCGCTCCGGCGCATAGTCCACCACGCTATCGTGATTGAATTCGACGCCGGGTTGCACCACCAGCGCGATCACGCGCGGCCATACTGCGCCAAGGCCCGCTTTCTCAAACACGCGCCGGTGCACTGCGAGTGTCTCAGCGGCTGCTTCGCGGCTCGTAACAGCTAACTCCGCAAGGCTCTCCGTTGCTCCTCCCGGAACAGGCACCTCGGTGCCGATGACATATACCGGCTTCAGTTCACCTGCCGCTTTCTCCGCCACGGCACACAAAGCGGCCGCGCGGTGCGCCACAGTTTCTCCGGGCAAAGGATGAGGATCGTCTCCGCACGACATGCTGGCATCCAGATGGATCTTCTCAAACCCCGCGCGCACGTAGGCCTCCACCATCAACTTCGCTTCTTCCATGGCCTCCGCTGCCGGCTGCCTCTGCCATGGGTTTGGGCCCAGGTGATCTCCGCCAAGGATCAGCCTCGTCTTGTCGAGCCCCTTGCGCGCAGCGATCTCGTGGACCAACCGGCGAAAGTCCTCCGGCTGCATCCCGGTATATCCGCCGCGGTGATTCACCTGGTTGGATGTAGCCTCAATCAATAAGTCCGAGCCATCCTCGAGTGCCTGATCGGTGGCTGCCTCGATGACCCATGGATGCGCTGAACAAACCGAATAAATCCCGAAGGGACGTTTCTGGCGACGCGCCGCGGCTAGTTGCTGCAATACGTTCGACAAAGCAATTCTCCAATCATTGAACTCAGGAAATGGCTGCGAAGTCAGCGCAATTTCGGCAGAAGCTTGAGAGCATTTTCCCGATAAACCTTCCGCAGTACGTCATCAGGCAGGTAGATGCCATAGATGTTCCAGCGTCCCTGCCGCGAGGCATGCGAGGGATACTCGAAGTACTCATCCGCCGTTTCGAGGAAGCGGTAATAAAGCCGGTACATCTCCACTTCGGGCAGCAGATCGGTGCCAAACAAAATACGGTCTGCATACTTGAGGAAAAATGCGCGCGCCGTATAAGGCTGCCTCCCTAGTTCCGGTGTGCGCGCGCTGATATCGATCAGCAGGTTAGGTAGATCATCCATCTGCTGCGCCAGAAAGCCCAGGTCCTCGCTGCTCTCGGCACAATGCGCACCTACAAATGCAATCGCCGGATGGCGCGCAATCACGCGGTTGCGCTGCTCCAGCAGTGTTCGCTTTGGAACCGGCGAAGAAGAAAACCCCCAGTCCGGATGTGCGGCAAGTTCCTCGTAGCGCTCATTCCTGGCGTCAATGGGGTCAAAGAACGCGGTTGGATCGGCAGTGTGAAACATTACCGGCAAACCAAGTGTCCCGCACTCCTCAAAAATCGGTGCGAACCGTTCATCGTCAATGCGCAATAGTTCGCCATCGGCCCCGCGCAGTGTAAGGCCAAAGTCCTTCCAGAACTTGATGCCAATCGCCCCATGCTCAACTAGCCGATGAAGCCGGTCAATCGTAACCGGGACAAAGTCGTCTCGCTCAACGCCGCTCCAATCCATCCAGCCAATGGAAGAAAAGCGGTCGGGTGCAGCTGCATGATAACGATCCATGATGTTGAGCGCCCGTTGTCCCACCTGCATCGTGATATTCACCACGTGTTCCACGCCGCACTGGTCCATGACTGCGAGCACATCTTCCGGGTTCATTGAATCCAGGTGATTGTGATAGTCGATGACCGGGAAGCGAGGCTGCTCAATCCGATGGACGGCGGTGTTGAGTGCGGCGCGAGGGTGGAAATCGCTCAGCCGCAGCTCGATCTCCGCAGTTGCACTCATTAGATCGGCAAACTTGTCTCCCACCACCGGGCCTGTCTCCTGGCTCATCTCTTCTCCTCGCACCCATCGTACAATTGCGGCACGCAAAATTGTGACGCGGACTTCTTTGTCTATTTATTTTTTCTTTCGCTTTGCTCCATTATCATAGTATTCTCCTTTCAAGTAGTCGACAAATCGAGATCAATTGTTTCTTCTCAGCAGCAATGCCTCGACGTTGGCCGGTAGAATAGTCTACGGTTAGCTAATCCAGGCAATGATGTGTCGAGGTGAGCATGAAGGAAGAAAGCTTGGCGGCAAACGCTCCGGACGAGAAAGAACCATCCGGATCGGCGACCGCTGCGTTTGGCGCGGAACCGCCCATAGACGGAATGATGGGCGAGGAGCGGCGGACTCAGATCCTCCAGATTGTTCGCAGCGCCGGCCGGGTTCGCGTGAATGAACTTGCCAATCACTTCAATACCTCTGCCGTCACCATTCGCAACGATTTGAATGCGCTCCACCAGCGCGGCCTGGTATTCCGCTCCCACGGCGGCGCTGTCCTGCCTGATACCATCCTGCGCGAATCGCCCGTGCACGAACGGCTGAAGGCGCATGCCGAAGAAAAGCGGCGCATTGGCGCCATGGCCGCCACGCTGATCAACGACGGCGAAACCATCATTCTCGACTCCGGCACCACCACCCTGGAAATCGCGCGTCAGATCAAGAAAAAGCAGGGCGTGCAGGTCATTACCAACGGCGTCAACATCGCTGCCGAGCTGCTTGACGCGCGTGACATCCAGTTGTTCATCGTCGGCGGCACCGTCCGCGGCGATTCGGCTTCCATCAGCGGACGATTCACTGAGGAGATGTTCGCGCAGTTTTCCGCCGACAAGATGTTTCTGAGCGGTGCGGGATGCGATCTTGATTTCGGCGTCAGCGGCGCCAATCTCGAAGAGACAATGGTCAACCAGGCTATGCTCCGCATCTCGCGCGAAATTATCCTGGTGGCCGATGCGAGCAAATTCTCCAAGCGCAGCATGGCGCGCATCACGCACTTCTCTGAAATCGATACTGTAATCAGCGATACCAGCCTGGACGCCGGCATCCAGGAAAAACTCAGGTCCCTGGGCTGCAATCTGGTTCTCGTTTGACTTAGAGCGAATCCT
Organism: Occallatibacter sp.; assembly: GCA_050014515.1. Classification (GTDB taxonomy): domain Bacteria; phylum Acidobacteriota; class Terriglobia; order Terriglobales; family Acidobacteriaceae; genus Telmatobacter. The sequence goes on from JBEKDE010000003.1 coordinate 8,412, forward strand.
GAGAAGGTGTGTCCGTTGGGGCGCTGTGCAAGGTTGCTGCTCCCTGATGGTCGCGTCAACTTCAGTATTGTGGTTTCGGGTTACAGCATCTCAGGATTTGCTGTAGCCCACAATTCTCATTGCTCGTACCCACACCCAAGGGGTGCACCTCACCACTTGTCAACCCCCTCGCTTCCAATTCCTCAAATATCCACATTAATTTCATCAACTTACACCAATTCACCCTTTGCAGATTATTTCTCCCAACCCGCTAAACTCGTAGTTGAGAGTTGCGTACCGTCTGCAAATCAGGTCTCGGCATAGCACTCCCCGCAAGGTCGAGCACAAATGTACCCATAAGTCCTCTTTTTTCAAGAATTTGACTCCCAAGCCCCTGAAAACAAGTACTTTACGGTGGACCTTGCCGCCAACGCGTTGAAAACAGGGCGCTTCTCACAGACACCTAGGGGGGGGTATCGCCCGTTGCCCCTGCCTGAGAAAGAATCCTCATGGTCGCCGAATGTCGTCACGGAATGCCTGCAGCGGTTCCAGGATCTCTCTACCTGGGAGGCAATACACCCAAGTCGCCTCGACCCCAGGACCCCGGCCACAGGCGACAGGTCTTGGTCGCCTGGGTGGAAGAAGGGGGCGACCTGGCAAGAACTGGATAGGGTACTTCTATCCTGACGCCGATTTAACGTGCCGGGGTCAGCGCCTTCGACGGAGACGCGTGGTGAATCCTGACTCCCCTAACCACCCGGTTGATAATACCGTCCGGGCTCGGATTATCCGGATTCAGACCGATGTTCAGGCTCAGATGATATCCAAGCAGTTGTGGCCCGATGATCTCGTACGGCGTCCGCAAAGCATCGTCCTCATGCGGAGCGATCGCCGGAATGATCTCGTCGAATATCCCTTTCGTCTCCCGCGGATCGGCGATCCCCACCAGGTACCCTATCTTCTTCGCTCGCAGCTCCGCAATCAGATCAATTTCATAGGAGCGCCGCACCGGCTCACTCGCAAGGAGGCACAGGACCAGCGTGTCCGATTTGACAAATGACATCGGCCCATGTCGAAGTCCCAGGAACGTTTCTGTCACGACAGGGTAATGGCCGGCCGTCATCTCCAGCGTTTTGAGTCCTGCCTCGCGAGCCCATCCCAGTAACGGAGAAGAGGACAGCACGACGATTCGTTCATCGATACGCTCCGCCACCCGGCGGCACACTTGATCGATCTCTGTATACAAGCCGGCGGCGCGCTTGCTGTGCTTTTCCACTCCGGCGGCAACCGCATCAGGCTGCGCCAGTGCGTTGCCCGCGAGCACCAGGTTCGAGAAGGCGCTTGTCATTACCAGGCTTCGATCGTTGGTGCGGGGATCCAGAGCGACCAATTCCACATTCGCTCTCGCCAGGTCGCTGTCCGGGTCGCAAACAATCGCCAACTGGAAAATATCCGGCCGCAAACTGCGCACGCGCTCCACCACGGCAACACTCTCGGGACTCTGCCCCGAACGCGCAACCGAAATCAAAACCTGCACCCCGTCCAGGTAGCGTTCGGCGTCGACCAGCAGGTCCGTCGTCGGAACAGCTACAGCTCCGGGCCACGCCGCTGCAATGGCGCTCGATGCATAAGCCGAGGTGCCCGCACCGGTAATTAGCACACGATGATTCTGAAGTTTCTTTCCGAGATCCCGTTTATTCAGAACGGAACGAATACCTTCATTTGTGATTGGCCAAAGCTCCGGTTGGCGAGCAATCTCCCGCAATGTGTATTCGCCTGCGGTTCTTAAACCGGTGTCCGCGGCCTTACCAGGATCCTGTGACATGCAAACTCCATTCGAAAACGAGAAGACAGCAACAAGCTCGCCTGCATTCTCCCAGGCTTGAAATGACTCGCAAAAGAAACCAATCGTAAGTATATAATCACATCTCGTAACCGTCAATTCGTAAATTCGACACTTCCCGCCAACCAAAACCATACAACAGCGACGCCAAACTCTTGAATGCTTTCGAACAAGCTGGACGGAAAAAAGCCAAAGAGATGTCCCTTACGATTCCTGACTCTGTCCAGATTCCGCCCAGATCTGCAAGAGGGCTGGTCAAACTCTCGTCTCAGGCGATCTCCTGAAAATGCGGCCCAAGAATCTAAACAAGGGTGACGTCATATCGTTTTTGCTTGAATTGTTTTCCCATCTTCTCACCGTTGGCCTGGTGGAACTTTCATACGACCCGTAAATCCCCGCCGATACTTTCGCCTTCTAAATCAGTGGCTCTCATCTTGCGGAGCGCGCCGTCCCTTAAACTATTGATGAATTGGATTGTCAGCTTTTCACCTTGTGAGTAAACCCACGACGGCGTAAAAGCCTCAACCCATAAGATGATTAGTTGGTGTGAACGCTTATCAGTGAACCGCTCCAGGCAAGCCTCGAGGCGAACAGCAATGCCGGAAGAAAGACAATTACGGTCCAGGGCCTGGTTTGGCCGCTCTGACAAGGATGGCTTCATTCACCGCAGTTGGATGCGCAACCAGGGATTTCCAGGCGATGTCTTTGATGGCCGCCCGGTCATTGGCATCTGCAACACCTGGTCTGAACTCACTCCATGCAACGCTCATCTCCGCACGCTCGCCGACTGTGTCAAGCGCGGCGTGTGGGAGGCTGGCGGCCTTCCCCTTGAATTCCCGGTCATGTCCACCGGCGAAACCAACCTGCGTCCCACCGCTATGCTCTTTCGCAACCTGGTGAGCATGGACGTGGAAGAAAGCATTCGCGGCAATCCCATAGACGGCGTTGTGCTCATGTGCGGCTGCGACAAAACCACGCCGGCCCTGGTCATGGGCGCCTCAAGCTGCGACATCCCGGCCATCGTCGTTTCTGGCGGTCCCATGTTGAATGGAAAATTTCAGGGACGAGACATTGGGTCCGGAACCGATGTCTGGCGATTCAGTGAGAACGTACGCGCCGGCCTGATGACCCAGCAGGAGTTCTCTGAAGCCGAGTCCTGCATGTCCCGTTCCGCCGGCCACTGCATGACCATGGGCACCGCGTCCACCATGGGCTCCATGGTCGAGGCGCTCGGCCTCACTCTTCCCTATAACTCCTCCATTCCCGCCGTCGATTCCCGCCGCTCTGTGCTTGCGCACATGTCCGGCCGGCGCATCGTCGAGATGGTCCATGAAGATCTGAAGCTTTCAAAGATCCTCCGCAAGGAGGCTTTCGAAAACGCCATCTGCGTCAATGGCGCAATCGGCGGTTCGACGAATGCAGTTATTCATCTCATCGCAATCGCCGGTCGCATCGGCGTGCCGCTGACCCTGGATGATTGGGATCGCATGGGAAAGAAGACGCCTACGCTGGTCGATCTCATGCCCTCCGGCCGCTTTCTCATGGAGGACTTCTACTACGCCGGCGGACTTCCTGCCGTCATCAAGTCCCTCATTGAACACGGCCTCCTGCATGCAGATGCGCTAACGGTAACCAACAAGTCCATCGCCGAAAACTGCAAGGACGCGCAGAATTGGAATTCAGAAGTCATTCGCGACTTCACCAACCCGCTCATCGAGAACGGCGGTGTCGCAATCTTGCGCGGAAACCTCGCTCCCGGTGGAGCCGTGCTGAAACCGTCCGCCGCATCGCCGAAACTCATGCGCCATCGCGGTCCGGCCATCGTCTTTGATTCCATTGAGGACTACAAAGAACGCATCGAAGATCCCAATCTGAATATCACCGAAGACTCGGTGATGGTGCTGCAGAACTGCGGCCCCAAAGGTTACCCCGGCATGGCCGAAGTCGGCAACATGGGCCTGCCTCCCAAGCTACTCGCAAAAGGCGTCACTGACATGGTTCGCATCTCTGACGCCAGAATGAGCGGCACCGCGTACGGCACCGCTGTCCTTCACGTGTGTCCCGAAGCAGCCTCAGGCGGCCCACTCGCGCTTATCCAGGATGGCGACATGATCGAGTTGGATGTCGAAGCCCGGCGAATCCACGCCGAAATCTCCGAGGAGGAATTCAGTCGCCGTCGCGCCAACTGGACGCCGCCGCCGCCGCGCGCCACCAGCGGCTATCAGTTCCTCTACATCGAGCACGTAATGGAGGCCAGCCAGGGCGCCGATCTCGACTTCCTGGTAGGTTGCCGCGGCGCGGCCATCCCGCGCGAGTCACATTGATTCCATAATGGTGCTCCCTGCGCAATTAAAAAGGCTTTTGTTCGGAGGGATATGAAGCTGCTTCGTTATGGTCCGGCTGGATACGAGAAACCCGGAATACTTGCTAATGACGGCACAATCCGCGATCTTTCGGCAATCATGCGCGATATCGATGGAAGCCTGTTCTCACAGGGAATCGCGCAACGCCTGTGTCACATCGAACCTGCATCCTTGCCCGTTATAGACAGCGGCACGCGCCTCGGCCCCTGTGTCGTCGGTGTCGGAAAGTTCATCGGCATTGGACTAAACTACGCCGATCACGCCGCTGAATCCGGCATGGCACTCCCCCGTGAACCCATCGTCTTCATGAAGGCGACGTCCTCCATCATCGGGCCCAATGACGACGTGGTCATTCCCCGCGGGTCGGAAAAGACCGACTGGGAAGTGGAACTCGGCGTCGTCATCGGCAAGAAAGCCAAGTATGTCTCCGAGCAGGATGCTCTTTCGCACGTCGCAGGCTATTGCGTGGTGAATGATGTTTCCGAAAGAGCCTATCAACTCGAAGGCACCGGCCAATGGGTAAAGGGAAAAAGCGCGGATTCGTTTGGTCCCATCGGCCCCTGGCTCGTAACACCCGATGAAGTTCCCGACCCGCAGAATCTCGCGCTCTGGCTCGAAGTCGATGCCCACCGCTACCAAAACGGCAATACCGCTACCATGATCTTCAGAGTCGCCCATCTCGTCAGCTATCTCAGCCGCTTCATGAGCCTTCAACCCGGAGACATCATCTCCACCGGCACACCGCCCGGAGTCGCCATGGGGATGAAACCTCCAAAGTATCTGCGCCCCGGCAGCACCATGCGCCTCGGCGTGGAAGGCCTTGGCGTCCAAACTCAGCGCGTCGTCGCGGAGACGGAATAGAGCGCCACCGTGATGTCGGGTCGTATGATGATGACCGGCAGAAATGCCGCGACAAATGAGATGTGAATTGCAAAGTCGCACAGATTTCAATCGGTCGCGCTCCGCGGCAAAGCAGCATCAATAAGGAAGAGATCATGGCATCCTATGCAATCCCTGAAGTGGCAACTCCCGCTCCCGTTGAAAAAGACGAAGTCTTGCTGGTCGCCAACGGTGATCTGCGTCTGTCCGCAAATCAAGTCTGCTGGCCTGCGCAGGCCGGCCTTGAGCAGATGCTGACCGAGGCTTTTCTTGCGGAAGGCATCAGACTCCGTCGCGCCCACCCATTCGACCCCGCGCTCAAGCACGGCTTCATCTCCAGCCAGCGCATGGGCATGACCATCTTCGAGAACATCCATCCCGAGGCTCCCATCGTGGTTGCCGAGGCCGTCTGGCAATACAGCGCGCACTTGCTGGCCGGCCTTCAGTCGCATCGGGGGCCCATTCTGACAGTCGCGAATTGGTCCGGCCAATGGCCCGGCCTGGTGGGCATGTTGAACCTGAACGGCTGTCTTCGCAAAGCCGGAGTTCCCTTCACAACCCTGTGGAGCAAGGACTTCAAGGATCCTCTCTTCAAGCGCGGCCTCCATGAATGGATCGCAAACAAGTCCTTTGTTCACGACACGTCGCACGTGCACCCCTTCAATCCATCCAAGGTAAACGACACGGAACGCGCCCTCGGTGTGGCGCTCGCAAAAGAACTGCGCGCAAAGAAAGCGCTGCTCGCCGTATTCGACGAAGGCTGCATGGGCATGATGAACGCCATCGTTGAAGATTCGCTCATGAACCCCACCGGCATCTACAAAGAGCGCCTCAGCCAATCTGCGCTCTATGCCGCCATGCGCGCGGTCACCGATACCGAAGCGCAGAAGATTCGCGAATGGCTCGATGCCAGCGGCATGACGTTCAAGACCGGTCCCAACGAGACCAGCGACCTGACCGATGCGCAGATTCTTGAGCAGTGCCGCATGTATATTGCCGCGCTGCGCATTGCCGACAACTTCGGCTGCGATGCCGTCGGCATTCAATACCAACAGGGCCTCAAGGATCTAGTTCCCGCATCCGACCTGGTCGAGGGTCTGCTCAACAACGTCGAGCGTCCACCCGCGTACAGCAATGACGGCCGCGAACTCTACGCAGGCAAGCCGCTTCCTCACTTCAACGAAGTCGACGAGTGCGTTGCGGTCGACTCGGTGGTCACCAATCGCGTCTGGACCGGAATGGGCTTCGACCCCGCAACGACTCTGCACGACGTCCGCTGGGGCGAACACTATACCGGCGAAGGCATCGACGAGTTTGTCTGGCTGTTTCAAATCTCCGGCGCCGTTCCAGCATCGCATCTCGTCGGCGGCTACAAAGGCGCAGTCAGTGAACGCCAGCCTCCCATGTATTTCCGTCTCGGCGGCGGCACGCTCAAAGGCCTTTGCAAGCCCGGTCAGATTGTCTGGAGCCGCGTCTTTGTTGAGTCCGGCAAACTCAAAGTCGACATCGGCCGTGGCACCGCCATCTCGCTTCCCGACAAAGAAACAAAACGCCGCTGGGCAGAAGTCACGCCGCAATGGCCCATCATGCACGTGCTTCTGCATGGCATCCACCAGAACCAGTTCATGGCGCGACATCCCTCGAATCACGTCAATGTTGCTTATGCTCCAACAGCGGAAGAAGCCGATCGCGCACTTGCAGCCAAGGCCACCATGTTCCACGAGATGGGCCTCGAAGTCTACCTGTGCGGAGTCTAAGTGCGGCGATAGCCGTCTGATTCAACCCCTTCAAACGAAAATGCTCCATCCTGGATGGAGCATTTTCGTTTCATCCAGCACGCTCTCACGCGAAAAATCATTGCGGACCGAGGAACCTTCTTGCTCAATTTGCATCGTATAACCAATACTGTCCTCGGAGGAAACAACAATGTACAGACTTTCCCCTCTGTCCATCTGTTGCACGGCAGCAATCGTGCTGTCTGCACGGTGCCTGACTCTCGCAGCGCAATCTGAGACTGGCTCTAACTCGAAGAACATCGTCATCGAGCACCCAACCGCTCTTCCCGCACAAGCGAGTGAGTCAGGAATCGCTTTTCAGCTCTTCACCGAAAGCGGGGACGGCAGCGCGTATCTCTACATCGAGCAGCGCAGCGGCCGGCAACTCTCCATCCTCAACGTCACCGATCCTGCGCATGTAACGGTCGTACGAACGGTCAGCCTCAATGTTTCGGGCCCATTTGACTTCGCGCAGCCGCTGAAGGAATCGGCGATCCTGCTCCGCTTCCGAAACAGCAGCGACGAAGCGGTTCTCGACTTGCGCAAGCCGAAAGATCCCACGCTGGTCCCACTCAGTGGCTCGCCCTATGCCGGCGCCATCACCCCGCTCGGTGACTCGGCAATTCTGATGCCCGACGCGCCTCTCATCGAAACCCACGCGTCCCCATCCGATTACGAGATCATCGACGCATCAAGTCCGGCACACCCCGTTCTCCTCTACACCGCAAAGCAGATCGAGACCGCGACCACTCGCACTGCAACAGGCACCACCTTCCTCCTCGGTGCGGATGGGCTGACCATCATTCGCCAACCGCGCGTAGAACTTGAGTACAAGTTGGAACAAAGCTCAGTAAGCTAACGGGTCGATCAATACGATGACGTCGGTGCCCCACCCTTGCGCTTTTTCTGGCTCAAGGGTGGGAACTTCAACACCGCGCGTGACCCCAATGAATCGCGCCGATTGCTGCCTCTGATCACGAGACTTCATCCATTCTAAATTCCTCCAGTTTCGCCATCACGCTCTTCACAACCCCGCCCCAATCTCCCGGCACATCCTGCCGCACCAGCCTGGCGGTCGGATACCAGGGCGTCGTCTCCGCCTGCTGCATCCACCGCCAGTCCCCCATGTGCGGCAATAAAATCCAGACCGGCTTACCCATTGCCCCGGCAAGGTGCGCGATGCAGGTGTCGGTCGTGATCACCAGGTCCAGCGATGCCAATAATGCCGCCGTCTCCGCCAGGTCCCTGTCCCCGCTTGACCCATCCCACACAAACACATCGTCCGGTAGCCTCGCCAGTTGCTCAGTCCCCGGACCCTTTTGCAATGAAATCCATGTAACTCCCGAGATGCGCAGCAGTGGCAGCAGTGTCACCAGCGCCATCGATCGCTGACGGTCCGCCTTGTACCGCGGATTGCCAGCCCACGCCAGACCCACGCGCAAAGTCCGTCCGCCAAAATGATCCAGCTCGTCCAACCGAATGTTGTGAAATTGCGACCTCCTTTGAAATGCCAGTTCCGTCTCCGCTCCTAAATAAGCGCCCGCCCAGGGCACCGTCTCCGCCGTCGTCCCAAACGCCGCAGGCAAGCTCAGCAGCGGGCATTCCAAATCGAATTCCGGCGGGTTCGCCCCCAGCACCGCCGTCTCCGCCAATCCCGCCCGCACCACACCCAGCGAGCGCATCAACCGCTCCGCCGGCCCCTGCACCTGCAACACCGGAACGCCGCCGCGCGCGGCCACCAGCGTGGCGTAGCGGCAAAACTGAATCGTATCCCCCAATCCTTGCTCGGCATGCAACAGCACCTGCCGTCCATCCAGCGGTTCCCCATCCCACCGCGCCGCACGGAAACTTCGCGGTCTGCGATGCACCTCCTTGAAACGCCACCGCGCCTCGTAGTTCAGCCAGCCGTGCTCCCAGTCGCCCAACCGCAGTTGCGTCAGCGCCAGGTTATAAATCGCCCCCGGATGCGTAGGATCGAGCTCGACCGCCCTCTCATGTGCGCGCAGCGCCTCATCCATCCTTCCCATATCCAGCAGCGAGTTGCCCCTGTTTGACGACGCTGGTTTGTTGCCCAACTCCTCGGCCCGTTCAAACGAATCCACGGCATCCCCAAATCGCCCTTCCCGATGCAGCAGAATTCCCATCATATTCGCAGCCTCGGCATGACTTGGATCGCGCGCCAAAGCCCAGCGCAGCCATCCCCACGCCCCGGCAAGGTCATTCTCCGCCGCGCGAAACTGGCACCACGCCACCAGCGTCTCCACCTGCAGCGGGTTCAACTCGAAAGCCCTGCGCAGATACGCCTCCGCCGCACCCGTACGCCCTCGTTCCCGCTCGAAGATCGCCAGGTTCACCCATCCAGCCACCAGGTCCGGACGCAATTCCGCCGCTCGCCGCAGCGCAGCCTCCGCTGCCGTCTCCAGTCCCTGCTCCCGCAGCAGACTGCCCAGATTCATCCACGCAGCGGCAAAATCAGGCCGCTCCACCAGCGCCCGCCGATAGCGAATCTCGGCTTCTTTCACCCGGCCCATCCGCGTCAGCGCAAACCCCGCGGCAAACTCCGCCTCCGGCAATCGCGGCTTCAGTCCAAGCGCCTGGCTGTAGCGCGCCAGCGCCTCCTCGTTCCGCCCCATCATGGCCAGCGCATTGCCCAGTCCCAAGTGCGCACCCACCAGCGCTGGCTGCCGACTCAGCGCCAATTCAAACTCACGTACAGCTTCCGCGGCGCGTCCGGTCGCCGTCATCAGTTCGCCCAGCCCCATCCGCGCCAGCGCATTCATCCCATCCAGGCAGATGGCGTGCCGATAAGCGCGTTCCGCGTCCGCCGCGTTGCCGGCAGCCCGCAGCGCCTGCCCTAGCGTCACCCATGCTGTTCCCATTCGTGGCGCAGCATCCACCGCCGCTGAGGCCATCTTCACCGCCGCATCGGTCTGCCTGCTCGCCAGCGCCACCAGGCTGATGCCGACCAGCGCCTCAGGCCGGCAGGGATTCTCCTCCAGCATCCGCTGATAGCCGGCAGCCACCTCTGCCAGCCGGGCAGTCAGTTTCGGCGTGCGGTCTGCTTTTCTCTCCAGAACAGCCGTTGCAGCCGTACTCACAACCTTGCCTCATCTTCCGGGATCGTCTCCCCGGCAATCCATCCACCTTGCAACCTAGAACCAACCTGTCCGCAAATTCAACCAGATTCCTCACGAATTCCCGAATTCCTGCCGTAAGTTTCCCGATTCCCGGCCTGTTCGGAATCGGAACAACCCACACCCCATGTACACTGGCCAGTACCAGCCCAGCAACAACCCGGAGCAGCCATTGTCCGCATCGACTCAATCAGAAAGCCGCGTTCCGCTCCTCGAACATGATCGGATTCCCGACGAACTCGCGCCTCTCTATCAAAAGCTCCTCGCCGAGCGCGGCTGCGTGCCCAACATGTTCAAGGCGCTTTCCAACGTACCTGCCCTGGCTCTCGGCATCGCCGCGCTGCTCAAGCCTCTCATGGCCGAGGGTGCGCTCGCGGGCTGGTACAAGGAACTCATCGCCACCCGCGTCGCATCACTCAACCAGTGTGACTACTGCATCAGCGCGCACCGCTACCTCGCCGGCCAGCGCGGCGCCACTCCCCAGCAGGTCGCCAGCATCGGGGAAACAGGTTCGGACTCATTCGAGACCGGTCCCTTCACCGAAAAGGAAAAAGCCGGCTTCCGCTATGCCGGTCTGCTGCACACCTCGGGTCACGCCATCACCGAAGAGGCATTCGCCGCCGTGAGCCTGCACTTCAATACTCAAGAGATCATCGAGCTAACCGCAGTCGCCGCTGCATTCGAGTTCTTCCCCCGCTTCAACTCTGCGCTCCACATCCCGGTCACACCGCTGCCCGGAGAGAGCTGAATTCCCGGCGCGGCGCCCTGATGCAATGGTTTCGGATCCTTCGGAAATCCTTGATCTTCCCATCGCCGTGCCGGAACATCCGCCTCTTGACTTTGCAGAAAGCCTGCTGTAGGTTGGGCTTTCAAACACAGCACCTTCCGCGAACCTCGAAAAGGAAGCAGAATATGGAGCAGCCTAATTTGCTTCGTGTGTTCGGATTCGCTCTCATCACGCTCACGTGCAGCGCGTTGATCAATGCACAGGCAGGTGATCCTGAGGCGATTCAACAGAAGCTGAACACCATGTTCACCCCTACCACAACCACCGAGGACCGCACCGACATTGTCACCGCCGGCTCCGTCGTGATCATTCACAAAGAAGGTATGCTGATGTACTCCGTGGCCTCGCCTTTGCCGCCGCTGAACACCTACAAAAATGGCAAGATCATCCAGGGAATCAGCGGTTTTGGCCGCAACATCGCCATCACCTTCAGAACGCCGGACGGTAACACCTCTGCCAGCTACCCGCAACGTCGCTTCGTGCTCGATGAAAAGTGTTGGCTCACCGGAATCTCCGTTGAAAAGGACAGCATCGTCATCGAGCTTTACAGCGACCGCTACGACGACACGCGCTACTACGGCAACCTCAAAATTCCCTTCCCAAACAAAAGGGTCGTCCCGTCAGTGGATGAAGCTGTGAGTCTGGTTACAGAGGTTCTGACGGCTGCGCCGGCGAACATCCAGGCCGCCAAACAAACCACAGCGCAGAAGCCCTCCGCACCCGCCGTGCCCGTGATCAGCCCGAAGTCCGCCCCGCAACCACCCGTTCAGGAAGTCGCTCCCCCGCCTCCGCCCGAAACCCCGCCGGCCACGCAGCCCGCCAATGCGCCTCCACCCACCATCGTCGTTGGGCTTACCGAGGATGAAGTCATATCCGCAATCGGTCAGCCGCTGAAGATCGCGAAGATTGGCGTCAAGACAATCTACTACTACAAGGACATGAAGATCACCTTCACCAACGGCTTTGTAAGCAACATCCAGTAGCGCATGGCATTCTTTCGCGTGTTCTGGTGCGCCCACGCCGATCGCGAGAATACACCTGCCCCACGGCCCTGAAATCCTCCGACCTACTTCGGAAGCTCCTTCAAAAAGAAGTCCGCCATGAAGTGGTTGGCCTCGACGCCTTCCGGCAACAGCGGGCTGTACCAGAAGGCGTGCGGCAACGCGTCAAACACCACCAGCCGCGCGTCTACCCCTGCATGCAGATAGGCACGTTGCAGATTCACCGTTCCGCTCAGCAACAGGTCGCGTCCGCTGGTGATAAACAGCGTCGGCGGCAGGCCATGCAGGTCGGCGTAGATGGGCGAGAGCACCGGATCCTTGGGATCGGTCTTCCCCGTGTAGTAGTCGTCGTGCACGCCGGGCACCGGCACATCCAGATGCCCCGAAAGCCCGCGCAATGCGTACATTGAAGTTGAGTCGCCGGCGCGCGCAAAATCTCCCATGCCGCTGAAGATACCCAGCGCCGCCGGCAGCGGCAATCCCAGCTGCTTCAGTTTTACCGCCACTTCAGCCGTCAAAATCGCCCCCGCCGACGTTCCGTAAATGACGATGTGATCCGGCTTGTAAGTCTTCAGCAGTTCCTTGTAAACGGCCACCGAATCGTCCACCGCCGCTGGAAACGGAAACTCCGGCGCCAGCCTGTAAAGCACCGCGACTACCTTGATCTTCGTATAACTGGCAATCGGAATCGACTCCGTATAAGACCCCGAATCCGAGTTGAAGCCGCCGCCGTGCAGGTTCAGGAGCACCTTGTCCTTGTTCGCCTCCGGCAGTCCCTCCGGCGTAACAATGCGCACCGGAACCCCGGCAATCTTGTCCTCCACAATCGTATTGGGGCACACCTGGCTCCATTCAACGCGCGCGCGGGCCGTATAGGCATCCGTTCCCTTGCGCCGTTCGGCCAAAGACTCCGGAGGTCCCTCGTCCGGAACTGCGTGGCTCAGAAAATACCGCGACTGAATGCTCAGATCGGCCGGTACCGGAACCACCCTCGTCACGTGTGCCGTCCCTTCGGCGTCAATGTAGCTCGTGTCGCGATTCGGTGCTTGCGCCGCGGTAGTCGGCTGCGGTGCGGCCTGAGTCGCGCCCTGCTGCGCAGCCACTGCGCCAGACGTCAGCAAAACCACAAAGATCGCATATCGAGTAATCAGCTTCATACGATGGCTTCCTCTTGTGAAACCGGCTGGATTTGCGCACGCTCCGGCGCAAAAGGTCCGGAACCCGTCCACCATATCAGATTCCCGCCCCCAATCCATCGCACGCAAAAGGGGAGCGCGTTGTGCGCTCCCCTCTCCTGCATTGTTTTTTGAATTATTCCGGTATCACCAGCAACCCCGTCTCCAGCAGCTTCTCCGTCAGCCGATCCAACGCCTCCGTGAACTTATAGCAGACGCATCGCAAGCTCATCCCCATCAGGCTGGCCGTCTCCGCCTGGGTGTACTCCTGAAGCACGATCCGGCTCAACAGTTGCTGGTCCAGCGAGCCCAGTTTGCTCAGGCAGGCTTCCACGTCGAGCACAAAGATTACCGCGTCCTCAAACGTCTTCACCGGCCTGCTCGAACACCAGCCCCGTGCAATGGGATCGCCCAGAATTGAAGGCGATCGGCCTACCTGCATTGATGCATACAGATACCGCCGCAGCATCTTTTCTGTGTGCGATCTATAGAAGGCGAGGCTCACCACCGGCCCTGCTGCCTGCGTCCTCTCCACTGCCCGCGCTTCCGGCTGTGCCTCCGGTCGCGGCCCCTCTCTCCTTGTGAATTCCGGCCAGGCCGCTTGCGCGCCGCCTGATCCCCATACCATCGGCAACTGGAGGGCTGCGCTCATTGCACACCTCCAGTTGTCTCAGCCACCGCCCACACCCGGACCAGCGTCTTGCGGACTGGCCGCCCACGGCGCTTCCGAGTCTCCGGCGTTGGAAAATCTTTCAGTTTCGTCTCACAACCAAGGCAGTAAACACTCTCCTGCATCTGGGTCCGGTACCAAAGACACCCGCACCCTTCGCAAACCTTCAATTGCACGCGCAACTCCATGACTGCATCTCCGTGTACGCAGTTTCTCCCGACGGATCTCCTTTTTTGTCGTTTTTCCGCGGGGTGAAGAGAACCAGCCAAGGCAACTCAGGCTTCTTGCGACCTGATGAGGGATTGCCGGCTGTACTCTCTCGTTCTTTGTCATGCTCATAGCGCGCAGATCCTGGAATAATCTCGGCTATCCTGCTCTCAAAGCCTCTGCTTGACGCTTTCGAGCGCAGGTGGGACTACCGGACTGGAACGCAGTCCCTCGCTCATTGTTCATTCGCGGTTGTTAAAGGCAGAGTTGCCGCCTCGCTCAGCCTCGCGGCAATGAAGCGTGTTTAAAAGATTCCCACAAGCCAGCACGAGATGAAGTAAACCCAATCTAGAAACAATGTTCCTCTGCGTCAATGTGCCCGGACCATTTTCCGCCCCTCCGCTTTCCATTCCGGGATAAAGCATTGACAATGAAGGCGAATCAGCGCAGATCGCTTTGCAGAAAGAAATCACAAAGCACGCTGTGTCATGGCTGGCAGCCAATTTCTCACAGATGAACTTTCGACAGATGCACGAGCGGCTGCGCCTTGAACTGCTGCGCAGAATACAACGGGGATCGGTGAGCGTGTCCCTTCTGGCGCGTCAAACCGGGCTCGACCAGTCCCATCTCTCCAACTTCCTGCACTGCAAGCGTCAGCTCTCATTGCAGTCGCTGGACCGCGTCCTCGCCGCCCAGCACCTCGGCGCCGCTGACCTTTTGCCTGCGCTCCACCGTTCCGGAGATCCGCCCGCCGCCCTGGACTTGAGCTCCGCCCCGATCGTCAGCCACGCCGTTGCGCTCTTTGAACCAAAGGTCAGACCCTCAACAGTCCATTCCATGCTCCACGTTCCGGCCGGACTGCTCGAGTCCCTGCGTGCCCGCGCCTCCGCTCCCCGCCGCGCCTGGCAGCGCTTCGTCGCCGTACGCATCCCCTCCGCTGACGCCCTGCCGATGGTGCCGCTCGTGCTCCCCGACGCAATCGTCCTACTCGACCGCCACTACACCTCGCTCATGCCCTACCGCCCCAACAAGGCGACCCTATTCGCAGTGCGCCACGGAGCTCACCTCACTCTGCGCTACGTCGACTTCGCGTCCAACCGCCTCGTCCTGCGTCCCCACAACATCAACTTCCCCGTCGACCTGCTCGAAATCAATCCCGGTGAACTCCCCACCGACCTCATCGCCGGGCGCGTCGCCCTCATCGTCAACACACCATAGCGTTGCGTCCAAAAGAGGTCTGCAGGGCATGTCAATCACCTGCTCATTTGCAGCGCGGCATAATCCCTCTTCGCTTCAACCAGGATGGGGAGATCCTCGTCGGCGTCTTTCCAGAGTGCGAAGAAGTCTTGAAAGGCTTTCCTGGCTTTCACCTGGTCACCCTCAAGTTCGAATGCGCGGGCCAGGCCCTGGGCGGAAATCGAATAGTAAATCCCCCAGTCCGGATAGCGCCAGGTGCTACCCCAGCTGGCCCCTTTGTGATCCAGTATCTTCTGAAACTCGGCTGCTGCCTCCGGCCCCTTGCGCAGACCCAGGTACGCCAGGCCACGCAGGTACACCGCCTCGGGGTAAGCACGCTCGTATGGCGAGGCTGAAGCCAGCAGTTCCACAGCGCTGGCGGGCTGGCCGCGTTTGAGATCGATGGCTGCGCGTATGCCGGGTAGTTGCACGGTGTTCCAGATAATTCCATTGGGGTAGAGCCGCGAGGTCTCCACAGCCAGATTCTCTGCACTGGCCACAGAGCCGCACATCGCCAGCGCCAGCGCCGGACGCCGCAGATGGTGCACTGTCTCGCAGTCACCCGAAAACGCATCGGCAAGCGCATCGGCTTCTTCAAAGGCCGCCGCAACGCTGCCCAGACCCTGCCGCTGCGCCGTCTCAGCAGCTCGCTGATACAGTTTTGAAGACTCGCGGCGCTGGCCAAGAACATTTAGATGGGCCGCCTGCAAACCAAAGCTCAGGTACTCCTCCGGTTTGCCCGCGTACCATTGAATTTCCCTGTCAATGGCCGGCTGATCACCCTCGATGTAAGCCATTTCGAGCAAGCGCTGGTGGATTCTTGCGCCGTCGATCCCCTGTTTGCGAACAACCTCCGCGACCTTCCCGGCCTCCTCAAGCCGATCAAGGCACATGTAAGCGTCCAATAGCCGCCGATAAGGCGGTTCAACACTTGGCTGCAATTGATTTGCTGCCTGTCCCGCCTTGAGCCCGTCTTCGAATTCCCCCAGGGTCAAGGAGTTTTCGCTCAGGTTGTTTTGCATCCCCCAGGCGCGCGGATAGTTCGCAACCCCCTGGCGATCAGCGTCAATGGCTTTGTTCAGCTCCCCCGTAGATTCGTAGTAACCCGCCGCAATGTAATCCCGCTCGTACTCGGAGACGCGGTCGATCAAGGTGAATGCCTTCCTCGCGTATTCGGCCTCGCGCTCAACGTCTCCGGCATTCCCGTAGGCAACCGAGAGGTAAAAGTACGCCATGGCGAAATTCGGATCGAGTTCAATGGCGCGCTCGAACATCGGACGAGCGGCCAGAAACCCGCCGCGGCCCAGCTCGGCGAGACCCGATGTATAGCTCTGCAGAGCCTCGAGCGAGCCCGTGGTCACTTTCTCTAAAGGAAGATCCAGCTTTTGGATCGAGTTGCGCGATTCCCCGAGCTTGGCTCGCATAGCCGTCACGCACCGTCCCAGGGCGCTCAAAACATGCTCCTTGTCCTCTACCTGGATCTGCTCCCTGTCGAGCGTTACGCCGCCCTTGCAGGTGATGGCCTGCAAGGTGAAAACGTAGCTCCTGCCCAGGCTGGCGATATCGCCGTCGATTGTTGCCGCGGCTGCGTCGCGCACGCAAATATCTCGCGCAATCTCGCTGGTGATGCGCACATCCGGAGATAAGCCCATTAACCGTAAGTCCCGTTGCATTTGCTCATCGTCCATGATCTTCAGGAAGGGAGACTGCTCAAGCTGGATTGCGAGCCCCTGGCGCAGTGTGCCGTCAAAAACCGGATCGCCGGTCGTGTTCACAAAATCGGCGAGCACAAGCACATCGTCGTTCGAGAGAAGCCTGGCTTCCGCTCGATCGCGCCAAAAAATGGTCCCGCCGACGGCCAGTAAGAGCACGGCCGCAAGAGCGACGGCTTGGAATTGCAGATGATTGCGCCCTCCGTGCCGGGCAGACGAACCGAGACCCGCCGCGTATATTCCTGGCGCGAACAGCCAGGAAGATGCTTGCCTTCTCTTCGGCGCGACTACCCGAAACCGCCGCGCCCTGAACTCCTCGCCGCGCTTTCCGCGAACCGTCTCCTCCGCTCCGTAGCATGTCCGGTCATCGGCGGAAAGCAATTCAAACGAGGCCGCATCGACCACGATTTCCCCTGCCCGCGCCGCTCCCTCCAGGCGAACCGCCGTGGCAATTGCCACTCCCGCATACTGATCCGGCCCGTCGGTGCCAGCGACGGTGCTGACGTCTCCTGTCGCGATTCCAATCCGAAACCATCTCCACGCCGTTTCCTCAGTGCGTTGCGCATTGTGCTGATTGGAAAGACGGTGAACTTCCTGGCCGAAATGGTGCGCATCGTCCGCCCGGTGAAACAGCAGAATGATCCCATCTCCCGGTCGGGAGATGACGCAAAAACCCTGTCGATCCTGAAGCAGTCCGAGCGAGCGATCCATAAATCCCTGAATCTGCTGATTCAAATCGGAGACTGCGGCAGCGTTGATGTTTTCCTCGAGAATCTTCGCGATCCTGCCGTACGCAACCATGTCGACCACGCACACCGTCTTGCGCATCATCGTGCTGGCCGGCGCATTCCCGAATCCTTCAGCGGGGATCGAACCACTTACCATGACGCACCTGGGAAAAAACCCCGGCCTTTGGAGATCAGGCCTGGAGGTTGTTGATCACACCGTTCCGGACGGACCATCAAAGCTCAATGAAGTCCCGTCCTTACCTACCGAAACTACCAGAACTTCTCATTTGAGGAACCCAGAAAAAGTGACGACTTCCTCGCCAACCGCCTCGCCCTGCGCCCCGACAATATCAATTTCCCGCTCGACCTGACCGAGATTTCCCCCGGCGAATCGCCCAGCGACCTCATCGCCGGCCGCGCCGCGCTGATCCTGAACACACCCTAGTCCCGGAGCCTCTTCAGATCGCGGGAATAAACCCAGGCACTAATAGCCCAACCAATCGAAACAGCAAACGGAATGAGCAGAATCATCGAAAGCATCATCAAAAGCCTTCCAGCCGATTCCCAATATCGGTGCAGAGGATACCCCGCCAGAAACGGCCAGACAGAAACACAGCTTGCAAGAAAAGCTCCCGTGGCAATCAGGGCCCACTTTCCTTGCTTCGTGAGCGTCATCCGCGTCGCTGCTTCGATCTGATTGATCTCTCCGCTTGTTGGAGTTTCCCGGTCAAAGTCGAATACCCGAGCCTGATCGTCGGCATCCGAACCTCCGCCCTGTTCGACCTCTCCGTTTGGGTCGCGTCGATACCGGACCCTGCCCGCACAGCTTAGGAGTAAACCGATGAGAACAGACACTATGCGTGAGAAACCAGAATTACTTTGAATTGTCCCCTTTTCTTTTCCATCCGCACCAAAGGCTATCGCCCGGATCAGATCGCCTGTGTCACCGTAGTACCGCACACGGAGCCGCTGCCCGACTTGCCACGCCCCACTTTCCTCGGAAACATGGATGGTCACTTCTCCGCCGGAAGTAGTTGCCAGCGACAGCCACGCGCTGAAGTGACTGCCGCTGGAGTTTTCGACTTTGACTGAGTCAACCACGCCCGTGAGTTCAAACGTTGGGAGCTGAGACTCGTAGGCAGTCCACAGAAGCGGCAACACGATAAAACAGGACGCGAAAGCAAGCGTGGCGATAAGCCTTGACCGGCCCTTTCGCACACCAATGCTTTCTGTAGCCGCAAGTAAGCCGTACCTCACGATTGCGAAAATCGCTACGATCAGATAACCCCAGAAGAGATAGCGGAACAGAATTCGCACCGAGCAAGTATATTCGCGCGAGTGAACCGCTCGGAATCGGAAATTGCATCCCTAAACCGCGTGCGTAGTATCCGGATCGTCAAACCGCGTAAACCGCGACACAAAGTTCAAATGCACCGTCCCCGTCGGCCCGTTACGCTGCTTGGCGAGAATGATCTCCGACTTGGCCTTTTCATCCTCCGACAGCTCCTCGGTGCGGTTGTAATAGGCCTCGCGGTGAATAAACGCCACCACGTCCGCGTCCTGCTCAATCGACCCCGATTCGCGCAGATCGCTCAGCATCGGCCGCTTGTCGTCGCCGCGCCGCTCGCTGGCACGCGAGAGCTGCGACAACGCCACCACCGGCACTTCCAGTTCTTTTGAGAGCGCCTTGAGCCCACGCGAAATCGCCGACACCTCCTGCGTGCGATTCTCAAAGCCTTTCTTCCCGCCCGCCAGCGTGGCCGACATCAGCTGCAGATAGTCCACCACAATCAGATCCAGTCCCCCCGCCGTCTGCTTCAGCCGCCGCGACTTGGCCCGCATCTCCGCCAGAGAAATTCCCGCCGTATCGTCAATGAACATCCGCGACTCCACCAGCTGCTCCAGCGCGCGCTGTAACTTCACCTGGTCTTCCCTGCCCAGAAAGCCGGTCTGCAGCTTGCGCTGGTCCACCCACGCCTGCGAAGCCAGCATGCGTCGCAGCAGCGACTCCTTGCTCATTTCCAGGCTGAACACGGCCACCGTCGCATGGCTCTGCACCGCCGCATTTTCGGCAATATTGATCGCCAGCGCCGTCTTGCCCATCGAAGGCCGCGCCGCAATGATGATCAGCTCGCCCTTCTGCAGCCCGCTGGTCATCACGTCCAGTTGCTTGAACCCCGTCGCCAGCCCCGTAACTTCGCGGCTCTGCTTGTACAGGTTGTCGATGGTCCCGAAGGAGTGCTGCACAATCTGGTCCAGCGACTGAAACCCGCCGCTCAGCCCCTTCTCGGTGACCTTCATCAACTCCGCTTCGGCCACGCCCAGCACGTCCAGCGCCGACTCGCTCTGGTCCGCCGCCCGCGCAATCGCCATCGAGCAGATGCCCATCAGCTTGCGCAACAGGCTCTTGTCCTTGACGATGCGGATGTACTCTTCAATCACCGGCCGCCGCGGTAATCCCTCTGTCAGGCTCGCCAGGTAGGCCACCCCGCCCACCGATTCAACTTCCTTGTTCCGCGCCAGTTCATTCGCCAGCGTGACGATATCCACTGCCCGCTGCGCGTCCATCAACTCCGTCATGCGCAAGAAGATGCGGCTGTGCGACTCCAGCGAGAAATCGCTGGCCTCCAGCTTTTCAGCCGCCTCCGAGTGCGCAGCATTGTCCAGCAGGATCGCGCCGAGAATAGTCTTTTCAGCGTCCACGTTAGCCGGCAAGCCAGCATCAAGGCGAAGATCGGGGATGGTTGCCATAAAGATAAGTTTAGGCGGTCTTGCGGTGCAAGATTCGCCGATTTTACCTGTGAGGATCAGGGTACAAATGAGGGAAAACGAGCCCCAAAAGCGACGCCGCATCGAATCGCAGCTGAAACGCTTAGCCGGTCCATGAATCTTCGCGTGACCCACATCAAGCGGTAGGCAGGTTCTCCATTGCGCTGTGGTTCGTCTGCGTCGGGTCCTTGGCAGGCGCAACCTCATCCGGCTTCCAGCGCAGAATCGGCTTTCTCGCTGCCTGCACCTCGTCCAGCCTCGAAACTCGCGTCGAATGTGGCGCCGTCTTCACCAACTCCGGAGTCTCATCTACTTCCTTCGCAATCGCCCGCATCGCCGCGATAAACAGGTCCAGCTCCTCGAGTGACTCGCTCTCCGTCGGCTCAATCATCAGCGCACCGTGTACGATCAGCGGAAAACTCACCGTGTAAGGATGAAACCCGTAATCGATCAGCCGCTTGGCAATGTCTCCCGTCTTTACGCCCTTCGCCGCCTGCCGCTTGTCGCTGAAAACCACTTCGTGCATCGACGCTGTCTTGTAAGGCAGCTCGTACAGGTCTTCGAGCTTGTGCCGGATGTAGTTCGCGTTCAGCACGGCGTCTTCGGTGGTCTGCCGCAGCCCATCCGGCCCGTTGGCCAGAATGTAGGCCAGCGCGCGGATAAACATGCCGGTATTGCCAAAGAAAGCCCGCACGCGGCCGACGGATCGAGGCCGATTGTAGTCCCAGGTCTTCTGACCATCCCTGGCCGTTACAAGCACCGGGATAGGCAGGAAAGGCTCGAGGAATGCTTTACACGCCACCGGCCCGGAGCCGGGGCCACCGCCTCCGTGGGGCGTCGAAAACGTCTTGTGCAGGTTCAGGTGCATCACGTCCACGCCGAAGTCGCCCGGCCGCGCCTTGCCCACCAGTGCGTTCATGTTCGCGCCGTCCATGTAGAGCAGCGCCCCCTTGGCATGCAGAATCTCGGCGATCTTGTGAATCTGGCTCTCAAACACACCGATAGTCGATGGATTCGTCAGCATTAGCGCCGCGGTCTCTTCATCCACCTGCCGCTCCAGCGCCTCAAGGTCAATGCCGCCATCGGCGTTGGATTTCAGATTCTCAACCGCGTAGCCGCAGATCGCCGCGGTGGCCGGGTTAGTCCCGTGCGCCGAGTCGGGAATCAGAATCCTCTTGCGCGCATTGCCCTGCGACTCATGCCACGCCCGCACCAGCAGGATGCCTGTGAACTCACCGTGCGCTCCGGCTGCCGGCTGCATCGTGATCGCGTCCATGCCGGTAATCTCGATCAGGCAGCGCTGCAGCAGTTCGATCACATCCAGCTGGCCCTGTGCGAGATGGTCGGGGCGGTACGGGTGCGCTTCGGCCAGACCCACGATGCGTGCAACCAGCTCATTCACGCGCGGGTTGTACTTCATGGTGCAGGAGCCCAGCGGATACATGCCCAGATCGATGGCATAGTTCCACGTCGAGAGCCGCGTGAAGTGGCGAATGATCTCAATCTCGCTCAGCTCCGGGAGCAGCCCCGCCGTCTTGCGATGCGAATCGCCCAGCAGCTCCGCGGGGTCAACCACGGGCACGTCAAGCGGCGGCAACTTGTAAGCCTTTTTGCCCGGCGACGACTTCTCGAAAACCAGCGCCTCGTTCT
Organism: Occallatibacter sp.; assembly: GCA_050014515.1. Lineage (GTDB taxonomy): Bacteria > Acidobacteriota > Terriglobia > Terriglobales > Acidobacteriaceae > Telmatobacter. Next base: position 30,320 of record JBEKDE010000003.1, read on the forward strand.
GCGTCTGGTGCGGGCGTACCTTGCCGAGTGTCTTTCTTTCGATCGTTCCAACAGTTGCCATTTTCGCCTCACAATCTTTCCCTGCACTGCAACTTTGTGCCTTGTTGCAAGGCAATGCTGCGGCATTTTCCCGGCTAAATTACGCCTCCACCAGCCCAGCCGCCAACACCTTGCAGGTTGTATCAATTCGTTCGCGAGGCATGATCTCCGTCGCGCACCAAAGTGTGCAGTTCTTCATCTCGGGATACCAGCGGCTCAGATCGATGCCGCCGACAATCCTCTCGTCGCGCAGGCGCTGACCCCAAAGCGCCGGTTCTTCGGCCGTGTGTAGAACGAACTCGTTGAAGAAGGGCACTCCCTGAAACCGCAGCCTGGCGCCCGGCTGTGCACTGAGCTGTTGCGCGGCGTAAGCGGCTTTGGCCAGGTTGTGCTCGGCCAGTTCGCGAATGCCTTCTTTTCCATAAACAGTCAGGAAGATGGTGGCCATCAGCGCCACCAGCGCCTGGTTTGTGCAGATGTTTGACGTAGCCTTCTCGCGCCGGATGTGCTGCTCGCGCGTCGAAAGGGTCAGCACAAAACCGCGGTAGCCATTGCTGTCCACCGTTTGCCCAACCAGCCGCCCGGGCATTTGGCGAAGATACTTCTCCTTGGCCGCGATGACGCCACAGTACGGTCCGCCATAGCAGAGCGCCACGCCAAACGATTGCGCCTCCATGCTCACAATGTCCGCCTCCACCGGAGGTCTCACCACACCCAGCGAGATGGCTTCCGCGATGGAGACAATCAGCAGTGCGCCTTTTGCATGGGCAATTGCGGCAATCGCAGGAATGTCTTCGATCACGCCGAAGAAGTTCGGGCTCTGCACCAGCACCGCAGCGGTCTCTTCCGTCACCTGGGCATCAAGCGCAGCCAGATCGATGCGTCCGGTTTCCTGATCGTATGGGACCAGCGTGGACGGGATTTCCTGATACTTGGTGTAGGTGGCCAGAACTTCGCGGTACTCAGGATGAACGGTGCAGGCAACAGCAGCCTTGTGCCGGCCTGTCACGCGAACCGCCATCATCACAGCCTCGGCAGCGCCCGTAGAGCCGTCGTACATGCTCGCGTTCGCCACGTCCATGCCCGTCAGCTCGGCAATCATCGTTTGGAACTCGAAAATCGCCTGCAGCGTTCCCTGCGTAATCTCCGCCTGGTACGGCGTATAGCTGGTCAGGAACTCGCCGCGCTGCACCAGCGAATCAATAATCACAGGCCGATAGTGGCGATAGGCGCCTGCGCCCAGAAAGCTGGTGTGCTTGTGCGTGTACTTGGCGCCCGCCGTGTGAAAGTAGTCGATGATCTCGCTCTCGGCATGCTGGCGCGGCACATCCAGATCGCGCGTCAGGCGATATTCCTCGGGGATAACTTCAAACAGCGAGTCAATTGAAGCCGCGCCGATCTCGGCGAGCATCTGCTTCCGTTCATCGGGCGATTTAGGTAAGTAGCGCATAGTTAGCTTCTAGCCTCTAGCTTCTAGCCTCTAGCTAAAAGCCCTTCGAATAATTGGGTTCGTTCAATTTGCAATACCTGCGGCGACGTCACAAAGCCTGCAACCCCGAAGAACGAGCTAGAGGCTAGAAGCTAGCAACTAAAAGCTCGCCTTTAGTGCGTCTCTTCCGAGATAAACGCCTCATACGCCGCGGCGTCCAGCAACTTCTCAAACTCCGCGGGATCGGACAGCTCGACCTTGATGATCCACGCCTCGTGAGCCTTCTCGTTGATCTTGTCGGGCGAGGTCTTCAGTTCCTCATTCACCGCGGTCACCGTGCCGCTCACCGGCGAATAAAGATCGCTGACTGCCTTCACGCTCTCCACTGACCCGAAGGTCGCGTTGGCCGTCACCGTGTCGCCCACCTTGGGCGCGTCGACATACACAATGTCGCCCAGCGAGTTCTGCGCGTAATCGGTAATCCCGATGGTTCCGATCTTGCCATCGAGCGAAATCCATTCGTGTTCGCGGGTATAGCGATAGTTTGCGGGGTAGGCCATGGCGGACAGGCTCCTGGTTCAGAGAATTTAGGAACTCGACTCCCTAGTGTACGACCTGGGGACCATGAGGAAAAAGCGGCCCTTTGCACAGGATGAAACCCGGCCATTCGGACAGGTTATGGGGCAGGAAAGAATCCGGGGTAGGGTTCCAGCGATGCCACCGTCAAAACTTCAAGCATCCCGGCACGGAACATGGGCAGGCTTTCGAGCGCAGCGCGCACCTCCGCCTCGCCGCCCGCCTCCCAAATAATCGCTGCTCCTGGCACATCGCCGCGCTTCCACACCTGGCGCAGCACCCCGGAGGCATACAGCTCCCTGATCTGCTTGCTCTCCTGGGCGGCAATTGGACCGGTAAAGGCCTCGGGCGGAAACTGCTCAATGCGACGGCGCGAAATGCTGAGAAATTGCATGGAGGAATTGTAAAGCCCTCATCCCTGGGGCCAACACCCCCAACCCCATCCGTCTCAATACACCCACGGCACCAGCGCCCACGTTTCCCGGCAATACTCGTCGTACTTCGCATCGAATGCTACGCGCAGGTTCGCCTCCTCCAGCCGGATCTTGCGCGCATACGCGATCGCGGCAAGCAGGAATCCCACAATCGCCAGGTTCGTCCCATTCACAACAGCCGTCCCCGCATACATGATCAGAATGCCTGTGTAGATGGGGTGACGCAGCCGCTTGTACGGACCGCTCCTGATCAGCTCATGTTCTACCTTGATCGTGATCTCTCCGCTCCAGTTGCGTCCCAGCACGCGCCGCGCCCAGATGGCCACGCACAGCCCAAACATCGTCAGCGCGCAGCCCGCTCCAACCGACAGATAGCTCGCCGGCAGGAATCTTCCCCATTGCTGAAACGGGAAAATCTCCAGCAGCAGCGCCGCATTCGCCAGCACCACGTGAACCCCGCGCGAAACGCTCGTTTCGGAACTCTTCGCCGCAGCCGCGTTCTTCGCCGCAATCTCCCAGTAGAGGCTGAAGACCACCCAGGGCGCAGCTGCTGCCACCAATTGCCACCGGGCCAACGGTGTGTCGCCAAACCAGCCCTGATGCACATGCGTTTGCACCCCTCCCTTGATCCGCACAATCACTGCCCCGATCAGCAAGCCGGCCGCCGCCGCATACGCAATCATTTTTCTTTGCTGCATCCGGAACCCCTTGTTTGAACTTTGTCTCGCCCCATCTTCTCAGTTCACCCCCGGCCTGAAGCGAAACCAGAGTAGCTGTACCCTGAAAGCACGATCTCAAGCGCTTTTTCTCTCAAGCCTGGGCTCCCAGCGACGGGTCTTCGTCGCTGGGGTGGAAGGAAAAGCCGCCTCGCACACCTCTTGCACGGGCATATTTACTCCGGTTTCGTTCTCGACCATGGCGGAACAATTCCGTTCACCCGCGAATACGCAATCAGCTGCCCCATGTGCTCGTTGTTGTGAATGATGATGCGCAGGTAGATCCCGTCCACCGGCACAACCTTCCCCTGGATCTTCACTTTGCGCTCCAGGTCGCCGGGCTTCAATCCCGCGCGCGCCGTCTTCACCGCTTCCAATGACCGCTTGAGCCAATCAATCACGTCCGCCTTCGCCGTAACCGTCTTCTCCATCTCAAGCGTCACTTCCGGCTCCTTCAAGCCCGTAGTGCTCAACAAATAGAAGTTGGCAATTGCGATGTGCATATACACCTCGCTGAATGAGCGCACCCCCGGCCCCGGCCGCCACGCAAATTTATCCGCCGGGGTCGCCTCCGCCAGCTCGATCAGTTGCTTGGTCACATGCGTCAATTCCCCGTCGTACCCCTCCCAGATCCCCTCGTACTGCGCATGCGCGGTGATCGGAACAACACTCAAAACCAGCAGGATCAAGAATCTCTTCACAGCACCTCCCTCAAGTCCAACGTCTGTTCCCTTAGCCCCTTAGTCCCTCAGCTCCTATTTCAGAAAAACTCCCCGTGCCCACCATCCCTCCAGGGGTCGTAGTGCGCCGCAAAGTTGGCGCGGGACTTCACTGACGGGTGGTTATACTCCCAGAACTCCATGAATGGGCTCGGATCGGGATCTTCCAGCCACGCCTCGCCCAGCGCATTAAATGCCGCCACCGCGGTCTTCTGCGGGTCCGGAACCAGCCCGTGAATTGCCTCCTGCCCGTAAACATCCGCCTCGTGTTCAAAGTGCCGGCTCACGGCGTTGCCCACCGGCTGCACCACAAGTACCGCCAGGCTGACTGCGAAGATCAGCACCACGAAGCCTGTGCGCGACGCCAGCGGAGCAGCACCGGAATCCTGCGACTTTACCCCCCACCCCGCGCCAAAACGCCGCGCCATCCAATCCCCCAACCCCGCGCAGCCCCAAAACATGAAGAACAGCGCAACCGCAGTGATTGCCATCCCTTTGGGAATGTGGTTGAGCACGTAGTGACCGCTCTCATGCCCAAAAATGAACATGATTTCGTCGTCTGGAATGCGTCCCGCGGTCGTGTCCCACACCACGATGCGCTTGGTGGCGCCAATGCCGTCCACATACGCATTCAGTCCATTGGTCTTCTCGCTGGCCTTCATCAGAAACATGCGGTTCGGCGGAATCTCCGTACTCGTGCGCGCCACCACCTTCTCCAGGTCCGCCACCAGTGCGGCATGATTTTGACTTAACGGCTCATAGTTGTAGAAGATCGGCTCAGCCAGCGGCTCGAGAAATGTTCCCAGCACAATCAGCGGAACCACCGCCAGCCAGGCCCCAAACCAGTACCGGCGCGGCCAGCGGCGCACAATCCAGTTGAGCAGCAACAGCACCAGTGAACCGATCACCACCGTCAGTCCCAACCCTTTTCCCTGGTCGCCCAGCCACCCTCCCCAGCCCTGAACGCTGATCCCGTATGCCCGTGAGAAGTGGTGCCCCGCTGTGTCAATCGGCAGCCCGGCCAGCGTCGTAATCACAAAAAACAAGGCAAAAAAAAGCAGCCCCTGCTGCCAGCGTTGGCGTAAGACGCGTTCCACCCACGCTTCAATGGCGGCAATCGCCCGCGTCGCCAGCAGCATCCACAGCACCAGCAATCTCCAAATCGTGCCGGCAATGTCCAGGATGTTGCGGATGCGGCTGAGAGCAATGGCCTTGGCCATCTTTTCAGGCGGCAGCGTATACGCCTGTTGCGTACCGGCCGACGCGTTGGACGTGACAACAGAATCCTGCGCGGAAGCCGGACCTGTCTGCGCCCGGCAATCCGTCGGAACCAGCCCGCCAAGCACAAGAACCGAACAAAACACCAGCAGAGTACGTCGAACAAAAGTCATGAATTCGGCCCTTCGCGGCGGCTGACTTTGAGACAATCGTGAATACAGATGCTTTTACTCGATTCCTACCGCCCATTGCCACAGAATTCTCCGGCCGTACCCAAACACAAAGCACTGAAGCCTTGCCTGTGCGCAGTGCTCGCCGTTTCCGCGCTGATGCTTCCCGCGGCCGCTGCGGCCGCCCAGTCCACTCCCGCGCTGCCATCCACGCCCGTGCTGTTAGACGCGATGACCACCGAGTTGCATCGCGCCTTTACAACCCTGGGTAAACAAGGTCCTGCCAATTCGGATCCCGACAAGCAGCTTCCGCCCTACTTCCTCAGTTATTCCGTAAGCGACGCGAGCTCCGTCTCGATTCAGGCTCAGTTTGGCGCGCTCGTCGAGAGCAATTCAAACCATGTTCGCGTCGCCGACGTCCAGGTGCGCCTTGGTGACCCCAAGCTCGACAACACCCACGGCACCCATCGCGGCACGGCCGTCAACAGCATGCAGCTCCCGCTCACCGACGATCGCCGGGCTCTCGCGCGCACTCTCTGGCTGGCCACCAACTCCGGCTACAGCTCCGCTCTCGACAACTACCTCCGCGTCAAGACCGAAGCCGAGGTCCGCGCCAAGGAAGAAGACACTTCACCCGACTTCAGCAAGCAGTCTCCGCAGACTCACATCGGCGACCCCGCTCCCCTCGCGGTGGTCGACAAATCCGCGTGGGAACGGCGCGTGCAATCGCTCTCAAGAATCTTCCGCGAATACCCAGACGTCTATCAGAACGCCGTCGTCCTCACCGTGCAGAATGAGACCGACTACTTCGCATCGTCAGAGGGCTCCAAAATCGTTGCGCCGCACCAGGCCGCGCGCCTCGTGGTATTTGCCATAACCCGCGCTGACGACGGCATGGATCTCTTCCGCGCGCAAACCTTCGAAGCCGAAACCATCGCCGGCCTGCCCGCGCAGCCAGCCATGGAATCCGCAATCCGCGAGCTGGGCAAGAGTCTGGAAGCGCTGCGCAAGGCGCCCTTGACCGAGCCCTTCGACGGACCCGTAATTCTCAGCGGACGCGCGGCCGCCGTCTTCTTCCATGAAGTGCTCGGACATCGCCTCGAGGGTCAGCGCCAGCGCGGCGACGAAGAGGGACAGACCTTCACCAAGGAGGTCGGCAAAGAGGTCCTGCCCACCTTCCTTTCGGTCGCGGACGATCCCACCATGACGAAATTCGACGGCACCTGGCTGAGCGGAAGCTACGAATTTGACGACGAAGGACAGCCCGGCCGCCGCGTCGATCTCATTGACGATGGCGTGCTCAAGACCTTCCTCATGTCGCGCCTGCCCATTGCCAACTTTGACGAGTCCAACGGCCACGGCCGCGCGCAGACCGGCCGCATGCCCACCGGACGCCAGGGCAACCTGATCGTCACCTCCACCAAGACCGAACCGGAAAGCGAATTGCGGAAGCAGCTCATCGACGAAGCAAAGAAACAGGGCAAGCCCTACGGCCTCTACTTTGAAGACATCTCTTCCGGCTTCGCAGTTACCACGCGCAACTCGCCCCAAGCCTTCTCCGTGATTCCGCTCGTCGTTTACCGCATCTATGTCGACGGCCGTCCCGATGAGCTGGTGCGCGGCGTAAGCATCGTGGGCACGCCGCTGGCCGCAATGAAACGCATCCTCGCCACCAGCGACAAGAGCGAAGTCTTCAACGGCGAATGTGGCGCCGAGTCGGGCACCATCCCCGTAAGCGCCATCGCACCCGCCATGCTGCTCAGCGAAATGGAAACGCAGAAGCAAGCCCAAGGCACAGCCCGCCCTCCAATCCTGCCCATCCCCGGCGCGCCCGCGGCCCCTGCATCAGCCCCGGCCAAGAAGGAGGCCCAATGAACTCGGTTCATCCTTTGAAGACACTTGCCGGAGTCGGGTTCCTCGCCGCGTCTCTCTGCGCGCCTTCGCTAATCGCAGCGCAAACCCGCGCCGACGCGGAAAAAGATCCTCTGCTCAAAGCCATGCTCACGGAGCTTGACCGCAGCAAAACCGATCTTCAGTTGAAAGACTTCGCCAAGCCGTTCTTCATCCAGTACCGCATTGAAGACATTGACGACTACGAAACCAAGGCCGAGTTTGGCGCCACCGAGGGCTCCGAGCACAGCCACGAGCGCGTCGCGCGCATCACCGTGCGCGTGGGCGATTACAAGACCGACAGCTCCGGCGGCCGCGGCGACGGCGCACTCGAACTCACCGCACTCGGCGACGATCCCATCGCCATCCGCTCCGCGCTCTGGGCCGGAACCGACCAGGCTTACAAAGCCGCACTCTCCGCCTTTTCAGCCAAACAGGCCGCGCTCAAGCAGGTGCAGACCCCGCCGCAGGCCGACGACTTCAGCAAGGAAACTCCGCTCATCTCGCTCGCCGAGCCGCTCAAGCTCACCTATGACGATGCCCTCTGGACCGACCGCATCGCGCACGCCAGCGGTCTCTATCGCAGCGACGAAACCGTGAAGGCCGGCGAGCACGATGTGCAGTACTCCGTTGCCAGCTTTCATGGCCGTGTCACCACCACCTGGCTCGTCAATAGTGAAGGCGCCATCGTGCGCAAGTCGGCGTCGGAATACCAGGAGTCCTTTGCCGTAGGCACGCAGGCCGCCGACGGCATGCGCCTCGATCGCTCCTTTGCCTCAACCGGCGTCACCCTCAAGGATCTCGATCCGCAAGCGGCGTTCGAGAAACATGCAGTCGAGGAGATAGCCTCGCTCACCGATCTGCGCAAGGCGCCCCTCGTTGAAGAGGAGTATCACGGTCCGGTTCTTCTCAGCGCCGACGCAGGCACTGACACGCTCCGCGCTCTCCTCGAGGGCGGCATCACCGCCACGCGTCCCAAGCTCGGTACGGAAGCCCGCACCAACGGCCCCTTTGCCTCCAGCTATCACACGCGCATCATGCCTGAGTTCCTTGAAGCAGTCGATGATCCCAAGCTGAAGTCATTTGACGGCAAGAGTCTCGTCGGCGCATACGACGTGGACGACGATGGCGTGCCCGCGCAGGCAGTTACGCTGGTGACCGATGGCAAGCTCGAAGGCTATCTCATCGGCCGCGAGCCGGTAAAAGATTTTCCCCAGTCAAACGGCCACGCGCGCGCAGGCATTGCCGGCGCAGCCAGGCCGGCCATCGGTGTTATCAAGATCACCGCGAAGAACGGCCTCTCCGATGAAGACCTCAACAAAAAACTCCTTGACCTCGCCAAGGATCGCGGGCTCAAAAGCGTGTATTACGTTGAGACGCTGGGCGGAGAAATGCGCCCTCGCCTCCTCTATCGCATAAGTCTCGACGGCAAGCGCGAACTGGTGCGCGGCGCGGCACTCGACGATCTCGATCAGCGCGCTCTGCGTTCCAGCGTTGAAGCCGCCGGCAAAAATCTCTGGGTTGCCAATTACTTCGGCGAAATCCCCAGCACCGTCATCGGCCCCGCACTGCTCATGGATGACGTCACCGTAAAACGCGCCAACGAAAAGAACGACAAGCTCCCGTTCTACCCGCCTCCGCTATAGCGCTGGCGGCGAATTCAAGCAGATTGCTGAACACCGAATCAGCGACCAGGATGAGGTGCCGCCGCCGTGTTTGCGATTGACGATCTGTTGGCTCTCGAAGATCTGTCCGCGCGTGAGCGTGCCACCCGGATCTTCGGCCTTCTGCGCACCTTCCTCGATATTCCTGTCGAATCCCGCTCTGCGGATCAAGCGTCCCGCACCGCCGCGCTTGCACTGCTCACTCAGGCCATCGAAAAACATCCTGACCGCGCCCGCATCCATTCCGCGCTGAACGAGTTCTGGTCGCACCACTCTTATGTGCGCGTGATCTCTGAAGCAGGAATGCCCGATGAAGCCTTCCTGTTGCGCGAACTCCTCGCCCGCGCCCTCCGGCCCCTGTTGCCCGTCGACGAGGTTGACGGCGACCTCTACGTGCTGATGGATTCCCTCGACCTCAAAGAGTCTGACGCGCGCTGGATCGGTTCCCTTCCCGATGAGCTTGTAGTCGAGTGGGCCGACATCTTCCGCCCTTCCCGCTCTTCCGTTGTAGCAAGTTGCAAGATCCTCGCGTTGCGCGCAACCAACATCGCCTTGTCGCGCGACATGATTGAATTCTCAGACGATGAAGACATCACCAAGTCCAGCTTCTTTGACCTTCCCTCCGTCGTCGAACACGCCGCGCGTCACCCTGAAGATTTGGCTCGTTGGGAGCAGCAGCGAGCCGCCTGTGAAGCGCAGTTGCAATCCGTGAATCGTCTTTTGTCTGAGAAGGGTTCCTCGGTCGATCTGATCTATCGCGTCCGCCTGCTCCGCTCCTTGCTGGGCAGAATCCAGCAGGTCATCACGCTCGATCAGCCTGGCTCCGGCGCGCGCAAGCTCTCCATCGCCGTTGTGCATGGCTTCGCGACTCAGCGGCATATCGGAACAGTGCTCGCTGCCAGTACTCGCCGCCTCGCGCGCAGCGTGGTTGAAAAAACCGGCCGCACCGGCATCCACTACATCGCGCGCGATGCCGCGCAGTGGAGAGTGATGGGCATGGGCGCCATTCTCGCCGGCGTCATCACCTCATTCACGGCGTTGTTCAAGTACTCGCTCTCTGCCATGCTGCACGCCCCGCTACTCGTGGCTTTCGCGCATTCCATGAACTACATCGTCAGCTTCCTGCTGATGCAGGCCGGTGGATTCCTGCTCGCCTCCAAAATGCCCGCCGCAACCGCCGCCGCGCTGGTCGACGCCATGGAAGATCCTGAGAAAGATCACATGGCCAGCCTGCGCTCCATCTCCCACACTCAGTTCATCGTCACCATCGCCAACCTGCTCGGCGCAGTCCCTGTCTCGATGCTGATCGATCGCATCTTCCTGCGCGTCACCGGCCACCCCTTCCTCACCGCAGCAGAGGCGGACCACGGCGTCCACATGCTCTTCCCGCACACGTCGGGAACCATCTTCTTCGCCATTCTAACCGGCATCTTTCTCTGGCTCTCGTCATTGGCAACGGGATGGACCGCAAACTACATCGCCGTCCACAAGATGGCCGCGGCCATCTCCAACAGCATTCGCATTCGCAATCGGCTTGGCCCCGCGCTCGCCAGCAGGCTCGCCATCTGGACGCGCCATCACGCCGCCGGGTCAGCCGGCTTCATCGTCCTCGGCATCCTGCTCGGAAGCATGCCCATCGTCTTCGAGCTCTTTGGAATTCCGCTTGAAGTGCGTCACGTAACGCTCGCCGCAGCAGGCCTCGGCTACGCCCTCGATGCCGATTCCATCTACGGCCATCTGGACGGCCAGGAAGCCATCCTCGCCTTCTCCGGCATCGCCTTCATTGGGATTCTGAATATATCAACGTCGTTCGTGCTCAGCTTTATCCTTGCCGTCCGCGCTCGCAACATCGCCGACGCGCAATCCCATCGCTTCCTGCGCGAAGTCGGGCGAGAGTTGCTCACCAACCCTCTCGCCTTCCTGTTCCCGCGCACTAAGGCAATGGATATCGCCGATGACAAATAGTTGGTTGGCGGTCCGTTCAGGCCTTCTCTTTCTTCTTCCACCCGCCGACAATCCAGCCCATGATCATCATGCCGAACGCCCAGAAACCGGCGTTGATCCCCAGCAAACTCCATGGCTTGATCTCGAACACGTATTCGGTTGACCACGTGGTCAGCACCATGCTGAACCACAGCAGCGCCCCAATCCGGATTCCTCGCGCGGCGGTCTGCGGACCCGTGTACTGCACAATATAGGAGATCGCCGCTGCAATCACTCCCGCGCACACCAGCGCCGTACCGTACTGGAACTCCGGGTTCGCGCCCTGCGTCATCAGCCACTCCTGGGTGCGGTCGATGCCGCTCAGCCAGGGCCGAAGGAAATAGGAGTACCAGACAGCCTCAAATAAAAAGCAGGCGATTGCGGCTACTACAATGGCCAGGTAGTTCTGCCGGATTTTAGGTTTCTCTTCTGTCATATCGACCCACCTTTTCAATCTCTCGGTGCACAAGCTCCATGCAGCATCGAAATGCTGCGAGCCTTGCACCATGAAGAAACAAACCCTCTCGCACTCGAACCATAAACACTGGGGGGCTGGCGGAATTCTAGCCCACTTCCCTCCGCTTTCATACCAATGTTTTTCTGGTGTATCGATTCCGGCGATTCCAGGACCCGCCCCGAACCTTAGTCCAGCCGCGTAAGAAAAGCCTCCGCCTCCGATTCGTCGGGACGAAGATGCCGCGCAATGTTTTCCGCCTGCTCGCGATCGTCGCCTTGCGGACGGATCCGCACCCAGTAGCTATCGACTCCTGCAAACTCAATTACGTTCGAATCCGGATATCGATGCAGTAGTTGCTCCTTGAGCTTTTGCGCCTTGTGCTCGCTCTTGAACGCACCAATCTGCACGCACCATCTCCCCCCCGTCCCAATCGGCTTCGGCGCGCGATAAACATCCAGCCGCACCCGCGCCAGTCCCGCGCGATACACGCCTGTAGCCTTTGCTGAAGCAATGGTGAGATCCAGAATTCTGCCATCCACAAACGGCCCGCGATCGGTAATCCGCATGGCGCTCGATTGCCCGGTGCTCAGATTCGTCACCATGACCAGCGAGCCCATCGGCAGCGTGCGGTGCGCCGCCGTCAGTGCGTCATCGTCAAACAGTTGCCCGTTAGCGGCCTTGCGTCCCTTGTAAGGCGTCGAGTACCACGTCGCCATTCCCTCTTCAGTCAAAATCGGCCGGTGAGCGCTGATGTATGCCAAATCATCCGCGCTCACTCCGCCTTGCGGAACCGGCGTTATCGGAATGCGCTTCGCAATAGCGCCGTTGTCATATGCGCCCTTGCCGGTTGTACCGCTCGAAGGCGCGCCGCCGGACGCAGGTCTCGGCTGCGGCGCCGGAGCGGTCTCCTGCGGCGGAAGCTTTGAAACCTGTACGTGGTGTGCGCACCCTGACGCCAAAACCGCCACCAGCGGCAGTGCCGCCCAAAGAGCGTTCCGGCCAGCCTGGATGCGTCCGGCCATCAGGCGCGTGGATCCTTGGTGCCAGATTGGTTTGCGGCTGGGTTCGGAGCCGGCGGTTGCCGGTCCAGCTTGTCCGCAAAGTTGCGCAGCGAGTCGGCCACATTGCGCAGCGCGGAGATGGACTCCGAGCGTACCTGCGGCAGCACCGCGTCGTTCACATACGCGGCAGCGTGGCGCAGCTCCAGCTCAATCAGTTCAATGGCCTCTTCGATCCGGCTGCCCAGCCCGCCCATCGGCGGCGGGGGTGGTGGATAGGAACTCATGGCAGGTACCTCCGGGCACCATTGCTTCGACCATCCAGTTCTAGAGCCTGATACTAACTTTCCCACGAGCGGCGCTGGGAGCCTACTTTTTCGAGTTCGAGTAGCGAGGAGCGACGAATATCGATCATCTTCGAGCGACGATTGACGAAGAAATCTGGAAAATCGGCCCCAGCCCTTCGGGTTGCGGCGCAAATCTGGCCATACTTCGTTGTCATCCTCGACTGTGGACCCGCCACAGCTTTCGGATTCCGCCTCGTTTGGCCCGATTTTCGTCCGCAACGCCGCCCGCGCGAAAGTTAATATCAGGCTCTAGTCTGCCGGTCGAGCCGCGGCGCGTCAATCACTGAAGCCGCGAAGGTGCCGCAATGGTCAATACGCTCTGGGCACAGGCCAGGTTCAAAGCCCCATGCCTCTCAGCACTTTGTTCCCCCTTCAGGCGACTTTTGTCCTGAAATCTGCGTCACACCATTTAACTGAAAGCTGGCTGCTGGACCGTGGGACAAACATCCAGCCCAATTTCCAAGTGAGGCGCCGGTCTTTGCTCAACCGTTTCGTTCGAACCATCAAAAGAGGAAAATCAAGTGAACGGCGCGCATTGTGCATTCCGTGCCTTCATCTCCGGCGCCTCACAGTCGTCGCTCTGCTGATCACGGCTCTCTCTTCGGCCGCCGCGCAGGAAAACCCAACGCCACCGCTCCCGGATGCTCCTCAGGCCGCCCAGTCCGCGCCGGCCCAACCGCTGCCCGCCCAATCCGCGTCCACCCAACCCGCGCTCGCCAAGCCCGAACCCTGCCGCACCAAAAAAGACGAAACCCCGGCGCCCACCCCCTCCGCAACAGTCGAAGCCCACCCCGAGGGAGATGCCGCCGCCCAGCCAGAAGAACAATCCATTTATTGCCCCCCCTTACTGCCGCGCATACCGCCACTCGTGCCGCTCATCAACTGGTACGCCCGCTTCCTTGACGGTCCGACAGTCAAGCCCATGACGCCGAAAGAAAAAGCCTGGCTCGCGTTCCGCAACGTTGCCGACCCCTTCAACGGCCTCACCATCCTGGCATTTTCCGCCATCGCCGTCGGCGCCAACTCTCACTCCCCCTACGGCCCAGGAATGTGGGGCTTTGCCCGCTACGTCGGCGTCAGCTATACCCAGGACATCACCGGTGAGTTCTTCGGAACCTTCGCGATCCCCTCTATCGTCCACCAGGACCCGCACTATCACCGCATGCCCACCGCATCCATCAAGCGCCGCATCGCCCACGCCGCCTACCAGGTGCTCTGGACCCAGGGTGACAACGGCCGCGGAATGCCCAACTACGCTGACCTGGTCGGCTTCGGCATCGACGACGAGATCGGCAACCTCTACGTCCCAGGCCGCCAGACCCGCGCCTCCGCGAGCGCGGAACGATACGGCATCGCCCTGGCCACCGCGCCCATCGACAACTACGTCACCGAGTTCTTCCCCGACATCGCCCGCCACCTTCACATCCAAATCGTTGTCATCCAGCGCATCATCAACCAGGTCGCCAACAAGGACGCCACCAACAACGCGCCCTAGGCGAAGACATGATTTAAGCCGTGGCGCAGCAACAGTTTCGGAGATATACACACGGCAGGCAAGCTGTCTGGTTTCCGTCCGGTTCGACTTCCAGACTCTGTCGGGCCAACCCGTTCGCCGTCTTCTAATTACCGTTCACCCACCGTTTCCGCCGTTCGCTGCATCTGGATTGGGTTGACCAGCCCTCCCGGTTACCCTATGAATGCATTTTCAGGTGCCGGAATTCATTTATTTCTGGCGGCCTGAGCCGGGGAAGTTACACTGCCGGTCATACACTTCACTTGAGGAGACAGCAACTTATGCCCAAAGCTATCAAGTATGTCGAGAAGGCCGCGGTTTATGCGGCGAAGGGTGCGTGGGTGGTTTTTGACCGCCTCAACCGCATCAGTCCGAACCCGTCCTTCACGCCCAAGTGGAGCGACAAGCCCCTTCAGAAAAGCTGGCAGAAGGAAAAGCCGCCCCTCGGCTGGCCGCGCACCACTGACTCGCTCTGTCCCAAGTGCGTCCCCGAGATCCGCAAGCAGATCCTCGACGGCAAACTACCCCATGAAGTCCTCCTCAACGAAAAGGTCGGCGAAATCAAGGCCCAGATCATCGAGCGCGACGGCAAGATCCTCATGGTCAAGGACTGCCCCAAGCACGGCCACTTTGAAGACGTCATGTCCATCGACACCAAGTTCTTCAAGCATCTTGAAGAAAGCTTCCCCGGCCGCGATATGCGCGCCCACGGCAAAGGCGACGAGAAGCTTCACAACCACGGCACCTCCACCGTCACCCATGGCCGCGGCTCGGTCCTCACCATCGATCTCACCAACCGCTGCAACATGATGTGCGATCCCTGCTTCATGGACGCCAACCAGGTTGGCTTCGTCCACGAGCTCACCTGGGACGAGATCAAGACCATGCTCGACAACGCCATCACCATCAAGCCGAAACGTCAGATGAGCGTTCAGTTCTCCGGCGGCGAGCCCACCCTGTCGCCCTACTTCCTTGACGCCGTAGCCTACTCGCGCAAGGTTGGCTATAACAGCGTTCAGGCCGCCTCCAACGGCATCGAGTTCGCCAAGTCCAAGGAGCTCTGCCGCGCCGCTGCTGAAGCCGGCCTCCGCTATGTCTACCTCCAGTTCGACGGCATCGGCAACGCGGCCAACTCGCACCGCAAGGTCGGCAACCTGTTTGACGTGAAGCTCCAGGCCATCAACAACCTGCATGAAGCCGGCGTGGACATCGTCCCCGTCACCACCATCATCAACGGCATCAACAATGAGCAGGTCGGCCGCATCATCGAGTTCGCGCTCGACAACCCCAAGAAGATCAGCTTCCTCAGCTTCCAGCCGGTCAGCTTCACCGGCCGTGATGAAGACATCACCGACGACCGCCGCCAGGCACAGCGCTACACGCTCTCGCACATGGCGCACGATGTAAAGAACCAGGTAGGCATCGGCGAGCCGGAGCGCGACTGGTTCCCCATCAGCTTCATGAGCACCTTCTCTGACTGGGCCGACCTGATTCACGGGCCGACAGCCGAGTGGGGCCAGCTCTCCTGCGGATGCCACCCCAACTGCGGCATCGGCATGGCGCTCATGATCGACAAGGAAACCAAGGAGTCTGCGCCCGTTACCGCCTTCCTTGATATGGGCCAGGTGGCCAAGGACCTCGCCAAGGTCAATGACGCCGCCCGCGGCAAGACCATGTCCATCATCGGTCTCGGCCTCTCCCTCATGCGCAACTACGATCCCTTCCAGGCGCCCACCCACTTCAAAATCACCGACATGATGAAGAAGATGGATAAGACCTTCAACGCCACCGGCAAGGATTACGGCAGCGTCAAGGGCGACCGCACCCTGGAAGACATCAAGAAGCGCCGCGCCGATCGCTGGAACTTCCTCTTCATCGCCGGCATGTGGTTCCAGGATCTGTTCAACTACGACTTCCGCCGCACCGAGCAGTGCATCATTCCCTACGCCACGCAGGAAGGCGAAATCAGCTTCTGCGCATACAACACCGGCGTGGGCTGGCGCAACATCATCGAGAAGATGCACATGACGGCTACCCTCACCAAGTGGTATGAGGAGCACGGCCGCCATGAAATCTTCGCCGGCGGCAAAAAGGTGGGCATGTCTCACGTGGGCCACGAGCTCAAGCTCAACATGGAGCACGTGAACTCTGAAGCCAACCACACGCTCGACAACCTGGGCATCGCCAAGAACGCCCGCGAAGAGAAGTTGAAGGCACGCGACAACAAGTTGAAAGACGATGCAGAAAACGCGCGCATGGCCAAGCTCTATCGCGAGCACGTTCTCGGCGAAAAGCCGGTCGAGGGTCTTGTTCGCTTAGACTCCATCGCCCCCGCCAAGCCCGCCGCCCAGAAGCAAGCCGAACCCGTCGCCGGCGACTAGGGATTGCATGCAGCAGCCGCCCCTCGGCGCAAAACCACAAAGGCCGTTCCCCTCGGGAGCGGCCTTTGCGCTGTCGGGGGCTGCATTCGATTCCTGCCTGCGGTATCAAGAACAGAAATAGAATTGAGTCAGGATCCAACTATGCCTGCGGCGAAGACGATTCGACGGTTTACGAGCCACGGAGAACAGAAGGCTCAGACATATCGCTACTGGCGGAGTCGCTCCGTTGCGGAGCGCTTCATGGCCTTATGGGACGCGTCTGCTACGGCCTACGCTCTCAAGGGAATTTCCTATGATCCTACCCGAAGATCTGAAACAACTCTTACGCGCGTTCAACGAAAACGGAGTTGAATACCTGATCGTCGGAGGCTACGCGGTCGGCATTTACGCCGAGCCGCGCAACCAAGGATCTCGATCTTTTCATGCGCTCCGAAGTTAGGGACAGCGAAGCCGCTTTTCGTGCCCTTGCAGCCTACGGCGCGCCTGTCGCCAGCCTCACTCCTGCCGATTCTCGCGATGATCCGGACTCCATCTTTCACATCGGTCATCCCCCAGCCCGAGTTGACATTCTGCAGCACATTGACGGCGTAACCTTCGATGAGGCTTGGCAGCAACGCGCCGAAACTGCCCTCGACCACATCAAGACCCACGTGATCTCAGCTAACCACCTGATCCAAAACAAAATACATTCCGGCCGATTACACGACCTGGCCGATGTCGAAGCAATCCGCGAAGCAAACCCCGAAATAGAATGTTGAGGCTGTCTGCCGCACCCCGCTGGGCCAACCCCATCCCCGGCGCCCTCATCCAACCGCAAGCATGAAAACCTCAAGATTCAAGCCCCTCCAGCTCGCCTCAGTGTTTGCCCTTACCCTCCTTGCGTTGCCCCTTTTAGCCCAATCGTCAGGCGCGCCGAACCAGGGCTCTCCAGCCAAAACGAGTCCCGGCAAAAGCAAATCCGACAAGCACGCCGCCGCCCAGCCCATCCCCGTTCGCTACCTCCAGGGAACCGTCCACGGTTTCCTCGTGCTCAAATCTGGCGACGGCAAAGTCGTCGCGACCGGAGACAGCATCCAGACCGTTCGCGGCGATCAGGTCACGTCGCACACGACGTTCACCTTCAAAGACGGCTCCGTCGACGATGAAACCACTGTCTTCTCGCAGCGTGGCGCCTTCCACCTCATCACCGACCACCACATTCAGAAGGGATCGTTCTTCCCCCATCCTTCGGATGTCTTGATCGACACCCGCAGCGGCCAGGTCACCGCCCACTCCACTGGCAAAGATGGGAAAGAAGAAGTCAAGACCGACCACCTTACCCTGCCCGTGGATCTGTCCAACGGCATGGTGCCCCTCGTCGCCGAGCACATCAAGGAAAACATCAAATCCGGCGTTGCCTCGGAAACCACGGTACCCATGCTTGTCCTCGCGCCCAAGCCGCGTTTGATCAAACTCCTCATCTCTCCCCAGGGCGAGGAGTCCTTTGACATAGTCGGTTCCCCCCGCAAGGCTATCCACTACCAGATCAAGATTGAAATCGGCGGCATCGAAGGCATGGTCGCGCCTTTCGTCGGCAAGGCGCCCCCCAACATCGAACTCTGGATCATCGGCGGCCAGGCCCCAACCTTTGTCAAGGAACAAGGCCCCATCTACCAGGATGGCCCCGTCATGACCATCGAACTGGCCAGCCCCGTCTGGCCCGAAGCAACCAAGCCTGAATCCCCAAAGCCCGCCTCCTGAACCAGGCCCATGCGAGCCACCCGCAAGCGTCTGCCACACCGGAGATGTCAGCTGCCGCACCCCAGGCGCCACTTGACGAACCGGCGAAGAAGAACCACCCTTGGACATGCACCATCTCATGCTATCCAAGCGAAGAATCGCTGTAGTCGGACTGTTACTCTCAGCCCTGCTGCTCTCGGCCTCGACCTCCCTCGCCGAACCGGCTCTCTGGGTAGTCAAAGGCCCGCACGCCACCGTCTATCTCTTCGGCTCCGTCCATGCCCTCAAGAAGGACGAGTCATGGCGTTCGCCCAAAATCGACGCAGCCATCCAGCAAAGCGGCAGCCTCTGGCTTGAGGTTCCCAACCTTGACGACGAAAAGGCCCTGCAGCCGCTCGTCCTGCAACTCGGCCTCGACGAGGATCACCCTCTTTCGTCTAAGCTGACCAGAGAGCAGGTGGCCCAGTTGGACAAGATCGCCAAAAGCGTCGGCTTCCCCGGCGAGGCGGCCCTTGAACCCCTGAAGCCCTGGCTCGCAGCCGTCACCCTCAGCACCGCGCCCATGGTGCAGGCCGGCTTTGACATCCACAGCGGCGTCGAAGAGGTGCTCAAGCCCGAATTCGACAAGGCCGGCAAGCCCGTCAAAGGCTTCGAGACCGCCGAGCAGCAGCTGCACTTCCTCGCCGACCTGCCCGACAAGGAGCAGCTTGAATACCTGACTTCCGACCTCGACAACTTCGACCAGGCCGCCGACAAGTTCCGCCAGATCGTCGCAGCTTGGTATGCCGGCGACGAAGCCAAGCTGGATAACCTCTTCAGCGCCGAGTTCCGTGACAAGTACCCCAACCTCTACCAGATCCTCATCGTCAAGCGAAACCAGAGCTTCGCGTCCCAGATCGACGGCATTCTCAAAGGCGATGGGACCGTATTCGTAGCGGTCGGCGCCGGCCACCTGGTCGGCAAAGACAGCGTTCCCGCCATGCTGGAAAAGATGGGCTACAAAGTAGTCCGCCAATAGCGCTTCAAGCGCACACACCAGGTTATCCAGCAAGGATCTCCGTACCCCATCCGTTCCGCTCATTTCCGCGGAATGGGTGGGAAAGCGAGAGCCCCGTGCCCCGCCTTGCGCCTTTTTTCTGGCGCAAGGATGGAGAGCAATGTACTCCTGCGAGCGAATAGCGAGCGTCTGCCCCACCGCAGGTGGTCGGCCGCGCCGCAGGTGCTTACTTCTGGTGATAATTCGGGTACGCCGGCTTCACCGGCTCCGCCGGTGGATGTTTCGCCAACTCCTCAAGCGCCAACGCAACCGCCTTCTCCAGCTGCGGATCGTGCCCCTCGCTCACTGCCTTCGGGTCCTGTTCCACCACGTAGTCCGGATCCACGCCGTGGTTCTCCACGTCCCACACGCCCTTCGGCGAGAAGAAAGCCACGCTGGGCGACGTCACGTGCCCGCCGTCCATCAGCACCGGAATCGCTCCGATCCCGACCAGCCCTCCCCATGTCCGCTTGCCCACCAGCGGCCCCAGCTTGGCCTGCTTGAACAGCCAGGGCAGCGCATCGCCGCCCGAGCCAGAGAACTCGTTCGCCAGCATCACCTTCGGCCCGTAAACAGCGGCGTTCGGCGTGTGCTCAATCTGCCCATACCGAGGTGCCCAATACGATTCAATGTGCCGCCCCAGCACTTCAACGAAGTAATCGGCCACTTGCCCGCCGCCGTTAAATCGCTCGTCGATAATCGCTCCCTGCTTCTGCGTCTGCGCAAAGTAGTACCGGTTGAAGTTGGTGAATCCGGGGCCGCCCGTATCCGGCAGATAAACATACGCCACCTTTCCGCCGGAAAGTTCATCCACCTTGTGCTGGTTACCCTCAATCCAGTCGATATTGCGCAGCGTCGCCTCGCTCGCTACCGGCACAACCGAAATATCCCGCGCATTCTTCCCATCGCCTGAAGCCACTTGCAGGCTCACAACATGCCCGGCCGTTCCCTCCAGCGGCTCTTGAATATCGACAGCCGCTGTCAATTCCTCGCCATTGATAGCCAGGATGCAATCGCCCACCGAGAGGTTCAGTCCCGGCTGCGCCAGCGGCGCTTTGATCTGCGGATTGAACAACCCGCCCGTATAAATCTTCGCCAGGCAATAGTGGTTGTCCTTGATCACGTAGTCCGCGCCCAGCAGTCCGCCCGGGACATGCTTCGCCTCAGGAATCTGGCCGCCGTTGCCGCGCAGGTGTCCCACTGAAAACGCGCCAAGCATCTCCTGGAAGATGTAGTTCAAATCCGCGCGCGAGGCGATCGACGCGACATACGGCTCAAACCGCTTTTCGTCGGCCACGGTGTCGGTTCCGTGAAAATGCGCATCGTAGAAGAACGCCCGCTCAATGCGCCACACCTCGTGGTACATCTGCTCCCACTCAGCCGACGGCGTTACGTGCACCTTCAAATCCGCGAATGAAACCGCGCCCTCGCCCGGCTTCACCGGCGCATTTGCCGGCACAATCACCCACCCCGGCGGCGGTCCTGTCCCCGGCCCATCTCCAATCGCCGGATCGCGATGCGATTGCGACAGCAGCATCTTCTTTCCATCCGCGGAAAGCTCAAAGCTCAGCACGCCCTCGGCAAACTTCTCCGCCTTGCGATCCTCCAGCACCCAGCGGCTCAGCGTTGCCGCTCGCCCCGCAAACCGTCCCGAGTCGGGGATCTCCAAAAAGTACAAGCTTCCCTTCGCTCCCGTCGCCAATCCGATGTAAGCAGCCGCGGGCAGCGGCAGCGCCACAATGCGCGATCCAATCCCCGCGAGATCAATCCTGGTCGGCTTCACCGGCGCAGGCTTCGCAGCCTTCTCGTCGCCGCCTTCTTTCGCGCTCTCGTCCCCACCCGGCCCTTCGCCCTTCTTCGCATCAGCCTTCGCTTCCGCCGCCGGCTTCTCGTCCTCCAGCTCGGGCGCAATTGGAGAAGCCTGGTCTGCCGCCAGCACCGCCGCATAGATATTCGAAGTCACCTGGTAGAGATCGCTCGTCATATCCAGCCCGTCAGACGTCGCGCCCGCGTTGGTGCTGGCAATGAAATACAGATATTTCCCCTCGCGATCGAAGGCCGGCGACTTCGAATCCGCCATCTCGCTTGTCACCTGCGTCGACTGCCCCGACTCCAGCGAATACAAATAGATCGCATGGAGATGATTCGCCATCGAACGCGGGTAAGCAATCCACTTCGAATCCGGCGACCACGAAGTTTCGTACGTCTGGCTTGAGAAACCACCGAAGACATTGTTATCGCTGATCGTTGTCAGCTTGCCCGTCGTCGTGTCCACCATGTAAATGTGCAGGCGGTTATCGTGGAAAACAATCTTCTTCGAGTCCGGCGACCACACTGGATCGAAGTAATACGCCGGCTCGCTCGCCAGCGCAAACTTCTTCACCGCCGCGGTGCCGGTCTGCGAATTGCCAAACTGCGAGGCAACATGCAGTGCATACAAGCCCGACTCGTCGGAGAAGTACGCGATCGACTGCCCATCCGGCGACCATGCCGGCGCGCGTTCCATCACTCCCGGCGTATTCGTTATATCCCGCGTCGGCCCGTGCTTCGCCGCAACCGTCAAAATCTCGCCGTGCGCCTCCACGGCCACGCGCAATCCCGTAGGCGAAAGCGACGTGTGATCAATCTGGTCCGCAACACTCTCAATCCTTGGCCGCACTTCCGGCAAATCCGCATCAATCTCAATCGGCACCTGGCGCGCCTTGCTTGTCGCGGTGTCGAAAAGATAAATCTCGCCCAGCTGGTCATACACCAGGGTCGTCCCATCGCCCGACAGGCTGCGAATATCCGGCCCACCGTTGTGCAGCGCTTCCGTCACACTCTTGCTTGCGGGATCGTATTTGAAGATCCCTGTGGCGCCCTTGCGCCCGGATAGAAAATACACATCCTCGCCCACGTACACCGGCGAAAAGTCGGATGAAATCTCGTGCGGAATTTCAACAGAATCCAGTCCCGGCAGCGACGTAATCCAGATTGTGCCGGCGCGTCCTCCGTGATAATTGCCCCACGAAACAAACGATGTGTAGTCGAATCCGAACGCCGGCGGCAGCGGCGAATACGCAATATGTCCGCCATCGTTTGCAATCTCCCCCTGGTAGGCCATCGGCAGCGGCAACACCGTTGCCACGCCGCCCTTCGCCGGAACCTCATACAGCTGCGTGTACCGGCTCGCCGACTGGCGATTCGACCGGAACACAATCTGCTTTCCATCCGGCGTCCAGCCCACCGCAAAATCCGCGGCCGGATGATACGTCACCCGATACGGCACGCCGCCCGTTGCAGGAATCGTGAATACGTCGGTGTTTCCGTCATACTCGCCCGTGAACGCAATCGTGC
Source organism: Occallatibacter sp. (assembly GCA_050014515.1). GTDB lineage: Bacteria > Acidobacteriota > Terriglobia > Terriglobales > Acidobacteriaceae > Telmatobacter. The sequence continues at coordinate 52,945 of JBEKDE010000003.1, forward strand.
TCCCATCCGGCGAGAACACCGGCGCGGACTCAATCCCCACGCCCACCGTCAGCCGCGTCGCCCGTCCACCCTCGCGCGGCACCGTCCACAGATCGCCCGCGTAGCCAAATGCGATCAGGTCCTTGCTCAGCGCAGGATGCTGATAGATGTGTGGCTTCGTAGCCGCTTCGGCAACATGAGGGCAAATCCCGGCAACGCACGCCAGAACCAAGGTGAAAAGGAATACAAATCGAGCTCTATGCATCGCAGACATGGGCGCCTCCGCTAAAGGAACGTCAGGGAACATGCAGAAATCTTACACGCTCACCTGTAGCGAGCCTCAAGGCTTCTAACCGCAAACATGTTCCTTAGCCTATAGAGCAGGTATTTCGGAGCCCATCCCTCATTCACTTCTTTATTTGTTCACTGAATCACCGCGCACTGTTCACTGTCCACTGCGCACTGTCCACTGTTTTACGGCTCCTTCAGCGTAACCGTAATCTTCCGCGCATCCCCGCCCGCCGAGCTGATCGCAATCTCGCCCGTAGCCTTCTTGCGGATGCTCTTGAACTTCTCGCCCCACTCCACCAGCACCAGCGCATCCGGCGTCAGCAGCTCATCAATGCCCAGCGTCTCCAGCTGCCGCTCGCCTTCCAGCCGGTACACGTCCAGGTGAAACAGCTTCACCGGCTTGCCATCCCGCGCGCCGTCGTACTCGTGAATCAGCGTAAACGTCGGGCTGGTCACCTCGTCGGCTTCGGCCGCGTCCAGTGCCTGTGCAATTCCCTTCACCAGCGTGGTCTTGCCGGTACCCAGCTCTCCGCGCAGGATCAGCAGTTGCGGCGGCTTGAGCAGGCGCGCCAGCTTGCGGCCCACCTCAATGGTGTCCGCGCCGCTCTGTGTCGTGAACTCGTGTATCCGGCCTTCAGCGGGCGGTGCGGCGTTGCTCATTCCCGAACCTCACTTGGTATTTTTGCCTGCAATGATCCCTGCAACCAAACATACCCGTTTCCCCCGCGCCATTGAAAGCGAAAAGCCCGTGAAAGTTGTTGAAGACTGTCCGTAGCCAGCAAAGTGTGCTCATCCGCTGCGCTCACCGCCATGTCCGCGGCCAGCCCATGCAGATAAACCGCCGCCTCCACCGCCTGGGCTACGTCCGTCGGATACTGCGCCAGCAGCCCCGCCACCAGCCCCGTCAGCAGGTCGCCGCTCCCGCCCTTGGCCATCCCGGGATTCCCCGTTGTATTTACCGCAACCCGTCCATCGGGATGGGCAATCAGCGTTCGCGCTCCCTTCAGTACCAAAGTCACGCCGGTTCGCTTCACAAAATCGCGTGCAACCTGCAGCCGGTTCGCCTGCACCTCGGCCACCGTAATCCCCGCCAGCCGCGCCATCTCCCCCGGATGCGGCGTGAGCACCACCGTGCGCCCATTCGCCGCAATCTTGGGCAACAGCTCCGGCATGGTCGCCAGAATATTCAGCGCATCCGCGTCAATCACCACCGGTATCTTCGTCACCGCCAGCAGCCCAATCACGAACTTCGCCGTCTCCGCCCCCTGCCCCAGCCCCGGCCCAATCACCAGCACAGTCTTGCCGGGCAATATCTGTTCGAGCACTTCCGTAGCAAGCCCGCCCGTCGCAATCTGTCCCGAGGCAGTCGCCGCCATCGGAAACGTCATCAATTCCGGCGCAATCGCCGCCACCAGCGGCAACACCGGCTCCGGCACCGCCGCCGTCACCAGTCCCGCCCCAGCCCGCAGCGCTGCCAAAGACGCCATCGACGGCGCGCCCGACCGTCCCACGGCCCCGCCCACCACAAGCACATGCCCAAATTTGCCTTTGTTTGCGTCCGCAGCGCGAGGCCGCTGCACCAACTCCATCGCCGCACCCGCCCAGTGCAGTCCAAGCTCCGATTGAATGGCTTCATCCGGCGAACCGATCGGCACAACCGCCACCGGCTGATCCCATCGCCTGGTCAGTTGACCAAAAACATGCGTCGGCTTCGGTGCCGTAAAAGTGACTACCGCGTCCGGTTCAAAAGCAGGCCCAGTCGCCCCAGCCGCCGTCGAATCCGCCTCCCAACCGGAAGGCAAATCGACCGCCAACATCGTAGCCTTCGAGCCCTTCACCCACTCCAGCACCGCCAGCGCCAGCCCCTTCAGCGGCGCCTTGAACCCTGTCCCCACCACCGCATCCACAATCAAATCCGTATCGAGCGCACCATCAAGCGCAGACAAATCCTCCGCTGTCGCGACAACATGCACAAATCTGTGCGCCCCATTGGTCAACTCGCCCCATGCCACCGCCGCGTCGCCCACAAGCTTTGCCGGATCGCCCAGCAGCAGCGTCGTCACTTCCAGCCCCGCATCCGCCAGCAGCCGCGCCGCCATCATCCCGTCGCCGCCGTTGTTGCCCCTGCCGCACAACACCGTCACCCGCTTCGTGTGCGGGTACAGCTCCCGCGCCAGCCCCGCAACTGCCCCCGCCGCCGTCCGCATCAGCTCAATGGACGGCACGCCGTAGCGCTCACTCGTCGCCCGGTCGCAAGCTTGCATCTCCGCAGCGGATAGAACCTTCATGGCATCCATCCTAGAGCATTTTCGGAATCAACGTAGTCTTTGCGAGCGCATCGAAGAGTGGCTTTTTCTTGAGAAAAAGGCCGCTCGATTGTGTCCTCCCGGTCTGCGGCAATTCCGAAAACGCCAGAGCGGATGTCAGAACTCGACCCTTGCCTGAAACGCAATCATCCGTGGCGAACTATCCCCGCCCAACCCAACTCCCAGCAGCCCCGTCGGCGGAGAGATTGTGCTCTGCAGTGTTCCAAATTGGGGCGGAATGTATTCGCCAGGGACGCCCGCTTCCACGCTGCTTGGCAACGCAAAGTCAGGATGGTTGAAGGCGTTGAACATCTGCACGTCGAAGCGCAGCGTTGCTTGTTCCCAGACGTGAAAACGGCGTGTGATGTAGATGTCGGACCAGGTGAAGTGCGGGCCACGCACGCTGTTGCGGCCGGCGTCGCCGAACTGGCAGTTGGCAGGCGTGTCGGCCACACCGGAAGTGACGCCAGTGCAATCGCCTGTGGTTGGATCGACGACAGACACAAATGCGCTGGGGTTAAGCCATTGCCTGGTCCCTGCGACCGTAACTCCCGTGACCGGGGTTTTCTCGTAGAGCGGCTGCCCAGGAACACGGCTCGCAAACTGCGGTCCATTGGCCTGAAAGACGCCGTTGCCGTTGGCCGTGTAAGGTTGGCTGAGGACGCTGAACGGAAGGCCACTGTGCAGAAAGGCCGTCTCAGAAATTGACCAGTTCTTGAAGAGAGCGCGCATCACGACATTCTTGGACGCAAAGGGAATCTGATAGATCCCGTAGGCAGACAAGTTGTGGCGCACATCGTAGTCGCAGCTGCTGTAATTCCGGCTCAGCTCGCCGGGCAGCGGGGTAAGAATGCCCTGCGATGAAAATGGGAGCAACCCACCGTTAGAGATTTCGTCCAGGCAATGACTGAAAGTGTAGTTTACGTTGAGGCTGAGGGAGTGGAGTTCCTCGGTGAGGCTGGTCTGCAGGCCGTTGTAATTGCTGCTGGCGTCAGTGCGAAATTCGTTGACGCTGCCAAAGCGCTGGTCGAGGGGTTGCGTGTAGGGGTAGGGCGCAAAACATCCAGGGCAGACGGTCTGGTAGCCGTTCAGGCCCACCTGAAACGGCTCATGCAGACCACGGGTGCCGACATAACTCATGCGGACGGCCCCATGCGCATTTAGCTTTTGCTCAATGCCAAAATTGTATTGATAGTAGTACGGCGTCTTGAGCGTGCCGGTAGGAAATGTATTTAGGCTCACCGCCAGAGGGCAAGTCGGGTTGCCAGAAACGAATCCGGCGCAGGACGACGACCCGGCTTTAAAGAGTGATTGAAACCGGCCGTTGGCAGCAACGGCTGCGTTGGCCGCGCTGTTTGGCACGCCGGGAGCAATCGCAAGACCTCCGACCTGGCCGCCGATGCCGCCAACAAAGGTGGCCGCGTAGGGAGGGTTGGCGGCCGCGAGATCGGCAATCTGGGCTGGAATGATGTCGCTGAAAACGCCGAAGCCGAGATGGACGACGGTTCCCATTCTGACCTGGTAAGCAAGCGAGGCGCGCGGTTGCCAGACAAGCAGGGGCGTCGCGGGAAACAGTGCGCTCACCCCGGTCTCAATGGCCTGGTTGAGCGGCTGGCTGATGTCATGCGAAAGATCAAGGAACGATCCGGCGGGGCGCGCGAAAAGGTTTTGCTTATTCACAGGATCGGTATTCCATGTCGTTCTCACGCCTGCGATCAGCGTCGCTTTGGGAGTGGGCTTATAGGTGTCCATCGCGTAGAGGTCGATATTGCCCAAAGCGATTCGCTCTTTGAACGAGATGGGGAAGGTTCGGCTCTCTGTGTAGGCCGCGCCATAGGTGAACTCGGCCAGGTCATTGTAGATCGCCGTGGGCACGCTACCCTCGCCCAGATCGTAGTCGCTCACGTCAATGCGGCGCGTATTGATGCCAAAGCGGTACTCCTGCTTGCCGCGGATCCAGTCAAGATTGTCGTTGATCTGCCATTGCGTGACCTCGCGGCCCTGTGGAACGGTATTTTCATTGCCGCCGATGGCGGTAAAAGGAGCTTGATTGCTGCCCGCGGCGAGCATGATCGGAAAGGTCTGAAGAACCTGGGAGAAGTTGTTCGGCTCAAAGATGCTGCCGTACCAGCTTGCGCCGGGATTGAACTGGTTGACGAGATTGGGGCCGAAGATGTGGGTATAGCCGGCCACCAGCGTGCGCTGCGGCTGCGGAGAATACGAGTTGAAGATTGCGTTGATCGGATCGGTGTAGGCTGCCTGGAGGCCGGTATCCGATTGAAAGCGGTACCAGACGCTGTTGGCGCTGTTGATGGTTTCGTCGATCTTGACCACCACCAGGTTTTCGTGGTCGCTGTTTTGCAGCGACTCCTCGCGCCGGTTGGCGCAGCCCAGGCCTTCGGCAAGAGGGCATGAATCGACAGGGATGGGAGTTCCCGCAGTCTTCGAATAGAGGGCGAACATCGACTCGTAGAAGGGCACCTCGGCAGGCTCGGCAGGCAGAGTGGTTCCCGTAATAGGATCCCTTCCTCCGATCGGGAGTTGGCTGAGCACATACTGCTGGTAGGCGGGCGATGGCACCAACGCCTGGCTCACGATAGGAAGCGCAATCCGCACGCCCTCATACGCTGTAAAGAAGAAGAGTTTATTTTTTCGAATGGGTCCGCCCACGGCTCCGCCGAAGTGATTCACATTGGAACGCGGCTTCGGGGTGATGTTGCCCGGCGTGTCGTTGGCGTGGAGAAAATAATCCTCCGCGCTGAAGAGCGAGCCATCCCATAACTCGTAGAAGTCGCCATGAAATCGGTTGCTGCCGGATTTGGTGAAATAGTTTACCTGCGACGCGCCGTACCTGCCCTGATCGACAGAGTATGAGTTGGTGTTGACCGTCGCTTGATCGACAGCATCGAGACCGATCACCAGGTTGGTGGAGAGGCCGATGTTCAGGCCAAGCCACGGGTCGTTCGAATCGAAACCGTCGAGAATATAGCCGTTCGAGGTAGCGGGAAGGCCGTTGTATTCGACGTTGCCATAGCCTCCCGCGCTCTTGTTGTCGTTTGAAGATCCGGCAGTATTCATCAGCGCTCCAGGAGCGAATTGGGCGACGAAGGTGAGGTCCGAGCCTGCATTCGGCAAGTTAACGATTGTCTTGGCTTCAATGGTTGTGGTGGTGTTGGGATTTTCAAGGGCGAGCAACGTCTGCTGGGCGGTGACTTCGACCGTTTGCGATGTCGTGGAGACGGAAAGATTGAAGGTAAGCGAAGCCGTGCGGCTCACTTGGACGGCGATGGGCTGCGACGTCTGCTCCGCAAATCCCATTGCGCGCACCGTGACGGTATAGGTCCCCGGATTGACCTGCGAAAAGATAAAACGTCCATCCTGGTCGGTTTGCACGGTGCGGACCGCTCTGGTCTCGACCTCCGTGGCAATGATGCTTGCGCCAGGCAGAACAGAGCCTGTGGCGTCGAGCACTGTCCCCGTAATAGCGCTCGAAGTGCCGCTTTGCGCCACGCCTGACTTCAAATTAACTATGGTTAACAGAAGCAAAAAGGCGAAGCAGTTCCGGCTCGTTCGATCGAATCTCATCACTAACCTCCGTGGGGAAACGAACCAGCAGTTAGTTTTTGAACATCAGCACCAGAAACCAGGCATTCAGCCCCGCAATGAGTGCCGCCACAAACCACGACAACACCTGCAGCCAAACCCGATTCACAAATTCACCCATCTTCTTCCGGCTACTCGTGAACATCACCAGCGGCACCACCGCGAAGCTCAGCTGCAGGCTAAGAATCACCTGGCTCAACAGCAGCAGCTTCTCCGTGCCTCGTTCGCCGGTAATCGCCACCACGATAATCGTGGGAATAATCGCCAGTGAGCGCGTAATCATCCGCCGCAGCCAAGGCGACACACGGATGTGGATGAACCCCTCCATCACCACCTGCCCCGCCAGCGTGCCGGTAATTGAAGAGTTCTGCCCGCTCGCCAGCAGCGCAATTGCGAATACCGTGCTCGCTCCCGCCGCGCCCACCAGCGGGCTCAGCAGCTTGTACGCGTCCTCAATCGCCGCAACCTCAAAGTGCCCGCTGCGATAAAACACCGCCGCCGCCACCACCACGATTGCCGCATTCACAAACAGCGCCACCGTCAGCGCCAGCGCCGAGTCGATATTCGCCATGAAAATGGCTTCGCGCTTGCCCTCTGACGTCCGCTTGTAGTTCCTGCTCTGCACAATCGATGAATGCAGATAAAGGTTGTGCGGCATCACTGTCGCACCCAGCATGCCGATAGCGATGTACAGCATCGTTGGGTTCGTAATGATCGCAGTGGACGGGATGAACAGGTTGCGCAAGGCCGGCCCGTACTCTGGCCGAGACAGAATCAACTGCACGCCGAACATGGCAATGATCGTCCCGATCAGTGCCATCACCAGCGCTTCCACGTACCGGAATCCCCACCGTTGCAGCAGCAGAATCAGCAGCACGTCCAAGCCGGTAATCAGAACGCCGTAGAAAAGCGGGATGTGAAACAGCAGGTTCAGCGCAATCGCCGACCCGATCACCTCGGCCAGGTCGCATGCGGCAATCGCGATCTCCGCGCCCACCCACAATCCGAAACTGACCCACCGCCCATAGCTCTCGCGGCAAAGCTGCGCCAAGTCGCGCTCCGTCGCCACGCCCAGTTTCAAGCTCAGGCTCTGCAACAGAATCGCAATCAGGTTCGAGATCATGATCACCGACAGCAGCGTGTATCCAAACTGCGACCCGCCCGCAATATCGGTGGCCCAGTTCCCTGGGTCCATGTACCCCACTGAAATCAGAAACCCCGGCCCCAGAAATCCCAGCAGGCGCCGCCAGCTCACCGGCGACCTGGAGATGTTCACGGTGGAGTGCACCTCCGGCAGGGACGGCTCGGGCAAAGCAACGGAAGTGATGGTTCGAGTCGACATGGCATCTTGGGGAAGAGACCGCGTGCGTCCCTCAACCCAAGTATGCCACAGAAAGTTAATTATAGTTAACAAATTTCATTACGTTAAATTACCATGAACTCGCCTGCCATTATTCACTCGCGAAATGAAGAAGTGCAGGTTCCCAAAATCCCCGGCCACTGTTTTGGGGATCATGGAACCGATCACTGTGGGATCTCATAATTCGCCGGCAGCCAGCGGTAGTGTCCGTCTCGCGCGCGAACGTGGCCAATTCCCGGGAAGGACAAATGTCCACCGGCTACCCAATCGTCTTCCTCGGCGGCCAATTCCAGGATGCGCTTGCGCTGAGCGGCTGCCGCGGCCGGATCGGAATCGAACGCGCTTGTCAGCTCCGGTTGCGCAAACTGCAAAGCGCCCAGAAGCACCAGGTCCCCCAGCACAATGAGCTTTCGGCCCTTGCTTTCGACAATGTAGGAGGTATGTCCTGGAGAATGTCCAGGCGTGGCAAGATCTCGAATGCCCGGCGCAAGCGTAACGTCGCCCTCAATGATCGAGAACCTCCCAGCCTTTCGATAGGGCTCAATCAAGCTTGTCCAGAACGGAATCCAAACCTTCGTCCAGTGTGGTGCCTTGTCCGGCTGAAGAATAATATCCATCTCCGCTTTTGGCACGCGCAGGATTGCGTTGGGAAACGCTCGCTCAGTTCCAATCGTCAGCCCGCCTGCGTGATCGGGTCCAAAGTGCGTGATGTAAATTTCGCCGACCTGTTCGGGCTGATATCCGGCGGCACGAAGATTGGCCATCAGCCGGCCCGTCCCGCGAAACAGAGGCGAGTCCTGCAATTTCCCGCCTGTTCCGGTGTCGATCAAAATCAACTTGCTCCCCGTGTTGATCAAGAAGGCGTTATAGGACATCCCCACCGGGTCCGTGAGACCGCTCTCGGCGAGACCTTCTTTGATTTGTTCGGGCGTCGCAGTAGGCAATACCTTCGCCGTCGGATATGCGACGACTCCGTCGTTCAGCGCGGTGATCTCAAAGTCGCCCAGCATCATGCGATAGAAGCCCGGCTGAGTCTTCACCATCTGCGCGGAGGCTTGACCGGGCACGCGCATCAGGAACGCGCCCACCAGGCCAATCGCCATTGCGAAACTACGAACTCTCATTTCATCCCCTCCAGCAGACCGCCCCGTAGTCTGATTTAGTCTCTCAAAAGCACGGCCAAACTCTTCGAGAAAAAGTGCCCGAGATTTTGAGAGCCTGCAAAGAAGGATTGGCGCCAGTCGTGCACCAATACACGTGTATCGCGAAAGATACGGACAGCCTCAATAATGGTCGGCGTCCAACGTTGGTAGGACACACTCATGAGTGTCACAGCCACGCCCCACCTTAGACACCAAATGCGAAACAGTGCAAAGAGAGAGTTGAACGCCGCGAAAGCCTGCGAACTCTCGCAGGGATTCAATTGCTTCAGCTTTCGTTGACCGGCTGAATCGTAACCCGCCCTAAAGGAGCGCAAATGCAGAAAACACGGAGCCTCCCGACCACCTCAATCCCGACCACGTCAATCCTGACCATCTCAATCTTGATCGCCCTCTCTTGCGTCGCTTCGTCGCTTGGACAGACGGCGCGCGCACCCGACCGAATCCTTGTCGCGGAAGGAGATTCCGTTGCTCAAACAAAGCAGGGAGTCCATCCGCTCTCGCATTGGAAACTTTGGCGCTTGAGCGATGGAGGATATGAAGTCGTCGATACGAGCCTTAAAGATGCATCGTCCGTCCAGATCTTCCAATTTGACGCGCAACTGATGCCGACCGGGTTTACAAAAAGCGTTGGCATCCGTCCCCAGACACAGAGCAACTCGTCAAGTCGAGGCCTGAGCATTTCCTGCCAGTACAAGACCAATGAACTGTCCTGCACTGGTGAATCGCCACATGGCAAGAAGTCGTCCATCTCAATTGCTGCCGAGGCGCCCTACGTGTTCATGGCCGAGTTCTACGATCTGGACTTCGCGTGGTTCATGACCGGCGTCGTCAACCTCGCATCAAGCGGCAATGCCAGGAACGGGCTTGTGAATGTCTATTTTCTTGCCGACGGAGCCACGCCTGGTGAAATCGGTCTCGAAGCTGACCAGCCAATCAGGATCACTCCCGTTGAACAAGTCAGTCAGCCCGATGGCATGCCGCACGCGTTGAAGGAGTTCAAATGGGAGGGGCAGAACGACTTTCCCGTCTTGCGCGTAAACGAGAAATCCATGGTTGTCAGCCTGACCTCAAGAGCGAATCCAGAAATGAGTTTAGCGATAACCAACTACAAAGAATACGCACCGTGGGGACCGGCTCGCTGAGAAGACCGGTCCTAAGCAATTTACGCGCCCCTCGTCCGTTGCCCTCTCGCGAACACTCAACCGCCCCCCACTTACGCACTCTCCGGCCTGAGCCAAACCGCCTCTGCCGCCGGCCGTCCCAGAATCGAACTCTGCGCCGGATTTCCCCCATCCAGCTCAATTGAAACCGTCTGGTCGTAATTCTGGCTAACGACCTTCAGCCTCTGGCTGGGTCCAATCCCCGTCCGGTGCAGAAACAGCAGCAACTTTGGATCACGCTCATGCAAACTCGTCACCGTGTAGCTCTGTCCCTCGCGCGCCTCTGACAGCGGAACCTCGCCGCGCCGCTTCCGTTCCGCCGGGCTCTCCGGCAGCACCGCGTTCCCATGCGGACATGCCCCGCCCTCGCCCAGCTTTTCCCTCAGCTTGGCCTCGAAGGCCGGCGAAACCGCATGCTCCAGCCGCTCCGCCTCTTCGTGAATCTCGTACCACTCCATCCCGAACACTTCGCTCAGCATGCGCTCAATCAGGTGATGCCGCAGCGCTGTCCGGTAAGCCGTCTCGCGGCCCTCCGCCGTCAGCCGCACAATCCCGTCCGCGCCCACCTCTACGTAGCCGTCGCGCCTCAGCCGCTTCAGCGCCATGGTCACCGCTGGCGCCGACACCTCAAGCCAGTGCGCCAGCAGCGCCGGAATCACCTCGCGCCCCTCGGCCTCAGCCTCCAGAATCGCCTTCAGGTAATTCTCTTTCGAAACGTGTATGGAATCTTTCATCGCAGTGTTGCAACAAGTCTATACGTTGATGCTCCCCGGCTCTTACCATCTAGTTTCCAGCCCTCCTCATTCGTGCCATTTTCCTTGCACTCCCACGACCGTGCTGCCACAATGTTCGTAACTCGAGTCCAGTCAAAGTGATTACGGGAACAGTTTCTGCTCCGCACCAAGGGCTATCCCGATCACACTTAAACCTGTCCTGTCCACGGCGGCCAACTCAACATGATCGACGATCTCAAACCCGGCGTGTTGTTCCGAAAAACCTACTGCATCGTCCGCAAGCTGGGCGAGGGCAGCACCGGCTCTGTCTACCTGGCCGACCATGTCTTCCTCGACGAGTACTGCGCCCTTAAGATTCTGCCTCCGGAAGTTGGCCGCAATGAAGCCCTCATCGCTCGTTTCCGCCGTGATTTGAACGCCCTTCGCCAGGTCCGCAACAAGAACATCGTCAACTCAGGCGACCTGCAACGCGCCGAGGACGAGACTCCCTTCATCGTCATGGAATACGTCGACGGGCCTGACTTGCGTTTCCTTCTCGAGATAGCCCCCGGCCCATTCGACGTGGACCTGGCCTTCGCCATCACCCGCTCCATCACTGAAGGGTTGGCCGCTGCGCACGCCTCCGGGTTGGTCCATCGCGACCTCAAGCCCAAAAACATCCTCATCGCCCGTGAAGGCAATTCTTCGGTTCCCAAAATTGCCGGCTTCGCCGTCGTAGCCATCAAGGAACACAGCGCCTCTCTCCGCTCCGCCGTCCAAACAGCCCTCACCCCAACCTACGCCGCGCCCGAGCAATGGTACGGCACGGAACCCGCCGAGCTCGACGGCCGCACCGATCTCTATGCCCTCGGCGGAATCCTCTATGAGATGCTCACCGGGCAGACTGCATTCAACGCTGCTGACTACGAGGGCTGGGCCATGCAGCATCTCAAAGCACAGCCTCTTCCGCCCAGTTCCTTGCGCCCCGATCTCGCCCAGTGGCAAGGTCTGGACCAGTTGGTCCTCAGTCTCCTCGCCAAGGACCGCGAAGGACGCCCCAGGAGCGCCACTGAACTCCTCCAGTTCCTTAACGCGGTGCAATTCGGTATTCCCATTCCCCAGCCTGCTCCCGCCAACGTGGTCGAAAAGGAAGTCCAATCCACCCCGATCCCCGAAGCCACCCTTCCTTTAGCCACTCCCGCCGCTGCTAGTCCTGTTGCGGCGAGCCCCGTTACAACCAGCCCCGTTACGACCAGCCCTGAAGCGCCCAGTCCCGTTGCAGATCCGCCCATCCCCCCCATCATCCCCCCCGTCTTCCCGGACACAAGCGTAGACCTGAAGGCGGAAACCAACTTAGAACCAACCACAGACACTAACGCGGAAATAAGCGCGCCCATCGCGGAAGAACCCGTCAGCATTTCAGAACAGCCAACTACCCTTGCCGCCGTGGAAGCAATTGCGACCGCTGATGAAGAATTCGCACCCGTTGTAACTCCAGCAGTCATCCCCGCTCCAGTTTTCCCTGCGCCAGCGCCTGAGGAAGAACGCCTGATCGTTCCCGAGCCGCCCCGTATCCTCAGACCTCAAGTCGCTGCCGAAACCGCCGGGAAAGAACCCACAGGAATCCTCGAGCCGGCCGTTTCAGCCAGCGCGGACAAGACCATCCCCACTGATGAAGCGTCAGAAAAGCCTGCCGATTTCCATGACTGGCTGAGCCAATACGAGCGCAGGAGCCCAACCCAGGCACCGGGGAAGCCGGTCAAGCCGCAGACCGCTAAAGAGATTCTGGACAAACTCAAGCCCTCGATAGAAAGAGCCCAGGAGCAGCCTTTCCAAACGCCTGGCTTCAACGCCAGTGCTGACAGGAGTACCGCTGCTGGCCAGGGAACAGAACCGTCCACCAGGCCGGAGATCGCAGTCCCCGGCGCTGATAGAAGAGCAGAGATCAGTGACGAGAGAAAAGAGCTCGATGAACTCCTCCGGATATTCAGCAGCGCAAGCGGTATCGGCAGCACTGGGGCATTTCCGGGGGGCAGTGCCAGACTCGGACGCCGGTTCGGCGGCTCGACCCAGGGAAAAGACAAGGATACCGCCGCGAGAAATCCAGTCGTGCCGGAGAGCATGGCTGCAACTGCAGGTGGATTGAAAGCACCCTTCGCCGTGGTCACCGGGAACGCGGGCGAAGTTCAAGCGCCTTTGCCAGACGCAAATTCTGTGGGGCAACCCGATCGGCTCGGAAAGCACGCCACGCCCGATGGAACGACGACAGATAGATTTACGCACCCGGTGTGGAAAGCCCTTGCCGCCCTGGTCCTGCTCTCGGTTGTGGGCTTTGCCGGGTGGCGCCTCACTTACACCGACCCCAAAGCGCCCCCCCAAAATCTCTCAAAAGGCTGCACCGCGGGCGATGCCAAGGTCTGCACCCAGCTGGCCGCCTGGTACGAGCAAACCAACACCGTGAAAGATGGGGACGCCAAGGCGGTGATCTACTACGCCAAGGCCTGCGATGCCCGCTTCCCGCTCGCATGCCGCAAACTCGGCTACAAGTACCTCTTCGGAAAAGGCATTCCCGTGGACAAACCGCGCGCTCTGCCCCTCCTGAAAAAGGGCTGCGATCAAAGTGACTACGAGAGTTGCGACGTCCTCGCCGAGATTTATCACAATGGCAATGACGTAACCAAAGACGACGCCCAGGCCACGCTCTTATACAGCAAGTCCTGCTCGCTGGGCGAAGAATTCGGATGCACGTGGGCCGCGCGACTCACAGCTCTGAATTCCCCTGCCACCCCGCCCGTTCATCGTCCCCGTCCCGCAACTACAACCGCATCCGGGTCTAATTCTGAAGTTGCTCCTGATCCCGCTTCCGCAACCAGGCCGAAGCCCTCGCCGGCGACTGCGGCCCAACCCGCTCCTCCGCCCCAATAGCCCCGTCTTAAGCAGCCAGCCGTGATCAAAATCCGTCTATTCGCATCGTCGAGGTTCTCATATCGCCCCGCTCTTGCCTTGGGCGCTTTATCTCTGGCCCTGGGCGCTCTAGCTCTGGCATCGTTGCCCGCATTCTCACAACCCGCGCCGGCTCCGTTGAACATCCAATGGCAGCCAGGCGCGAAGGACTGCAAGGCTAACCCGCAGCCTCCGCTTGAAGTCCCTGCCTATAACCCGCAGACCTTCATCCTGCGCGAAAGTCTCTGCTCCACATTTGAAGCGCCATTCATGTATCTGCTGATCGGTTCGTCGCGCGCCCTGCTCATTGATACGGGCGACGTCGCCGATCCAAATCGAATGCCACTCGCAAAAAACCGTCATGAACCTGCTTCCCGGCGATTCGCTGCCCGGCCACAACGCAACTAAGCTCCCGCTCCTCGTCGCCCACACCCATCGCCATCTCGACCATCGCGCCGGCGACCCGCAATTCGCGCAGCTTCCCAACGTCCAGGTCGTCGGCTTCGATCTCGACAGCGTCCGCCGCTTCTACCACTTCACTGACTGGCCCAACGGTCTCGCACATATCGACCTCGGCAATCGCATAGTCGATGTGATTCCCACCCCCGGCCACAACGAAACAGAAGTCTCGTTTTACGATCGCAACACTACGCTGTTCTTTTCCGGCGACTTCCTCATGCCCGCTCGTCTGCTCATTGACGACACCGCGGCAGACCTCGCCAGCGCCTACCGAGCCGCTGCGTTCGTCAAAGATCGCCCAGTAAGTTATGTGCTCGGCGGCCATATCGAACTCGACGCCGCCGGAGAAACCTTCCCCTGGGAGTCGCAATATCATCCCAACGAGCACGCGCTCCCGATGAGCAAGGACGATCTCCTCGCGCTGCCCGCCGCAATCCAAAGCTTCAACGGCTTCTACACCGTGCGCGGCAAATTCATCATGATGAATTCCATGCGCATCCTCATAGTTTTTGCCCTCGCCGCCATCATTCTGCTCATCGCCCTGATATTCGCTTTGATCCGGTTCATCTGCCGCCGCGCAGCCAAACGCAAAGCAAGGACCCATCCCTGATTCAGCCAATAGGCAGTGCTCCCTGATTCACCTGCCTCCAAAAATCAAAAGCCCCCAGCCTCGTCAATTGAGGCCAGGGGCTTTTCCTGTTCACTGTCCACTGTTCACCGTTCACTGCTTTTACGGTTTCACCCTCACCGTAGGCTCCACGCTAAGCCCCGGCCGCAGCAGGTGATTCGGATCCTCATTCTTGATATCGGTAAAGTCGATGCGCACCGGAACGCGCTGCACCACCTTCACATAGTTTCCCGTCGCGTTTTCCGGCGGGAACAGCGAAAGTACCGACCCTGTTGCGCCGCCAATCTGCGTCACTCTGCCGTGATACTTCTTGCCCGTCGCATCCACGGCAATCTCCACCGGCTGGCCGGCAGACATGTGCCTTAGCTGAGTCTCCTTGAAGTCAGCTGTGATCCACAAATTGTCCAGCGAAACCAGTGTCAGCAGGTTCTGCCCCACGCTCACGTTCTGGTTGATCTCCACGCTCTTGCGGGTAATGATGCCCGCTTCCGGCGCAATGATCCTGGTGTAGCTCAGGTTCAGTTCCGCCTGGTCAAGCTGCGCCTGCGCCTCTTCCACCTGCGCCTCGGCCTGCCTGGCGCGTGCGGTCTGCGCCGCCACCTGTTGCGGCCCGGTCTCGGCATATTTCAACTGGTCCTGGGCCTGCGACTCTTTCTCGCGAGCAATTCTTACCGCATCGCTGGCCGCCAGTTCGGTCGCGCGCGCGTCGGCCACGGCCGCCTTGTCCGCATCGGCTGCGGCCACCGCAGCATCAAACTGCTGCTTGCTGATCACGTCCTTCTCCACCAGCGGCTTGTAGCGATCCAGATCGGCCTGTGCCTTCACGTAGTTGGCCTGTGCCTGCGCGACCTTGGCGTGCGCGGCCTCCAACTGCCTCTGCGCCTGCGCCACGCCGGCTTGCGTCCCGCTTACGTCCGATCCCGCCGACTTCAGGTTGCTGCCGGTGTTAATGCTGGTGATCGGCACGTTCACGTTGGCTGCCGCGGCATTGGCGCGCGCGCTGGCCAGTGCCGCCTCCGCGTTTTCCACGGCGACGTCGAAGTCCTTCGGGTCAAGCTCGGCAATCAGGTCGCCCGCCTTCACCACCTGGTTCTCTTCCACGTCCACCTTCAGCACCTGCCCGTTGATACGCGAGCTGATCTGGATCAGGTGGCCTTCTACCTGCGCGTCGTCTGTATCTTCGCTATAAGTCGAGTGCCACCAGATGCCCGCTGCGCCCACCACAAGCAGCGCAATCACTACCAGGACAATCCCCCTGCGGCTCTTCTTCGGCTGTTCGATCTCGGTTTCTGCCGGTGCCGGCTGGCTCGGTGTTGGTGTTGAATCCGCCACGTTTACTTTCCTCCCAAATAGTTCTTGTAGCTTTGCCCTGCTCCCAGGGCCCGTGCCAGGCTCAGCTTGGCAACATTATGCCGGTAGAGGCTGGACACATACTGATCGTTTGCCTGCGCCACGCTCTGCTGCGCCTGGCTCACTGCCAGGTTATCGCTTACCCCGTTTGCATACCGCTGCTGCGCCTCGCTGAGGGCCTCATTCGCCAGCTCAACGTTTGACTTTGCTACTTCAACCTGCTTCTGCGACGACGCGATATCCAGCAGCGCATCCCGTACATCCGCGTCCACCTGCGCGTTCTTGTCGCTCAGCTTCGCCTTCTCCGTGTCCAGTTCCGACTGCGCAATCTGCGCCTCGCCGCGAAACTCGAACTCCTTGAACAGCGGAACGCTCACTGTGCCCGTCGCATCGCCCGTGCCATGCGAGTGGCTCAGCGTGGTCCCAATGTCGCCGTAGTCGCCGTTGAACTTCAACGTTGGCAGCCGGTCGGCCGTTGCTCCCTTGCGCAGTTGCTCGTAGGCCTTCACCTGCTCCACCATTGCCGCCAGGTCCTTGCGGTTGGCGTGCGCCTGGCGAATCGTCGCATCCACATCCAGCTGGTCAAACTCGGCGTAGGGAACCCTGTCGATCAAATTGAAGCTCTGTGCCAGCGGCAATCCGATCGTCCGCGCCAGCGCCAGCCTGTCCTTCTCCAGTGAGTTTTTTGCCGCAATTAGCTGCTGCAGCAGCGACTGGTAATCCACCTTCGCTCGCAACTCGTCCAACAGCGGCGCCGTCCCCGCCTGGTGATTCGCAACGGCCTGGTCCAGCGAAACCTTCGATGTCTTTACCTGCGCGTCCACGCTCGCAACCTCGGTCTCATCCGCCACCACCAGCAGGTACGCATTGCCCACCGTCAGCACCACCATGTCCCGAGCATCTTCGGCCGACAACTGTGCCGCCGCAAAGTTGTGCCGCGCCGCCAGGTAGTTGCGCAGCGACTGCACATCCACCAGGCTCCAGTTCAGCGTTGCCCGCACATCCGTGTAGCTGAACGGCCCGATAATCGTCGGAAAGCCCGTGATCCGCAGTCCCTCGGCCGGCAGGTCCACCTGCTGCACAGATTCCTTGCCGCTCCCGTCCACCGACGGCAGCAGCGACTGCAATTCGCTCAGCCGCTCGCCGCGCGCCGACGCCGTCTGCGTCCCGCTTAGAATCACGCCCAGGTTGGCGCGCAGCCCGCGCTGAATCGCTTCATCCAGCGACAGGTCAATCGTCTGCCCGGTCGCCTCAGCGGTCGTCACGCTTCCCTGGAAACTGGAGGCCGTGGGCGTCGTCTGATTCGGGATCGTCTGCCCCAGCGCCAACCCGCCGCCCGCAGACAAAACTGCGAGCCCGAAGAGGCATCCGCCTGCTTTGGCAAAAATCATGTGTCTTATCGTATGTTCTGGCAAAATCAAGGGTCTTCCACTCACTGCGACGCACAAATGCCCCAAAATGGTTGCCCCTAAGAGATGCGAAGCAAATGCCTCTGGGTTCTAAAAGTAGTGTATCGGAGATCGCACCCGTCCAATGGTGCCCCGCAGCACACCCACCAGTCTTGTTCTGGTTCTGCGATCCAGAGTGGGAAAGCGACCAGAGCTCCTGCGAGCGAAAAGCGAGCGTCTGCTCCATGCAATGGCGCCCCATCCATTCCGCTTCTTTCCGAGGAATGGGTGGGAGGGTGCAAACCCTCTGCGGGAGCATAACGAGCGTTTGCCGCACCAGCAGGTGCCAGCGCACGCCGCACCGCAGGTGCGTGTCCCGGAGGGACAGGAGGAGAATAGCCCAGGGTGGAGCGAAGCAAAACCCTGGGAAAGCCTCCCGTGAAGCTCTCGCGTCCTGGGGATGCGGCGAAAGCTACAAGCTGGAAGCTGCCTTCAGCAGCTGTGACGCTAGCGAGCACAGCCCCTGGCGGAAGAAGTCCCGCACCGCATCCGGCGTCCATCCGACCGCCTTCGGGCCGCCAAATTCGGCCAACAGCCCGGCCGTCTCCGCCGTGGTGAATCCAGCGACCGCCCGCAGCACAAAAATCGTGCGCAGCGCCACCGGGAGGCTCGCAAGCCAGTTCCGCACCCGTTTGCGGTCGGGCCCCGCAAACATCTGCTCCAGCTCGGCCTTTGAAACTCCGGCCGCGTCCAGGTCATCGTCCTCAATGCAGGTGGTCGAAGTCTCCATGCCTTCCGGCGCAGCCAGGCTCTCCGCGTCCCGCTCCGCCAGCAGCCTCAACGCAGCCGAGCAGAGTGCCCGCCGGCTGTTCTTCCGGCCCTCCAGCGGGTCGTGACACGCGGAAATCTCAGCATTGGCAATCGCCGTCTCCACCAGGCGCACGCTGTCCTCGCCCTCGCCCACCAGCATCGAGGCCATGCTGTAGAGTCCCGCGGCGATCAGGTCAAGCATCTCGTCCATGCCCTCCAGCGCCTTTGCAACCGTCGCATCATCTTTGGGCTGCCCATCCAGCAACCCATGCACCCGGTCGTTAAACGCGCGAGCACCGGACGGAATCGGCTGGGGAGGAATCAGACTCGCGATGGCTGTACCAGTTTCTTCGGTCATACAGGGCTCCTCTTTTTGGGTGGGGGTGAAGTCCCAATTCTTATCCTCAACCTGTCGGCTCTGAGAGTCAACGCGGCCTGAGACTAGCGGCGTAAATTAACCATCCTGCATCAACAGACGCGTAGCGCAGCTCAATATTGCACGATACGGCTTTTAAATTGGGATTTGAGCTGTTTCTCGATCACCTCTCATTTGTCAAAGCGCGACTCTCCTCCAACTCGAGGTGTGCTTGAGAAGCCTCGCTTCATCAACGCCGCCCAATCTGACATTCATCAACTGCCGCCGGTCGCTTTATACTCCCGGCTTATGAACCCATTTTGAATTGCGATTGCCGCGGCGCGCGCTCCGCCTTGTATGATGGACCGAAAACCGCGAGTTGCACGAGCAGGGGGAAGATGACGGCCAACGTCGGATACCTGACCATCCCGCAGAGCGAAGGCGAACAGGATATCCCTCTCGAAAACGGCAACGCGTGGAGACTGGGTCGTGCCATCGACAGCCAAATCAGGCTACCCAGCGAATTGGTGTCGCGCCAGCACGCGCTCGTGCAGCGCATGGAGAATGGCGAGTATTACCTGTTCGACCTGGGCAGCCGCAACGGCACATTTCTGAATGGAGCCCGCGTCACGATTCCAGTGCCGTTAAACGACGGCGACAGGATATCGCTTGGGGACTTTTGCGTCAGCTTTCACCGTCCGGCAACGGTCGAAAGGCGGGAGTACGCCGCGCCGGATGCGATCACCCAGGCTACGGCTGCCCTTTTCATACAGCAAATGACCACCGTTCTCGTGGTAGATGTCCGAGGCTTCACGAAAATCGCACAGGCCATCGATCCGCAACTTCTGAGCCAGGTGATGGGAACGCTTTTTCGCAGCGGCGGGGAAATTATGCGCAGGCGAGGCAGTTGGGGCCAGAAATACATTGGCGACGCGCTGATGTCGGTCTGGGTTCACACCCAGAACTGCGAAGGATCCCAGCTTCTCTCGATCCTCCACGCCCTTGGGGAATTGACCCAGGTGACCGACGCCCTGCAGCAGCAATTTCAACTGCCCCTCCCAATTGGGGTGGGAGCCGGAATCAACACCGGGCCGGCCTCCATCGGAAACGCAGGCAGCGAACACAGCTCCGACTACACCGCCCTGGGCGATACGGTCAATGCGGCATTCCGATACGAGTCGGCGACGAGGGATATCGCGTTTGACCTGGTGATCGGCCGGGAGACGATGGATTACCTGCGGCAATGCGGCGACCGCCCGGAGCGGTTCTTTGAAGAGAAGAGGGTTCAACTCAAGGGATACGAGGTTCCCGTCAAAGTCTGGGCAACCACGTTTGCGAATCTTCGAAACCTGTTGACGAAGTCTCCCCTCCGCTGACCGACCGGTTCCTCCTCCATTCGGCCCTTTTGCGGAGTGAGTGGGAAACATCAACCCCGTGCGAGCCTCTCGCTGGCCGTGCGCACGTTGCGCCTTCTTTCTGGCTCAACAGCAACAATCTCATGCGAGCCTCCCGCGAGCGTCCGCTCCATGCAATGGCAAGCGCCGGCTGCATGCAATGCTTCCATGCAATGGGTGGGAAACATGGACCCCGTGCGAACCTCCCGCTGGACCATGCGCCCGTTGCGCCTTCTTTCTGGCGCAACAGCAACAAGCCCATGCGAGCCTCCCGCGAGCGTCCGCTCCATGCAATGGCAAGCAGTGGTTTTCGCTTTGCTTTAACACTGTTTGCTCCCTGCATCCTGTATGTATTGCTAGGGCATTTTCTTTCCACATCGGATTCGAGATGCCGCATCAGGGGAAAACGCTGTAGACTTGCCAACACGGCACGAAATGGACTTGCATGCCCCGAACCTCTAACAAACAAAAGCTTTTCAACGGCCGCGACCACTCCTGGATGCAGTTCAATCGCCGCGTCCTTGAAGAAGCCGAAGACTCCGCCAACCCGCTCCTCGAACGCGTCAAGTTCCTCGCCATCACCGGCAACAACCTTGACGAATACGTTGAAGTCCGCCAGGCCGGTCTCATGCAACGCATTGAAGACGGCTACCGCGAGCCCGGCTACGATGGCTTACGCCCCGACGAGTCGCTCTCCGTCCTGACCCAGGACATCCACGACTTCCTTGCCGCCCAGTACCGCTGCTGGAACGCGCAGCTCGTCCCTGAACTCCGCAAGCAGCGCATCCGCCTTCTCATATGGAAAGAGCTCAGCGAGGAAGCCCGCGTCTTTGCCCAGAATTACTTTCAGCGCGAAGTCGATCCGCTTCTCACACCCATCTCAATCGACCCCGCACATCCCTTTCCCCGCGTCCTGAACAAGGCTCTCTGCCTCGCGCTTTTGCTTCGCGCCAAGCGCCGCAGCTCCGGCCCGCAGGTCCTCGGCGTAGTCACCGTCCCCCGCGCCCTTCCCCGCTTCGTCCGCCTCCCCGGCGAAGACGGCGCATTCGACTACCTGCTGCTTCAGGACCTCATCGCTCAAAATCTTTCCGGCATGTACCGCGGCTATGAAGTGCTGGCCCACGCCGCCTTCCGCGTCACCCGCAATTCCAACCTCTACTTCGAAGAGGAAGAAGCCCGCTCCCTCCTTGAAACCATTCGCGTCGAGCTCCACAACCGCCGGAAGGGTGACGCCGTTCGTCTCGAAATCGAATCCGGAGCCGACCCTGAAATTGTCGAGCGCCTGCGCATCAATTTCGAGCTTGAAGAGAGCCAGGTGTTTCTCACGGACGGCCCGGTCAACCTTTCTCGCCTCATGTTCTTTTATGGCGACATCAAGCGTCCCGACCTGAAATTCCCGTCCTTTACGCCCAGGCCGCTCCATCTCAGCCGCAAATCCGCGGACATCTTTGACGAATTGCGCCATCACGACGTGCTTCTTCACCACCCCTACGACTCCTACGAGCCCATCGTCGATTTCATCCAGAAGGGCGCGCAGGACCCCGCCGTCGTCAGCATGAAGCAGACGCTCTACCGCACCAGCCAGGACTCGCCCATGTTCGCTGCGCTCACTGAGGCGGCAGCTACCAAGGAAGCCACCGTCGTGGTCGAACTCATGGCCCGCTTCGATGAAGCCTCCAACATCCGCTGGGCACGCGACATGGAAGATGCCGGCGTGCAGGTCTTCCACGGTGTCGTCGGTCTCAAGACCCACTGCAAGCTGGCCATGCTCGTCCGCCGCGACGAAGACGGCGTCACCCGCCGCTACTGCCATCTCGGCACCGGCAACTACAACCCGGTCACCGCCCGCTTCTACACCGACCTCAGCCTGCTCACATGCGATCCGCAGATCACCGAGCGCGTCCACATGGTCTTCAACTACCTCACCGCCCACGCCGAGATCGACGACTACCGTCCGCTCCTCGTCGCCCCGCTCACCATGGCCGAAAGCTTCCTCGGCCTCATCCGCCGCGAGCAGGAACACGCCCAGGCCGGCCGTCCCGCGCACATCGTCGCCAAGATGAACGCCCTCCTCGAGCCTTCGGTGATTGAGGCGCTCTACCAGGCCTCGCAGGCCGGAGTTGAGGTCGACATGATTGTCCGCGGCCTCTCCATCCTTCGCCCCGGCGTCAAAGGCCTCTCAGAAAACATCCGCGTCCGCTCCATCGTCGGCCGCTTCCTTGAGCACTCCCGCATCTTCCACTTCGCCAACGGCGGCAACAGCGAAATCTACTTAGGCTCGGCAGACTGGATGCCCCGCAACCTCTTCGAGCGCTGCGAAGTCGTCTTCCCCGTCCGCGACCAGGCCGCCATCGATCGCATCCACGACGAGATCCTCCCTGCCTATCTCGCCGACACCGTCAAAGCCCGCCTCCAGCAATCCGACGGCACCTACATCCGCGCCAGCAAGCTGATCAAGGATGCGCCCGCGTTCTCTAGCCAGGGCTTCTTGATGCAGCTGGCCGAAGGCAAAACCGACCTCGACGCCATCCCCAAACCCGGCGCAAAACCCAGCCCAGAAAAACCCCGTCCGCCAAAGCCCAGCGAGCCAAAGCCCGCCGCCAAGCCCGCCAAAACCAAAGCCGCCGACTGAAGCAAGATCAATTGAAACTCGATTTACAGACCAAAAAGCAGGCAAAGCAGTGTTTAGAATTCGGGGATCAGCGGGTTTTAGATTCGGAGGGAGCAGGGGGTTTCAACCCCCTGAAAAGCAGCCCAGCAGAGCCGGCCTTCAGGCCCGGCATCTCAAGCTGAATCCAACCCCGGAATGAAATCTGGAAAGTAGGCAATTCATGTCCGCCTGTCCATCGCAGACCTTCCCCAACGTCACACCGGAGCACTTCGCCACCATCGAGAAAAAAGCCCAGGGCGCCGGTGTCCCCATCCAGGGCAACGCCGGAACCGCATCCAGCTTCGGCGGCGAATTCACCTGGACTTACGATCCCGCGGTCAGCCAACTGACCATCACCGTCACCCAGACCCCGTTCCTGATGAATTGCGGAAGCGTCAACGGCAGAATCAAATCCCTCGTCGAAAGCATCCTCGCCTGAAGCAAAGCCCCCTTGCGAGCCTCCCGCGAGCGTCTGCCGCCCTGCGGGTGCTGTCTGCCCCACCGAAGGAGCAGGCGCCGAGGTCTCGTCTTCGAAACCTCGGACTGGTCACTGCGCACTGTTCGCTGGCTACTGCGTCCTCGGCACCACCAGCACCTGCTGCGGCGCGCTCACTTCTGTTCCCGGAGCGCTCAGCTTCAGCTTCAGCGTCTCCACCTCCGGTTTGCCCTTCAGCGGGCTGGCAAATCCCAGCTCATACTGGTTCTTGAGCCGGCGACTCAGTTCATCAAAATACGGCTCAAACGACACAGGATTGCCCGATCCCTCCCAGAAGCTCTTCCCTCCCGTCGCCTGAGTCACCTCAGCCAGCAGGTTCTGCCCTGCATTATTCGCCGCGCCCGTGCGGTTCGCCAATCCCTGGTCGCCCCAGTAGATCGCGTACACCACCATCCGCGCCCGCACTGAGTCCGTCACGGCCGCTTGCAGATACGGGTCGTCGGGATCGAAGCGCCGATCGTAGTTGTCCACGCCGTTGGTCACCATCACTACTTCCCGCCGCGCGCCTGAATCATTCGATGGCCACCGCTTGGCCAGGTCCGACAGGCAGAAGTACGGGCTCGCGCTGCTTCCCGCCGACCCGCCCGGCAAATGCAACGCCTTGAGCACCTGGTCGTGGTCCGCGGTCAACGGCCCTGCGAACGTTGCGTTTCCATTCTCCATGTAGCCGATCGCCGCCTTCACATTCGGTGGCAGGATCTTGATGAACTGCGCAATCTCGTCCATTTGCCGCCCCAGGCTGTTCCGCGCCCCGCTGTCGATCAGCAGCACCAATTCCACCCGGTTGTTGGGACTCACAAACGGCGCCCATTTCGTCACCTTGGCGTTCTTCCCGTCGATCTTCACTGAAAGGTCCTGGTTGGCCACGCTTGCCGGCACCTCGCCGTCGTGCTTGGGCAGAATCGTAACCACCGCCTCGCCCTGGCCGCCCAGCTGTCCTTCCACCTGCGCAAACACCGGCGCCGCCAGCAGCGCCGTCATCGCAAAAAACACCGCAATACCTGCATTCTTCATGAAACCCCTTCTCTCGTGAGGCCAGCGGTCGGCACCCGGTGCACATTCAACCCGCGCATCTCAACTCTCTGTTGTATTAGATGAGCTCCAGGCTAATTAGTTTATGGCCATCCGTCATAAACAAATCATTCAATGGATCATTTGCCCGAACTCTCTCACTCAAAACGCCATCACGCGCCCTACCACACCCGCCCCCTGACAGAAAGGCCCTGCAACACTTCCCTGCCCATGCACACGGGTGTATATTCGCTCCGCACTCAGGATTTCTCGAAGCTTCAAATCCTGCACCACGCTTCAAATCCTGACCAAGGAGATTCAAATGCTTTCCATCGCCAAGAGAGTTTTCGCCGTCGCCGCTTTGGCCGGCCTGCTCACCCTCGCCGTCTCGGTCCGCATCAACCGCGTCTCCGCACAAGCCGCACCTGCCCCACAACTAGTTCCCGCAATCCATACTCAAGCGGTCACACCCTTAGCCCCCAAAGTCGCCGCCGGAACCCCAGAAGCCGTCAAGCTGCTTCGCCTCATGGACACCGACCAGAACGGCAAGGTTTCCCGCGCCGAATACATGGCCTTCATGGCCGCCGAATTCGACCGCCTCGACGTCAATCACGACGGCGAACTCGACGTGAAGGAGCTCGAAAACTCCCAGTTCGCCGTAGCCCACCACGGAGGCACCCGGCGTTAACTTCTTGCCCGTCAATCGCCCAACACCAGTCACGCACCCCGCGCAGCACGGTCCCATCCCAGACCTGTCCTTGCTGCAAACAACGCGGTTTCCTGGGTGGGCATCCTAGTCGGGGAGGTATTTTGCCCATGAAAAAACTGCACTCCGCTTTAGCACTCGCAATCCTCGCCGCAAGCCTCACGGGCGGTGTCGCCCTTGCCCAGGACCATCACGACAACCACGCATACGTCGCACACAAGGAATGGAAGAGAGGCGCTGCCATCCGCCATGAAGACTGGGATCGCGGCGACAAAATCGATTACCGCCAATATCACCTGGCCGCCCCGCCCGCGGGATACGAATGGCGCATGATCGACGGCAACTACGTTCTCGCCAACAGCTCCACGTTCGCGATCCGCACCGTCATCCGCATCCCGTAACGCCCCCACCCGCTCCAATCGAAATCAGGCCGCCGGATAAAAATCTCAACCGGCGGCCCTGACTGCCCCTCGACTTGAATCATCGGTCTGGATACTCTTGCCGGATGGTCAGCGCTCGGAAACCTCGTCTTACGCTCGGAAACCCGGCCTTACGCTCAGAAACGCTCAGAAACCTGGCCTTGGATGCCTGGCCTCTGTGGCGCCCCGGATTCTGTTCCGATTCTTGGAGTATGCTTCAAGATCCGCCACACCAGGCCAACAGCGCTCACTAGTAGAAAAGCGACAAACACCAGATACGCCGAAAGCGGCAGAGTGCCGTCTCCCACCAGGCTCCAGAACGCAATAATCAGGCACGCAATCATGCCCAGCGCCGTCACCTCAAGCGTGCCCTCGGACGACCCCGGAATCGCATTCGCTGCGTGCTCCATCGAATCAACTTTCACAGGCACTTTTCTGCGGTCCATTTGCCCCTCCTCATTCGCCTCTCCACCATCGGCCTTCAAAGATCGGCCTTCAAAACAGGAACCACCGTCAAAAACAGCGCGTATCTTCTGAACCATCGGTAAGAGCAGCTCAAATCTTCTTCCTTAACCGAAAACTCAAGCAAGCTTTTTGGTTCAATCTCCGAAACGGTCGAAACCTGCATGTGGCCTGAGCCCCCGTTCACGCCAGATCATGCGGTTCGCCCGGGAAAAATGAGCCATCGATGTCGCGGTGCGGTTCGAATGACTGATTAGGTGTTCCCACGTCGCACACGCGCCCGGCGTGATCGCCCTCAGCCATCAGTTCAAGGAATATCCGGATTACCTCAGCTTGATCGCTCGCCAGGAGAGGGAAGCAGGAGTTGGGATGAAGTTCCATAGTTACACCTCCGATTGAAGAATTCTGTCCTGCCCCTATCTCATCTTTCCTCAGGGTTCGCGGGACATCCTGGATCTTGCACTTCACCTGCCAAATTGCCACCGCTCAAACAGAACTTCTGGACCAGTTGTGAACAAAGAACTTGGAGGGGAAGCAGACTCTGCCAATTCGTTGATCTGGGAATGATGACGAAAGAGTGACGGCGAGATTTCGTCACAAAGACGATATTTCGTCGGTGAACGCCGGAAGTCGATCAGAACCGCCAGAGGCCACGTCTTGTCTCGTGTCTTCGGCACTCAGCTCGTCGCAACCACCCGGCCCTTCTCGCATCTCCTACTATGAGAGAAGTGCCGCAAAGCCTCGCCAATTCGCAAACCCTCGCCAAGCCATTCGCTCGCATCCAAAACCTGCGCCTGGCCCATTCGCTCCCGCGTGTCTACGACGCGCCCGCGCCCCTGCGCCTCTGGCACCTCACCAGCCTCGACGCTCCCACCGTCGCCGTCGTCTGGACCCTCGCCTTCGCCTGGGTCGCTGAAGTTGCGCTCCCACTCTGGGTCCCCGTCCTGCTCGCCCTCGCTGCCTGGGCCGTCTACATCGGCGACCGCCTGCTCGACGCCCGTTCCGCCCTGCGCGCCGCCCACCATCGCCGCCTTCGACTTCGCCACCGCTTCCACTGGCGTCATCGCCGCATCTTCTTGCCCATCGCCATCGCAGCGGCCGGTTCCGCCGCAGTCATCGTCTTCTCCTTCATGCCCGTCGCTGCACGCGAGCGCAACTCCGTCCTCGCCGCCGCAGCCCTGGTCTACTTCACCCGCGTCCACTCCTTTGCGCCCACTCACTCCAACCCCGTCCATTCAAGCCGCAACCGAACTCGATTCCCGTCCGTGCTGCGCGTTCCGTTCGGCACTCCGCTCGTCTCCCGCATCCTTTCAAAGGAAATGCTGGTGGGCCTGCTCTTCACCGCCGCTTGCGTCCTGCCGGCCTTCACCCGCTCTGCCCAACCCAGCTCGAATGCCTCGCTGCTCATCCTTCCAGCCGTCTTCTTCGCCCTGCTCGCCTGGCTCAACTGTCACGCCATCGAACACTGGGAGTCCCGCAACCACCCCGCCGAAACACCCCGCATTCTTCCCACCACCGCAATCTTCGCTCCCGCACTGGCCCTCAGCCTCGCCGGCATGCTCATCGCAGCCGCTCTTGCCGAACCCCATCCCCGCTCCGCCGCCCTGCTCGCCGCTGGCGCCCTCAGCGCCCTCCTGCTCGCAATCCTCGATCGACGCCGCAGCCGCCTCACTCCGCTGGCCCTGCGCACCACGGCAGATCTCGTCCTGCTCACACCCATAGCCCTCTTCTTCATCCGATGACCGAGCCGCCGAATTTCAACCGTCTCGCCAGCCCCTATCGCTGGATGGAGTGGCTCACATTCGGACCATTTCTGGCCCTGTGCCGCTTCACTTTCCTCAAGGAAGCCAAATCCTGCCGCCGCGCCCTCGTCCTCGGTGATGGAGACGGCCGCTTCACCGCCCATCTCCTCCGCATCAACCCTCAAATCCAAATCGACGCCATCGACGCCAGCCCTGCCATGCTCGAAGCCCTCACCCGCCACGCCGGCCCAAACGCCGTCCGTCTCCTCACCCACCAGGCCGACGCAAGAAACTGGTCCCCGGCCGGTCCGGGTGCCCCCGAGCCGGGGTCCCCGCGAACAGGTCTTAGTTCGCGGGGTGAAGAACCTGCCCTGAGCCTGCCGAAGGGTCCCTCGCACTTCGGGACCGGGGATTCTAAAAACGACTTGGTCGTCACCCACTTCTTCCTGGACTGCCTCACCACCGAAGAAATCCAATCCCTAGCCGCCCGCCTCCGTCCCGCCCTCACCCCCAGCGCCCTCTGGATCGTCTCCGAATTCGCCATCCCTTCAAACTGGTATGGCCGCCTAGTCGCCCGTCCCCTCATTACAGCTCTCTACCGCGCCTTCGGCCTGCTCACTGGCCTTACCATCCGAAAACTCCCCGGCCACCCCTCCGCCCTCCGCGCCGCCGGCTTCACCCTCCTCCATCGCCGCCCTCGCCTCGCCGGTCTGCTGGTCAGTGAACTCTGGACAGTAACTCCTTCCAATCGGCTCCAAAACCTCCCTAGCCAAGCCCAAAGGCCCTGAAAATGTTACAGCCGTGTTAAAATCAATCCTTCAGGAGCCGCCCGACCCGCACCATCCCGCCGGATCACCCCTATGAACCTCTATCTCATGCGCCACGCCAACGCCGGACTTCGACGCGGAAATCCCGCCCTCGACGGCAAGCGCGGCCTCATCAAAGAAGGAAAAGAGCAGTGCATGCTGATGGCCCGCGTCTTGGGCGCCCTCAAGGTCCAGGTCGACGTGGTCGTCTCCAGCCCCCTCAAGCGCGCCCTGCAGACCGCTCAGTTTGTGGGCACCGAGCTTGGATACGAGGCCAAAGTCGAAATCAGCCCCGCCCTCGGCCTTGACGCCAGCTACACCGACTTCCAGCAGCTCCTCGCCAAATACGCTGACCGCGAAGGCGTGCTGATGGTCGGCCACAATCCCAATTGTTTTCAGTTTTTAGGCCGGCTCATCACCGGCAACGGCGGCGCGTCCATCCGCATGCGCAAAGGCTCCATCGCCCGCGTCGATCTCGACCGCCACCCGCCTCTGCTGCGCTGGCTCATCGACCCCCGCATGGCCCGCTTCATCTACGCCAGCGCCGGGAAAAGCTCCCGGCCAAAGACCTCGCGGAAGTAAGCCGCCTCCTTGCGCAGCGACCACAACTCCAGCTCCGCCCCCGTCCGTCCCGGCTTCAGCTCCAGGTAAACCCGCTTGGGATAAACCCTTGCCGTCACCCGCAGCACATCGCTCGCCCGATCCTGGTTCAGCGCCACCGCCAGCCGCAGCAGCACCACCGCCCGCTGCACGTTCTTGTGCTCCTCCGCTGGAATATTCCTCAGCGCCCGGTCGCCCGGCTGCGGTCTGCTCTTGCCCAGGTACCGCGCCAGCGCCGACACCATCGTCCTCTGCAGCTGCGTATACCCGTAAATTTCCGAACTCGACACAATGTACTGCGTATGCCGGTGGTGTCCCTGGTGGTTGATGAACTTCCCTGTATCGCGCAAAATCGCCGCCGCCGCCAGCCAGCTCTCATACTCCGCCGGCAACTCGTGCAGCGTCTTCAGCTCACGAAACAGTTGAACCGCGTGCGCCCTTACCGGCTCCGCATGCCGCGGATCAACCCCGTATCGCCGCGCCGTTGCCAGCACGCTCTCCCACCGCTCGTGCTCAAACTCCCTGTGAACCTTGGCCAGCGCATCCTGCTCCGCCAGCATCTGCGCCAGAATCCCATCCCTCAGTCCCAGCGGAGAATAGCGAAACCCCGCCATCCCAAAGCTCTCCAGCAGCTCCGCAAAAACCTCCGCCCCGGCCACAATAATCTCCGCCCGTCGCGGCCCAATTCCGGGCACCGCCTCTCGCTCCGGCAGCGTCAGCTTCGCTAGCTTCTTCGCGAGCTTCCTAACCTCCCGCACCGGCACCAACCCGGCCGGGTGCCCCCGGTCCCTCGCCTTGGGGGACCGGGGATTCTGACGTCCCCCCGACTTACTCCCCCGCTGACCCGCTGACTTGCTCCCCACCGCATCACACAGCGCCGCCGCCGTCCCTGACGTGGCAATCACCGTCGTCGCTCCAACCCGCTGAGTTCCCGGCTCGATCCGCCTGTGCGCCCGTCTCAACTCCCGCTGAATCCAGCGCCGCATCCGACCGAGCCCCTCCACTGGCGCCGGATCGGTGGTCAAAAACTCCTCCGTCAGCCGCACCGCGCCCAGCGGCACGCTGATTGTCTCCTTGATGCGCTTCTTTTCAGACAGCGTAATCTCGCAGCTTCCCCCGCCCAGGTCCACCAGCAGCACGCGCCCTCCAACGCCGGCCTCGCTCTCCATCACCCCGCGGTGAATCAGCCGTCCCTCTTCCAGCCCGGAGATGATCTCCATGGTCCAGCCGGTCTCCGCCTTCACCCAGGCCTGAAACGCCGGTCCGTTGCGCGCGTCGCGCATCGCCGCCGTCGCCACCACCCGAATCCGGTCCACCCCGTGCGCCTGCACCGCCCGCTGAAACCGCTTCAGAGCCCGCAGCGTCGCCGCCATCGCCTCCGGCGACACCAGTCCCGACTCGAACACGCTGGCCCCCAGCCGCGTCACCTCGCGATCCTCATGCACGGTCCGCAACTGGTGCGCCACCACCTTCGCAATCTTCAGCCTGCAGGAGTTCGAACCGATATCGATCGCAGCAAGAGTCCGCATGTCTTCCGTGTGATCTCCAGACGAGGGGATTCAGTCTCTCGGCCCAAGATACACGAGCACCCCGGCCCGTGGCGTAAACGAGTCCGAGGAGATGACCTAATCAACGGAAAGGCTAATTCGTTCTTCCTGAAGCATCCTCGCGCCGGAAGCGGTATCCGACGCCGTGAACGGTCTCAATTAACGAAGACCGCTCGCCCAGCTTTTTCCTCAGGGAACGAACCACGACGTCCACCACATTACCTCCTCCGTCGTAGCTCTGCTCCCACACATGCGCCAGCAGGGAGCTGCGCGAGACGGCCTCCCCGGGCCGCCGGTAGAGGAACTCGATGACGCCAAGCTCGAGTTTGCTCAGGCCCACGCGCCTGCCGTTAAGAACTAGTTCATGCGCCGCGCAATCAAGCAGGCCCGACTCTTCAATCCCCAGCTCGGCAGCCAGCAGCCGAGCGAGCCAGCCATCGACAGATGATGGCCCAAAATCAAGCATCGCCGACTGATACCCTTTGCCGCAGGCTTCTTCGATCACGCTGAATCCAAGCCTCTGCGCTGCCGCGGCGTAAGGAGTCAGGTCGCCAACCGTGAGATAGACGCGGCGCAGGTTCGGGCGCAGCTCCAGGTATTTGCGCTTCACGTCGATCCAGCAGGCCGCCTGCACCGGAGAGGGTGCCTCTCCATCTGCAGCGGATAACCAGCGCCGGAGAAACAAGGTACACTGACGCGGCACTGGCTGTCGCTTCATATGATCCAGCCAGGCGCGCGTGACCGGGTCCTCCTGGCAAAGTTGCGCAGGGACATTCGCGGGATCGAAGACGCAATAGAACCCCGCGGCAGCCCCCTTCTGATCGCGCGCCACAGAGAATGTCTCCGGAGCCTGCCTCCACCATTGCTTTAGATAACTCGTTGTGTTCAAGCTCTCATGGCGTTCGATGCTGTCCAGAATCGCCGCTGCGTCCCCTCGCCTGGCCGGCTCCACAACGTACTCCTGCGCGCTCGTGGGGAAGAACCCTTCCCGCACCACCGGATTCTCAAGCAGATAGAGCAGGTCCGCCGTGTACCGCCACAATTCGGAGGCCGGAATACTTCGCAGCTCACCCATGAAATAGCGATAAGCCGACTTCCGGTAAGCGTGATACTGCTGCGGATGGTTGGCCCGCAAGGTCGCCGCGATGGCTTCGCGGACCGCATCATGGATATGCAGTCCGCCCCGGTCGGGCTGTATGAAAGGAAGCGTCCGAAGGCGCTCCTGCGCATCCTGCGGAGAGGCATCCGGCAGGAGCGCTCGCAAAATCGGTAGAGTCACCCGGCGCACCACCGACGCCGCTTCTAATGTCTGGCGCGTGCGCGCGTCCGTGATGTCGCTTAAGAACAGGCTGGAGAGTTCCTCCACCACCCGCTGCGCCACATCTGACTTCAGCGTCGCCGGAAGCGTGCGCTGCATCGAAGCGGCCAGCGTCAACGCCAACGGATGGCCGTGGCAGATACCGGACAAAAACTGTGCATCCTCCGCCGTCACGCCCGCGCGGGAGAGCAACTCTGCGGCGTCCTGCTGTTTCAGCGACTCCAAACGAACACTTTTGAAAAGGCTCTGCCATCCGGGATCGGAGAGCCATGCGGTTACCGGTGCCTCCCGCCCGCACAGAACGAACCTGACATTGTCAGGCAGCAGCGGCAGGAAAACCTGGCGCAGCCAGGTGTCCATCAGCCGGAAGACCTCATACGTGTCGAGGGCAACAACGACCCTGGCCCCAAGATGGCCGAGCCGTGAAGCAATCTCCTCTGCTGACCCAGGTACAACACCGCACGCCATACCCAGTTCGTTTAGAAAGCCGGTTTCGGTGGGCTCAACTCCCCGGCAATCCAACTGGATGACGCTTGCACCTTCGGCTCGCGCGTTCTCGGCGAAGGCGCCCAAAAGTCGCGACTTCCCCACTCCTGCAATCCCATGCAGGTGCACCACGACCGGCCCCTCATCGGTCAGAGCCTCCAGCAGCGAGCCCAGCTCTTCCCCGCGGCCAACAAAGCTTCCGACGATTCGACGGTCAAGTAGCTCTCGAACTCGTGGCATAAGCGCATGCCCTCGCGATTCCGAGATCATACCAGCATCCCTGCTCTCTGAAAGAGGATTGTAAGAATGCAGAGCTGAGCGTATCCCCGCGCTCTGCATCCCTGACAGCTTGTGGTGAAAGTCGGGATTTAAAACGGCACGACTTTACAGCTTGGTGAAAAACTCGTCCGGGTGGTAGCCCGGTGATTCATCGCCCGCAAAACCGCCAATGGAACGAGAGCGTGCTCCATCCCCTGAGGTACATTTCCGGGAATTCTTGAATCAACTCAAGCCTTTTCACCAAGCTGTTCAGGCGTGCCGAAAAACGCCGAAAATAAGGGGCGGGCTTTAGCCCCTGGGGAAGACTTTTCGGCGGTTTGGGTTACCACCACCTGCTCTCAGCCCTTCCCTGCAGCGAGCGCATGAACCGCTTCGGTCGTCAGCGCGTTCCCGCCGATACCCCATTCGCCGCTGCGAACATCCTCAATGACCACCCACGTCACCGAGCGCATATTCTCACCTTCGATGGCAACCATCGCATCCGTGAGCTTCGTGATCATCTCCTTCTTCTGCGCCGGTGTAAAGACATCCTCAATCACTTTGACTTGAATTAACGGCATCGCATTTCCCTCCACTTTCCGCCGGGCTTAGCCCAACGAGCCAAGCTTACGGGATTGGACACTCATGCGAATTAGGAAAGTGTGAGGAATTTATGAGATTTGCGGTGGTTCCAAACCGCAGTCGGCGGCGATTCAGTGAGTCCCTAAAGTCTACCCGTCTCGCAGCCGGCAGTCGTCCCGCGCTCCGCCGCGTGCCCAGGTCTCACCTTTGGAACTTGGGAAAGCACGAACTCCATACCAGTTCAAAAACTGATTGTCATCCCATCTGAGCGACCGAAGAGAGTCGAAGGGTCTGCTTCTCTCTTTCGACGACACCCACAACAAATTCCTCACCCATGGAACTTTCCCCCGTCTCACCGCATTACCCGTCATGAAGGCCCCAAAAGACACCATGCAAGAAGCATCAAGCTCGCTCGTTCTACACTCAGAGGCGGTAATCCCACCCATCATGCTCGATGCCCCGGAAAATCCCGACGCGGACCAACCCGCAGCGCCCCTCACCGACGAACAGTTGATGGTTGCCTTCGCGCGCGGCTCCTCCGACGCCTTCACCACCCTCTTCCAACGCTACAAACAACCCCTCTTCGGATTCTTTCGCCGCCGCGTCACCGACCCCGCTCAGGCAGAGGAACTCACACAGGAAACCTTTCTCGCCATCCTGCGCGCCGGCTCGCGCTATCAGGCCTGCGCACTCTTTCGAACCTACCTTTACGCCATCGCCTTCAAAATTCTCCACGCCAACCGCCGCAAAGCCGCATTTCGCGCCACCTTCTGGGCATCGCAGCCTGAACACTCCGAGCCTTCCGTCGAAAGCACAGTCGCAGCGGAAGTGCTTCTCCGCCAGGCCGTCGGAAAACTCGACAGTGTCGATCGCGAAATCCTCATGCTGCGCGAGTTCGAGCAGTTGAGTTACGCGGAGATCGCCGAACTCTGCCGCATCCCGCTCAACACAGTTCGCTCGCGCCTCTTCCGCGCCCGTACCGCACTCCACGATGTGCTCACAGCCCCGGCGCCAATTTCTCTCGCAACCCACCAGGCGGAATTCGAGGAACGCATATGAACACCACCACGCATCCCGTCGCTCATGAAGAAATCAAACCGGAAGCAATCATGGCCTGGCTCGACGGCGAACTCCCCACTGCCGAAGCCCGCACCGTTGCCGCCCACATCGACCAATGCGCCGAGTGCGCCAGCCTCGCCTCCAAGTTCCGCGCCACATCGCAATCGCTCTCCGACTGGACCGTCCCGCCCGTTCCTGCGCAGTTGAAAAACTCCGTCACAGAACTCGCGCAACAAAAAACCTCGGGCAAAACTCTCCCGAAACAAAGGCTCTTCATCCGGACCGGCTTGTGGACGGGGAAACAGTGGACGCTCGGAGCCGGATGCGCGGCATTCGTATTCCTGCTTGCAATCCGCCTGTCGATTCCCCTTCCCGCTTACAAGATGGCCCTGAGACCAAGGACGACTACCTTCCTCAATCCTCAGGGCCAAAGCGAGTCAATCGACGGCCAGCCCCTCGCCGACAAACGATCCATCCCTCTTGAGGGAAGAGCCACGCACATGGATTCCCTCACCTCCGTCGATCCCGGAGCTAACGGATACTCGACACGCGCTTTGCAAACTCCAGCCCAACCGCCACCGCCGCCCGCGACTGCAAAAAAGAATGACCGCGCCATATTCGCGGATTCAGGAACCTTTGCCACACTCAGCGACGACAAGCCATCGAACGTCGCTGGCAGAGGAGGCGGAGGAGGCTCTGTACCTTCTGCGGCCGCCCCCATGATCGCCCGCACCGTCTCCCTAGCCATCACGGTCAAGGATTTCGCCGCCGCCCGCGCTTCACTCGACGCCATCCTCACGCGCCATCAAGGCTACCCGGCGCAACTCACCATCAGCACTCCAGAACATCTGGAGATCAACCCGCGCAACTTCCAAGCCTCTTTGCGCATACCCGCGCCCCAACTCGCCGCAGCCCTCGCCGAAATGAGATCTCTCGGCCGCGTCCAAAATGAATCGCAGTCCGGCGAAGAAGTAACCCAGCAGCACACCGATCTCGTGGCGCGCCTAAAAAACTCCCGCGAAACCGAAGCCCGCCTCCAGGCCATCCTTCAACAGCGCACCGGCAAGGTGGAAGAAGTTCTCCAGGTTGAAGAAGAGATCGAGCGCGTTCGCGGCGAAATCGAAAGCATGGAAGCCGACCAGAAGAAGCTCGAACATCGCGTCGACTTCGCCAGCGTCGATCTCCAGCTTACCGAGGAGTACAAAGCGCAGTTCAATGCGCCCGCCTCGTCAGCCTCAACCCGCATGCACAACGCGTTCATCGCCGGCCTCGACAACGCATCGGCGACATTACTCGGCATCGTGCTCTTCTTTGAGGAATACGGCCCCGCGCTCCTCATCTGGCTGGCAATTCTCGGCCTGCCGGGCTTCTTCGTATGGCATCGCTACCGCAAAGCGCGCAGCAAGTTCTAATCTCCAACCACCTCCAACCCCGTTTAGGACATGAATCTCGCATCGCCAACGCCTCCGCCAACTTGCTAACTCGCCATGCCGGCGACGCTTGCGCTAACTTGCCGAGTGACTTGCAAACCACCCCACCACCCTTCGCTCATACTCCCCCGGCTCCGCACCCGCCGCGCCCGTATGCCCCGCATCCGCCGGCTCCCACAACTCGACAACGGGAGAGCGCGCCGGCACCCGCCCCGCGCTCCGCTTCACAATCAGCTCCGAATGCCGCGGCGGAAGATTCCTGTCCAGGAGCCCATGAATCAGCAGCACCGGAACCCTGCTCCCGGCCACCGCGTCTTCCGGCGAATCCTGCTCCAGATCCACTCCATACCGCAACCGCGCGTACAAAAATCCAGCATCCACCACCGGCCGCAGCAGCGTCCGGCCTAACCACGCGCCCGCAGCCAGCGGCTCCGCGACCCGGTCATAGGAAGCCTCCCTGAAGCTCGCAAAAGGACACTCCGCCACCACCGCGCAGAATCCCGGCGTCGTCCTCAGTGACTCCAGCAGCAGCGCCGCCCCCATCGATTCGCCCAGCCCGTCAATGCACCGCGGAGCGTTGTTCTTCTCTATCCAGTCAAACCACCGCCGCACATCCTCGGCCTCCTTCACGCCGTAGGTCGCGATATCTCCGCCGCTGGCTCCATGCCGCCGCGCATCCGGCAGCACCACCGCGTACCCATGCCGCAGCAGCATGTCCGCATAGCCCAGCACGCCCATCCGGTTGTCCGCCACGCCGTGCAGCAGGATCACCGCATCGCCATTCGCCTGCACAGGCCGCATGCTCCACCCGCGCAGAGTCACCCCGTCGTCTGCCGTCACCTGCACATCCTCGAGCACCGGGTGATTCCGCGCGGCAATCGCCAGCGCCCGCATAGCATCCGCACGCGTCATTGCCCGCCGGAACGGATGCAGCGCCCAATTCCCAATCACCACCCCGGCAATCGCGCAAACCACCAGCCATATCGCGACATACTTCACCACGCGGCGCACAATCGAACCCGCTCGCTTCATCATAAAAAGTCTACGCAGCATCCCCGCGCCGCGTTCCAAACACCGCTCCAGATCTCTAGACCTCGTCCAAACCGCTTCCCAAAATGCCCAAAAACAGCTCAAGACAGCCTAAAAATCGCACCCTGGCGCTTCTGAATGTTGATCGGCTCACAACCCCACAAATCCCGCTCTCCGGTACGTCCTTACCCAAAGAGTCTCGCTCAACAGACCTGTTCTCGACTCTTCGTCCGCCTCGACCCCGATCTTTTTCCAGGATGCGCAGCCCTATACCCGTTCCAAAATCTCACAGCCCGCACACTTCTCCGCAGCCGCACAGCCAATTCACTCTTGCCATTTTTCACTCCTTCGCTTCTTCACTTTTTCACTGCCTCACCTTCACTGCACTCCACTGCCTTCGCTGCTATCCTTATAAGCATGCCAGCCTCCGCGACGACATACCGGACTACGACATACGATCGCCCCCAGCCAGGCCCCTCCACCATGGCCACCTGGCTTTTGTTTGTTGCCATCTTTCTTGCCGTGCAGGTGGGCTCGCTCTTCACCCCTCCGCTCCTGGACGACGTGGACGCCGCCCACGCAGAGGCCGCACAGCACATGGCCGAGAGCGGTAATTTAATCACGTCCCAGATCAACGGAATCCGCTACATCGAAAAGCCGCCGCTGCCCTACTGGCTGGTCGCCGGTGCCTACAAAATCTTTGGCGAAAACACCTTCGCCACTCACCTGCCCAACGCCCTGGCCATGCTTGCTCTTGTCTGGCTCGCCTGGGCCTGGGCTCGCCGCGCCTGGAGCGACCGCGCCGGCCTCTACGCCGGTCTCGGCGTGCTCACCTCCATCGGCCCATTCTTGTTTACGCGCTTCATCATTCCAGAAGTGGAGCTGAGCCTCTTCCTGCTGCTCGCTCTCTACGGCCTCATCACCGGCCTCGAATCCAATCGCCCCGGACGCATCTACTGGATGTGGGCCTGCGTGGCCTTCGCCCTGCTCACCAAGGGACTCATCGCGCCCGTCTTCTTCTTCGGCGCGGCCATCCCTTACCTCATGCTCACCGGCCAATGGCGTCGCTGGCGCGCACTCAAGCCGCTTTCGGGATTCCTGCTCTTCCTGCTCATCGCCGGACCCTGGCACATCCTCTGCGGCCTCGCCAATCCTGACCAGGGTCATCCCGTCGGCAACCACCCCACCATCGGCAACGTCCACGGCTTCTTCTACTTCTACTTCGTCAACGAGCACTTCCTGCGCTTCTTCTCCATGCGCTACCCGCACGACTACAACAAGCTGCCCTCCTACGCCTATTGGCTGCTCCATCTCGTCTGGCTTTTCCCCTGGAGCCTCTTCCTCCCGGCGCTCGTCATGGTCGCCTGGAAGACCCGCCGCACCTGGCTCCAGCATCTCGGCCACGACGCCGGCCAGACCGTCGACTTCTACCTCGACCACGCTGCCCGCGAAGATGTGGCCAGCTACGTCTTCCGTCTCAAGTTCCGCGTCCGCTCCATCTGGCTGCTCAGCCTCTTCACCGCGTGGACGCTGTTCTTCTTCTCGCTCTCGTCCAACCAGGAGTACTACACCTTCCCCGTCTGGACCCCGCTCTTCATCCTCATCGCCGGCGTCCTCGCCGGCATTGAAGAGCGCCGCGGCCCCGAATACAGTTTGGGCGCCAGCCAGCCGTTACTCTCTACCAGGTGGCTCACCGGCGCACAAGCCATCTTCGCCGTCATCGGCGTCCTCTCCGCCGCAACGCTCGCCTGGGGCCTGTGGACCTCGCGCAAACTACCCTTCGTCGACGACATCGGCACCCTGCTCGCCCACCGCGGCGTAGGCGACTACACTCTCTCGATGTCCCACCTCTTCGATCTAACCGGCCCATCCTTCGCCGCGCTGCGCCTTCCCTCCATCCTCGCCGCCCTCGCCCTCCTCATTGGTCCGGCGATAGGATGGGTCCTGCGCTTGAAGAGCCGGCATATAGCCGCATCGGTTAGCATCGCATTAACCTTCACAGTCTTTTTAATCGCCGCGCACATAGCCTTCGCCCGCTTCCAGCCCATGCTCAGCTCCAAGCAATTCGCTGACACCATCATCAAAGACGGCACGCCAGCCGACTCCTTCATCATCTTCGGCGAGCAGTCAGACGCCTCGTCGGTCCTCTTCTATACGCACAGCTTCTTCTACGGCAAACCCGCGCTGATGGTGGTTCCGCGCTGCGGCCAGCACGGTGAAGGGTCCACGCTGCTCTGGGGCTCCTGCTATCGCGACGCGCCCAACATCTTCCTCAGCGACGATCAGCTTTCCAGGGAATGGGGTACGGGCGAGCGCAAATGGCTCTTCGCCCAGGACGTGAATCAGTCCAAAGCCGAGCAGTTGTTAGCCGGCCGCCTGATTCCCGTCCAGTCCATCGCCGACAAGGCCCTCTGGACCGATCGCCCGCTGAAGTAGGAACTTGGTGAATACTCGGGCAAGCTCACTTTGGTGCAACCGTTTGAACGCGTTCCCGGAATCGGCGCAGAGTGTCGGCAACGGCTTCATTGGCCAGTCTTGGATTTGCTTTTATGAACCCATCGATCTGTTGCCGGTATGAGTTAGTGGAACGCGGATAGCTTTCAGCGGTCGATGATACCTGTGTCTTCATGCACCAGAGATATCCTTCAACAAATCCGAACTGCTGACGCTCGCTGACCTGCATCCACCACTCCCCGTTAAGATACCAGTGGGGATTCTGCCAGGCCTCTGCCGACTTATCTTTCACTGGCTTGGCCCTTCCTTCCACCCGTTGCCAAACATCAATCACGAGCAGATTCTTTGACTCGGGATGAACTTGATAGAACCGCGTAATCTGATCGGTCAGTTGCTCTGGCGTAGCATTGAAACCGGGTTTGTGGACAGTCCAGGTCATGCAATCTGCCACTCCATTCAGCAAACCGGCTCTCTCTTCAGAATCTGCGCCGGCCCACCATGAACCCGCATACGACCGCTTTTCAGTCGAAGCGCCAGGCGGGCTCTGCGACAACTGAGCCCAAATGCAAACGGAAAATCCAAAGAGGATCAAACCACGAATCGCTCCCATTCATCCTCCTTCGCATCTCGTCCGCAGCTCGAGATCGTTCCAGGTCATTCTGCCGCCCGCATCTTCCCGCCCGGCAGCAGCTCATACACCCGTCCCCGCCACAACACATGGCTTGACGCATAGCTGGCCGCCCAAAACCCAAATCCCATCAAGTCGCGCAGCGGATAAAGCACAAGCAGCCCAAACCAGCTTGTGTCCTCAACCACAAAACCACCGACTGCAATCGCCAGCGCCAGTCGCGTCGCAACGCTGAATCCAAGCAGCCCCAGCCCCCACCACGGATGCCCCAACCCCGCAGCCGCCGCCCAGGCCAGCATCCCAAACGGCACGCTGAATGTGAGCGCTGTGCCAAAATGCCCCGCCGGCCGCGAAAACCGCGTCGACCGCATCCAGCGCGCCTGGTGTTTCATTGAATCCGCAAAGCTCGCGTTGATCACCATGTGATCGATCGTGTGATGGCTCAGCACCACCGTCTGCCCCAGCTTCGCGGTCTCGTTGCCCAGCACAAAATCGTCCGCGCAATAGTCCGCCGTCACCTTGAATCCGCCGATCTCCCGGATCACCTCGCGCCGAAATGCCATCGTCGGCCCGAGCACAAACTTCATCCCCTCCATCGCCCGCGCCGCCAACACCCCTGCCGTCATCTCCACCGACATTCCCGCAGCCTCAAGCCGCGCCCAGATCCCGCCTTCCGCCGCTACTCCGCGATAAAGACAGCACATCCCGCCGACTGTCTCATCGGCAAACGGCAGCGCCACAGCCCGCAGATAATCCGGCGTCACCCGCACATCGCTGTCGCTGATCACCAGGATCGTGTGCGCAGCCTCCGCTTCCATCTTTTCGAGCGAAGCCACCTTGGCGTTGATGTAATCCGGTTCTCCACCCGTCCAGAGAAACTTCGCCGATACCTTTGGAAAACGCGCCGCGACCCGCCGCGCCGTCGCCAGTCCTGCGTCCTCTGCAGACCGCGCACAAAACAGAATCTCGTACTCCGGATAGTCCTGTTCAAAGAAGGTAGCCAGGTGCGCCTCTAGGCCCGGCTCAGCCCCATGCACCGGCTTCAGCAGTGTCAGAGGGGGCGTGAACCCCGGCCGCGCCTTGAGTTTGGCCAATGCCGCGCGCCTTTCGCTCAGAAAGCGCGGCACCGCCGCCAAAACAATGAAAGCGAATCCCGTAGACGTCACCAGCCCGGCGACGCCCAATCCTAGAAGAACGTAAAACATGCAAAATCAAGCATACCCGCATTCCCGGCGCCGGGGCGACTCGGGTCCACGCAGCACGCACTCCTCGGCTAATTGCCCACGCGATCGAATCCCAGCTCTTCACCATACGTCCGACGCACAATCATCGCCGTCAGCAGAAATCCGACAGCCAGGACGAAAAGATTAGGCAACGCGCAAATCACTTCCTGCCAGTAGGCCGGACGCAGTTCCCAGGAACCCCGATAGGTCAGCAGACCGGACGCTTGTGAAAGATTGCTCAAAGGGTCTTTAAGGAACAGCATCGCAGCCTCCCATATCACCGGAAACTGCGGCGTGGGCAAAGAGAAGATCGCCGCTCCCGCAATGAGAAACGCCTTGAGCAAGCCGCGCCTCACTCGATTCCACATCCACACAAAGACCGGAAGCAACAGCAGCGCACTGTAGTAGCGCGTATACACCGGTAGCATCGCGATTGCCCCGAAAGCACAAATCACAACAACCCACTCGTTCTCAGTCACGCTTTCGCGACCGGCGCGGCGCCACAGCACCACCATCAGGATCAGCAGCAATATTCCAGCCAGCGCGAGCGGCACAACAATCGACATCCGCGCATTCCCTGAAAACAGGTAGACCACCGGCGACAGGTCGATCCGGCGAAAGTTCGCGGCACCGTTGAAGACAAAGGACGCCGTCGTCTCTTCAACGTGTTCCAAATCGGCAGGCCCTTGCCGCAACCCCTCCAAAAACGGCGGCAGCCAATGCACGCCATTGATCGCCATCCAGCCCACGGCCAGCGCGCCACATGCCGCAACCGTCCCCGCGGCCACAGCCAGCCTCTTACACTCCCTCATCGCCAGCAGAAGCAGCAGGAAAGGCCCTCCCAGCTCCGGCTTGATCGCGATGCCAAGACCCACAAAAATGAACCACCAGGCGGACAGCCCCCTGTTCCGAGCCATCGCCAGCAGCGGAATCAGCAGCATCACCGCCACCAGCACCGTGATATTGCCGGGCCGCAATCCACTGTGCAGCGGCGCATAGTTCAACGCAAACGCCAGAAACAGGGCGCGCTCCATGGCAGCCAGCCTCCAGGCCAAAATCCACGCCAGCCACAGATAGGCGCCCAGCGAGACCGTAAACATGGCGAACGCCACAACCTGGTGCGGCAAAATCAGCAGCGGCAGCGACGCGACGAAAGCTGTCGGCGGGTAATAGGAATCGATTCCCTTATAGGTCTTTGCTCCCACTGGCCCATAAATTCCAGCCGCCACCTCCCTCACGCTCGCTGAGGTATAGGGCTGCTTGCCTTCCATCCACGCATGGCCGGGAAGATACACGTAGATGAAATCCATCACATCCGGTCCACTCAGGTAGACGAAATCCTGGCGCGCAAACTTGAAGCCAGCCATGACCAGGAGAAGCGCAATCAGCGCGGCCGTCCAGCCCTTGCTCATCGACCTCCCCACGTTTTCATTTTGTGAATTTGTATACTGACCAATCGGCCCGCATCGAGAGTAGGAGCTTTACGATTTCCGCGTCGTCTTCGCCACCACCGCCGACCGTCGAATCGGCACAATCGCCCCTGCCGACCCCGGCGCATTCTGCTGGAACCGCGACAGCATCTCCGTGCGCACGTACTCCACAAAGCTCTGCATCTGCCGGTTCATCTCTTCCATCCGCTCGCGCATCTGCAGCACAATCGCGATCCCCGCAATGTTCACGCCCAGGTCCCGCGCCAGGTTCAGAATGAACTCCAGCCGCTCCAGGTCCTCATCGGTGTAGAGCCGCGTGTTGCCCTCGGTGCGCGACGGCTTCAGCAAACCCTCGCGCTCATACAAGCGCAGCGTCTGCGGATGAATCTCGTACATCTCGGCCACCGCCGAGATCATGTACGCGCCCTTCGATTTTTTCCTCGTCGCCATATCGTGTGCCACCAGCGTACCGCACCACTGTAGTCCTTCGTGTTTCCTGGTCTCTAATATCCAATCCCTATTCCCTGCCCTTTTCAAACAGCGACACCCGCGGATCCTGATTATTCAGCTTCGCAAGCTCGCGCATAATCTCCTTGCTGCGCTCGTCCTGCAGCGTCGGCACCACCACTTCTATAGTCACTATCTGGTCGCCGCGCTGGTTCGGCCGCTGCGCATTCTCAACCCCGCGCTCTCTCATCCGCAGTTTCTGACCGCTCTGCGTACCCGGTGGAATCTTCAACTGCGCGCGCCCATCGATCGTCGGCACATCCACCTTCGCGCCCAGCGTAGCCTCGGCAATCGTCACCGGCACAGTCAAGTGAATATCGTCGCCCGCCCGCGTAAACACCGGGTGCGTCCCGGTCCGCACAATCACAAACAAGTCGCCGGGCGCACCGCCGTTCAGCCCCGCGTTGCCCTTGCCTTGCAGGCGAATCCGCTGTCCGTCCCGCGTCCCCGGCTTGATCCTGAATTCGACTGTCTCGGTCCGGCTCACCACTCCCTCGCCATGGCAGGTCGGGCAATCGTTCGACGTGCGACCCGTTCCATTGCAGCGCGGGCACGGAATGTTGAACTTCATCCGCCCGCCCATCTGCGTCACCTGGCCAGTCCCGTTGCACTCCGGACACTGCATCGGCCCGCCGGTCTGCGCCTGCCCATGACACGTCGGGCATGTCTCCTGGCGATTCACCTGGATCCGCGCCTGTCCGCCGCGAATCCCTGTCCAGAAGTCCACCGTCGCCTGGTACTCCAGATCCGATCCCGGCTGCGGTCCGCGCGGCCGCTGCGCTTGCTGCGACCCGGAGAATATTCCCGAGAAAATATCCTTGAAGCTGCCCCACGACTGCGAGCCCGCTCCCGCCTGCGTTCCCTGATTGAACCCCGGGCCGCCCTGAAATCCGGAGAAATCGAAGCCGTCAAAATCCACCGGCGGCCGGCCGCCGCTCGCCTGCTGCCGCGCATAAGCCTCAGCCTGCGCCGGGTCAATCTGGTCGGAGTAGAAGCCCACCTGGTCGTACACCTTGCGCTTCTTCTCGTCGCTCAGTACATCGTTGGCCTCGGAGATTTCCTTGAACTTCTCCTCGGATTTCTTATCGCCCGGATTCACGTCCGGATGATACTTCCGCGCAGCTTTCCTGAACGCCTTGCGGATCTCCTCCGGCGTCGCCGTCTTCTTTACGCCAAGACTTGCGTAATAATCCTTGTTTTGTGTCGTGGAGCATTGGGATCTTCTACGCGATCTGCCGTGCCTTCAAGTCTCCCGTTTCGGTGCGCGGCGCCGGAAATATCTCCACCTCAATCCGCGCCATCACTTCCCGGCTGGCCAAAGCCAGATCGTAGGACATCTGCATCTTCATCCAGAAGTCCGGCGTTGTGCCAAAATAGCGTGCCAGGCGCAGTGCCGTATCCGCTGTTATTCCCCGGCGCTCGCGCAAAATCTCCGAAATCCTCGTCACCGGTACACGCAAGGCAAGGGCCAAAGCATTGGCCGAAAGTCCCAGCGGTACAAGAAAATCCTCACGCAGGAACTCGCCGGGATGGATCGGCACCCCCCGCTGCTCGTGTTTCCGCGCAATACTCATAGCCGGCTCTCCTTAGTGATCATCAACAATTCCAACGTCCCATGCATCCTTATCGTCCCAGCGGAAGCAAA
This sequence comes from Occallatibacter sp., assembly GCA_050014515.1. Classification (GTDB taxonomy): domain Bacteria; phylum Acidobacteriota; class Terriglobia; order Terriglobales; family Acidobacteriaceae; genus Telmatobacter. Next base: position 97,335 of record JBEKDE010000003.1, read on the forward strand.
CCCGATACTTGCCGCTGAGAGCGCATCACACTAATCACCTCGAGCCAATCGAGGATGACCAAACACAAGGCAGTCCTCTTCGCTGGAGAGAAATGTACGAATCCGCGGTGCCGCATTGCGAAGAATGAAGTCCACTCGTGTGGCGGTGCAGTTGCCGATTCGCAACCAAATTACCTCGGGCGGACTGCCCAGCAAAGAGCTCCTTTGCGCGAAGTCCGAGTCTTTCGACAGGATCGCAAATCCGTTTTCCCGCGCGTACTGCCAAACTTTCCCTTCGCATGCGCCGCGAAGATCGCAATCTCGCAGGTGGAGCGACTGTGGATAGAGGTCAGCGAGCCCGGCCACCAGTCGCGGCGAAAGATTCTCATCAACGAGAGGTTTCAAGACGTGACAATCTCAAATCTGCGCTCTCCGTCCGCGGCAAAGGCCAAACAGGCGCGAATGTCAGCCTCGGTGAGATCCGGAAAATCGGCCAGAATCTCCGCTTGAGTCATCCCCGCAGCCATGTAGCCCAGCACGTCATAGACAGTAATCCGCAGCCCGCGAATGCAGGGTTTCCCACTGCGCTTGCCGGGGTCAATCGTAATGATCTGCGAGTAATCCACTGGCTACCTCCGCTGTTTTCGTGTTGGAGCTATTCTAGGCGCGGATTGATCGCCCGCGCAAAAGCTTCCCGCCGCTTACCCGCTTGCGTGGCGTCATTCTCTTCCGGCGTATGCACCACATGCGATCCCACGGGCGCTGTCCCTTCGACAATGGCCAGCGTCTGCTTTAGACCCAGGATAATGCCTTCGCCAACTTTGCTCACGATCAAGCTCCTGTTTGCAAAACCCATCTCGCTTACGACAGCAAGGCGGTCTGCCTTCGAGCGCCTCGAACGGGGGTGTTAGCATCCCCGCCAGAGATCTTGGATTATGTTACCGTTTGACCATGTTCCGCATACTTTCCAGAACTGTGCTGTCGCTTGTGTTAATTTGCTGCTCGTGCCCGGCGTTCGCCCAAGAGCCGAAAACAGCCGCGTCAGACCAACCGTGCAGTCAAATGAAGATTGCCGCGACATCAACTCGCCTCGTTCTTTCGGAAGATCAAGCAAGCGGCCTTCTTGTCCACAAGGTCGATGTCAAGTACCCGGGTGTCGCTCGGGCCGCTCATATTTCCGGCACCGTAATTCTCCAGGCCACCATTTCAAAACAGGGAGAGATTTCCGAGATCCGCCCATTGTGCGGCCCCAAAATCCTTCAAGAAGCTTGCATTAAAGCGGTTCGGAAGTGGAAGTATCGACCGTACCTTTTTAATGGTCAGCCCGTTGAACTGGAAACCACGATTACCTCGGTTTTTAAGATCGGAGACTCCAAATAGCCCGCGCCCAAACGAGCGAGGGCGGCCGAAGTAAAGCCGCCCATTCCTAATCCCTCCGCCCCACGGGCATTGCCCGCACAGCCAGTTCTACTTCTTCTCTTCCACGTCCACGTACTCCGCGTCGATCACGCCTTCGTCCTTCTTGGCCTCCGCCGCCGGCTCTCCATCCGCCGGTGCGCCAGGCGCGGCAGCCGCTGCGCTCGCCTTGTACATCACTTCTGCCAGCTTGTGGCTTGCGTGGGTCAGCTTCTCGTGAGAGTCCTTCAGCTCTGCTGAAGTCGGCGTGCCTTCAAGCAGCTTCTTTGCCTCCGCCAGAACCGACTCGACGTCCGCCTTCTCCGCACCCTGGATCTTGTCGCCGGAATCTTTCAGCATCTTCTCGATGTTGTAGACCAGCCCATCCAGCGAGTTGCGCGATTCGATCTCCTCGCGCTTCTCCTTGTCCTCGGAAGCGTGTGCTTCCGCTTCCCTGGCCATCTTCTCCACTTCGTCCTTGCTCAGGCCGGAGCTTGAAGTGATGGTGATGCGCGTGTCCTTGCCCGTCGCGTTGTCCTTCGCCGTCACGTTCAGAATGCCGTTCGCGTCGATGTCAAAAGTGACCTCGATCTGTGGCACCCCGCGTGGCGCCGGAGGAATCCCCGCCAGCTTGAACTTGCCCAGCGTGCGGTTCTGCGCAGCCAGTGGACGCTCACCCTGCAGCACGTGCACTTCAACTTCCGTCTGCGAGTCCGCGGCCGTCGAAAACGTCTCCGTCTTCTTGGTCGGAATCGTCGTGTTGCGCGGAATCATTGAAGTCGCCACGCCGCCCAGCGTCTCAATCGACAGGGTCAGCGGCGTCACATCCAGCAGCAGCAGGTCCTTCACTTCGCCGGCCAGAACGCCCGCCTGAACTGCCGCGCCAATCGCCACCACTTCGTCGGGATTCACCCCGCGATGCGGCTCTCTGCCAAACATCTTCTTGACCAGTTCCTGGATCCTGGGCATGCGCGTCTGCCCGCCCACCAGCACCACTTCGTCAATCTTGTCCACGCCGATGCCGGCATCCGCCAGAGCCTTCTTGCAGGGCTCAAGCGAGCGCTCCAGCAGGTCCTCGACAAGCTGTTCCAGCTTGGCGCGCGTCAGCTTCCGCACCAGGTGCTTCGGCCCGGTCGCATCCGCGGTAACGAACGGCAAATTGATTTCAGTCTCGACGGTCGTCGAAAGCTCAATCTTTGCCTTCTCAGCCGCGTCCTTCAGACGCTGCAGCGCCATCTCGTTGCCCTTCGACCCGAGATCCAGCCCCTGCTCCGTCTTGAACTCCGCTATGAGCCACTCCACAATCCGCTGGTCCAGGTTGTCGCCGCCCAGATGCGTGTCGCCATTGGTCGACTTCACCTCGATCACGCCCTCGCCCACTTCCAGAATCGAGATGTCGAACGTGCCGCCGCCAAAGTCGTATACGGCAATCGTCTCGTCCTTCTTCTTGTCCAGCCCATAGGCCAGCGCAGCCGCGGTCGGCTCGTTCACAATCCTTTTCACATCCAGCCCGGCAATCTTGCCCGCGTCCTTGGTCGCCTGCCTCTGCGCGTCGTTGAAGTAGGCCGGAACCGTGATCACAGCCTCAGTCACCGTCTCGCCCAGGTAGGCCTCGGCAGACTTCTTCAGTTTCTGCAGAATCATGGCCGAAATCTCGGGCGGCGTGTACTCCTTGCCCTGCGCAACGACGGCAATATGGTCGCCCTGCTGCACCACCTTGTAGGGCACCATCTTCATTTCGTTGTCCACTTCGTTGAAACGGCGGCCCATAAACCGCTTGATCGAGAAAATCGTGTTCTCAGGGTTGGTGATCGCCTGCCGCTTGGCTACCTGGCCAACCAGCCGCTCGCCGCTCTTTGAAAATGCCACAATCGAGGGCGTCGTCCGCGCACCCTCCTCATTTGGAATAACTTTGGGCTCCCCGCCCTCCAGGACCGCGACGCACGAATTGGTCGTGCCGAGGTCAATACCGATAATCTTCGCCATGTTTGGTTTCCTGCCTCTTCGATAAAATTCTGACTCTTATAAGATGCATGATTGAGTGACTTAGTGTCAACTTTATTTGATAATGTTTCCATTAACCAGTCCGCACGGCCATTCCCCACCACCAGCTACCGCGGGGAGCTCGAACTCGTCCCCGCATCCGAGTCGTCAAACGGCCCACCATCGGGAGAAACCGGGTCGTTCTGATCCTTTTCCGGCTCATATTGGTTCTTCATCATCCAATCCTTCAATAACTTAGCCGATTCTTCCGCCACCTTTCCGTTTTGGAAATAGAAGGCCAGCCCCGGCCGCATTTCCGCGTGCAGCCCGCAGGTCTCCAGGTTCCACGGCTTGCCCGCCTGCGGCACCAGGATCTCCAGCGCCTTTCCCTTCTTTTTCCACCGCGCCGGGTAGCTTCCGTAGCCCGATGAAGCCTTCAACCCGCCAATGCAGCTATAGCTGAACTCGAACCCCTGCGGCTCCCCGCCTTCAAACAGGTCCGCGACCCCCATCCCGTCCACGTAATCCGGCGTATCTGAAAAACTCTTGCTCTCCCGTGCGTGCCGCGATTGGGTCGTGTTCTTGAGCACATGCACCCGCAGTGGATAGTCAGCCGGATCGGGCCCGCCCGCCATCACCGCCGTTGACAGCGCCAGACAGCCCACAAACACGCTCACACCGCACAGCATTGCACGCCCCATCACAAGCATCCCTCTCCAAACGTTCAATCCCGAGCCTATCAAACATTCAGCGCCCCTTCGCGCGCGAACAACGGCATTCCCCGGCAAGAACTGCTGGAAGCTAGAGGCTAAAAGCTAAAAGCCGGCCTTTAGGCTGTTCTCCGTCACTTTCCCAGACATCCCCAATCGTTTACCCTCATCTGTTTCGTCAACCATGACCACCGCCGCCGCCCAATCCCGCTACCCGCTTTCCCAGGGCGTGAATCCATGGCTGGTCACCGTCTCCGTGATGCTGCCCACCTTCATGGAGGTGCTTGACACCGCCATCGCCTCGGTGGCCCTTCCCTACATCGCCGGATCGCTCTCTGCCTCCAATTCCGAAGCCACCTGGGTCCTCACCAGCTACCTGGTCGCCAACGCCGTCATCCTGCCTGCCTCCAACTGGTTCGCCTTCCGTTTTGGACGCAAACGGTTCCTGCTCTTTTGCGTCGTCGTCTTCACCATCGCCTCTTTCTTCTGCGGAGCAGCCCCGTCGCTCGCCGTCATCCTGCTCGCCCGCGTCATGCAGGGAGCCGGCGGAGGCGCCCTCCAGCCTCTCTCGCAGTCCATCCTGCTTGAAAGCTTTCCCGTCTCCAAGCGATCCATGGCCATGGCCGCCTACGGCCTGGGAATCGTCGTCGCCCCGGTCCTCGGCCCCACCCTCGGCGGCTGGCTCACGGACACCTTCAGTTGGCGCTACGCCTTTTACATCAACATCCCCGTCGGCCTGCTCGCCGTCTTCATGATCAGCCGCTTCGTCCACGACCCGCCCTACATCAAGAACGCCAAGGTCCGCCCCTTTGACAACATCGGCTTCGGCCTCCTCATCGTATGGACCGGCTGCCTGCAGATCGTCCTCGACAAGGGCCAGGAAGACGATTGGTTCGGCGCACTCTGGGTCCGCTGGGCCGTCGGAGCTCTAATCGTCGCTCTCATCGGCTGGCTATGGCACTCCTGGACTCACCCCAAGGGCCTCGTCGACCTGCACATCCTCAAAAACCGAAACTTCCGCACCGGCTGCTTCATGATCGCCCTGCTGGGCATGGCCATCTACATCACCATCGCCATCCTGCCCCTCTACTATCAGGAAATCCTCGGCTACACCGCCTTTACCGCCGGCCTGGTCGTCGGACCGCGCGGTATCGGCTCCTTCCTCGGCTCGCCCGTGGTCGGCTTCCTCGGCTCGCGCATCGACAACCGCAAGCTGCTCTCCGGCGGTTTCCTCGTCTTTGGCATCTGTGCCCTCGTCTTCGGCACCGTCGATCTCGGCATCGGCCCTTACACCCTGCTCATCCCCATCACCCTTACCGGCTTCGCCCTCAGCTTCGTATTCGTTCCCCTGGCCACCATGACCACTTCCACCATTCCCCGCGAGGAGATGGGCAACGCGACGGGCCTCTTCAACATGCTGCGCAACATCGGGGGTTCCATCGGTATTTCCATGGCCACCACCGCGCTCGTCCGCCGCGCCGCGCTCCACCAGACCCAGATTGGCGCCCACGTCACTGCGTCCACCATGGTCTTTCAGCAGAAATCCGCAGCCGTCGCCGGCTATCTCGCCCACCAAATCGGCCCGGCTCAGGCCCGACCCGGTGCCATCGGCCTGCTCTACGGCCTCATGGAGCAGCAAGCCGCTCTCAAGTCCTACATCGACGTCTTCCGCTGGACCGCGCTGTTAGCCTTCTTCTGCGCCATCGCCTCCTGGCTCTTCAAGAAACCGCCCAAAAATGCCGCCCCGCCCCCCGGCGTGCATTGACCGCGAACGGCCTCGCGAGCCGCTGAAAGCGCCCCTCCCGGCCCAAAAGGCAGCCGCCCTACCGATCTTTAAATCCAATAGATTCAACATAAAAGGGCGTTCCGCGCCCCATCCAGCACCGCTTTAGGACAACTCCCCTCCCACCGCAAGCATCCATTTTTCACTGTACGGCTAAAGCCTGCGGTCTGCGCTTTAACCAGCACCGCAACCCGGCTTCGCACAACCCCAACCAAGGAGTACAAACCGATGACCAAGTTCAAACCTTGCCATTGCCTCCTCATCTCTCTCGTCGCCACCTCCATCTCGTTGAGCGCGCAGGAAGCCAATCCCACCGCCGCGCCGCCGCAAGCCCCGCAATCGCAAACGCCCGTTTATACGCCCGACAACGTCCCCGTTTACAAGATTCAGGTCGTCGCCCGCGACATCCCCGCGATCAATTACTTCCATCGCAGCGGCTCAACAAAGATCGGCTTTCAGGGCACCAGCCTCCTGCCGCAGGCCAGAGGAGAGGCCAAAGTCGAAAGCAAGCTGGGGCGCACGGTGATCGATGCGGACATCCGCGGCCTGAGCCCTGCCAACGGCTTCGGTCCTGAATACCTCACCTATGTCATGTGGGCCATCACACCCGAAGGCCGCCCCGTCAACCTGGGCGAAGTGCTTCCCTCGGGCGGGAAAGAGGGCAGCCACATGACCGTAACCACCAACCTGCAGGCATTCGGCCTGATCGTCACCGCCGAGCCCTACTACGCAGTCACCATGCCCAGCGACCTGGTCGTAATGCAGAACTACGTTCTCGAAGACAAGACACAAGGCGTCATCGAGCCCGTCGTCGCGCATTACTCTCTGCTCCCGCGCGGAGCCTACGCGGAAACCGCGGGTCGCCACACCGTCCTCCACCCCATCACCCGCAACGAGCGCTCGCCCCTGGAGCTCTTCGAAGCTGAAAACGCAATGCAGATCGCGCAGGCTGCGGGAGCGGACAAGTACGCCGCCGACACCATGGCAACCGCAAAGACCGCCCTCCGCAACGCAACCGATCTTGACACCAACGGCAAGGGCGACCGCAAACAGACCATCACCTACGCGCGTGAAGCCGTTCAAGCCGCTGAAGACGCGCGCATCATCACCATCCGCAAAATCAAGGCGGAAGATGAAGCAGCTGCGCAGCAGGCTCGCGTGAGCGCGGAACAGGAAGCCCAGCAGCAGGCGCAACAGCGCGCCCAGGCTGACGCCGCCGCCGCCGCGGCAGAAGCCCGCGCCAAGGCGGCACGCGAAGCCCAGCGGCAAGCCGAATTGAGTGCGCAGCAGGCGCAACAGAACGCGCAGTCCGCGGCCCAGCAGGCGGCCGAAGCCCGCGAGCGGCTCCGCCAGCAGTTGAACCAGGTATTGCAAACCACTGAGACCGCGCGCGGCCTCATCGTCAACATGTCCGACGTGCTCTTCGACTTCAATAAGTACACATTGAAGCCGGAAGCCCGCGAAAAGCTCGCTAAGGTCTCCGGAATTCTGCTCGCCTATCCGAACTTGAAGTTGCAGGTCGAAGGCTACACCGACAACATCGGATCCGACGAGTATAACCAGAAGCTTTCCGAGGAACGTGCGGACGGAGTGAGAGATTATCTCGTCTCCCAAAGCGTCGCCGACGCCAACGTAACGGCCGAGGGATTCGGCAAGACGCACCCTGTCGCCGATAACTCAACCAATGCGGGGCGCGCCCAGAACCGCCGCGTCGAATTAGTCGTCTCCGGTGCCGCCATCGGCATCCAGCAAAGCCAGCCCGGAGACTCCTCGCAAGCCCAGCCGCTAACTCAGCCGGCGGCGCAGCAGGCCCAGGGCTCCGCATATGCGCGGCCTCAACCATCGCCCGGCACAAGCGGCACGTCCAACCCACCTCAACAGTAAAAGCGGCGTGATCACTGCCGTTGAGTGCATGGGCCGCTTCCGTTATCAGGAAGCGGCCCATGCAGTTTGCTGACAAACTCTGCTCTAAACGTGCTTTGTATCAGGTTATGACTTCACAGCTTGCTGAAAAAGTCGTACCGCAACAGCCTCTTAAATGAGAGAAGTGGGGCTTTAGCTCATGCGCTGATACGTTGGTTTGCTCTCCATCGACTCTTTATCAGCAGTCTGATGGCCTGCTTGAAGCCCGCAGCCAAACCGGCGAGCTCTGCAGCTTCGACCGCCTCAAGACCCTCTTCGCCACCCACCCCACTGCCGAACAAGCCGCGCAAGCCGCGGTCAACTTCGGCCAGGACGACGACATCACCGTCCTCACCCTCACCAGGGACGAAGCCGCTTCAGAATCCACCGCGTGGCGCGCTGCTTTTTGAAAGGGTCTATCCCACCAGCGGCAAGAAACGCCGCATCTGCTCGTCGTATTGCTCAATCCGCCCGCTCAAGATGTCGTAGTACCAGCCATGCACGGTCAACCGGCCCTCCACCAGCGCCTTCGCCACCGCCGGCTGCGCCTTCAGATTCAGCAACTGCGCCACCACGTTCCCGCGAATCAGCGATCCCAACTCCGCATGTTCCCCATCCGCCGGGTTCAGCGGCTGGCGATGCGAAAACGCCGCCTCCACATGGCTCAACCAGCGATGTGCCTTGGGCAACTTCTCCAGTCCCTTCCGGTCAAGCGCCGCCTTCAACGCTCCGCAGTCCGAGTGCCCGCAGAGAATTGCGCTCTTCACATGCAGCACTTCCACCGCATACTCAATCGTCGCCGTACACCCGTCCACGTCGTGGCTGGCAATAGGAATCACGTTGCCCGCATTGCGCGTGATAAACAGGTCGCCCGGCCCGGTGCCGAGAATCAGGTCCGGCACAATCCGCGAGTCCGAGCAGGTAATGAACAGCCACTCCGGTGACTGCCCCTCGGCCAGCAGGTGAAACTGGTCCCGCCGGCGCGGAAACACATCCGCCAGAAACTTCTTGTGCCCCTCAATCAACCGTTCCATCTTCGAGTTACCCCTGCAGCGGAATTCCGCCTGCCTCTCCCAGCCTATCGCACCAACGTTGCGTTATAGTTACCTCGATGCTTCCCCTTTATCTGCCTGCGATCGCCTTGCTCTCGGTGCGTTCGTCCGTGCAAGGCTTTGTAGGACGACGACATCCCCGTCCTCACCCTCACGTGCAAGGCGGCCCTGGCACGAGAAAACTTCTCCTGCTCGCCCTGCTTTTTGCCTCTGGCGCGAGCACATCCCTGCCCGCCCAGACCTTCGATCTCACCCATCCCGCCCAGCCTGTCATGTCCCTTGACGGCCTCTGGCGCTTTCATCCCGGCGACAACCCCGCCTGGGCCGATCCCAAATTCGACGACTCCCAATGGCCGCTGCTGCGCTCTGATACAAGTTGGGACCAGCTGGGCTATCCCGGCATGTATGGATTCGCCTGGTACCGTTTTGGCGTGCTGCTCCCCGCAGGCCTCAATGACGTATCGATCAAACTTCCTCGCATCGACACTTCCTACGAACTTTATGCGAACGGAATCCTGATCGGCACATTTGGCGGACTGCCTCCAAATACGAAATCGTTTGCAGAGAGCGGTCAGGGCAAGACCTTCAAATTGCCGGCCAGTCTTGCATCGCAACAACACATCGAGTTTGCCATTCGCATTTGGATGGCCGAAGGCGCCCGGTTGCAACATGGGGGTGGTCCCTCACCGGGCCTGAGCCTGGTTGGAGCAACTGCTGAAGTAGAGCGGCGCAGGGCAACCGAAATCGACGCGACACTGTTCCACGATTCACCGGCAATGCTCGCAATTCTTCTCGAGTTGGTCGCGGCGGGTGGCGCGTTTTTCCTTTTCCACCAGCGTAGTTCGGAGCGCGAATATCTATGGTTCGGCATCCTCATGCTCAGCAAGGCAGTCTACGACTTCGTGGTCATCTATCAGAACATGGTGATCACTCCGATCGATCGGATGAACAGCATTCGTGTCCTGCTTCTGTTCTGCATCTACCAGCCCGCGGAGCTGTTCTTTTACAAACATCTGTTGAATGCCGCAAACAGCAAATGGTTTCGCTTCGCTGTGGTCACCGCGCTGATGAATGTTTTCATCGCCATCGGCTTCCTCCACAACCACTCCAGCCAGGGCCTCGTTCACGCGCATTTCGGTTTGACCCTCTTCTCCATCCCCTACTACATCTGGATTCTTGTGCTCGTTTTCCGGCGCGCGCAAGAGGGTTTTTCAGATGCGCGCCTGTTGCTTGTCCCCGCCACTCTGCAAAAGCTCGCCCAGATATGGAACCGCTATTGGTCTACGACGTATTCGATGGGATTGCAGCACAGGTTTGGCCTGTTGACGGAGATCACGACCGAGCCGGTGCGCATCGATCTGGTGCAACTGGTCAACACCATCTTCCTGCTCGCAGTTTTCGCTATTCTTATCCGGCGCTTTACCCGCACACGCAGCCAGGCGGAAAGCTACGCCCAGGAGTTCGCCGATGCGCGCGAGGTGCAACAGTACCTGATTCCGGCTCACCTGCCCGCAACGCCGGGCCTCGCAATCCATAGCGCCTATTTGCCCGCCCGCGAAGTAGGGGGCGACTTCTTTCAGGTGCTTCCCGACGCCATGGACGGCAGCGTCCTGATTGTCGTTGGAGATGTCGCCGGCAAGGGCCTCCAGGCCGGTATGCTGGCCACACTGGTAGTCGGCGCTGTGCGCGTCGCCGCCAACTTCACCACCGACCCAGGGAAGATACTCGCAGTACTGAATGAACGCCTGCAAGGTCGCGGCCTCGTCACCTGTCTCGCACTGCGCATTGAGCGCGACGGAAAAATATCTCTCGCCAACGCCGGCCACCTGCCGCCCTATCGCAACGGCAAGGAACTCGCAATGGAGGGCGCGCTGCCTCTCGGCGCCGTTGCCGGCATCGAGTTTCCCGTAGTGGAATTTCAACTCGCCGATGGAGATAAGCTAGTCCTCATGAGCGACGGCATCGTCGAGGCACAGGACGCCCGCGGCCAACTCTTCGGCTTCGAGCGGACAGCAATTCTCCTCCAGAAGGAATTCACCCCATCCACCCTCGCGGCCGCCGCGCAGGCCTTCGGCCAGGAAGACGACATCACCGTGCTCACCATCACACGATCGGCGGTGCCCGCGTGAGAAGACTCACCGTTCTGTTGCTTCTTTTCTTTGCCGGTGCAAGCGGAATACTCTGCGCCCAGGCCGCCGTACCTTCAGCCGACACCCCCGATGTACGCATCGTCGATCGCGCCCACGCACAAGACTGGAGCTCCGACATCGACAGCGATTGGCGCGTCCATGACGGAGACGATCCCTCCTGGGCAAGCCCCGCCTTCGACGACTCCGCGTGGCAAACCGTACAGCTCACTGACGTCGTGCCTTCGAAAGCCGGCTGGACTCTCGCACCTTCAACTGCCGGCTGGCGCTGGTACCGGCTGCACCTCAAGCTGCATGAAAATCATCCTGACCTCGCGCTGCTGATCGATGCCGGCGAAGGCGCCTATGAGATTTATCTCAATGGCGTCAACGTGCCAGGCCCTCGGATCGGCCCCAGCTTCAGCGTCAAGCGCCCCACAGAGCGCATCGTGCCGCTCGATGTCCCTGGAACAGATCTTCAGATTGCCTTGCGCACCTCCACTCCGCCAAGCTATCGGGAGTGGCACCTGCCCCTTTTCCTCACCGCGTCGCTGGGCACCCCCGATGCCATTGACAATGAACGCCAGGCTCTTGAAAGCAGTCGCTTCTATTCGGTAATGCCCTCCATCGGCATCAACCTGCTGCTCATTCTCGCCGGCATCAACGTCTTTGCACTCTATCGCAGTCAACGCAAGCGCCGCGAATATCTCTGGCTCGGAATGTACCTGTTTTTGCAGGGAACATCTTACTTGCTCTGGGGATTGCAGCAGTCCGGCATCTTTCCGCTTTCCGCCAATTTCCTCGGCAGCGACCCGCTCCTCTACCTCATCGCCATTGCCCAAATCGAGTTCACTTTCAGCTTTGGCGGTCTGCGCGTTGGCCGGGCCTGGCGCGCATATGAGTGCTTGCTGCTTTTGCCCCTGCCGCTGACCTGGCTTTCATGGCAAGGTTATCTCTCCAGCAACAGCTATCTCGTGGTTGAAGCCCTCATCCTCGTCCCTGTCGCCGTTTTGTTGCCCGTTCTGCTCGTACTCTGGTACCGGCGCGGAAATCGCGAAGCGGGATGGCTCATCCTGCCCAGCCTGTTGCCCGCCGCCAC
>JBEKDE010000004.1:0-93684 GCA_050014515.1 Occallatibacter sp.
GAGATCCGCTGCGCGCTGTTCAGGAACGAGATGAACCCTGGGTTGATGCGCACGGCAGAGCCAGGGGCAACGGCGTATTGCCCACCCTGCTGAACTACGAGGGCGCGCAGTGAGGTGTTATAGAACTGGGCGAAAGATCCCGAAGCCGGGGCGAAAATCTGCGCGACTTCATCCACTGTGGCCTCATTGGGCGATGAAGGATTAAACGGGAACTTGGTCAACAGCGGATTAAGCTGGCTGCAGAAGGCTTTAGCCGCGCCGCCCGCGGCGGCGGCGGGCGCCTGCGCGGCTAGATTCTTGGTGGAGGTGATGGGCGCTTCGAGCAACGCAAAACTGGTCTTGTCCATATTTCCGCTTGTGTCGGGAAGGAAGGTATTGCGCAGGGTTTCGGCTGCCTGGTCTGCGGTGATGGCGGCCTGCGTGACGGGCGCGGCGGCGGTGGGATCGTTGGCGCTGGTGGCGTTGAGGGTAAGGTTTTTCACTGCTCCTTCAAGGCCTTGAAGCGACTGGATGTAGCCCTGGTTGGCCTGGCTGATCAGGCGGCTGTCGCCGTTCGATGGCGGAACAACGGTCTGCGGTGCCTGGAAGGCCGACGAGATTTCAGGCGCGGCTACGCTGGTGTTGGTGGAGATGAGCGAGAAAAGCTCAAGCATCGCGGAGGTGTTGGAGTCGAGCGCCCCGAGCTTGTTGCCGGCGTCGGCAAAGTTGCGGTACTGAACGAACTGCGCCTTGGTGAGATAGATGCGCCAAGTCTGGATGTAGTCGGCGAAGTAGGCCTTCTTCAACTGGTCAGAGAGAGCGGCGCGATCGATAGGCGGACCAGAGGATGGGCCGAGCACCCATTCTTCGCCCTTGAAGTACGGATCGGGATGCAGGATTGCGTCCTGCATGAAGGCAAATCCGTTTTTGCTGAAAGCGCCTTGCACCGGATAGTTGTCAAAGATGTATTGCGCGGAGCCAGGGAACTTGCTGTTGAAGTCGAACGCGGGGACCTTGTGATTGGCGGCCGCGAGCATGCTCTGATAGACGTGCTGGAATCCCTGGAAACCATTCAGGTAGGTGCGCGCGTGGGCGACAACGATGTCGTTCCGCGAGCCTCCAGTGCCGGCGATGCAGGAGGACGTACCGGGAAGAATGCTGGCGTAGAAGGTGAACTGCGTCTGCGCGAGCGTTGCCACGGCGGGATCAGGTGTTGCGCTGCCGGTCCACTCGGTGAGCAGGGCAGAGGGAAGAAAGTCGACCGTGTCCTGCGCGGAGTCGGGATCGGGATTCGAGACGGTGATCAGGTACGCCTTCAGGGGGCGGTAGGCCGCGCTGTAGTCGGAGTCTGGCGCGGGAACATCGGGAACGGCGCGCAATTTGTTGATGATTGCGGCTTGCGTGGGAGCCAGCAGCAATGTGCGGAATTTGTTGGCGTAGGCCTGGCAGGCGACCGGATAGAGAGCATCGCCGTGATAAAGGCCCATTCGATCCATGACCGGCGGGCCATCTTTTCGATAGCGGCTTAGCTCATCGAGAATCGCACGGAGTTTGTCGAGGGATTCGAGATCGCCCTGCGCGGCGAATCCGCCCGCGGCCACTGGAGAAACTGGCACTGCAGCAGCCTTGGCGACGCGCTCTTCGAGCGCGTGGTTGTTGAAGAACGAGATGGTGGCCAGACCGAGCACAACGAAAATTAGCAGGCTTGCCGTTGCCAGCAGCGTGCGCTTCAGCACGCTGGTGCGAGTGCTTGCGCGGCTGGTTTCGAGTGCCGACTTGTCAGCGAGGAGGATCTTTGAGAACAGGTGGGGCAGGAAGACCCACTGTGCGACTTTGCGCGTTCCGCCGCGGCGAGATTGCGGCGCCGCGGGCTGCTGGAACTGCGCGGCGAGTGAAAAGATGCGCGTGGCGCCTGCATCCATCGGGGCCGCGGCTTGCGTTTGAGCAGGGCCGACTTCGAGCACATCTTCAACAATGTGGGCGCGCATGCCGGCGAAGAAGAATCCGCGCAGGAATGGATTGACGCCGATCTGGCTGGGCCGCGCGACTTCCGCGAGGAAGCCGACAACGCCGGCGCGCAGTTTCCGCAGATCGCGCGGGAATTCATAGGCACGGGCGAGATCCTGCAATTCACCGCCGCGGGAGAGAATATCGAGACGAAACTCTGCGAGAGCGTAAAGAAGCTGATCGAAGCGCGCGCCGATCTGCGCGGACGCCTGCTCGGTATAGAGGCCGGTTCCGCTTGAAAGAGAAGACAGCAGCGAGCCGATGGGCAGCTTCACTTCTTCTTCGGAAAGGCGGTTCACATAGTCGGCGAAGGGCGTGACGCGATCGAGTTTTGTGAACAGCACATAGGTCGGGAGCGAGATGCCGAGCGTCTGCGAGAGCTGGCGAAGACGCTCATTGAGCATTTGCGCGAGGGCGCGAATCTGCTCGGTGGTGTTGGGCGCGAGGATACGTTCGATGCTGACACACACTACGACAGAACGGGCCGGGAGCCGGCTGTCTCCGAAGACTGAGCCGAGACGCGCAGGGATGGTGGCGCGAACGAGTCGCAGCCACAGTGGCGGCTGACGCAGCAGTGCACCGCCGGCTTCAACCAGCACATAGTTGCCGGCCAGCCAGAGATTGGCGAGCTGCGTGGCAACGATCTGACCATCCTGGTAGACATTGCCTGCAAGCAGCTCGGGGTCGAGGCCGGATTGAAGCACGGTCTGGGTCTTGGCGGAGTTTTCATCGCCGATGACGTAAATCAACGGCAGGCCTGCGAGGGATTTCGCGCCTGCGCGCCCGGCCTGACGAATCTTGCCGTCGGCGTCGCGCAACACCGTATTCAGATTGATCGCGTCGGGTGTATCTCCACCGGAGAAAGATGCAGAGCCGCTGTTTGATTTTCCGAGAATCCAGACGACGAAGCCGACGGCCAGCGCGCCAAACAGGCCAAGGATCACGCAGAACAGAATCAGCTTAGTGCCGTCAAATTTCAGCCCAAATCCGCCCCAGATGACGAGGGCCAGATAAACGAAGAAGATGAGGATCCCAACCAGTACGCGCTTCACAGGGACACCTCCGAACGGCTGGCTGAAACTTGAAGAGCAGGCGTTTGGTTGGCGTGGTTGATAGTAGATTGTTCGCTGCCTTGCACTGTGGGAACCGATTGGCCGAGCACGAACACGTAGCCGGCGTAAGCCAGCACGGTGATCACGAAAAGCAGAACGGTGGTGATGAGCAGATTGCGTACCCACGGATCGCCCTTGGGCGCGGGCGGCGCAGCTGGTGTCTCAGCCGGCCGAAAGAGCGCATAGGAGCCGCGTATGCGTGTAATCTTCTCCCGGATGCGATGCAAGATGGAGTGAATCTCCCCCGCGTCTCCGAAGGCGAAGCGGCCGCGATAGCCGAGCTGGAGGCAGAGAGCATGCAGTTCGAGCACGTCGGCAACCTCGGAGGACTCAGGGCGATTGAGCAGCTCGGTGACATTGCGAAAGAAGTTTTCTCCCGCAACATGGCCGCCGAACATCTCTTCCTGCAGGGGACGGCGCGCCCAGTCGGCGAAGGTGGGGTCTTTGGAGTTGAGCACGCTTTCATCGAGGAAGCCAATCATGGCATAGATGGCCATTTTTGAGGCTTCATCGCTATAGCCCAGTGAGGAAGCGTCTTTCACGGCGGATGAAATCATCTTGCGCAGCGTGGCGCGGAAGGTCTCGGCATTTTCAACGCGCTGCACAAAGAACCGAGTGCGCAAAATGACGGTGAAGACTTCCTGGAAGCAAAGAGCAAGATTATTCGTTCTCATCTCTGGAGGAACGGAAACTTGAGGCGAATTCATTCTGATGTCTCCATGATGATGGTGAGGTCAAACGTTGCGTCGCCGAGGTCGCCGGGTAGATAGACGCCGACCTGCTTGGTCTGGAGGATGTGCTGCCAGCATGCGCCGCTGAGGGAGACGGAGAAGTAATGCATGTCCGCCTGCGAGTGAAGCGCAGCGGGCGGGACCGGAACGTGCAGCAGCTCAAGGCCAGGAAGGGCGCGCTGCACCAGCTTGCCGACGCCTTCAGCGGAGCAGACTTTGACCAGCCTTGGGGTCTGGCGAAGGAGCACGGATTCAGTGACCGAGGAGCGAATGCCGAAGATCCATCGTGAACGGCGGAAGCAACGCTCATCCTTCACGTCGGCCGCGTAGATGTAGTTGTCCGCCTTGCGGAACTGGAGCGTAACGGTGTTGGAGGGCGCGACCACCTCAAGGTAGTGCCGGATGAGAACATCCAGATTTCTGAATGTGGATGTGAGGTCGAGATGCTGATAGGGCGGAATGCGGTCCTGCGTGGATTCCAGGGCAAAGGTGCTCAACGAGCCGGCCAAGCGGGCTAGATCGCGATAGACCTCTTCGGGATGGCTGCGGCGGTCCTGCAGATGATGACGCAGGGCGGGAAGCGTGGAGCAGAGCGAGTGAAGGAACCAGTAGTTGGCGACATCGAGCGCGGATGTGCCCAGTTCAAATCGGCCTGAGCTGAGGCGCAGGTTGCGGGTGGAAGAGATTTTTTCATCAATGGCCTGGGTCAGGCGGTGCAGCAGCAGGACCAGGCTTTGGCTGGCGCTGATGCGCAGGCAGGGCGGAATGAATTCGGGGTCCGAAGTGAACCCGCCGGCGCCGTCGCGGACAATGCGTGCAATAGGGAAGGAGATGATGTCCGGCGAAAGCTGCGCGTGGCTGAGCAGAACGAGATTCTTCCGGGCGAAGGAGACGCTGTACTCGCCCTGGCCGACCGCCTCATCGCGAAGCGTACGCTGCACTGCGCCATAGCGTGTGGCGGCACCGCCGGCGAGGTCGCAATCCAGGCCCTGATCGAGGCGCGGCGGAATTGCCAGGTGCAGGATGATCTCGCTGTCAGTGGATGAAAACAAACTGGCGAGATTAGCAGGCTCGGGAACCGAATCGCAGTCAGGAAGATCGAAGATGAGGCCGTCAGGAAGAATGCCGGAGGCGAAGTTGAGAATGGCGAGCCCATTGCGCAGAGCTTCCGTGTCGATGGAAAAATGAAGAAATCCCCACGGCTCCTGGCGGAGGTTCGAGCTGAGAAACCACAGCGTGTCTTCGAAATACCGGCTTTGCGTCTGGAAATGATGAGGGCCGAGATGCATGCCTTCCGACCAGACGACGCGCGACAGAAATTTCATAAGAGGGGGACCACCATGGGCGAGAGTTCGAGATCAGTTAGCTTCCAAACCGATGCAAGGTGAAGATGAAGTTACTGCAGTTTGAACTTCAATGGAAGAACTTACCACCTTCCCGAACTTAGTGAGAAAATCCCTGGTGGAGTATCTTCGTTCGGTATGTTGAGGCGCAAGCGCATTATACGCAAAATCTTTTTTGGCTGAACAGGTAAATCGGGAGCAGCGAATTAGTTTATGCTACCCGCATCGCACCGGAGGCCGGAATTTATGGACAAACCTCAAACACCTGCTGGACAGACCGCATCGAATTCTCCCTGGCCGGAGGATTCAGGTTCCGGACAGGGCCTCGGAGCAACCGGCATCTTCGGGGCTGTGAACGAGCCGGAGCCGGCGAAGAGTTCTGCGGATGCGAGCGCAGCGTCCGACCCTCTGGCCAAGTGGCTGAGCGAGCCGCAGAAGCCACCAGCAGCGCCGGCGCCACCGCCCGCCGCAAAAGATTTCGCTGAGCCGGTGGTACACAAGGTGGTGTTTGGCGGAGGCGCGGCAGAGAGCTCACCGGAATTACTTGATCGCATGCGTCAGGCGTCGGCAGAACGAGCCGCGGTTGAGAAGCCGTCAACTCCTGAAGCTGGCAACAAGGGCAGTGGCGGGTTTACAGAGTTGCTGCGCACACTCAGCAGCGAACCGGCCGCACCGCCGGCGCCAGTGCAACGGACGCCATCTTCGGCGGAGGGTTCCGGTTTCACTTCGCTATTGCGCACCCTGGAGACGCCGGTACAGGCGGATGCGACCTACAAGCAAGAACCGTACAAACAAGATCAGTACAGGCCGGCCCCGCCGCCAAGCACTCCCGCACCGGGCGGATTTACAGAGCTGTTACGTGCAACTTCAGCGGACAGTCCCGAGTTTTCCAACCCCGCGGCGGCGAGCCCCGCCTGGGGTGAACCGGCAATGAGCACTGCTCCGCCGGGTGAAAGCAAGCCAGGCGCGTTTACGCAAATGTTCGGGGCGTTTACCGGCGGGGGCTCGTCTGCAGCGGCCGAGCCGGTGCCGCCTCCACGCTCGAACGCCGACTCATTCACGAGCATGCTCTCGCTCGAGCAGCAATCGGATCCCGTCGCGTCGCCCTATCAGGAAGAGCACAGGCCGTTACCGGGGCCAATCGATTATGGCCAGGCGCAGCGAGCCGAAATCCCGACACCGGGCCGCGATCCGTTTGCGCCCGCGCCGTTGCAGGAGACGCCGCCTGGCCCGCCCGCGGGAGCGGGAATGGGGATTACGCGGCTGATTCAAATGCTGGATGAGCCGTCGAAGACGCCTTCTTCTCGCTTCGAGCCTGCGCCGGTGAGCCCGCCTTCTACGCCGGAACCGGGCGTATGGACCCAGACTTTTGCGTCCCTCGGACAGTCGAATGAACTTTCTACACCCCAAGCCAAAGCGCCGACCGCGCCCGCCTATCCGCCCGCGTCGCCAGTGGTCGAGCCTGTGTTGAATAAGCCACCGGCCCCCTCGACTGCCGGTCCAAGCGAGTTCACGCGCATTCTGGATGCTTCGAAGATGCGCGAGCTTTCAATGAAAGGCGGAGCGGCGGCCAATCCGGCCCCGCCCGCGGCGCCACCGAGCTTTACTCCAGGACCACCTCAGAGCTTCGCGCCCGCTCCGGCGCCCATGCCGAACTTTCAAATGCCGGCTCCTCCTCCGATACAAATGCCTGGAATCGGCGGCATGCCGCAGCCGGGCGGATTTACTCCCCCGCAGGCTCCGCAAGTTCCCAACTACCCGATGAATTATCCGCCACCGGCGGCAGGGATGCCGTCGATGGGCGGGATGCCGCAGGCGCCAGGAATGCACATGCCAACAGCGCCATTGCCGCCGGCTCCGCAGGTTCCACCGGTCAAGCCGCCTGATGCGGCAGCAGGGAAGACGCAGCAACTGCTGATCATCATGGGCGTCGTGATTATCGTTTTGCTGGTCGCAATTCTGGTGACGGTGGTCTTCCTGATGAAACACTGAGGCTTGCCATCAACGAGACTTCCGCTCGGAAGGGCTCTTGGGTCGCTGACTGACTCCCGCCAAGAGAGCGCATCAGGCGGGTTGCGCGAGCAAAATGATCAGCTCCATCTGCGGATTCAGAATTTCGGCAGGGGCGTAAACTGCGAAATTGCGCGCGCGCTGCACCGACTCCCACACCGGGCCGCCGGCCTCAATAGCGAAGTACTGATGGCGGAGCTTTACCGGAATCGAACGCGGCGGCGTGGGAACATGCTGTAGCCGCAGGCCGGGAAGGGCATTTCGGATCAAGGTCTCAAGTTGCGTGGCGGAGCAGGCCTTGAGGAGTTTCGGCGCGCGGTCGATCAGGTCCGCGTCGCGGACATCCGCGGAGATGGCGAGGTAGAAACGCGAGCCTTCAAAGTAGGAATCCTTGTCGATGGATGTGGCGTAGATGGTGTCGCGAACCATCTTGAGCGGCAGCGCGACAAAGTTGCTGGGCACCACGGTCTCAAGCATTACGCGAATCAACCGGTCGAGCTCTCCGAAGCAGGAGCCGAGCTGCTCGTGGTTGTAGGCGGGCAGGTCTTTTGGCGCTATTTTGCTGGAAAAAGCGGTAAGTGCGCCAGCCAGATCAGACAGTTCGCCGAACAGCAGTTCAGGCTGTATGTTGGTGGATTCGTGGAAGTGGCGCAGTACCGGCAGGTGGCTGTTAATGGTGTAAAGCAGCCAGAAATTGGCCACATCGGAGGCGGAGAAGTCGGCCAGCGACTGGTTTTTCTGGCGGCGAGCGCCGGAGAGCTGGCTGCTGCGTGCCACCAGCAGTTCCACCATGTTGCTCAGGATGCGCTTGAGCGTGGGGTGGGCGTGAATGTCAATGAGCGGCGGAATGTAGGCGGGGTCAACCTGGTAGATGCCGGTCTCCGAACGCTCGACGCGGATGAAGCCCAGAATCACTGACCCTTCGCGGTTTTCGCCTTCGGCCAGGATCTGCAGATTCTTGCGTGCGACCTGGACCGGTTTCTCACCGCCACCCGTGTTTTCGTCCCGCACCATCAGCAGTTGCGCCAGGAAGCGAGTGCTGACGCTGCCGCGGTTTACAGCCACATTCATTCCGCCCTGCAGGTATTCCGGTACTGCAAGGTAGAAGATGCAGCTTTGGCGGCCGTCCTGAAAGCACTCGTCCAGAACCCGCGCCGGTGGTGGATATTCCGAAGCCGGAATGTCGAGCGGAAGAGCGTCCGGAAATATCCCCGAGGCCAGGGTGATGGCCAGCCGGCCTTCAGAGAGCGCCTTGCTGTCGATCTGAATCTCCCGAAAGCCCCACGACCGGGAGTTCAACGAGTCGAGATAAAAACGCGCGCTGTCTTCAACAAACCGCTCCTGCGCCTGCAGGTGCTGGGGCGAGAGGAAGGTTCCTTTGGACCAGATGACGGGTTGGAGCTGTCGCATTTTCTTCTGCAGCCTCGGCTGAGTATTGCATATTACTGTACCGGCAGAATCGATTTGATGTCCAAAAAAGGAATTGACGGGGCTTTGCCGGTATTAAGGTTGGCAGGCGGTCCCCGACCGGTCTTAGTTGAAGAAAAGTACCGGTAAGATACCGCTGGTTCCGCGACCGTGGGAGAGGTATTAGTTGAACCTACCCGCGACGAAGTTAGGTACTCTAAGTTGCGGTTGGTTTACAGTTGTGACCGGCCAGCCGCTTTGTTGCAAGTAACCTGCCGTTCATCCGGAGACCGTCAAAAACGGCGAAGAAAAAGAAAAGCGCGGTCTGGACAGTCGATCGGTGGATAAGTGGACGAAGGGGAAAATCATTTTTGAGAAAAATTGAGAAGTATTTGTTCCTCTTTTGTGTTGTTAGGGGTTAGCCTCGGGTGACAGCAACTTAGTCAAGAATCCAGTGGACAGCAAACGCTTGTTTGTGGTTTCTTTGGTTGAATTGATTCCAATCGCATTACCGGAGCGTTATGGCAAGAGAGAGTACTCAGCAGAAACTCAGTCGCGTCCGGGCTCCCCGGGTGCAGATCACCTACGACGTTGAAGTTGGCAATGCCATCGAGATGAAGGAATTGCCGTTCGTGATGGGCGTCTTGGGCGACCTGACGGGACAGCCCGAGAAACCTCTTGCGGCCCTGAAGGATCGCAAGTTCGTTGAGATCAACCCGGATAACTTCGACAGCGTGCTCAAGGGTATGTCGCCTCATCTGAAGTTCTCGGTCGAGAACAAGCTTAGCTCCGACCCCAAGGCGGGCCAGGTGGGAGTGGATCTTCACTTTGAGAAGCTCGACGACTTCGACCCTGCGAATGTGGCTCAGCAGGTTGAACCCATCAAGGAGCTGCTCGACCTGCGTACGCGGCTCTCGAACCTGCGCGGAAGCCTGCAGGGCAACGATCAGCTGGACCAGGCGCTGTTCGACGCAGTAACCAAGACCGAGGAGCTGAACAAGCTGCGCGCTGAAATCGGTGGAAAGCCGGAGGGGGACAAAAAATGAGCAGCCCTGCGAATCCATTGGCGGCGCAGTCCGCCGAGACACAGACGACCGAAGTTTCCCTGCTGGACCAGATCGTTTCCCAAGGCCGGTTCGGCAAGGACACCCAGGCTCAGGAACGCGGCAAGGACATGGTGAAGGAGTTCGTCAACCAGGTTCTTGAAGGCAAGATGACCCTGAGCCGGGACGCGGAAGCCAGCATCGGAACGCGCATCGCGGAGATCGATCGCCTGATCTCGTTGCAGCTAAACGAAGTGCTGCATCATCCCCAGTTTCAAAAGCTCGAAGCTACCTGGCGCGGCATCAAGCACCTGCTTGACCAGAGCGAAACGAATGACGGTCTTAAGATCAAGCTGCTGAATGTCTCTAAGAAAGATCTTCTCAGAGACTTGCAGCGTGCGCCGGAGTTTGACCAGAGCGCATTCTTCAAGAAGGTGTACGAAGAGGAGTTCGGCGTATTTGGCGGCGCTCCCTTCGCGGCCATGGTGGGTGACTACGAGTTTGGGCGCAGCAACGAGGACGTGGAGTTGCTGGAGCGGGTTTCGCAGGTTGCTTCTGCGGCCCATGCTCCGTTCCTTTCGGCAGCTTCGCCTGAGCTGATGAACCTGACCGAATTCAACCAGCTTTCCGGCATCCGCGACGTTTCGAAGGTCTTCGACAGCACGGAATACGCGAAGTGGAAGTCTTTCCGTGCTTCAGACGACTCACGGTACGTGGCTCTGACCATGCCCCACGTACTCATGCGCGAGCCGTATGGCAAGGACACGCGGCAGATTGAGGAATTTGCCTACGAAGAAGGCGTGGACGGCAAGGACCACTCAAAGTACCTGTGGGGCAATGCCGCATATGCTCTGGGAGCACGCCTGACCCAGTCGTTTGCCAAGTTTGGCTGGTGCGCGTCGATTCGTGGGGTGGAGAACGGCGGCCTGGTAGAGGGCCTCGCAACTCACAACTTCCGCACCGATGATGGCGATGTGGCGCTGAAGTGCCCAACTGAAGTCAGCATTACGGATCGCCGCGAGAAGGAACTCGCAGATCAGGGACTGGTGCCGCTGGTGCACTGCAAGGGAACCGACTACGCAGCGTTCTTCAGCGTGCAGACGGCCAACAAGCCCAAGGTCTACGACAAGCCTGAGGCCAACGCCAACGCGCGTCTCTCGTCGCAGTTGCCTTACATGCTGGCGATGTCCCGCTTTGCGCACTATCTGAAGGCGATGATGCGCGACAAGCTGGGCAGCACCATGAGCAGGTCGCAGGCCGAGCAGTACCTGAATCAGTGGATCGCCAATTACGTAGTCATGGACGACAATGCGTCTCCTTCGGCAAAGGCGGAGAAGCCGCTGCGCGAGGCCCGCATTGAGGTTGTGGAAGTTGCAGGGAAACCGGGTGCTCTGCGTGCCGTCGCGTTCCTTCGTCCCCACTTTCAGCTGGATGAACTTACCGTGTCTTTGAGGCTCGTAGCGGATCTGCCCCAACCTGCCGGCAAGTAGCCGGACTGCTCCCCGTCTCTTGAACTCGAACTCCCCAACCGGCCTTGAATCAAGGCCCGATACGAAAGGACTGCATTATGCCAATTGATGCCTATTTGAAAATCAATGGAGCCAAGGGTGAAGCGAGCAACCCAAATTTCAAAGATCAGATTGCTCTGCACCACTTCAGCTGGGGCGCCGAACAGTCGAGTTCCGTCGGAGGCCAATCGGGTGGTTCCGGCGTGGGCAAGGCATTCTTCCACCCTCTGACGTTTACTCATCTCGTGGACAAGTCGAGTGGACCCATGTTCAAAGCATTGGCAGGCGGAACGCACTTTGACGATGCTACGCTGAGCGCAGTCAAGGCGGGTTCAACAAAGCCGTACCTGGTGGTCGAACTCAAGAAAGTGTTTATCGCCTCGATCCAATTTTCCGGAGGGGGAGACGAGAACCTGCCTCTGGAGACTGTGAGCTTGACCTATGGCGCCATCACGATCGAGTATCTTGTGCAGGACGACAAGGGCACCGTCACTTCCGCAGGGAAGCAGGGCTTCAACGTCCAAACTGGTCAAGTTATCTAGGGAAAAATGACACCACTGGCGCTTTACCGCGAAGGGAAGCTGCGGGAAGCCATCAAAGCGCTTGGCGAAGAGTTGAGATCGAATCCACTCGACGCCAGGCGCCGCACGTTCCTGTTCGAGCTTCTGCTGTTTGCCGGTGAGTATGACCGGGCAGAGAAGCAGCTGGATCTTCTGGCGGGAGCGAATGCAGAAGCTGCCGCGGGGACTCTGCTTTATCGAAGTGCGTTGCACGCCGAGCGCACGCGACAGGCCATGTTCGCGAATCATGAGACCCCTCCGTCAAAGGAGGGTGCGGTTCATGGCGGAACATGGAATGGGAACGCTTTCAGTGAGATCGTCGACTCAGATCCGCGCATCGGCGCGAATCTGGAGGCGTTCATTGCAGGAAGCTATACGTGGATTCCAATTCACTACCTGCGCAGAATCGAAATTGAGCCGGCCACCAGTCTGCGCGATTTGGTGTGGGCGCGCGCGCGCGTTGACACCAGCTCCGACTTTCGCTTGCAGGAACTGGGCGAAGTGCTGATTCCGGTCCTGTGCCCGCTGTCTTCCCGTCATCTCGATGAAGTCGTCCAGCTGGGCCGCGAGTCGGCGTGGGAGGCCGATGAGAAGCACGGCGAAATTCCCTACGGCGCCAAGATGATGGTCATCGACGGAGTCGATGTGCCGCTGCTTGAGATTCGCAGCGTGATCTGGTCAGCGCCCGAAAAGGAGTCTCAAGATGCCTCTGCGTGAGGATTTGCTTGCGCCGATTGCGGGAGAGAATCCAGCGGGTGAGGACCTCTACTACGACAAGGTCTTCGATCAGATAAAGGAAGCGCGGCGAGAAGAAGAGGACGACCTTCCTGCCGGGGACTGGGGAAGATCGCAGGTCAAGAAGGCCGATTATCGCGCAGTGATCAAACTGGCCGGCGATGCGCTCGCGAAGCGCACCAAGGATCTTCGGCTCGCTGGATGGCTGGTGGAAGCGCATCTGCGTGTAGACGGCTTCCAGGTTCTTGGTCCGGGCACCGATTTGCTGCATGCGATGCAGGAGACGTTCTGGCCCACGCTCTATCCGGTTATCGAAGAGGGCAACGATCTGGAACTGCGCATGCTGTCGATCGAAACAGCAGCGCGGCTGATTGCAGCTGCAATCCGCAAAGTGCCGATCACACGTTCGGGCCTGAATTACGAAAACTATCTTGAGTCGCGCATAGTGGGCTACGAGAAGGATGCTACCTCGGATGCTAAATTGGAGGCTCGGAAAGACGCGATCGATCATGGTAAGCTGACGGCCGAAGAATTCGATACAGCATTTGCGGCGAGCCCCAAGGCGCTTTACTCCGGTTCGGACGCCGCGTTGACCGAGTCGCTGGAAGCGCTCGAGCGGTTGGACCAATATCAGCAAGAGGCTTACGGAGAAAATGCGCCGGTTCTCTCTAGCCTGCAGAGCGCGATCACTGAGATCCACCAGGTCGTGGTCCTTCTGCTCAATGAGAAGCGCAAAACCGAGCCTGATCCAGTTGCGAAGGTCGAAAAGCCGGTTGGAGAAGACGCTGGAGCGGAAGCACAGGCAGAGGGCGAAGCAATCGGCGCGCCGGTGGGCCACTCGTTCAAGCGCAGAGAATCGTCGGGGCAGTTGAATGGGATTGACGACGCGTACTCGATGGTGGTGGAAAGCGCGGAGTATTTGTTTGAGAACGATCCGCGATCACCAATTCCGTACCTGGTGTGCGCGGGGTTGCGATTCGGAGAGACGCGCATGCAGGGTGAAGTGCCCGCGCCGGGATTTGCGGTTGGTCCAACTCCGGAGATTCGGCAATCGCTGCGCGCGCTCGCCAATCGCGGAGCGTGGAATGATTTGATGCGTGCGTCGTTGCCGATTCTTGCCAGCGAATGCGCGCGGGCCTGGCTTGATCTGCACAGATATATTTGGCGCGCGGGCCAGGAGACCGAAGCGGAGGCAATCTCGAACGCTGTAGTCGGAACCGTACGCAGCCTGCTGGTGGTGCGGCCCGAACTGCGGTACTGGACGCTTGAAGACGACACCGGTGCAGCCAACCCCGAGACGCAGCAGTGGCTGGATGCAACCGTTCTGCAATAACACAATTGCATTGATTTCCGGAGGAAGCGTTGGCCCGACCCAAGTCCGACACTCTCATTACGCAGTCGTTGATCGATCGGCTGACCGACCGGGATCAGTGGCCTGAAACGCGCGCGTCCTCGATCAGCATGTACCGCGAATCGCTCAAGCGCGACGTGGAGTGGCTTCTGAATACCAGGCAGCCGGTGATTCCGGAACTTGAATCGTATCCTGCTACGGCTGCGTCAGTGTTGAACTTCGGCTTGCCGGACTTTCACAACTTTACCGGCTCACAGGGCAAGGAACAAGGCGTACTGACGGCTGCGCTGGAAAAGTGCATTCGCATCTTCGAGCCAAGGATCAGCCAGCCCCGTGTATTTCTTGCCCGCTCCGATCAACTCAGCCGCAGCCTGCGATTCCACATCGAGGGCCAGATTGTTTACGAAAACATGGACGAAGAGATCAAGTTCGATACGGTGCTGGAACTAATCAGCGGCGAATACGAGGTGAAGTAGCCCATGCGCGAGGAACTGCTGGAATACTATGAGCGCGAGCTGACCTATCTACGACAGATGGGCGGGGAGTTTGCGCGCAAGTATCCCAAGGTTGCAGGAAGGCTTCTGCTTGATGCGGACCGCTGTGACGATCCGCATGTGAGCCGACTGCTTGAGGGCTTCGCGCTTCTCGCGGCGCGCGTTCACAAGCGTATCGACGACGATTTCCCCGAGATCAGCGAAGCCCTTACGCGAATCATTCATCCGGGATATCTGCGCCCCATTCCTTCCATGACCATCGTGGAGTGTCAGCCCGATCCGGCCCAGGGAAAGAAGACAGCGGGCATGCGCGTCCCGCGCGGAACGGCGCTGGTGACAAAAGCGACTGTGGATGGATTGCCATGCCGCTTTCAAACTGCGTATGACGTGGATCTGTGGCCGTTCTCGGTGGTGTCAGGCGAGTGGCGCCAGCCGGAGCGCATGCAGCGCCCGCCGCGTTCTTCGACCGGGGCGCAGGTTGCCGCTGCGGCGCGTTTGCGGCTGCACTGCCAGAAGGACGTGGTCTTCACCGGCTTGCCGCTATCACGGCTGCGCTTTCATCTGGCCGGTGATGCGAGCGTGGTTTATTCGCTCTATGAGTTCTTTTCAGAAAAGTGCATCGAGATTCAGTTGCGCGATCCTAAGGATGAGAAGCGGCTGTTCACCCTGGAACCCGCGCAAATGCAGATGGTTGGATTCAATGCAGAAGAGAACCTGCTGCCTTTTGTACGCAGATCAATGGATGGGCACAGGCTGTTGCAGGAGTATTTTGCATTGCCGGAGAAATTCCTGTTCTTTGATCTCGAAGGGCTTGAACCGCTGGCGCAGAACGGGTTTGGCGAAGAGGCGGAGATCGTCTTTCTGTTTTCAAGCTTTGAGCGGCCCGAGCGGCAACAGGTGCTTGAACTCGGCGTGAATGAGCGCACATTCCGGCTAGGATGCACTCCGGCGATCAACCTGTTTGAGCTAGCGGCAGAACCGATTCTGCTGAATCAGTTGCGCCACGAGTACGCCATTGTTCCCGATAGCCGGCACACGCGGGAGGTGGAGATATTCAGCATCGAAGAGGTCATCGCGTCCAATCCGCGGCTGCGTCAATCGGTGGTGCTGGAGCCCATGCACGCGTACCGTCATCAGACGCGCGATCGCGAGGAACTTGCGTTCTGGGTTGCCAATCGCACCCTCAATCAGTTTGGCGAACGGGAACCTTCCGTCATGACCATTTCGGTCGTTGATCTGAACGGGAACTTCACCGATCCCGAGGCCGATGTGCTGATGGTGAGCGCCCTATGCTCCAACTTCGATTTGCCCACGCGCTTCCATTTCGGCGCCGAGGCCGGCGATTTTGATGTGCCTGGATTTCCCGCGGCGAAAACCGTGATCGGGCTGCGGCGTCCAACGCAAAGCGTGAGCCCAAGCGGCGGGCCGGGGCATCTTTGGCGGCTCATCTCGTTGCTCTCGCTCAACTATCTTTCGCTCAATGAAGAGGGCCGCACCGCCATGCAGGAGATTCTGCGGCTGCATAACATGACCGACTCACCCGCAAGCGAAAACCAGGTGGGTTCGATTTTGAAAATGCAATCCGCGCCGGGCTTTGCATTGGTGGACTCTGCCTACGGTTTGATTCCCGCGCGTGGCACCAAAGTTGAAATGGAGTTTGACGAGCAGCAGTTCGCAGGCAGCGGACTGTACCTGTTTGCCGCCGTGCTTGATCGTTTTCTTGCAGGGTATGCATCCATGAACAGTTTTTCGCAACTGTCCGCGCGAAGCACACTGAGAAAGGAGACGCTTGGAAAATGGCCACCGAGAGCTGGAACGCAAGCCCTGCTTTAAGCGGACAGGGAAGTGAGACCGATGAATTGCCCGGGTATCGGAGTCTCCGCGCCATGATGGAAGAAGAGCCGTTCCGCGTGCACTTTTTTCAGGCTGTGCGCATGCTCCAGAAGATGGAGCGCGAGTTGAAACCCGTTGGCTACTTCATCACGCCGCAGGGAGAGACGCTGCGTTTTTCCGCACGCACCTCGCTCGCGTTCCCGCCCAGCGAGATCTATAGCCTGCGCCGCATGGAGAACGGACAGACCAGTATGACGGTCGAGTTCATGGGGCTGTGCGCCTCGATCTCCGTGATGCCCTCGACTTATACAGAGTTTCTGCTTGCGCGCGCTCGCGAGAAGGACTACGTGATGGAAGATTTCCTGAACATCTTCAACCATCGCATGATTTCCTTCTTTTACAGGGGCTGGGAGAAGTATCGGTTCTTCATTGAATACGAGAAGTCGAAGCAGGATCGCGTCTCTGACCGGCTTTTGGATCTGATGGGATTGGGCACAGAAGGTTTGCGCGGGCGCGGTGGCGTCGCCGACGATGCGTACCTGAACTACGTAAGCCTGCTGGCGCGGCATGTGCGCTCGGCTGCGTCGCTGCAGCAGATTCTTGAAGACTACTTTGCTGTGGAGGCGCAGATACATCAGTTCGCGGGAGCATGGCGCAAGCTGAATCCCGAGAATCAGACCTGCTTCTCAGGATTCGGTGGAGATAACGAACGGCTTGGCGTGGGCGTGGTAGCCGGCGATGAAGTGTGGGATCATCATGGCCGCATCCGCGTTTCGCTTGGTCCCATGCGCTTTGAACAATACTTGAAGTTTTTGCCGGGGCAAGAAGCTTATCGCGAGCTGGTTGCGTGGCTCCGTTTTTATTCGAATGGAAATTATGAAACGGAAGTACAGCTGGTCCTGGCGCGGGAGGACGCCCCATCGTGCGAGTTGGGCGCGCACGGTGAAGCGCGACCGCAACTGGGATTGGTGAGTTGGTTAAAAACGAAGCCGCTCCAGCGGGATCCCGCCGATGCGACTTACCTGGTGCAGTAGAAGATCTTTGAAATAGAGGGCGGGAAGATCATGAGCACAAACCTGAAAGCACTCATCGACAAGCTGAATGACACGACGCGGAAGGCGCTGGAGTCTGCTGCGGGCCTGTGCGTGGCGCGCACGCACTACGACATCGAGATCGAGCACTACCTGCTGAAGACGCTCGACGGCGCCGATAACGACATCGCCGCGATTCTCAAGCATTTTGGCGTCGATCGTTCACGATTGACGAAGGAACTGGAGCGGAGCCTCGACTCGCTGAAGAGCGGCAACGCACGCTCGCCGGCCTTCAGTCCCGCTGTGGTGAAAATGCTTTCCGAGGCTTGGACGGTCGCCAGCATCGACTTCAACGCGGGAAACATTCGCACCGGATTCACGTTGCTTGCGCTTCTGGGGGATGAAGAACTGGCGCGGATGGTGAAGGACTTCAGCAAGGAGCTGCAAACCATTCCGCCGGAGGGTCTGCGAACCAGCTTTTATGACATCGTTGCGAAGTCCAGTGAGGCGCAGACCAGTCTGGGCACGAGCGGCGCCGCAGACGCTGATCGCGGCGGAGACGACAGCGCTCCTGGGGCATCGAAGGGCAAGACTCCGCACCTGGATCAATATACCG
The DNA here is from genome assembly GCA_050014515.1 of Occallatibacter sp. Lineage (GTDB taxonomy): Bacteria > Acidobacteriota > Terriglobia > Terriglobales > Acidobacteriaceae > Telmatobacter. The sequence goes on from JBEKDE010000004.1 coordinate 17,761, forward strand.
TGAACCTGACTGCGAATGCCAAGGCTGGAAAGATTGACCCGGTGCTGGGCCGCGACATTGAAGTGCGCCAGATGATCGACATCCTGATGCGGCGCCGCCAGAACAACCCAATTCTTACCGGTGAGGCGGGCGTTGGAAAGACGGCAGTAGTAGAAGGATTTGCCAATCGCGTGGTGAGCGGCGATGTGCCTCCGGCTCTGCAGGGAGTGCATATTCACAGTCTCGATCTCGCACTGCTGCAGGCGGGCGCGGGCGTTAAAGGTGAGTTTGAAAATCGTCTGAAGGGATTGATCAATGAGGTGAAATCGTCCACGGAAAAGATCATCCTGTTCATTGATGAAGCGCACACGATGATTGGCGCGGGCGGAACAGCGGGACAAAATGACGCGGCGAACCTGCTGAAGCCTGCACTGGCACGTGGTGAGTTGCGCACCATCGCCGCAACCACCTGGTCGGAGTACAAGAAGTATTTCGAGAAGGACCCGGCGCTGGCGAGAAGGTTCCAGGTGGTCAAGGTGGAGGAACCAACCGAAGAGGTTGCGTGCACTATGCTGCGCGGCATCAAGGCCTCGCTTGAGAAGCATCACAACCTGCGCATTCTCGACGAGGCGGTGACGGCGACAGTGCGCTTGTCGCACAGGTATATTGCCGGGCGGCAACTACCAGACAAGGCGGTGAGTGTGCTTGATACGGCCTGCGCGCGACTTTCACTCGGACAGAATTCAACACCGCCGCGGCTGGAAGATATTCTGCGCCGGATCGATGCTCTTGAAGTGCAGAAGCGGGTGCTCGAACGCGAAACCAAGATCGGCGCGGAACATGCGGAGAAGCTGCTGGAGATCGAAGCCTATATTGCGACGGGGAGAGAAGAGCGCGATGTTCTCAACGAACAATGGGAGAAGGAAAAAGGGCTGACAGCAAAGATTCGCGCACTGCAGGAGAGCCTTGAAGCCGTGGAGAAGAAGAAAGAGAAGGCCGATGAGGCAGAGGTGCGCGCGGAGCTTTCAAAACTCGAAGGAGAACTGGCCACGCTCCAGGGCGAGCGGGGCATGATGCGAGTTTCAGTGGACGCGCAGATTGTGGGCGAAGTGATCTCCGCGTGGACCGGCATTCCTCTTGGCAAGATGGTGCGCAACGAAATCGAGACAGTGCTCACGCTCGATGAGCACTTGAAGAAGCGGGTCATCGGTCAGGATCATGCACTGTCTGCGATTGCGCAACGGATACTGACTTCGCGCGCGAATCTCGACGATCCGGTCAAGCCAGTGGGTGTGTTTCTGCTGGTCGGTCCCAGCGGCGTGGGCAAGACGGAGACAGCGATTGCGCTCGCCGATACGCTGTATGGCGGCGAGCGGAACATGATCACCATCAACATGTCGGAGTTCCAGGAAGCGCATACGGTGTCAACTTTGAAGGGTTCGCCTCCGGGATATGTGGGCTACGGCGAAGGCGGCGTGCTGACTGAGGCCGTGCGGCGCAGGCCGTATTCGGTGGTGCTGCTGGATGAAGTTGAAAAGGCGCATCCCGATGTGCTGGAGCTGTTTTTCCAGGTATTCGACAAGGGCAGGATGGAAGACGGCGAAGGGCGCGAGATCGACTTCCGCAATACCATCATTTTGCTGACCAGCAACGCGGCGACGGAGACGTTGATGAAGTTGACCGCCGATCCTGAAACGATGCCGAATACCGAGGGAATGGTGAAGGCGCTCAAGCCGGAGTTGGATAAGGTATTCAAACCGGCGTTCCTGGGCAGGCTGATGATCGTTCCGTATTACCCGGTACGCGACGAAGCGCTCAAGCAGATTATTCGTCTGAAACTGGGCAAGATTCAGCGGCGTTTGCTTGAGACGCACAAGATCACGCTCGAGTACGACGATGTGCTGCTCAACGAAGTGGCTTCGCGCTGCACCGAAGTTGAAAGCGGCGCGAGAAACGTGGACAACATTCTGTCGAACACCATGCTGCCGGATCTTTCGCGCCAGATACTGTCGCGGATTGCCGAAGGGACCGCGGCCAGCAAGGTGAGCATCTCGGTCAAGGACGGAGCGCTGACGTACGCGTGGGATGTCTTGTCCTAACGCAGTCGGCGTCTCGTCCAAGGCGGGATTCCAGCACGAAAAGAGAAATCTCGGTAAAGAACAGGCAGGATTGCCATGGCAACTCTGAAGCAGTCAGACCGCTTGATGCAGTTCATGAGCCCGTTGGGCAAGGATGTGCTGCTGATCGAGTCGCTGGAGGGCGTCGAGGGAATCTCGCGCCTCTTTGAGTATCACGCAGAACTGCTCGCGACCCTGGACACCACAATCGACCCCAAAGCAATGATCGGCGCCAAGGTCGGGATCTCCATTGGGTTGAACGATGCGCAGGGATACAGGTGGATCAACGGCATTGTCGCGGCATTTGAGCAGGGGCCAGGCGACAAGGAATTCAATACCTACAGGGCGCGGATTGTGCCGGCGATGTGGCAGCTTACGTTGAGCTCGAATTGCCGCATTTTTCAGGACAGGAGCGTTCTGGATATTGTGAAGTCGGTGATCGGAGAGTATGGATTGTCGCTGTCCGATCAAACCAATGGCAGCTACCAGACGCTTGAATACTGCACGCAATACTCGGAGTCCGATTTTCATTTTGTCTCGCGCATTCTGGAAGAGAGCGGCATCTTCTACTGGTTTGAGCACACCGACCAGGACAACAAGATCACGCTGGGCGACGGCCGCAACGCGTATCAGGACTGCCCACTGTCGGCGTCGTTTCCCTATGCCACCTCGAAGAGCGGGGAAGAGGGCGAGTATGGCGCATGGATCAGCGAGTTCAACTCGACCGCGACCATGGTTTCTGGCAAACACGCAACCGCTGAATACAACTACAAGGACTATAAGCGAGAAGATGTGCCGGACAAGGCGAGCGCCAGCCCCTATGGCAAGAATGCGTATGACGAGTATCTTTATCCGGCAGGCGCTGAAGGTTACGCCGATGGCTCAGTGGACGTGAGCAACAAGCTTGAAGCGCTTTTCCTGGACACGCGCGCACTGGCTGCTGACGCGGTTGCGGAAATCTTTCGCGGCGAAAGCAACGCGCGATCTCTTTGCCCTGGCTACACATTCACGATGACGAAGAATCCACGCGATGCGTGGAACAAGAAGTATCTGCTGACCACGGTGACGCACAAGGCCGATCAGGTTCCATCGTATCGAGCCGCAAAAGAGGCTGAATCGGACGGTTACAGCAATCAGTTCACCGCGGTCTCGTCGGATATTACTTTCAAGCCGGCGCTGACTTTAAGAAAGCCGCGCATTGCCGGACCGCAGACGGCAGAGGTGGTAGGGGATGGCGGTGAAGAGATCAATATCGATTCGCAGGGGCGCATCAAGGTGCGCTTCTTCTGGGACAAGTTGAACGACGACAGTTCGACCGTGAATTGCACCTGGGTGCGCGTGGCACAGAGTTGGGCCGGCAACGGATGGGGAACTTACTTCTGGCCTCGCGTAAAGGACGAGGTAGTCATTCATTTTCTCAACGGCGACCCGGATAATCCGATGGTCACAGGTTCGGTATACAACGGCGTGAACACTCCAAAGTACGCGCTGCCAGACAACAAAACGCGTTCTGGGCTGGTGACGCGGAGCAGCACAGGCGGGTCAGGCGCAAATGCCAATGAGCTGCGCTTTGAAGACAAGATGGGCAGCGAACAGATCTTCATTCATGCCGAGAAGGACATGGATGTATCGATTGAACACGATCGCCGCATCTCTGTTGGAAATAACGATTCGTTGATTGTGACAACCAATCAGACTGAGCAGATCGGTTCAAACTTCAATCGGCAGATCAAGTCAAATGCAGTGGAGCAGATCGGCGGGAATTCCGACCTGGGAATTGGCGGGAATCTCACTGAGTCGGTGGGAGGGAATCACTCACTCAACGTGAGTTCGAACCAGAGCGTGCAGGTGGGCTCGGCTTACTCAATGAGCGCCAACAATACCATCTACATCAATGGCGGCATGAGCGTGGTGATTCAGGCAGGCATGGAGCTTTCGCTGGTGGCTTCCGGCAACTTCATTACCATCTCGCCTGCGGGCGTTGCGATTTCAGGAACGATGGTACTGATCAATAGCGGTGGAGCACCGGGCACCGGCACGCCGGGATCGGTCACAAGCCCTCAATCGCCTGCAACCCCGGATACTGCTGAAGGCGCAACCTCAGGCAGCAGCGGAACCGCTCCATCAAATGCGGCTGGGCCGGCGCCATCTTTGTCTTCCGGGGTTGGCGGAGCGCTGTCAGGTGTTGAAGGTGCGGTTGCGGGCGCTGCCGGCCAAGCGGAACAGGCTGCTGGCCAAGTTGAAAAAGGCGCGCAGCAGGTGCAGCAACAGGCACAGCAGGCGGCGCAGCAAGCGCAACAAGCGGCGGGCCAGGCAGAGCAGGCCGCGCAGCAGGCGGAGCAACAAGCCAAGCAGGCTGTGAACCAGGTGGCTCAGGAGGCCAACCAGGCAGTCCAGCAAGCACAGGGTGCGGTGCAGCAGGCGCAGGGAGCGGTGAACCAGGCAGTCTCACAGGGTAAGGCATTGGCGCAGCAAACGCTCAGTCAGGCGCAGCAGGAAGTGCAGACGTGCAAGCAGGCAGCGGCGCAGGCAGTACAACAAGCGCAGGCGCAGGCCAAGCAAGTTGAGCAACAGGCGCAGCAGGCTGCGAACCAGGCCCAGCAAGCGGCGCAGCAAGCACAGCAGCAAGCGCAGCAGGCGGCTCAACAGGCGACGCAGGCGGGCAAGCAAGCTGCCCAACAGGCGCAACAAGCAGCGCAGCAGGCTGCGAATCAGGCCAAGCAGGCGGCACAACAGGCTCAACAACAGGCGCAACAGGCAGGGAAGCAAGTGACCCAGGCGGCGAGTCAGGCACAACAGCAGGCGCAGCAGGCGTCGCAGGCTGCGCAGCGGTCGGCGAGTCAGGCTGTGAGCCAGGCGACAAAGGGTTTCTAACCACCTGCGGTGGGGCGGACGCTCGCTATTCGCTCGCATGGGGCTGGTTGCTTTTCCATCCGTTCTCCGGGAGAAGGGCGAAGGGTCAGGTCAGGAGCTGGTGGCAAAGCAAGAGGTCGGAGACTCGGTCGAATAGACAATCCGAGTTCGATTCCTTGAAGGGTTGGCGGAGCAGATGGAAGCGTTGACACAACCCGGCGTTGCCACCCAGTTTCCGACGGTTGGGCGATGGAGCGTGACTGGAATGCCGGCAGGCTGGATCTACGTGGCCGACTTTGGAATACGGCAGATGCGAATGGACGGCGGGACAGTGGCCGCAAGCGTGGGCGTGGGGCAAGACATGCTCGATTCAGAGAGTGGCCTGGCTGAGTATGTTGAGAAGCAGACCAAGCTGATCGGCGGTCATTTGAAAGAAGCGAAGTTTGCGGGGCCGCAACCAACTACATTCGCGGGCGCAGATGAAGCGCAACTGCTGTTTGTTCGGCACAGCGTGGCGCAGGTTGGTAGCATGCTGCACGCGCAGACGTACGTGCGATCGGGACTGTGGCTGGGGATCGTCACCCTGACGACGCTTGAAGAACAGTTGAAGGCAGTGCGTGCGGACTACGAGACTTTTGTGAAGGGATTGCACATCCGGCCCGCGCAGACAGGCGGACAAGATGCGAAGACATAGCTTGATGGTGACGAGGATGAGGAGCATCTGATGCCGCCGGCAGCGAGAATTACGGACATGCATGTTTGCCCCATGGTGACGGGCGTTGTGCCGCATGTGGGCGGCCCGATTCTGCCTCCGGGCGCGCCGACGGTTCTGATCGACATGCTGCCCGCGGCGACAGTGACGACCATGGCAACGTGCGTCGGGCCGCCAGACATTATTGTGCTGGGCTCAATGGGTGTGATGATCAACTTCCTGCCCGCGGCACGTTTGGGAGATTTGACCGCGCATGGCGGCGTGATTGTGATGGGTTCGCCAACGTGCATTATTGGCGAGGTGGGCGTGCCAAGTCCGGGCGCGGCGGGATTGGGCGGAGTTGTGGGCGGGATGGTTGCGAGCGGCGTGACTTCCGCGGCTGCAGCAGCGGGCTCATCTCTCGCCGCGGGTGCGGGACTGCCGGGTTCGGTTCCATCGCTTAGTCCTTCGAGCGCATTGCAGGGAGCTGCAAATGCAGTTTCCGGCGCGGCGAATCAAGCCGGACAGGATGTGCAACAGGCCGCGCAGCAGGCACAACAGGCTGCACAACAGGCAGAACAGGCTGCGCAGCAGACGGCGCAACAGGCGCAACAAGCCGTGAATGATGTGGCGCAGCAGGCAAATCAAGCGGTGCAGCAAGGCCAGCAGGCTTTACAACAGGCGCAGCAGACGGTGAGCCAGGCGGCGGCGCAGGGAAAAGCCGCGGCGCAACAGGCGCTTGGTCAAGCCGAGCAAGCAGTTCAGCAGTGCAAGCAGGCTGCGACGCAGGCGGTTCAGCAGGCGCAGCAAGCGGCAAAACAGGTTACGCAGCAGGCTCAACAAGCGGCGAACCAAGCCAAGCAGGCCGCGCAGCAGGCACAGCAACAGGCTCAACAGGCAGTGCAGCAAGGAAAACAGGCTGCGCAACAAGCGGAACAGCAGGTTCAGCAGGCTGCGAACCAGGCGAAGCAAGCGGCACAGCAGGCACAACAACAAGCTCAACAGGCGGCGCAACAGGTGAAGCAAGCAGCGAATCAGGCGCAACAGCAGGCCCAGCAGGCAGCACAGTCCGCACAGCAGTCGGCGAGCCAGGCTGCGGGCCAGGCCATGAAGGGCTTCTAACCACCTGCAGTGGGGCGGACGCTCGCGGTAGGCTCGCACGGGGCTGGTTGCGATTGCGGCAGAAAGAAGCCGCAATAAAGGTCACGGTGGAATCTTCACCGGGCCGCGACAGGACGCCACCTGCGGTGGTGCGAACGTTAGCGGGAGGTTTGCACCGGGCCGGTTGCTTTCCCATCCATGCGACAAGAAGAGCCGCATGAATGGGCAGCCGATCAGGTCGCCTCTCGTTCCATGCCGGTGACCGGGACCTGTCGTCCGGGACACGGTCGTGGGGTCTCGCCGACTTTAATGTATCGCCTCCGGGGTATAGCGATCCTGGAACCGCTGTGGAACCGCTGTAGACATTCCATGACGACATTCTGCGATCATAGGACCCTTTCCTGCAGGTAGGGGGACGCCCCCCCGGGGTGTTTGTGGCTAATTCTTTGTTTTCAATGGGTTGGCGGCACGGTTCTGCTGTAAGATCCATTATTTCAGGAACTTGGAAGACAAAATCTTAAAAACGGAGAACTTATGCGCGACCGTGCGCGAGGTTCGATCCGGGCGAGATGCCACGGCGGGCCTGCGTGGAATACATAACTCTCAACTAAAGGTTAGCGGATTGAGAGAAATAATCTGCAAGCGGGAGGTCTGAGGAATGTGTTGATAATAAAGGGGATAGATTCAAGACAGGAGAGATGGGGCTTGACATGGGATTGAGGTGCACCCTTCTGGTGAGACAGAGAATAAACGCAAACGACGTGACTATATATGAAGAACCAATGACCAGGTCTTCGACATTGCTTCAAGTGCGGAAAGGGACTGTGTGGCGTTTACGAGCTACTGACTTGTCGAGTCCCAGATCTTCAGGATGGCAGGGGAAACGTAATTGCGCAGCGGCTGGTAATTGGCTTTGCGCGCCTCCTGGAAGGCAGACAGAGCCTCCGGCGACGGCCCTTTCCATTGCGCCTGAGGAGTCTGCAAAATGGACCGCTCAACCAGTGAGGCTCCCAGGTAAAAGTCAGCGGCGCCGGGATCCTTGGCGGTCTGCGGAGATTCCAGATAGCTGAGCAGCGCCCTGCGCGCATCGTCGAACTGCGACGCGTAGAAGGAGTGGATCGCAGCCTTCAGTTCGTTCCTCGCAGCGGCCGGATCATTCTTGAGCGCAGCTTGAATTCTGTCGGTGCTGGCCTGTGCTTCTGCGTTGGCCGGTTGAAGTTTCAACACCGCGGCGTAATCGTTGAGCGCATCCTGCTGATTGTTCTGTTTCTCGGCCGCGCGCGCATCGCTGAGCAGCTTTGCAACCTTTCTGGCTATATCGGCTGCCGGGTTCGGTGGAGTCTTTGGGGACGGCGTGGGCGGCGCATTCTTGGCCTGGATAGCCTTTTGCAATTCCTCGATCATTCCGGCGGGATTGCCCGGCCCATTGGGATTCAGCGTTCTGGCCAGGTTAAGCTGCCGGATGGCTTCTTCGGGATTGCTCTGGGCAAGACTTTGCGCCTGGCTCATGTAGTTCTTATAGGCGTTGACATTGGTCACATAGATGGCCGCAGCGGACTTTGCATCCGCGTTGGTCATTGACTGCGAGAGGGTGAGGATTGCGTCAAGGTCGCCTGTCTTCCAGTCGGCTTGAACCTGGTTCAGAAGCCGCTGATTCCTCACCAGGTCGAGGACAAACCTGGCCTGGCCGGATAGCTTCTGGTCGTAGCTCGAGACCAGCTTGGCCTGCGACTCGGCGCGATCGAGATCGTGGTTCTTATAGGCCGCAATTGCGCTGGCCAGCATGGCCGTGTCGTCCTGAGTCAGCCCGGTTCGGTAGCTGGTGCACTGGTCCGCGTACTTCTTTTCCTTGGGATCCAGTTGCGCCGCAGAGCAGAAGTCCTTCACCTGCTGGGGTCGATCATTGCCTTCGCTCTTGGCCTTCTCGGCCAGGTCCCGCGCTTGCTGCTTGGGTTTTTCCTGGGCGCGCGATGCCGGTACGGTGGCCGCAAGCAGAACGAAGCTCATGATCCATGCGAAGCGCCGCAATGTCATTTCGCACCTCCGATAATCTGCTCGATGGTGCTGTCGTCAATGGATTTCATCTCAATGCTGCACACCTGGGCGGTCGCCGCCACCTCGCAGGACTGGATCTGCGTAGCGCCGTCCGCGCCTTTGAAGGTCACCGAGTATTTTCCGGGTGGAATGTCGTCGAGGCGCAGGGGGGTCCAGTGATCGCCCTGCGGGAGAGCGAGGGCCTTCCCTTGATCAGAGGTCACGCTGATGACCTCGGCATACGGTGTGGCGTTGAGCTCGAGAGCGCCGGTTGTTGCCGCTGGGGCAGGAGGGCCAGGGCGCAGGAAGAACCAGTAGCCTGCCCCGGCGCCTCCCAGAAGCAAGACGGCCAGGACGACAATCACCATTGCCCATGGGAATCCGGACTTGGCGGCGACTGGGATTGGGGCTGGGGTCTGGACCGGCGGCGCGATGGGCTGCCACTGCGGCGCTGCCGCGGCCTGCGGAACTGTTTCGCCTTGCGCGACTGGGATCGCCTGAGTGGTTGGGATGGCCTGGGTGGTTGGGAATGTCTGCGTTGCCGGGAATGGGGGCGGAACGGAGATCGCCTGCGTAGCCGAAGTTGGCTGCTGGAATGGGATTGCCTGCGAGGTTGGGACCGGCGGCGGGGCTGCGGCAGGCTGCGGCGGAGCCTGACTTTTGGGTGTCGTCTTTTGCGCTTCCTTGGCCAGCTTTTTCAGATTCGCCTGCAATCCGGCATCTGCAAACTCGGCCGCATCGGCCACTGCATTCAACGCACCGATGGCGCGATCCCGGTCTCCCTGCTGGATGGCCTCGGTGGCTGCCGCAAATGCGGCAGTAAGCATTTCGTTGGCGATCTGCACGCGCCGAGTCTTGTATTCGGCAATGGCCGAGGCCACGCCCGGGGAGTCGCCATAAGCCTGACGCACCGCTTCGAGACCCTGCATGCCGTTGCGCAAATCGCGCCGCTGGAGCGCTTCGATGGACTGGCGAATCGCATCCTGCGTTTGGCGTTCCTGCTGCATGTCGGCTTCAAGCCTAGCCCGCAGTTCGCGCACGCGCGGCTGCTGTTGAATGTCGGGAGGCTGGCTAACAAGAAGCTGAATCGCCTCTTCAAGATTGCTTTCACTCAATGCCTGTGCGCGGCTCAGGGCTGCGTCCAGACGGCGGCCCAGGTCTGCGAGGCTGGTGGTTGCCTGACGCAACAGCACTTCAACCGAGGGGTCTCCGGTTTCCAAAGCAACCGGCTGCAGCAGATTCATCGCCGCTTCAAAATTTCCGGCGGCGATCAGCGCCTGCGCCTCGCGCATGGCATTGGCCGCCAGCGCGCTCTGTTCGGCTTTGCGCTTTTGCTCGCGCGCATAGGTGAGCAGCGACTTGATCTCCGGCTGCTCGCCACACTCGACCGCCGCAGCTTCCAGGATATGGATCGCCTGGTCAAACTGCTTTTGATCGATGGCCGACTGTGCGCGCTTGAGGCTTTGAGACTTTGCCTCTTCCGCGCTCATTTTCTTGATCTGCTCTGAGACTCTTTCTTCCAGAGCGATCAAGCCGGAGTCTCCGGGCATCTGTGCGAGCGCCTGGTGAACCGCGGTGAGCGCTTCCTGCGGATTGCTGTGAAGCACTTTGTAGACATGAAGCGAAGTCTGCTCCAGCAGCTTTTTGGCGGACTGTTCGCGCTGTCTGGTTTCCGCTTCCACCTTCAACTGCAAAAGCACCGCTTCACCGGGCAGGCGCTCCTGCGCGCGCTGAATGAGGGTGAGCGCGCGGTCGTAGTCCTGCGCCGTGATCGATTCGGAAATCTCGGCCACGATCTGTTCAATAATCTTGCGCCGCCGCTGTTCTTCCTGGCGATCCACGGCGCCCTGGTAGAGCTGCTGCGTTTCACTGTCGGTGGGGTCGATCTCCAGGGCGGAGCGCAGGCTCTTGATGGCATCGGTGTATTGGCGAGCGGCAAGCTGGCCGCGCCCGGCTTCACTGAACTCGCGGCGCTGGCGCTCGCGATTCATGCGTTCCGCTTCCTGGACAATGCGTGCGCGCTCATTGCGCAGATCGGTGTTGCGCTCGTCGAGTTGCAGAGCCTTGTCAATCAGTTCGCCTGCGGCGCCAAAGTCGGCGCGGCCCCGCGCTGCGCGGGCCTGCTCAAGCAACTGGGCAACTTTCGCTGCCTTTTCCTGCAAGCTGTGGACATGCTCGAGCTTTAGTGCGATTTCGGCGTTGCCCTTGTCGAGCGCAGCTGCCTGGGTGTAGAAATCAATCGCATCTTTGTAGCGCTGTGTCAGGACGGCCTCTTCGGCCTCGCCCAGGAGTTGCTGCAGTTGCAACGTCTTCTGCTGCTTGGCAACCTTCTCCTGCACCTCGCGCAGCAGGCGCTTCACTTCAGTGTTCTGCGGATTGAGCCGCTGCAGGTCAAGCAGGACAGGACGAACACTGGTCCACTTTTCCTGGTCGATCAGGTGCTTCACATTGCCCAGCGCCTCGCCGACATGCTCGCGCTTGAGGTCGTCGTTCAACGCTTCGAGATCCCCGGCCATCTCTTCGGCGGATTCGTAGCGATCGATGGGGTCCTTGGCCAGGGCTCGGTCGATGATGTGGTCGAGCGTGGCAGGGTATCCCAAGTTCATGTTCGCGACAGGTTCGTGCGCCTCGCGGATTACGCGGTGCAGCGTGGCCGGGTCGTCGCCGGGGAAGGGAAGCCGCCCGGTGAGCAGGAGATAGAGGATCACGCCGGCTGACCAGATGTCGGCGCGGCCGTCGGCGGGCTTTCCAAGCAGTCTTTCCGGAGAAATGTAGTGGAAGGTGCCAATCACCATTCCTGCCTGGGTGTGGCCGGAGTGGCTCTCAAGCCGCGCAACGCCAAAGTCGACAATCTTGATATTGCCGTCGGGCTGCACCATCACGTTTGCCGGCTTGATGTCGCGATGAATCACGCCCTTCTGATGGGCGTAACCCAGGGCGAGGCAGACCTGGCGAACAATCTCAAGCCGCTCGATCAGGGTGAACTGGCGTCCGGAGCGGAGCAGATTCTCCAGGGAATCGCCGGGAACAAACTCCATGACGATGTAAGGATTGCCGTCCTGCTCACCGAAGTCATAGACGGTAACAATATTGGGATGATTCAGTACGCCGGAACGCGCTTCAAGCTGAAAGCGCTGGCGCAGCTCCTCTGTCGCTTCGGTAAGAGTCTTGATGGCCACTTCGCGGCCGACGGACTTGTCGAGCCCGCGGTAAACCACACCCATGCCGCCAACGCCCAGAATGCCCAGGACCTGGTACTTGCCGATTTGCGTAACTGGTGCTGGGGTATCCATGGAAAAACACCCGATTCAAGGGGATTATCGAGACGGTAAACGCGCAAGCTGCCCAATTGAGCAACCTGTGCGGCGTGTAAGTGAATGTGGCTAAGACTCCTTGTCGCTTTTTGTGTGGATGATGGCGATTTGAGTCTTCCCACCATGCTCAGACGAATTGGGAGTCACTGTCACCATCACGGTTTCCTTCTTGCTCTTTTCCAAGCTAAGCATGGCGCTGTTGGAGCTATCGAACACAGACGCCTGGCTTCCAAACTTACTCTTGTAGAAACTAACCACCTGGTCCTTTGAGTCAGGAGTGACATAAATAGCAGTCACCGACGAGCCGGTCGGCAGGGTGATTCTCATGCCGCCCTTGACCGATTCTGCGCCAGGGTAGATATCGGTTCCCAGGTCGGAGGCGGAGAACTTCTCGTTGGAGTTGGCGGTGAGAGTGCCGCCGTCGGTCTTGATTGAAACCTCACCATTGGGGCCGTTCACGCGAACGGTGCGGGCCACGCGCCACACCATGAAGCCGAAGGCGCCGGCGCCGAGAATGCCCAGGCCGACTACTATGGCCACAACGATCAGAATGATCTTGACCGCGCTGCCGCCACCTCCTCCGCCGACTGGTGGGGCAACCGGTTGAGCTGAAGCAGGGACCGGCGTATAGGTCGCAACCGGGGTGAAGGACGCTACCGGCGCGCCGCATGCCGAACAGAATTGCTTGTCAGGGGTTACTTCAGCTCCGCATTTCGCGCAGAAGTTAGCCATCTTACTCTCCTTGTCGATCAGCCCATCGGGGCTTTCAAGTAGCCTTACAGGCTATAACGGGAACTGGATTGATATTCCTTGAAACCGTTGCACAGGGGCCGATACGACTGGAGGAGCAGTGAGCTCGCACAAACCCCAGATAAGGCAAAGTGATCCCGGTTCCGTGCTAGCAGCCAATATACCTCAAGAAGTGCAAGACAGTAACCTGTTTTCAGAGGGCTTGGCGACGCGGGGCGAGGGTAGATTCAAAACATGCGTATTCAGGGCAGGATCTTTTACTTTGGGGTATCAAGCGAGGGGTTTCCGGTCTTATCGGGGAGAGTAGTTTTCTTGTAATGTGAATTCCCGTAAATCCTTCTTGACAATTACGCATATACAGGGTTTCCTTAAGTCGTTCCAAGTAAATGGCTGATTTGTAGGTCGCGACCGGCCTTCCCTATTTATGTTCACCCGCGTCTGCGAAAGGAATTCAAACCGATTGTGCGGTATTGACCCTGAAAGGAACTTTCATGCCTGATCCGAACCAGTCTGGCCTCTCTGACAACGCAGCGGGCGCACTTGCCTACTTCACGTTTATTCCGGCGATTATCTTCCTGGTCGTCGCGCCGTTCAACACCAATCCCTTTGTGCGCTTCCACGCGTGGCAGTCGCTCCTGTTGAACATTGTGGCATTCTGCATCAACGTCGTTCTTGGAATTGTTCTCAGCATTGGGATGTTCTTCCTCCCATATTTTGTTCACCGCATGATCTGGGGACTGATTGAGCTGGGATGGCTGCTGATCTGGCTCCTTTGTGTGTACAACGCGTTCCAGGGGAACCGCTTCAAGCTGCCCATCATCGGCGATTTTGCCGCCAAGCAGGCGGGGAACTGAACCCTGCTGAAATCTGAGCAAAATGGCGCTGCGGGCTGGGGGCCTGCGGCGCCATTCGGCTTAAAGTATCATCGGATCGGCGCAAGCACAACTAAATCCGGCTAATCTTCATAAGCTGACGCAACCGGCTGCGGATGCGGACTGCTGTGCGGAACCCAGGACAGATCGCCGGTGAGGACATAGACAGCGATCGCGGCGAACATGAGCACTGCACCGACCCAGAAACGCCAGTCACGGTGCATACGCCGCCAGTAGGGTCCAGGATCAGGCTCGCCCAGACTGCTGGAATTCCCTTCGTGATTGTGTTTGCTTCCGGTCATCCTGGCTCCCTCGCTGCCGTGAAAACTCCTTTACCAGCAGGCAATATCCTTACTATCGAAGACCCGGCGGCGGCCGCGCTGTTCAAATGGGTACAGGTTGCAACCGGGCAGGTTCGATAGAAATTAAAAGCACAGGCAGTGGTTCCCCGAAAATCACCGTGTAACCTATGCGGAGAGGCGTCATTGCGGGCAGCCGTAGTCGGTCGCCCGTGGGGCGCATCTGAACTTCTGTGGGACGCAGGAACTCAGCTTTCAACCGAGAGGACAAGCAGATGGAATTGGGCATGATCGGCCTGGGCCGAATGGGAACCAACATGGTGAAGCGGCTGATGAAGGCCGGACACCATTGCGTGGTCTACGACCTGCACGCAGAAGTCGTTGAGGCGCTTCAAAAGGAGGGAGCGTCGGGCACAACCTCACTGGAAGAGTTCGTCAAGAAGATGCAGAAGCCGCGGGCGATCTGGCTGATGGTACCCGCGGCCGTGGTCGATCCGACGCTCAAGGCTCTGGTTCCTTTGCTTGACGCGGACGACGTGATCATCGACGGCGGTAATTCCTACTACCACGACGACATTCGCCGAGCCGCTGAGCTGAAGGAGAAGCGAATTCATTATGTGGATGCGGGAACCAGCGGCGGCACATGGGGCGCGGAGCGGGGATATTGCCTGATGATCGGCGGTGAGGAGGCGGTGGTCAAACGCATCGAGCCGATTTTTGCCGCGCTGGCGCCGAGCATCGACTCAGCGCCGCGCACGCCGGGCCGGGAAAAAATCGGCGGTACCGCGGAGCATGGGTATCTGCACTGTGGACCGAGCGGCGCAGGCCATTTTGTCAAAATGGTCCACAACGGCATTGAGTACGGGATCATGGCCGCGTATGCCGAGGGGCTCAATATTCTGCACCATGCCAATGTGGGCAAGCAGAAGCAGACAGACGACGCGGAGACCACGCCGCTGCGGCATCCAGAACTTTATCTCTACGACCTGAACCTGGCCGACATCACCGAAGTCTGGCGGCGGGGAAGCGTGATTGCATCGTGGCTGCTTGATTTGGCGGCGATCTCGCTGCTCGACAGTCCTGACCTGGGCAAGTTTGCGGGGCGGGTTTCAGACTCAGGCGAAGGCCGGTGGACCATCACCGCAGCTACCGACGAGTCGGTGCCTGCGCCGGTGTTGAGTGCTGCACTCTTCGCGCGATTCAGTTCGCGGGGCGAAGAGGATTTCGCCGACAAGCTCTTGTCTGCACTTCGATTTCAATTCGGCGGCCATCAGGAAAAGCCGGCCGCAAGCAAGGGAGGTGACTGATGGCGAGGAATCATTCCGACGCACTGGTGCTGTTCGGTGTCACCGGGGATCTGGCCCACAAGATGACTTTTCCCGCGCTCTACGCAATGGTCAAGCGTGGCGTGCTCAATGTTCCGCTTATCGGGGTCGCGTTTCCCAAGTGGAGCATCGATCGGTTGCACAGGCGCGTGGAAGATAGCATCAAACGAGCCGGCGGCATTGACGATCAACGCGCATTCAAGAAGCTGCTATCACTGCTGCAATACGTGAGCGGAGATTACAAGGATCCTGCGACATTTGCGGCGATCAAGAAGGCGCTTGGAGGCGCCAAGCGTCCCGCGTTTTACCTGGCCATTCCGCCGGTGCTCTTTGGGACAGTGATTGAAAGCCTCGGCACCTCGGGCTTGGCGGAGAATGCGCGCGTTATTGTCGAGAAGCCCTTTGGACGCGACCTGGCTTCGGCGAAAGACCTGAACAAGATTGCGCACTCGGTGTTTCCCGAGGACTCGATCTTCCGCATCGATCACTTCCTTGGCAAGGAAGCGATCATGAACATCATGTATTTCCGCTTCGCCAATACATTTCTTGAACCGATCTGGAATCGCAATTATGTGGCCAACGTGCAGATCACGCTCTCGGAGAGTTTTGGCGTTGGCAAACGCGGCGCATTCTACGAGTCGGCCGGCTGCCTGCGCGACGTGATCCAGAATCATCTCTTCCAGGTGGTCGCGCTGCTGGCCATGGAGCCGCCGTCGGGCCGGAACTACGGAGCCCTGCATACAGAAAAGGCAAAGGTATTTGAAGCCATGCGCCCGCTTGAGCCGGACGACCTGGTGCGCGGCCAGTACGAAGGCTATCGCGATGAACAGGATGTTGCGAAAAACTCCGATGTGGAAACCTTCTGCGCCATGAAGCTGTTTATCGATTCATGGCGCTGGGAAGGCGTGCCGTGGTATCTGCGCTCCGGCAAGTATCTGCCGGACACGGCGACTGAAGTACTGGTGGAGTTGAAACCCGCGCCGCAGAGGCTGTTCGAGGATTCTGCGCCGGTTGCCGGTCGAACCAACTACATTCGCTTCCGGCTCTCGCCCAACTCGGCTGTCGCCATTGCGGCGCGCGTGAAGTTGGCGGGCGAAGAGTTTACCGGCGTTCAGAAGGAGCTTTACATGCTGGAGCAGCAGCCCGGCGAGGAGACTCCCTACGAACGTCTGTTAGGCGACGCAATGGTGGGTGATGGCGCGCTGTTTACGCGCGAAGATGCGATTGAGGCCGCGTGGGAGGTGGTGGACAAGGTACTTACCCATCATCACCGCGTGCGGCCCTACAAGAGACGCACATGGGGGCCGAAAGAGGCCGATGCGCTGATCAAGAAAGACAGCACCTGGCACAATCCCAACACTAAAACTCCGGAACCTGGATGCTGATTGGGAGGGTGTGATTGAAGGGCCTTGTTGCAAATTGCAAAACAAACTGTGACCGCACACTTTAGGTAATCCCCGGTCCCAAAACTGGGACCGGAGGCACCCATCTTTCACGAACGTTCGAGCAGAGAATTACCCGCGATCATCCTGGTCGGCATGGATGGTGCGATAGCTCGAGTTTCCCTTCGACCACACCAGCAGCAGAATGTCCTTGCCGTTCCCGTTCTGGTGCACTACATTGGCAAACTCGCTGGCCGACTGCGCCGGCTTGCGGTTCACTTCCTGGATCACGTCGCCGGGTTGAATACCTGCGTCGTCCGCAGGACTGGCCGGGCGAACACTCTGCACCACAACTCCATGCACCTGGTCAGGCACATTGATCTGCTGCCGCGTATCCGGCGTCAGATCAGCCACCGCAAGGCCCAGCTTGCCGCTCTGCGGACCGTCTTCGCTGTCGCTGCCGTTTGACGCGACTTCAGTGTTGCCGTGGAACTGGCCTACGGTAAGATTCACCGTCTGCGGTTTTCCATCGCGGATGATGCCGAGCTGAATCTTTGTTCCGGGAGTCATCTCGCTTACCGCAACCTGAAGAGCACTGCCGTTGATGATGGTTTCACCGTTCAGGCTGGTGATCACGTCGCCGGTGTGCATGCCTCCGCGGCCGGCGGGCGAGTCAGGCGTAACCTGCGCGACAATGGCGCCGCTCGCGTCCTGCAGGTTGAAGAAGTGAGCGTTGTCGGGCGTAACGTCGTTCATGCTGATGCCGAGGTAGCCGTGCTCGATCTTGCCGTTCTTGATGAGTTGCTCGGCCGTGGAGCGGGCAATCTGCGAGGGAATCGCGAAGCCTGCGCCGGCAAAGGAGCCGCTGTTGGAGATGATGAAGGTGTTGATGCCGACCAGCTCGCCATGCGCATTGACCAGCGCGCCGCCGGAGTTGCCGGGATTGATTGCCGCGTCGGTCTGGATGAAGTTGCCCGGCTTGCGCGGGTCATCCGAGTAAGGATTGGGCCTGTTGAGCGCGCTCACGATGCCGCGCGTGACGGAGAACGGGAAATAGCCGAAGGGACTGCCGAAGGCCAATACAGTCTGGCCGGGTTCGAGCTTGTTGGAGTCTCCCCAGGCGATGGTGGGAAGGTTGGTGGCGTCCACCTTGATCACGGCGAGATCGTTGAGCTTGTCAACGCCGATGACCTTGGCGTTGAGAATGCGGCGATCTTTCAGCGTGACCTTGATTTGCGTAGCGCCGTCGACGACGTGGTCGTTGGTGAGGATGTAGCCGTTTTGAGAGATGATGATGCCGCTGCCGACGCCGTGCTCAATCTGCGGCTGCGTTGGACCCTGGAACATGGGCCCGAAAAACTGCCGCAGTCCTGGGGGTAGGTTCTGCATCTGGCCGTCTGCCCCTGTAGTCTCCGCCGTAGCCTTTGAGGTGACGGCGACGTAGACGACTGCCGGGGTGACCTTGGATGTGACTACCTCCATGGCCCGGTCGAGCGAGGTGAGTGCGGCGACGCTGTCGTCGTCGAGCGAAGCGGCAGCCTGTACATTGCCGTGTCCGACGAACAACGCCGCACCGATTGCGAAAGACGCAGCAAGCGCAGCGGGAAGTGCGAGTCTTTTCGAGACTGAAACTAATTGATTAGTTGATTGAGCCATGTGAGTCCATCTCCTTGTTGATGCTTCTGTTGTTGAATTTGAGCGCAGATCGCTCTGCGCCGGTATGCCTGGGGTCTAAATCCGAACGATCAGCCAGCCATCCGCAACCGGAACAGCGGCATAAGCGATGCGATTGTTGGGTGCGACGGCGAAAACAATATGGGGCGGAATTTCACTATCGTTCCACTCCGTCAGAACAACAAATGTTTGCTGGCTCTCAGTGAAACGGGGCCTCGCCATCCGTGCGGAAGCGTTGAGCCGCACGGGCTTTTTGCCGATTGCGGGCGCGGTCGGATGCTCGAGCAGGATTGCCTTGACCATCTGCGCAGTGGGCTGGCTCTGATTTTGATTGAACTGGTTCCGAACCAACTTTGTCGGCCTGAAGCGGCTGTTACCCAGGCCTGAAGGCTGTAAGCTATTCGCCAGCAAAGTGGACTGAGCGGGGTTCGCGACGATTGGGACCGCACCAATTGTGGCCGCAGCGACAGGGGCTGTGAAGGTGACCAGTTGCGGGCTGCGCGCCAATCCGGTTGCCCCGCCGAGTACGGCAATCACCAGGCCTGCGGTCACCAGCGTCGCATTCCGGGCGCTCATTGCATGAGCCGGCCGGCGGAGGATGCGGTGCACACGGCGCACCAGCTCCGATTGCCGCTCCCACGCGCCCAGCACCAGAGTGAAACCGCGCCGCAGCATGGAGTGCTCCGCCAGGTGAGTCAGGCAAAGAGCATAGGCTTTGCGGCCGCAGCTTGAGCGGAGAACGCTGTCGTCGCAGGCGAGCTCGCGCTCGGCGCAGAGGCGGCGTTCCACCCACAACAAAACTGGATTGATTGGGAAGAGGATCAGGCAGATTTTTTGGAGCAGATTGGTCCAATCGTCTCCGCGCCGCAGATGCTCCATTTCATGAATCACCACCTGCTGCAGTTCCGAGGCAGAGAGCTCCTGCAGCAGTTGAGGGGGCAGCAAGATGCGCGGCCGGAAGAACCCGAAGACACTTGGGCGCTCGATTTCGGTCGAGGCGCAAAGCTGGGCGGAGCGGCTGTCCTTTCCGGTCCAGCTTTGGGTTTCAAGCAGGGGTTGCAATGCCGCGTCCGGTTCAATCGGTGTCGCGCGACGCAACAGGCTGCGGAGGCGGACGGCGCTCACCAGCAGTTGTACGGCGCGGCCCAATGAAAGCAAGCCCCACAAGGCGGCGATGGCGAGACTCCAACGCAGATCGAGTTGAATGGGCGCATGTCCGGCGATCCCGCCGAACGCACCATTTCCGAAGGCAGAACTAATGTGCAACGAGGGAAGAAGGTGAAGGAGCGCGACCAGAAGGAAGACGTTGAGCCAGACGAAAGACCTGGCAGCTGCACTTAGTCCCGGCAGCAGGCGAAGGCAGAGAGCCACGCAGATTGCCAGGACGATGCCTTCCCAGACGGCTGAAAAAAAAGCGCTTACGGCTGTAGAAGAAAAAACTGAAGCGGCGTGGAAGAGGGTTTCCATCTAGCGATCCTCCACTACATCGTCCGGAGCCAGTGCGATGGCTTCTTTCAGACGTTTCAGTTCGCTGGGAGTAATGTCGTCGTCGCCGAGCAGGGATAGTAGGAGGCGCTCGCGCGAGTTGCCGAAGAAGCGCTGCAGGACGTGGCGAACTTCTGACCGGCTGGCCTCGGCCTCCCCGATAGCCGAACTATAAAGGAAGGCTCGTCCCTCCTGTCGGTGGCTGACATAGCCCTTGTTTTCAAGGATGCGGATGGTGGTGAGCACTGAGGTGTAGGC
Organism: Occallatibacter sp.; assembly: GCA_050014515.1. GTDB lineage: Bacteria > Acidobacteriota > Terriglobia > Terriglobales > Acidobacteriaceae > Telmatobacter. Next base: position 37,895 of record JBEKDE010000004.1, read on the forward strand.
CAGCGGCGCATCGTCGGAAACGGCTGAAACCACGTCGGCTACACTCGACTCGCCGCGATCCCACAGGACTTTCATCAGCCGAAGCTCGGCCTGGGTGAGCGTGATGGATCTCTTTGGAGGCATCGTTTCCAGTTGCCGGGAACCTACCGCTTCAACATACCCGACAATTCTAGAGACGCGCAACTAATCATTTAGTTGCTAAGAATTTTCCACAGCTAGGCTTCTTCTTACCAAAAGGGCGGGCCGTGAGCAGTCCCACTTTAAAAGCGAACGAGAGGACAGAGCTTTTCGCCATGTGTGCACCCAATAGGCTTCAATCTTTCTATAAGGAACAATTTGAGCGCCAAAAACGTCCTCACTGATACATTGATTTTTCAACGATCTGCGCTCGCACGCATATGCTTTGCAAGACCTGGCCATAAAGCCGAGTGTGGGAAGCCCGTTCGTCCAGTTTGCTTTGCCCAACGTTCGCCTTCACCCAAAATTTCGATACTGACAGACTCCAGGAGTTCCGCCGAATGTTCTCTGAAAAATCTCTGCGCCAATTTGCCGCTGCCGTCTCCCTCTGTCTTGCCGCTGCCCCGATCTCATTGTTCGCGGTCGATCCGGCTCCGCTGCACCGCGGCTATTACACTGAGCCCGCGCTGCACGGCGACACCGTCTTGTTCACCTCTGAGGGCGATATCTGGTCAGTAGGCATTCACGGAGGTGCGGCACACCGGCTCACATCAGCCGCGGGCACAGAGACCGAGGCAATCATTTCGCCCGACGGCAAATTGATCGCGTTCAGCGCCAACTACGAGGGGCCGACCGAGGTCTACACCATGCCCATCGATGGCGGATTGCCCGAGCGCCGGACATGGGACGGCAACTCGCAGCCGGCTGGGTGGGCGCCCGACGGCCGCCTTATGGTGGCTACAGAGCGTTATTCCACGCTACCCGGCGACGAGTTGGTACTTATAGATAGCCACGGCACGCGAGAGATTGTTCCTCTGGCCCAGGCTGCCGAGGCTTCCTATTCGCCTGACGGCCACACGCTGTTCTTCACGCGGTGGTTTCACCAGTGGAGCCAGACCAAGCGTTACAAGGGCGGGTGGGCTGAAAATCTGTGGAAGTTCGACGGCACAAATGAGGCGGTTCCGCTTACTGCGGACTGGCCCGGAACTTCGGCCAATCCCATGTTCTCGAATGGCCGGCTCTATTTCCTTTCCGACCGCGACGGCGTAATGAATGTTTACTCGATGGATGCCGACGGGCACGGCGTTAAGCAGGAGAGCCATCAGCACATCTTCGATGTTGAATCGGCATCGCTCAACGGCGGGCGAATCGTCTACGCGTCGGGCTCGGACCTGTGGCTTCTCGATTTGAAGACGGGCCACGAAGAAGTTATTCCCATCACGCTGGTCTCGGACTTCGACCAGATGCGCGAGCACTGGGTCAAGAAGCCGCTCGACTATCTGACTTCGGTGCACATCTCGCCCGATGGCTCGAGCGCCGTCTTCACTGCGCGCGGCGCGGTCTTCACGCTTCCCGCCAAATCAGGACGCATTGTGAAAGTAGCAGAGAAGTCCGATGTGCGCTATCGTGAAGCGCGCTTCCTGCCTGACGGAAAGAGTATTGTGGCTCTCTCGACCGAGACCGGCGAGACAGAGTTCTGGAAGTTTGCTGCCAACGGGGAAGCTCCGCCCGAGCAGTGGACCAACGACGCGAAGGTGTTGCGCTGGGAAGGTGTTCCGTCGCCCGACGGCCACTGGCTCGCTCATCGCAACAAGGATCAGGAGCTTTGGATCTACGACATCAAGACCAAGCAGGACAAGAAAATCGCGCAATCCATGGTTGGCGGATTCGATGACCTCACCTGGTCTCTCGACAGCCGCTGGCTTGCGTTTTCAGAGGCGGCGGACAACCAGTATGACCAGGTCAAGGTGCTCAACGTTGAGTCGGGCGCAATTGAGACGCTGACTTCCGATCGCTACAACAGCTCCAGTCCCGCGTGGAGCTCGGATGGAAAATGGCTCTACTTCCTCTCGGATCGCAATCTCAAGACGACCGTGCAGGCGCCCTGGGGACCGCGCGCGCCGCAACCGCACTTCGACCGTGCGGAGAAGATTTACGAGCTTGCACTGACCACAGGCCTGCGTTCGCCTTTCCTTCCTGCGGACGAGCTTCATCCCGACAAGAAGGACGACGAAAAGCCGTCGGACGACAAGAGCAAAGACACCAAACCAGGCGATGACAAGAAGGCCGACGCCGACAAAAAAGACGACAAGTCCGAAGACAAGAAGGGCGACAAGAAGGACGAAAAGAAAGACGAGAAAAAAGCCGCGGAGGTCAAGATTGACTTCAGCGGCATTGCGTCGCGCCTCACCGAAGTACCCGTGCCGTCTGGCAACTACGACGATCTGGAGGCAACAGACAAGCGTCTGTGCTGGCTGAGCGCCGGGGATGACGGACGCAGGCATCAATCGCTGCAATGCCTCGACATTGCCAACAAGGGCGATGAAGCCGACACCGTCATGTCCGACGTGAAGGGCTATGAGATTTCACTCGACCGCAAGAAGACGCTGATTGCCAAGGGCGACAGCTTCTACATTGTCGACTCGGGCGCGAAGGGCTCGAGCCTGGGCGACCCGAAGGCGCTGGCCAAAGCGGAGATCAACGTCTCGCACTGGACCTACTCGACCAACCCGCGCGAGGAGTTCCGCGGGCTCTTCCTCGATGCGTGGCGTTTGGAGCGGGATTACTTCTATGACAAGAACATGCATGGCGTGAACTGGGTGGCCATGCGCGACCGCTATCTGCCGCTGGTGGATCGCGTGGCCGACCGCGACGAGCTGAATGACGTGATTGCGCAGATGGTCAGCGAGTTGTCGGCCCTGCACACGTTTGTGCACGGCGGAGATGAGCGCAAGCCGGAGGACGACATTGGCATTGCCACGCTGGGCGCGGTGCTGCGGCGCGATGAGAAAGCTGGCGGTGACGTTGTGGAACACATCTATGAGCATGATCCTGATCTGCCTGACCAGGCGCCGCCGCTGGCGAGGCCCGATTCGCTGGTGAAGGAGGGCGAGGTGATTGTCAGCATCGATGGGCAAAGCGTGCTGACGGTTCCCGATGAGCGCGTGCTGTTGCGCGACAAGGCCGGCCAGCAGGTGATGCTGCGCGTGAAGCCTGCTTCCGGCGATGCGCGCGATGTGCTGGTGAAGCCGATCAGCGGGCGCGATGACGCTCGGCTGCGCTATGCGGAGTGGGAATACACTCGACGGATCAAGACAGAGACGGAATCGAAGGGAACGATCGGCTACGTGCATCTGCAGGCGATGGGACCGAACGATATCGACCAATGGGCGCGCGACTATTATCCGATCTTCGATCGCCAGGGTCTGATCATCGACGTGCGCCACAATCATGGCGGCAACATCGATCCGTGGCTGCTGTCCAGCTTGCTGCGCAAGGCCTGGTTCTACTGGCAGACGCGCGTCGGCAATCCGGAATGGAACATGCAGTTCGCTTTTCGCGGCCACATCGTGGTGTTGTGCGACCAGGAGACTGCTTCAGACGGCGAGGCGTTCACTGAAGGCTTCAAATATTTTGATATGGGGAAGGTGATTGGCACGCGCACGTGGGGCGGGGAAATTTGGCTTTCGGGCAGCAACTACCAGGCCGACGGGGGCGTGGCCACGGCAGCGGAGATGGGCGTTTACAGCGCGGACGGGAAGTGGCTGATTGAAGGCCACGGCGTGGATCCGGACATTGTGGTCGACAACCCGCCGCACGCAACCTTCAGCGGCAGCGACGCGCAGTTGCAGGCGGGAATTGATTTGCTGGAGAAGGAGATCAAGGCCGACCCGCGGCCGGTGCCGCAGCATCCGCCGTATCCGGACAAGTCGTCTAAGTACCAGTGAACAGTGGACAGTGGACAGTGAAGGGGCGTAGGTGATTCACATCACTGGATCGCACCCTCCCCACTCCCCCGTACTTCTTGGGCAAGTTCTTGTTTTGATTGGGATAAGGGAGGGCACCCGCCCGATCTTCTTGATTCCAGGCTGGTTAAAGCCAAAGTACTTGGAATCATTCGGTTGCAGTGAATGAGTGAAGAAGTGAACGAGTGAAGAGGTGAATGAGTGAATGGCTCGCACCATTGCATGGAGCGGACGCTCGCGGGAGGCTCGCATGAGCTTTCTGCACGCCTTTTTGCGGGCCATGAAATGATTGTGCGCCCAATGATGGTAATTATCTGCAAACTTTAGAAAATTATTTTGAAGGGGTTCACGGTGTTCTTCAATTACGTCCGAAAAGCGTTGACTTGGACAGAATATATTGATATCAACGTATTTTGACGGACGTTGACGGCTGGGAACTGGCTGCTGGCTGCGCCCGCTTATCCACCTTGCTCTGGACAGGAGAAACCCATGATGCGGAATGGACTGAGGGCGGTTGTGTTTTCGAGTTTCATCGCGGTTGCTGCGTTGAGTGTGGCGGGCGTGGCGCGCGCGCAGGATGCGAAGACGCAGTATCAGAATATGGCTCCGGTGGAGCAGTACATGATGGATCGCGACGCGGAGATTGCGCTGGCACGGAGCGCCGCGCCTGACTCCATCTCAAAGGATGCCGAGGTGATGGTGATGGGGCGGCATGGCTATGAGACGGCGGTGAAGGGCACGAACGGGTATGTCTGCATGGTGGAGCGGGGATGGACGGCCAATATAGACTTTCCGGAGTTCTGGAATCCCAAACTGCGCGGACCTATCTGTTTCAACCCGGCCGCGGTGCGGACCTACATGCCGCAGACGATCATGAAGACGAAAGCGGTTCTGGCGGGGCGGACCAAGGAACAGATGATTGAGGAGATCACGGCTGCACTGGATAGCAAGAAGCTGCCGGAGCAGGAGCGGGGCGCGATGTGCTACATGATGTCGAAGGACGGGTACCTGAACGACGGAGTCGGGCATTGGCACCCGCACCTGATGTTCTTCCTCCCGATTGCCGACTCGGCGACATGGGGCGCCAACCTGCCCGGTTCGCCGGTGATAAGCTCGGACGACACGCTGGGGCGGCTTACGATTTTCATGGTTACGGTTGGGCATTGGTCGGACGGGACGCCCGCGACACATTGAGGTGCGTGGCCGTTTGAAGATGGATCACGCCTCCCCTATGGGGCGGCGAACTCGCATGCGCGGCGTACCACGGGTTTCACCCGTGGCTATTGTCACGTTGTCCCTCCGGGACTTGAGTGCGGCGGCGGATTTCTCGCGGATTCGGAATGCCGATCTTGGACGGTTCACGCTGGACCGGCTGGTTTCAATCATCAACCGACTGGGGTCGTGGGTGGATGTGCGGGTTAGGGTGCGGGCGGTTGAGGCGGTTGGAGATGCTGTTGCTGGGGATTGATGGTGGGTGTTTGTCCGGAGGATGGTAAAGAACTTTGGATAGGAATATCCCCGGTCCGACAACCCGGACCAAGGGGCACCCGGCAACATCCGAAGAGGCGGGGTTCGCCCCGTGAGAGCAGAGAGCAACCGCAGATCCTTCGTTCACCACCCCCGAACTGAAATACGTTCGGGGCCCCTTTCGCTCAGGATGACACCCTCACGGTGGAGCGGGTGCTGGAGCATTTCGTTCGTCCCTCTGGGACAATACTTGCGATTCGAGGCTGTGTACCGAGGTGAAGCGGGTGCTCAAGGTACCAATATTTCGGGGACGCGGCTCCTGTAAAGTTGGAAGTGGCGCTGCGCATTTTTCGCGCTGCGCTGCTGATCCAAGAAAATATTTTGACGACTTCTATCCATTCCGAAAATCTTTTGTCGCTGCTGGGGTCGGTGTTTGGGTTTGCGGGGTTTCGCGCCAACCAGGAGGCGGTGTGCGCTGCCGCCGTTTCAGGTCACGACCTGCTGCTGGTGATGCCGACGGGGGCGGGCAAATCGCTCTGCTATCAGCTACCGGCGATTGCGCGCGGGGGAACGGCGCTGGTGATTTCGCCGCTGATTGCGCTGATGGACGACCAGGCGGCGAAGCTCTCTGCTCTCGGCTTGCGCGTGGCGCGAATTCACTCCGGCCTGGAACGCGCGGTGGCTCGCCAGGCTTGCGTGGATTATTTGAATGGGAGCTTGCAGTTTTTGTTTATCGCGCCGGAGCGGCTGCGGGTGCCGGGATTCGCGGAGATGCTGGCCAAGCGGACGCTGGCGCTAATTGCGATTGACGAGGCGCATTGCATCTCGCAATGGGGACATGATTTCAGGCCGGATTATCGGATGCTGGGGAGGGTGTTGCCCTCGCTGCGCTCGGGCAACAGTGAACAGGGAACAGTGCACAGTGCACAGGGTGCAGTGCGCAGTGAACAGGGCACAGTGAACAGTGCACAGGGTACGGGAAATCGGGTGCCGGTGTTGGCGCTTACGGCTACGGCTACGCCTACGGTGCAGGCGGACATTGTTGAGCAGCTGGGGATGGTTGGGCCTGATCGGTTCATTCATGGGTTTCGGCGGGACAACCTGGCGATTGAGGTGGTGGAGGTTCCGGTGCCGGAGCGGGCGGGGGCGATCTGCGGGCTGCTGGCGGAGCCGGCGCGGCGGCCGGCGATTGTGTATGCGACTTCGCGGAAGCAGGCGGAGAAATTGGCGGAAGAGATTTCCAGGACTTTGTCACTGGACCGTTCAGAAGAAGATGCCCCAGGGGCTAAAGCCCGCAGCCATGATAACGGTCTTAATGCCGGAGATAAATCCCCGGCCTACCATTCCCGATCGAAATCCGGTGCGGGGCTGTTTGTCGGGGAGGACGCGAAGGCCTACCGGTCCGTGCAGGTCAAGGGAGGCGGGGCACGAAGGATTCCGGCGGCGGCTTATCATGCGGGGCTGGAGGCGGAGACGCGGGAGCGGGTGCAGACGGCTTTTCAGACGGGCCAGCTGGAAGTGGTGGTGGCGACGATCGCGTTTGGGATGGGGATTGACAAGGCGGATATTCGCACGGTGATTCATGCCGGGCTGCCGGCAACGCTGGAGGGCTATTACCAGGAGATTGGGCGCGCGGGACGCGATGGGGCGGCGAGCCGGACGTATCTCATGCACAGTTATGCGGACCAGAGAACGCACGACTTCTTTCTGAATCGCGACTACCCGCCGGTGGGGAACCTGGAGGCCGTGTATCGGCGGCTGAAGGAGGAGCCTTGCGCCGTGGATGAGCTTAGAGAGGCGGCTTGCCGGCCGGGGAGACGGGATGAAGCTGGTCTGGGCGAAGAGGAGTTCGACAAGGCGCTGGAGAAGCTGGAGATTCATGGCGGGGCGCGGATGGATTTTGGCGGCAACGTGACGGCGGGCGGCGCGGGTTGGAAGAAGACGTACAAGGCGCAGGCGCAGTACAGGGCTGAGCAGTTTGAGAAGGTGCTGCGGTTTACCACGCAGAACGAGTGCCGGATGTGCGCGCTGGTGCGGCACTTTGGCGATGTGGAGGACGCGAGCCGGGCATGCGGGGTGTGCGATGTGTGCGATCCGGCGGGGGCGGTGCTGAGGCAGTTCAGGCGGGCTACGGCGCACGAGCGGGAGATGGCGCAGGGGATTGTGGAGGAGCTGCGCGGCGTGGATTACAAGGCGACAGGAACGCTGCAGAGGGGGCTCGATCCGGCAGGTAAGATGAGCCGCGGCGAGTGGGATGGGCTGCTCGGCGCGATGGTGCGGGCCGGGCTGGTTGAGATGGAAGACGCCGAGTACGAGAAGGACGGCGAGGTCAGGCGGTTCAGAAAGGTGATGCTGACGGATGCGGGGATGAGGCTGCGCGCGGGGTCGACGATTGAGCTGCTGATCAGCGATGGGGTGGTGGAGGAATTTGGCACGGCGGCAGGGAAGCCGGCGCGAGGGAAAAGAGCAGGTGGGGTGAAGGCTGGGTCGGCAAATGCAGGGGGGACGAGAGCTGGGGGCACGGCGGGCTCGGCTGCGGTTGTTCTGAATCCGGATGCGGAGGCACTGGCGGGGCGGATTCGGGCGTGGCGCGCGGCAGAGGCGAAGCGGCTTGGGGTTCCGGCGTATGTGGTGCTGCATGACCGGTCGCTGACGGCGGTGGCGCAGAGCTGCCCGCGAAATCCGAATCAGCTGCTGGCGATTGACGGGATTGGGCCGGCGAAGGTGGAGAAGTTTGGCGAGGCGCTGCTGGCGCTTTGCGTGGGTGAAGCGGCGCGTTGAGAGCGGAAATCGGGCGGTTGCGGCTGGCAGTTGCCGAGGCTGGGAGAGCAGGTTCGGCGCCGATTGTTCCGCAACTTGAGATGCGGGCCATGTTTTCCACAGGGGTTGGCATGAAGACTCAGCGGGGACGAAGATTTCTCTTGGAAAATAGCCAGAGCTGTCCCAAACTATTGATATTCAACTTAATCGCACTTTAACAACCTCTCCACTGAAACCGATCAAGCTAAACGTTGGGGTGGTGGGATCCAAGTTCTCCCCCGCCCACAAGCGCAATCCGTAAACCAAGAATGAAAGCTTAGAGGAGAATCATGAACCATCCCTTTTGGAGGAGTGTCGGCTGTTTTGGCCTGTTGCTGGTGGCCATTTGCCTTTGTACTTTGCCCCTATCCGCGCAGCAAACCCTGGGTTCAATCAATGGCACGGTCGTCGATCCGTCCGGCGCTGCCGTGCCCGGAGCTACGGTGACTGTCACCAATTCCGCAATCGGCGTGACGCGCAGCACGGTTTCAGGCGGGAGCGGCTTCTACCAGATATTCAATCTCCCCATCGGCACGTACGTGGTGAAGGCGGAGCGGGATGGTTTTGAAACGACGGAAGTGAACGGGATTTCGATTCAAGAAGCCCGTGCTACTACGGTGAACCCGGCATTGAAGGTGGGCAAAGCGTCGGAGTCGGTGGAAGTGACCGCGAATCCGCTGTTGAATGCGACCGACGCCACGAATGGGTACACGCTGGATTCGTCACAGATTGGAATTGCGCCGCTGGCCACCGGCAGCTTTACGCAGCTGGCCGTGCAGTCGCCGGGCGTGAACGCAGAATTGCTTTCCAATCTGGACTCGAACTCGGGCCTCGGCAACCAACCGATCTGGGCCAATGGCCAGCGCGACACTTCGAACACCTTCCAGGTGAACGGCGTGGATTCGACGAACCTGTTTAACGGGAAGAGCTCGTCGGGTTCGACCTCGCAGCGCTACAACTTCAACATCGGCAGCGCACCTACGGTCGGCGGATCCTTTTCAGTGGGCGTCTCGGTCTACGGATCGAACGGCAACAGCTTGCCCTCTCCTCCGCCGGAGTTCATTCAGGAAGAGCGCGTGAATGCCTCGATGTACGACGCGCAGCAAGGCGCCACGAGCGGCGCACAGATTGACGTGAACACCAATGCCGGCACCAACAGCTGGCACGCCCAGCTCTATGGCACGTATGCCAACAATGCGTTGAACGCTTCACCCTACTTTTTCAACCAGGCGTATCAGCTGACGCAGCAGGGCATCGGCGTCTTCCCGCAATCGATGGTCAATCCATTTGTTCGCCGCTGGGACACGGGCTTCACTGCAGGCGGTCCTATCAAGACCAACAAGCTCTTCTTGTTCGTGGCTTATCAGCGCCGCGTCAATGCGGACAGCGCCACCGGGCTTTCGGAGATGACTGTTCCTACAGGGTTGACCGACGATCGCTCGTTGAACGGGCTCCTGAATGCAGATGCAAGCTGGGGCGGCTCGCTGACCAGCACCAGTCAGATTGACGGCGTTGCGGCTGGCTTATTGCAGGCCAAACTGGCTAACGGCCAGTACCTGATTCCTTCTTCTCAAGGGGCTCCGGGCTCGGTTTATACCTATGGCGTACCCAACGTATATCTGCTTGGAGTTTCCCGTCTGATCTCCGACCAGGCCAATGCGGCTCTTGACTGGGACGCCAGCCCCACCGATCGAGTCTCGGCGAAGTACTTCTTCCAGGACGCACCGGTGACAAGGCCTTTCGGTTACTCGGAAACGGCCGGCTTTCCGATTACCCAACACAACGGAGCACAGGTCTTTTCGCTGGGCAACACGATTGCCATTGGCCAGAGGTTGAACTGGGAGCAGCGCCTCGGATTTGTGCGCATGGGTTCATTCAGCGACTATGTGCAGAACGTCCCAGGCGGCGATTTAGGCGTGGGAGCGGCGCAGACAACCGGCCTGGATGCCAACGTTCTGCCTGGTTTGACGATCAAGAACTTCGGCTACTATGACCAGTATTCGCCGAGCCTGGATGTTGGGCCAGCTGGAGTGCCAGGGGCCTTCGTGGATATGGGTTACTACCAGAACCGCGTGAATCCCTCCACCAACGTGATCTTTACCGCCGGGAAACACACCATCGTGGCTGGCGGCGGATACAGCTACACGCAGCTCAATATCACCAACAACCGCACCGGTCATGCCCAGGCGACCATCGACGGCTTTGATAATTTCCTGCAAGGTGAAGTGCATACTTCCAGTGTTTTCGAAAGTATCGATGGCAACCGCAACAATGCCGATCGCTATTATCGGACCAATGAGATCAGCGGGTATGTGCAGGACAAGTGGCAGGTCCAGAGCAACCTGAGCATCACTGCCGGTGTTCGGTATGACTACCACGGCGGCATGACGGAAAAATACGGCGATATGTTCAACTTCAGTCCGTCGTTGTACAACGTGACGGGAACCTCGGATACAGGTTTTAACGTTGTCAACTCCGGATTTGTGGTGGCAGGCAACAACAAGCAGAACGCCACTCCGGGCGTTTCAGCGTCAACCCTGAATGGACGCCAGTGGGGCATCTCGCCGCGAGTAGGCTTTGCGTGGTCTCCGGAGGCCAATCATGGCAAGGTGGTGTTCAGTGGCGGCGCCGGCATGTACTTTGACCGCGGCGAACTCGTGAGCTACCTTTCCCAGCCTGCGGGCGGTTCCATCGGTGGTCCCTTTGGCGTAAGCGAATCCGCTCCGCTGACCAGCGTCGCTGTAGGAAATACAGATCAAAGTTCAGGTCTAACGCTGGAGAATCCCATGGGCGATCTGGCTTTCAGTCCTCCACCTACAGGCATCTACGTAGCGCCGAGTTCGAGCGCGGGCGCCATGGCCCAGGTCTTGCAGGTTCAGTTGAATCAGATGACGGGAACGCCGACAGGATATTACGCGCAGTTTGGCAAAAACTGCAGTGGCGTACAAAGCCAGGAAGGCTACTTCCTCTGCACCCAGGCCATTCCTTTTGGCTACTACGACAAGAGCAACGTGTTGCCTTACACGGTGAACTACACGCTGAATATGCAGTGGCAGCCGTTCACAACGCTGGCAGTCACGCTTGGCTATACGGGCAACCGCGGCCGCCACTCGGTGATTCCGATTCCATTCAATGAACCGGGCATCGCAACCGCATCCAACCCGATCTGGGGCGAAACCTCCTCGTACGGCATGGAGGTCATGAACCAGAACGTGTGTGGTGACAGTTACTGCGATTATGCGCCGATCGCGGTTGAGCCCTGGGCCACGGCTGACTCCGGCAACACGGACTTCCGCACACCGTACGTTGGTTACAGCCCCAATTCGGCGGCCTTCAAGACGGTGGGTGTTTCAGCCTACGACGCGCTGGAAGCTCATCTGGAAAAACGCCTCTCGCATAACTTCCAGGTCGGCGCCAGCTATACCTGGAGCCATTCGCTGGATGAGCAGAGCGATATCGGTCTGTTCTTTACCGGTGACAACCCGAACCACCTGCGCGATTCGTGGGGATCTTCCGACTTTGACCGCAGGCACGTGTTCGGCGCCAACTTCCAGGTAGACGTTCCGAATTCGGCCAAGCGGGACTCTTTGTTGTCTTACATCGCTAATGACTGGCACCTGACCGGCGTGGGAATTCTGCAGAGCGGCGAGCCCTATTCGCTCTACGAATTCTACGGCGCTGTGGGCAGCATCAACTTCGGCAACTATCCGACGCTGATGAACCCCATTCTGGGCATCAAGGATCCGAAGCACCCCAAGAGCGCATTGACCGGCAACAAGGGTGATACGCGCGGTTCAGGCGGGAGTTATATTCCCGCGCTCGATCCTTCGCAGATTGCCATCCACTACCTGGCGCCTGGCACCAACGGCATTCCGGTTTCGTCGGCGGCCAGCGGCGATCCGCAGGATATCTACGAAACAGCCTTCAATACCGGTCAGCGCAATATCTTCCGCCAGTCCGCCCAGAGGCGTCTTGATATCTCCTTCCGCAAGGGCTTCAGAATTACGGACAAGGTGAAGGCACAGTATGAATTCAACATCTTCAACGTGACCAACACAACCAGCCTTGACGTGCCGCAGAACCAGGCGCAGATTCGCCAGAACAACGGCTGCTCGGCATCGGCAATCAGCGCTTACGGCGGATACCAGAACTGCAACATATACCGCGACTACCTGGGGTACGGACAGGTTGTGACCTCGCCCAGTGCGGTGGATCAGCAGTCGGCTTTGACCAACCTGGATCAGATCCCATACGCGACGGGCTTGGGAAAGTCGCTTCAGCTTCCTTTGACACTTACGCTGAATCCGCCACAAGGCACCTGCACGATTCCCGCTCTGACAGTTGGATATAACTCCACTACCGGCACTCAGACCACCAACTACTGCCCGAACAACGCTGCCAACTTTGGCTCCGCGACTGGAACCATCGGTGGGTCACGAGCGATCGTGATGGGCTTCCACATCACTTACTAATGGCTGTCTGAGTGCGTACAATCTGGGTCCCTTCGGGGACCCCGATTTGTTTTGAGCGGTGTACCGGAATCGGCTTCACGATTCATTCCTTGGTAGTTCTGATTACCAAGGTGTCTAATTTGCACCTTTTTTGTTGCGAAAGCTGGCGGTATCCAATTAAAGTAAGGTTTCCCCGTGAAAACTGTTGTTCTTTTGGTTGACTTGCTTTTGGTTGAATTGCTTTCGGTGCGAGGGAAATTTTTATGCTTTGCCCAAAATGCCAATCCTCCTCTATCGCCGTAATCCCGGCAGAAATTCGTCTTTATCGTAACGGACCACGGACCCTGAGCCATCCACCCATGACGCCTTCGCCCGATGTGCACGCGTGCCTGGATTGCGGCTGGTCGGCATTTTCGATACCGCAGTCATGGCTTGCGGCAGGCTGGCTGCATGCGCAGCGGCCTCGTCCGGTTTCCGCCGCGGTTGAAGATACCCGCCCAATAGGGATTGCGCTGGTTTCCTGAGACATCCATTTCGGAGATTCCGTAGAAGACTTTGCCGCCTCATTTGACGCTGAGGTCGCCGTCGAAGTCTACCACCATGGTGTCGCCTTGAATCTGGATGGAGTGGATTTTGAGCCGGTCGAGCGAGACTTTGTAGCCGGAGGAGGCGGTTGAGCCTTCGAGGGCCTTGCGGAGCAGGTCAGCGGCGTTGACCTTCATGCCTGAGGGAAGCTGGTGGCTGAGGAAGGGTGTCAGGATGAAGTTGAGCTCGGCTCGGTCGCTGATGTGGTCGATCTTTGCGTCGCGGAAGCCGATGGTTTCGCCTTCGCCGTCTGGAGCAAGGGAAACTTCAGAGGATGGATTGAGAGCGATGCCGATGCAGACGCCGTGAACGGCCTTGCCGAGCTTGGCGTGGGTCTTGACGCGGACGGCGATGCGGTCTTCGCCAGCGATCTGGACGAAGCTAAGTTGCGGATTATCAACGTAAACCGAGCAGGCGGCGTTGGCGTCTCCTTTGAGGTAGTAGCGGCCGTCCGGGCCGCTGAAGAGCTGCTGTTTCAGGGTGCGCTCGAGGGCGTCGCGGCTGACCTTGAGCTCGACGGCGCGAGAGGGAACTGCGACCGAAAGCGCGAGGAGCAAAAGGCCGATAAAGGCTCGCCGGAATGTTGTCATAAGAGTAATGTGCCACCGACGGGCGAAAGATGCCAGTCTTGCACAGACAAGTGTGCCTTGGATCACGTTTGCCGGAGCACTGTAGATATTTGGTAAGATGTTTAAAGTAATGGCCTTAGTGATACATGGGAAGGTAAAGAGGGAATTGGAGAATTCGTGCGTCGGGATGCATTTTACTATTGATTTTTGAAGAAAAAATCCGTAAAATAAGACTCTAGAATGACCTCAGACGAAACAAGCTCCCCAGCCTGGACCTGAGGGTTGAAGCGCAATCCACCCAATCTAAGGATACAAAATCAATGGCAAAGCGTCGTGGAAATCCGAATTGGGGCAAGCCAGAGCCCATCGGCCCGGTAGTGCCCACTGTGACCTCCTTCGAGGTGATCGTCAAGGAGTTCAAGCTTACCCCGGACCAGTACATCCGGTCCACCCGTCTTCGGGAGTGGGCTCGTCGCAACAAGAATTCCAAGTATATCCCTGAGGCGCTTCTCGAGGCCTGGGGTTTTGAGATCGAATCGACGTTGTAGGCCGTTTTCCGGTTTTTCTTTTCAAAAGCGCCGCCCTTGAGCGGCGCTTTTGCTGTTTTAGGGCAGTGGACAGTGAACAGTGGACAGTGAGCAGTGGACAGTGGACGGTGAACAGATCGTTTTCCGTGATTCTGAGCGGTGTAACTCTTTTTTTTTCTTCGTCTTTTAATAGGGGTGTTAGCTAAGTGCTTTGTTTTCAGTGAAACTGGAGGAGGGGGTAGGGGTAGATCAGTTTTTTGACGGTTTTGGAGGTTTGGGAACGGTGCTCAGGGCGACCTGGGCGGCGTAGAGGAGCTTGGTGGCGCTATCGTTGAGGATTGTGTTCGTCAGCATGCCATAACTGACACAGGCGATGAAGTCGCAAATGTTCAGGTAGCCGGAAAGGGGCGGCATGGCGCGGCAGTAGGCATCGCCGGCTTTGATCATTGCGCTGCATTCGCTTCGCTTTTTCTTCAGCTCCGATTGGAAGACTTGCTCCTGGACAGAGCAGCAGTGGGCGACAGCGGGATTCATCAGGGCTGGGAAGAGTTGTTCCGGTCTGACCTCTTCCCCTGAAAGTACGATGGCTTCGATCATGTTGGTTTCTCCTTGCACCTGGCAGTGCGGCGGACGCTCGCGGGAGGCTGGCACAGGGGTATTGCATTCCCGGGTCCCGAAGTGCGAGGGACCAGTGCCACCCGGCCGACTTGCGCAATTGCGTTTTGGGCTTGGCTGCTAAATGATTGCTAATGAGTGGCTTACAGCATTCATACTGGCATGCTGAAGTTGTATGGCGCTGCTTTTCTGCTCGTAACCAGTTGAATCTGTTGTGGTTACGGAGGTATTTGCGGAAAGGGTGCGCGTCTTGTTTGGTTCCGCTCCTGTTTGCCACCCCACGGACGAAGACCTATCCGCGGGGGCCCCGGCTTGCGCTGTCGGGACGCAGCGGGCGGAGACGGCGATGCCTTTCATGGATTCTCCAGTGCTTTTAGACGGTTTAAGGTTCTCTATAAATAAGTGTGCGCCAAACCGTGGTAATTATATGCAAAACTGCGGAGATAAATTTTGGATGGGTGTTGAGTGGGATTCGCCGGGATTTTCGGGAGTGGCCTGGTGGCTGGCGGTTGTTCGTGAATCTGGATCTCCCATGGGTATATGGGCGCTTGCCGGGGCCGATCTTGCTGGGCCGCCGATTCCTTCCTGCCAATTGAGGTCCGCGGCCTCCCCGGTGCCCAGGTGTGAGGGACCTTTCGGCAGGCTCAGGGCGGGCACGGGGGCAGCCTCATCCTGGTCTGGAAGGGGCACACCGGAACGGGGCCACCCGCCGTCGGGCTGTGCCCTGTTACAAAGCTCAGCCAGACCGTATTGTTGGTGTCGGTCTTGCGGTCCTGCGGGTTCTCTACATGAGCGGGGTTCAACAGCACAATCGCCGTGTTGACAGTGGGAATCGCTACTCCCTAGAATTAGACAGGACAACTTTCTTCTTTTTCCGCATAAGCGCAAGAAGATCAATCGCTTTGGGCTACTTGACCAGGTTGGAAGCCAGGCTGAGAGCGGTGGATTTTGGCTGCGGGATGGCCGCGAAAAGGGAGATGGAGAGCAGGCAGGATGCCGGATCTGCGCGTCAGTCCGCGAGAGCGGCTGGTGCTTACGGCCATCATCGAGCTGTACATCGCTACCGGCGAACCCGTGGCATCGCAGGCGGTTGCGCACTCCTTTGCCGACCGCGAGGGGCTGAGTTCAGCCACCGTGCGCAACGTGATGGCTACGCTGGGGGAAGCGGGACTGCTGGAGCAACCGCACACTTCTGCGGGGCGGGTTCCAACGGCCGCGGCCTTCCGCTACTACGTAGAGGAGATTCTGCAGTCGGGCCTGCAACTTGGCCGCATCGGGCTGGGTACGCAAACGGCCAGTGCGCTGCCGCAAAACCCTGCCGCGCTGAGCGAGGCGCGACGCGGGCAGATTGAGGATCACTTCTCCGGCGTGGCCAGCTCGCACGATTACCTGGAGCGCACCTCGCACGTGCTGGCGCTTATCTCAAGCGGACTGGGCGTGGCGCTGGCCAGCTCCACTGCCGGGCAGGTGCTGGAGCATATTCATTTTTCGAGGCTTTCCGCGGGACGCGTGCTGGCTGTGCTGGTTACGCAGGCGGGAGCGGTGCAGGACCGGGTGCTTACTCTCGACCGCGAACTGGCCCATGTGGAACTGGAGACGGCGGCGCGGTATTTGAACGAGAACTTCCGCGGCTGGCCCATTGAACGCATCCGCACGGAAGTGGCGCGACGGGTTGAGGCTGACCGGCAGGCTTATACGCAGATGCTGGCCTCGGTGGAGGAACTTTGCCGCAAAGGCGCGCTGGCTGGGGACGAGACTGGCCCCGCGATTTTTGTGGATGGAATGGCCAACCTGATCACCGCTGAGCTGGATCGAGAGCGCCTGCGCCAGATGCTGCTGGCCCTGGAAGCGAAGCAGCGGCTGGTGGAGTTGCTGACGGCGTACGTGGACGGGCGCCAGCAGGAGGTTCGCGTGGTGGTGGGCCTGGATGACGCCTCGCCGGCGATGCAGGACCTGGTGCTGATTGGCGCGCCTGCCCGGCTGGGCGGAGCGAGCCTGGGAACTGTAGCCGTTATCGCACCCACGCGCATCCAATACCAGGAGATGATCCAGGCAGTCCGGTATATAGCACGGCTTTCGGAGCGGATTCTGGAGGTCCCTGCGAGTTAAAGCAGGCTGGAATTTCGGTCCGCGAGGCCGGCCGCCGCCGGCAATCTGAAGAAAATCAAAGGCAGAGCGCGCGGGAGTGCTGCGTAACCCTTGCGCAAACTATTATGGAATTGGGAAAGAATGATATTTCGGAGAGTGCGTAGAGATATGCCGAAGAAGGAAGCGGAGTTGAACGTATTGGAAAAGAATGAAGGCGCGGACGCGGCGTTCCAGGATGAATCCGCCATGGAGACGGTGCAGGAGGGTGGCGAAGCCCCGGTTTCCGAGACGGTGAGCCGGGAGGAGTTCGACCAGTTGAAAGCGGAGCGGGACCAGTTGCTCGATCGGCTGGCGCGGCTTCAGGCCGAGTTTGAAAACGCCCGCAAGCGTGCCGAGCGGGAGCGCGTCGAGTTCCGCGAATACGCTATGGGGAACGTGGTGGAGCAGTTTCTGCCGGTGGTGGACAACTTTGAGCTGGCGCTCAAGTCTACCGGGACCGAGGAGCAGCTTCGCTCCGGCGTGGCGCTGATTGTGAAGCAGATGGAAGAGATTTTGCGCCAGTTGCACGTGAATCCGGTGGCTACTGTCGGCGAGGTGTTTGATCCGCGCCAGCATGAGGCGCTGGGCTCGGTGGAGCGCGAGGACATGCCCGACCAGCACGTTGCCGAGGAAGTCCGGCGCGGCTACAGATTACGGGACCGGTTGCTGCGTCCGGCGCTGGTGCGCGTTGTCTCGAACCCCAAACAGATCAGCGAATGAATCGAAAAACTACCAGTGAGTTCTAATAAAGACAGATGAGTCCGAAGACAAACGTGAGCAAAGAAGACTATTACGAAGTGCTGGGCGTATCGCGCGGCGCCGACGACCAGGAGTTGAAGAGCGCCTATCGCAAGCAGGCGCTGAAGTACCATCCTGACCGCAACCCTGGGGATCATTCCGCGGAAGAGAAGTTCAAGACGGCCAGCGAGGCCTACCAGGTGCTGAGCGATCCGCAGAAGCGCGCCGCGTATGACCGCTACGGCCACGCGGGACTGGGCGGGCAGGGATCGGGCTTCGGCTCGGGCCCATTCGCAGGCGGCGTGGATATTGGCGACATCTTCGGCGACTTGTTTGGCGAGATGTTCAACGTGGGCGGAAGCTCGCAGCGGGGAACACGCCAGCAGCGCGGAGACGATCTGCGCTTCGACCTGGCCATCGAATTTGAAGACGCAATCTTCGGCACCGAGACTGAGGTGAAGATGCGCCGCCATGAGACCTGCACGACATGCAATGGACGCGGCAGCGCCTCGGGACGCGGGCCTTCGGTCTGTTCGCAGTGCCAGGGGCGCGGCCAGCTCCGCTACCAGCAGGGGTTCTTCTCGGTAGCCCGCACATGCAATGCTTGCGGCGGCGCCGGATCGGTGATCGGCGACCCGTGCCAGACGTGCCGCGGACAGACGCGCGTGACCAGCGAGTTCAAGCTGAACGTCAAAGTGCCGCCGGGCGTTGAGGATGGAACCCGCATCCGCTATACCGGCGAAGGGGATGCCGGCCGCTCCGGCGGTCCGAGGGGCGACCTGTACATCGTGCTGTCGATTCGCGCTCACGATCTGTTTGAGCGCAAGGGCAACGACCTCTACTGCGTGGTGCCGATCAGCTTCCCGCAGGCGGCTCTTGGCGCTGAAATTGAGCTTGCCGGCATCGATGGTCCGGTGAGCCTGAAGGTGCCCGAAGGCGTGCAGAGTGGCAAAGAATTGCGCATTCGAGGACGGGGCGTTCCTTACCTCAACGAGAAGGGGCACGGCGATCTTGTGGTGAAGGTCGTGGTCCAGATTCCGCGCAAGCTCAGCAGGACGCAGCGCGAGTTGGTGAAGGAGCTGGCCGAGTCGCTGAAGGTGGACAACAAGCCGTCGTCGCCGGGGCTGCTGGAGAAGATGAAGGACCTGTTCAGCTAGATTGTGCTTTGAATGGCGGCTTTAGAGCGAAACCAGAGTAAACGTGCCCTTGGCGAGAGTGCGCGAAGCGGCTTTTCCTTGAGGAAAAGCCACTTGGCATCGTGCTTCCTGGGGACAGCTACTCTGGTTTCGCTATGGAAGAGGCGCGGGCCGGGCCGCGCTGAGACTGCTGATAAGGAGTCGATGGAGAGCAAACCGACCTATCAGCGCATGGGGCTAAAGCCCCACTTCTCTCATTCAAAAGGCTGTTGCGGTACGACTGAAGGATTTGCGGAAAAAGTATTTGCGGGAGGTGGGTGGTTGAATTAGGGTGACCTCAAGCGGGAGGTCAGGGATGGGTTTGGGGTCGCTGGGTCAAAATTTTCGGTACGCGCTGCGCAGGCTGAAAAACGACAAGGGATTTGCGGCAGTAGCTGTGCTGACGCTGGCATTGGGGATTGGCGCGAACAGCGCGATGTTCAGCATTGTGAATGCGGTGCTGCTGCGGCCGCTTCCGTATCGCGACCCGACGCGGCTGGTTCTGCTGGCGGAGCATTGGCCGCAGTTTCCCAGGCTGACGGTTTCGTATTTGAATTTTCGCGACTGGCGGGACCAGAGCCATTCATTTGAAGCGGTGGGAGCAGTGCGGAACGCGCTGATGACCATGACGGGGAGCGCGGAGGCAGAGCGCATTCCGTCGCAGCATGTGACGGCGAATTTGTTTGATTTGCTGGGCGTGAAGCCAGAGCTGGGGCGCGCGTTTACAGCTTCAGAAGACACGGCGGGCGGCCCGCCGGTGGCGCTGATCAGCCATAGCCTTTGGCAGCGGCGGTATTCGTCGTCGGAAGCGGTGATTGGCAAGACGATCAAGCTGGACAACCAGAGTTACACGATCATCGGCGTGATGCCGGCGGGGTTTGAGATTTTGCAGCAGACGGCGGACGTGATTTTGCCGCTGGAGCCGTGGGCGCGGACGCTGCCGGACGATCGCAACTGGCATCCGGGGATTCAACCGATTGCGCGGCTGAAGCCGGGGGTGACGGTGGAGCAGGCGCGGGCGGATATTGCGGTGGTTGCGGACCGGCTGAAGAAGCAGTACCCGATCTTCGACGCCAATGTTACGTCGCTGGTGGACCCGGTGCAGGAGCAGATGGTGGCGAATGTGAGGCCGGCGCTACTGGTGCTGATTGCGGCGGTCGGGGTGGTGCTGCTGATTGCCTGCGCGAATGTGGCGAATCTGTTGTTGGTGCGGGCTGCGGGACGGCGGCGGGAGATGGCGGTGCGCAGTGCGCTGGGGGCGCGGCGAGGGGACATTATCAAGCAGTTGCTGGCGGAGAGCGTGCTGGTGGCGGTTGCCGGCGGTGCGCTGGGGCTGGCGCTGACGTGGGTGGCGATGCCGCTGCTGGTGCGCCTGGCGGGGACCACGCTGCCGCGCAGTAGCGGGGTGAGCGTGGATGGGTCGGTGCTGGGGTTTACGGCGCTGGCGGCGCTGCTGGCGGGGATATTGTTCGGGCTGGCGCCGGCGCGTCATGCATGGAGCGTCGATCTGCGCGAGGCATTGAGCGAGACCAACCGCGGCGGGTCTTCGGCAGGAGTGCTGCGTACGCGGTCTGCGCTGGTGGTGACGGAGATTGCGCTGGCGATGCTGCTGCTGGTGGGCGCGGGATTGCTGTTCAAGAGCTTTGAGCGGCTGTCGAACGTGTCACCGGGATTCCAGACGGATCATTTGCTGGTGGCGGACCTGGTGAGGTCGCCTGCGGCCTATAAGGATGCGAATGTGCGGATGGGTTTCTATGACGAACTGTTCGACAAAATTACTGCGTTGCCGGGGGTGAAGGCGGTGGGTGGGATTTCGGTGCTGCCGGTGACTGGGACGGGGTCAGCGTATCACTTCAACATCAAGGGGCGGCCACCGAAGTCTTCAGCGGAGTACACGATTTGCGGATACAGAGCGGTGAGCGCAGGGTATTTGAAGGCGCTGGGAGTGCCGCTGCTCGAGGGGCGCTGGATCGAAGACGGCGACCGGGTTGGCACGCCGACAGTGGTCGTGGTCAACCAGAGCTTTGTGCACACGTATTACCCGAATGAGAATCCGTTGGGGAAGTTCATCCAGGTGGGGGCGATCCCTGAGGATGAAGTGCCGTGGATGCGGATTGTGGGGGTGGTTGCGGATGTGAAGCAAGCGCTGGGGACTGATTCCGGGACGGAGATGTATGTGCCGTACCAGCAGGCGGATGCGGTGTTGCCGGTGGGAGCGATGTCGATTGTGGTGCGGACGGCGGGCGACCCGCTGGCGCAGACGAATTCGATACGGACGCTGGTGCATGGGATCGATCCGACGCAGCCGATCACCGGGGTGCGGACGATGGAACAGAATGTGTCGAAGTCGGTGTCGGAGCCGCGCTTCAGGACGGTGCTGCTGGCGATTTTTGCAGGGATCGCGCTGGTGCTTTCGGCGGTGGGGATTTTTGGGGTGATGGCGTACTCGGTTTCGCAGAGGACAAGGGAGCTTGGGTTGCGGATGGCGCTGGGGGCTTCGCGGGAGAACGTAATGTACCTGGTGTTGGGACAGGGGCTGAAACTGGCGCTGCTTGGGATTGGGATCGGGCTGGCGGGGACGTTCTTCCTGACGAAGTATGTGGCCAGCATGCTGTTTGATGTGCCGCCTTACGATCCTTTGACGCTGGCGGGGGTGGTGCTGGCGTTGGTGGTGATTTCGCTGAGCGCGTGCTATATTCCGGCGCGAAGGGCGACTTTGGTTGATCCGATGGTGGCGTTGAGAGAGCAGTGAAAGGCAGCTCTTAGCTGCTAGCTTCTAGCTTCGGTTTGCTGTGGCCGGCTTTCCCGTTTTACCGGGAAAGCTAGGAGCTATGACTTTCAGGTGGCTGTTTGTTGGGTCTGGGACGGAATTATTGTCACGGATTGACTCTGTGCAACAGTGTTAACATGGCGCATCGGAGCCAAGCTGATGAGTCTCATACGATCTATCTTTTGCGTCTTTCTGTCTGTACCTCTTTGTCTTGAGATCGGGTGCGGTTCTGGTGGAACTACACAGAGTGTGCCCCCGAATCCAATGCCGGTTGTGAGCGGGGTCAGCCCGAGTACGGCGACTGTGGGGGCCGCAGCGCTGACGGTAACTGTAACCGGAAGCGGATTCATCGCTTCATCGTCGGTGGAGTGGAATGGCGGTTCACTGAGCACGACTTATGAATCCGCAACGTCATTGAAGGCGCAGGTTCCGGCATCGGATCTGGCTGCTGCGGCAACAGCAAACATCACGGTTGTTAACCCAGCGCCGGGCGGCGGGAGCTCCGCAAATGCTTCGTTCACGGTGAGTTCTCCGAGCACATATCTAACGGTGTTAGACATTGCGGGAAGCGATCTGACGTGGGATCCGAGCCAGAAGAAGATCTACGTTGCGGTGCCCAGCGGCGCGACCACAAATCCTGGGACGATCACGGTGGTTGACCCAGTTGCCGGGACCATCGGAAACACGCAGACACCGAGTTCTGCGCCGACCGGACTGGCGATTTCCGACGACAGCGCTTATCTTTATGCCGTAATCGACGGAGGGGCCACGATTCAACGGTTCGCTCTGCCCGGACTCACCCCCGATATCCAGTGGACGCTTGGTACGGATCCATCTTCAAGCAGTGCGAATCTCGCCGGGGATATCAAAGTAGAGCCGGGCGCCTCGCATACCCTGGCAGTGTCGTATGGCCAGTATGGTTCAGGCAGTGTGGCTGTTTTCGACGACGGTGTCGCTCGGCCTTCTGTGGCGAGCAACGGCATTGGAAACGCCCTTGAATGGAATAAAGACGGCAACGCTCTTTACGCGATCATTACCCTGATCCAGGACAGCCCCTATTACACGACTGGTGACGTTGGCCTTAGCTCAATGCCGGTCACCAGCGCCGGGGTAGGGTCCGTAACCAGTTATAGTTCGGTCTTTCGAGAAGAGGGTGCGCGGTTTCACAACGATCCTACGACGGGCTATCTCTATGACGACTGGGGAGAGGTGGTGAACAGCGCGAATGGGGTTCCGATTGGGAACACTCGATGGGCGCGCCCAGGCGGGACGTCTTTCCCAGGGCCCGTCTCGGCCCTCGATCCCACACTCGGCTATTTCTACACACTGCTTGAGGTGATGGAGCCTGACAACAGCATGGCGTTCCAGGTTCAGGTCTTCGATCAGAAGCAGTTTCAATTGCTTGGCACCATCGTAATTCCGAATGCGGTGGGCATGCCAACGAATTTGATTCGCTGGGGGCAGGCGGGATTGGCAGTTGTGACAGATGGGGGAGGCAGCGCTGCGCCAGGAAAGCTTTACCTTCTGGATGGCGGATTTGTGAATCCGACCGGGGCGCCGGACACGAGCGCTGGAACCGAGATTGTTCAGGTGCCGACGCTGACCGGGATTAGTCCTTTGACGGCGACGGTTGGCGGCCAGGGATTGACGCTCACCGTGAACGGGCACGGGTTTAGCGGGCAGCCGACGGTGTATTGGAATGGAAGCTCGCTGCAGACGTCGCTGGTTAACGGGACACAGGTCACAGCGATGGTTCCGTCGTCGAATCTCTCCACCGCGGGTGAGGCAACGGTTACCGCATCGAATTCCGGAAGTCCATTGCCGATTTCCAATGCTCTGACATTTGCAGTGGATCCGGCACCTGCTACCGGGAACACCATTGCTGTTTACGACGCCGGTGGAGATGATCTGGTGTGGAACGCGAGCGCAGCGAAGATCTATGTCAGCGAGCCTGGAGTGCAAGGGGACACAGGCGATGCAATCGGGTTTGTTGATCCGGCGGCGGCAACTGTGGCCAGCAGCGGCTTCCTTGGCAGTGATCCCGATAAGATTTCACTTTCCAGCGATGGCAATTACCTCTACATGGCGCTTGACGGTGCGAACTCGATTCAGCAGCTTACACTTCCAAATTTCACTGCGAATGCTTCATGGAATCTGGGAGGCGAGACCAGCTTTGGAGGCCCTTACTACGCTTTGGATCTTCAGTCCGCGCCCGGAGCTCCGCAGACGACGGCGGTGACACTTGGGAACTTCGATTTCTCACCGGCTTCGGCAGGGCTTGTAATTTACGACGGAGCAACGCCGCGACCAAACGTTTTGCCGCCTTACCAGTATCCCTACTCTTCGCTGCAATGGGGATCGAGCGATGCGACGCTTTACGCCGTGGACGGTGAGGAGCCGCAGGATTTTCTAGTGCTTGGGGTTGGGAGTTCTGGTGCTGTTTTGGACCACGCCTACGCTAGTCTATTGAGCCCGTACTCGGAGAGCATTCACCTGGACGCAGGAACAGGGTTCGTTTACACAGACGGTGGAGAAGTAGTGCAGCCTTCGACCGGCACGGTGGTCGGGAATTACGGCGCCTCCGGGATTGCTGTGCCCGACTCTTCGATTGACCGGGTCTTTATCCTGGGCCAGACTTCGGCGCAGTCAGGGACGTCGAACTACACAGTCGAAGTCTTCGACCAGACGAAGTTGACGGCGGTGGGATCGATCACGATTGACAATGTCGTTGGCACGCCGACGGCGATGATCAGGTGGGGTACCAACGGACTGGCGTTTACAACGCTGGTTGGAAGGCCGACGTGGTTCAATGCGAATGGTCCGGGCCTGTTGTATGTGATCAGCGGAACGATCGTTGCCGCATCCCAGGAGAAGGGCAGCTCCGGAAGCGTAAAGCCGCTCGATTCGGTGCACAGAACATGGGATGCGGAGGTTGGTCGTAGACAGCAGCGGGGAGCGTCTGTTTTGCATGTCAGTCCGCTTGCACATTGACTTCGTGCGATGGGGTGAGCGGGCACGGAGAAGCAATGGCCGGTCAAAAGCGGCTGGGCTCTGCAGGGGATTTGACCGATAAGGGAGCACTTCGTTTGACGGATGGAACCGGTTCAATTGATTACGTCGTTTTTAGGATGGCCACGCTCTGGGATCAATGTTGAGACGCGGGTTTTGCCGTTTGTAACGTCTATGGGCGAGAATGGGAAGGTCAATATGCCTAATTCTTCTCGCAGCTTCGAGGCTCCTTTTACTGACGTGCCGGGCGCGCTCAAGGAGATTCGCGCGGGGCGGATGGTGGTGGTGGTCGACGATGAGGATCGCGAGAACGAGGGCGACCTGACGCTGGCGGCCGAGCATGTGAGGCCAGAGGCCATCAACTTCATGGCGCGGTTTGGGCGGGGGCTGATCTGCCTGACGCTGACCGAGGAGCGCGCGGACCACTTGCGGCTGTTTCCCATGACGCAGCAGAACTCGTCGCGGTTTGGGACGGCGTTTACCGAGACGATTGAGGCGCGCGAGGGCGTGACGACGGGGATCTCGGCGGCGGACCGGGCGCATACGATTCGCACGGCGATCGATGCGAAGTCAAATTACACGGATTTGGCGCGGCCGGGACATGTGTTTCCGCTGCGGGCGCGCAAGGGCGGCGTGCTGGTGCGGGCGGGGCAGACCGAGGCGTCGGTTGACCTGGCGCGGATGGCGGGGCTGAATCCGTCTGGAGTGATTTGCGAGATCATGCGCGACGACGGGGAGATGGCGCGGATTCCCGACCTGATTCCGTTTTGCCGCGAGCATGGGCTGACGATTCTGACGGTTGCCGAGCTGATCCGCTACCGGCTGCGCAACGAGCGCTATATTGTGCGGGTGGGCGAGAGCCGCATTCAGACGAAGTATGGCGAGTTCCGCATGATTGCGTACGAGAGCGAAGTGAATGGCGGCGAGAGCCACATTGCGCTGGTGAAGGGCGACCTTTGCGAGGATTGCCCGGCGGTGCATGGCGGATCGGCTTTCAGGGCGGTACCGGATGGATTGCCGGGAGAAGCGGCTGCTGTGCGGCCTCCGTGCAGCCATGCGGTGCTGGTGCGGGTGCATACGCGCTGCACGGCGGGCGATGTGTTTGCGGCGGATTGCAACTGCCGGGAGATTCTGGACCAATCGATGCGCATGATTGCCGAAGAGGGCTGCGGCGCGGTGCTCTATCTGCACAACACGTCGCGCGGGTTTGATGTGGAGCACGCACCCGCTCCAGCGGAGGCGTTTGCTCCGGATGGCGCGGCAGTGAAGGCGGCCGGCGAGGGACGGCTGATACTGCACCGGGAACTGAGGGCGCGGGAGGGTTCGCAGGCGCGGACGGGACGGAATTTGCGGGCGATCGGGCTGGGCGGACAGATCTTGTCGGACCTGGGGATTCAACGGATACGCCTGCTGTCGAACACGCCGATGCACATTCCGGCGCTGGAGGGATTCGGCCTGGAGATTGTGGAACAGGTGGCGGTGCCAGTGGAGAAGGCAGTGGCCAGTTGTCAGTGATCAGTGGTCAGTTGTCAGTTGTCAGTGGTCAGTGATCGGTGGTCAGCTTCTACTTCTAGCTGCTGGCTTTTAGCTCTTAGCTTTCAGATTTCAGCCTTCAGAACTCAGCCTTCAGCACTCAGCTTCGCTGGCGGTTATTTTGTCGGAACTGGCCTCTCTCCATTCGCGTACGTCTCTTTGGAGGATTTATCCCATGCGACATCTGCGTCTTGTTGCTGTGCTTGTTCCTGCGCTGGCGTTGACGGCCTGTGTTTTTGCGCCTGCGCGGGCCGGCGCTGAGGACTGGCAGAAGACTTATCCGATTACTGCGAAGGCTTCGCTGACCCTGATCACAGGTGATGTGCCGATTGAGCTGCGTGGATGCGCGGAGTGCCACGCGGTGAAGATTGTTGTGGACTGGAAGGATCGCAATCCGTCGGATTTTCTGCTGAAGGAGTCGCAGGCGGGCGACATGGTGGATTTTGAGCTGGGCGAGAAGGTGAAGTGGGGGATTCATTTCGGTATGAGTCATTCACCGAGCGTGACGGTGGAGACGCCGGTGAATCTTGACCTGCAGGCGAAGACCGCGGATGGGTCGGTGAAGGTTTCGGGGGTGCAGGGCGATGTGCGGCTGCATACGAGCGATGGAAGGGTGGACGTTGAGGATGTGAGCGGGAGTTTGCAACTGGTTGCCAGCGACGGCGCGATCAACATTCACAACGCGACGGGCAAGCTGGATTCAAAGTCTTCGGACGGCCACACGACCATTGATGGAAAGTTTACCGAGCTGCATGTACACACCAGCGACGGGCCTCTGGAGCTGACGCTGGGGGAGGGCTCAAAGCTGACGGTGGCGTCCCGGGTTGAATCGTCTGACGGGAAGGTTACGCTGCGCCTGCCGCGCGGGCTTGACGCCGATCTCGATGTGCATACCGGCGACGGGAAGATCAGTTGCGATCTGCCGCTGAAGATGGATGGGTTCAACACGGCCGGCTCGGGACATCACCTGCGCGGTCACTTGAATGCGGGTGGAGTGCCGCTGGAGATTCACACCAGCGACGGAAATGTGACCATCACGGAAATCTAACCTGAACGGGTTGGAGGGGTGGTTCCACAACCGTGTGGGGCGATGTTTTTCGTTTGACTTGGGGGCTTTGAGGGATACTAATGTTCTCGACAGGAAATAGCTGGGACTTTAGTTGAGCCTGATTCAAGTCCACAGTAGAACGAGGGCCCCAAGGAATGACCTACGTTCCCCCCATGCAGGAACGAGACGGTTTGTATGCCCTGAGCTGGAGTTACGCACAGGACGGGAAGCTTGCGGTTGACCTGGCGACGGCCTGCGTTGTGGATGCAAATCCCGCAGCGCAGAGGTTGATGGGCTACTCGCGCGAAGAGCTGATTGGGATGCATGTGACCATGCTGCATCCCGAGGACGAGCGCGCCAGGGTGATTGAAGAGATGCGACAGGCGGCGGAAGCGGCCGCGTCGCATGATGGTTTCCATATCCTCCGAAAAGATGGAAGCAAGATGCCGGTGGCGATCTGGTCATCGGACGCGGCCCGGTTCGCAGGGCAGAAGCTTTGGATCGTCGAGTTTCGCGACATTACCGATCAAAAACAGAAGGAACATCAGCTTTCCGCGCAGAACTGGGCGCTGTCGGCGTTTTCGATTGCGGCACTGGCGCTGGGGCGCGCGCAGACGGCCGAAGGGCTGCAGCAGTCGATCTGCGAGGCGATTACGCGGCAATCGGTGTATGTGCTGGCGTGGATCGGCATTTTGGAGGACGGTCCGGAGAAAAGGGTGCGGATCGCGGCATCGGCGGGAAGCGCGGTGGGTTATCTGAGTTCGCTGCAGGTCTCATGCAGAGAAGACGATGCGTCGGGACAGGGGCCGGTGGGCGTTTGTATTCGAACCAGGACGCTGCAGATAGTGGAGGACACGCAGTCGTCGCCGGTGTTTCGGCCATGGCACGATATCGCTAACCAGTATGGCGTGCGGTCGTGTGCGTGCATTCCGCTCTTTGCGGATGGAATCTGGGAAGGCGCGCTGAGCGTGTACTCGGCAAAAGCCAACGCTTTTGAGCGCGCGCCGATTGAGGTGTTCAAGCACCTGGCGGAGCAGATTGTGCATGGCATCCAGGCGATTGAGCACAAGCAGTTGCTGGACGTGGAGCGGCGCAACCTGGAGCAGACGCAGAAGCACTTGACGGAGGCGCTTGCTGCGTCGGTATCCGCGATGGTGACGGCGATGGAGATGCGCGACCCTTACACCGCGGGCCACGAAAATCGAACTGCCGATATTGCCTATGCAATTGGAAAAGAGATGGGATGGCCGGAGGGGCGGTTGCAGGGATTGCGCATGGCGGCGATGGTGCATGACATCGGCAAGATCTCGATTCCATCGGAAATATTGAACAAGCCGGCCCGGCTCACGCCGGAGGAGCTTGCGCTGGTGAAGGGGCATCCGGACTCGAGCTTTGCGATTTTGAAGGACATCCCGTTTACCTGGCCGGTGGCGGAGATTGTGCATCAACACCACGAAAAGCTGGATGGATCGGGGTATCCGCAGGGACTTAAGGGGGATGAGATTCTGGCCGAGGCGAAGGTGCTCACGGTGGCGGACATTGTGGAAGCAATGGCCGCGGCGCGGCCGTATCGCAAAGGACTTGGATTGAAAGTTGCGCTGGCAGAGATTGAAAGCCAGGCGGGAACGCTGCTGGATCCAGAGGCTGTGCGCATCTGTTCATCGTTGTTCAGGGAGCGGCGATTGATTATTCCGGGGCTGGATCTCGGGTGATCGTGTTGTGAGGGCGGGGCTCTGAGTTAGGATTCAAGCAGTGTTCAAGAGACAATATGACTTATTTTGAACTTAATTGGTGAAATTGATCATAATTGACCAGTTTAACTGCCTGTAACACTGTAGGATTGTTCAGACAGTCAGGCGGGAATCACCGACATCGTCCATCATGCTGAAGCCGAGCTTCGCTGAATGCGGAGTTTTGGTTAATGTGTGTAGAAAAGGCGACGCTCTCTGAGGCCACCATTACTCGTTCGAGGAAAGGTTGGCAACGATGAGCGTTCATCTGGTCAATCCAAGCGATAATTCTTTTGGCACCGCGGTGATCACGCCGCGATGGCTGTTTGTGCTTGCGGCAGCTACGCCGCAGGCGGCGGGCGATCCGATTCTTGTGGATGAGTCGCTGGAGCAGATTGTTCCGGAGTCGATTCATGCGGGCGATGTTGTGGGCATCAGCGTGCACACGGGCAACGCGCTGCGTGGATACGCGGTGGGGCGAATGGCGCGCAGCCGCGGCGCATGGGTTGTGTATGGCGGGATTCACGCGACACTGTTTCCTGAAGAGGCTTTGGAGCGCGGCGAAGGGCACGCGGTGGTGAAGGGCGACGGCGACATTGCGTGGGGCAAGGTTGTGGCCGATTGCCTGGCGGGAAAGCCGGAGCGTGTGTACGAGGGCGGACGCATTGAAGGCTCGCAGTTCCTTGCGGCGCGTTGGGACCTGATGAATCCTGAAAAGTATATGTGGGCGTCGGTGCAGACGATTCGCGGATGCCCGAAGCATTGTTCGTTTTGCTCGGTGTGGCGGACGGATGGGCAGAAGCCGCGGCAGCGGAAGTTTCAAAGCGTGGTGGACGAGATTGTGGCGCTGCGGCGGTTGGGATTCAGATATATTGCGCTGGCGGACGATAACTTCTACCCGGTGACATTCACCGATTTGCGACTGGCGCGGGAACAGAACAACACGGCCAAGCTGGAAGAGCTGACGCAGATTCGCGCGGAGCGCTTTCAACTAATGGAAGAGCTGGCAAAACTGCCCAAGGACATGGTGTTCTTTACGCAGATGACAATGGAGGCCGGTGAAGACGGTGTCTATCTGGATGCAATGCGCAAGGCTAACATCAAGGGCGCGCTGGTGGGGGTTGAGGCGGTAACTCCAGAAGGATTGAAGGCGGTTTACAAGGACTGGAATTACTCCGGCGAGGCGCTCGCCGTACAGTTACAGACATTCAAGAAGCATGGGGTGCATGTGCTGGGCTCTTTCATCTTTGGATTGCCTACGGACAGGCCGGCCACTTTCGATGCGACGGTGGAGATGGCGCTGAAGGCGGGCGTGACGTTTGCGCAGTTCGTGATGATGACGCCGTTTCCGGGAACCGTTGATTTTGGGCGCTGGGAGAAGACGCAGGAAGAGAATCCGACCATGGTGGGGGATGTGCCGATCACGCGGTACTGGATGATTCCGACGGAGGTGAGGCCGAAGATGTTTACGCCGCATCCTACGATGAGCTCGGACGAGATACGCGAGAGAACGCAGAAGGTGTGGGACCGGTTCTATAACTGGAGCGCTATCTGGGAGCGGTCGGCCTGCACGCCGAACTTACGGGCGCGGATAGCTTTCATGTTTCTCTCGAAGTTATACCGGCAGATGTATGCAGGGACTGGGATTTCGACGGACAGCGCAAGACGGAAGAAGAGTAAGTCGTGGGCGCGGATGACGGCTAAGTATTGCAAGAAGCTGTTCCGGGCGACGCCGATGCCGGAGTTGGCGGGGCCGAAGTGGGAGATTGGAATTCCGGCGCTGGGTCAGGCGGCGTTTGAAGGCGGGGCGGCAGAGTTGGGTGGGCCGTTTGTGGTGATTGG
Organism: Occallatibacter sp.; assembly: GCA_050014515.1. Taxonomy (GTDB): domain Bacteria; phylum Acidobacteriota; class Terriglobia; order Terriglobales; family Acidobacteriaceae; genus Telmatobacter. The sequence goes on from JBEKDE010000004.1 coordinate 68,803, forward strand.
GGAGAAGTAGTTCCTTTCGGCATTGTGAAATCGGGGTGCGAGCCGGTGGCTTGCGCTCCGATTTGCGTTCTGGATGGTTTTTCAGAGAGGCTGCGCGGGCTCGGGAGCCGACGCCGCGGCCGGTCTGGAGACCGGCGCGACCGCTCGACAATGAATTTTGAAAGGAATTTCATATTGAGATTTGGGACGTCCTGATGGGCTTGTCTGCGATGTTGGATACTGGAGATAGGTCTTTGGGAGGTTTTTCTAGAAATGACGAAGTGTTCGAATGATGGGCTGATGGGCGGGGCGGTTACTGGGAAGCCGGTGACGGAATGCAAGGACCTGGGCGAGGTGTTTCTTTCTTCGCTGCCGGCGTTTGGCGGCGCCTATCTGCGGCGGGTCTACGATGCGATGCGGGCGGTGATTGAGAAGCGTATTCCGCTGGTGATTACTTGCGCCGGGCCGATTACGGTGTCCGATCAGCACCGGGCGTGGCTCATTCCGCTGATCAAGGCGGCGAACACTGCGTACATCACGGTGACGGACGCGATCTGCTACCACGATGGGCATGACTGCCTGCGGAAGACTACGGAGCGGCCGATTCGCGAGGTGGATATGTGGGGCGACGATGGCGCGCTGCGGGAGGGCGGCGTGATTCGCGTGGCCGATACCGGGTTTGATGAGCAGGTGCTGTTCGACCAGGACGCCGTGGCGACCGAGATACTGCAAAGGCCCGAGTTCCAGAAGAAGATGACGACGACGGAGCGCAATTATCTGCTGGGCAAGCAATTTGCCTTGCGGGAAAAGGCGCTGGGCATTGCGCCGGGGCTGCTGAGCACGTGCGCCGAGCTTGAACTGCCGGTGTTTATTGGAGCGCCCGCGGATGGCAGCCTGTTTCTGAATTCAGTGAAGCTGTGGGCGCTGGCGCGGATGGGCAAGATTCAATATGGCTTTGATTACGATCTGCACGAAGATGTGTTTGAAAGCTGCGCCTACCATCACTGGGGATTGTTCGACTCGGATGCGAAGTCGTTTGCGATTCTGATTCTGGGCGGCGGCGTGCCGAAGAATTACTCACTGCAACCGGAACCGACGCTGTCGCAGATTTTCTTCCTGGAGAACATTCGCGGCTATGACTACGATGTGCAGATTGTTTCGTCGCCGGTGACGGATGGCAGCTTGTCGTCTTGCCCGCCGGCAGAGGCAGTGTCGTGGGGCAAGGTCAATCCAGATACGTATACGACGCAGACGGTGAGCATGCAGGGCGATTACTCGTCGTATATGCCGTTTATTGTGCGCGCGCTGGTGGGGAAGGAATTGCTGCACAATCCGCCGGAGGCTCTGCGGCTTTATGGGAGGCGCGAGGAGTTGAAGAAGCGGCTGATGGACAAGATTGGAAACGATGAGGGAACCATGGAGGCAATCATGGGGACGCTCTCGCTTCCGGCGGTGCTGAAGGTGTGAAGTGTCGAGTCTCGAAAGGTTTTTTACGAGCCCGAGTGGACCCAAGGGAGTGGTGTATGGGGCTAAAGCCGCACTTCTCTCAGCTAAAGGTTGTTTTCGGCACGACTGAAGTCATGCCCTGATACAGAGTGCGCCCACAGCGGGGCTTATCAGGACGCTGCAAGCCCCGAACAAATCTTGAGATAACTGGCTGACATGGCTGAAGCCGTGCCCTTTCTCAGCCGGTTTGTGAGGCGGCTTGGAGCAGGGCGTTCAACTCGGCGATCACCTGGAAGGCGTCTGCGATGTAGACTACGTCGGCTTTGCCGCGGGTCCAGCCGCAGTTGGGGTCGAGCGAGATGGCGCGGCGGGAGGCGATGAAGCGCCAGCCGACGACGTGCGGCTCTTCGCCGTGGCAGCAGGTGGAGAGGCCCTTGGGATGGCGCGGCGTTGCGCCGGTTTGGCCGACTTGATTGAGGTGGGTCAGGAAGGGAAGAACGGGTTGGCCGTCGCTGCCCTGGTCGACCAGGGATTTGCTGCTGCCGAGCGAGGCGCCGGTGGCATGGAGAAAACCGAGGATGAGATCGGCGGCTTCCGCGGTGTGGACCTGGCCGTCGAACTGCTTCTTTGTCCAGCCGGCGCCTGCGACGAAGAGGAGCTTCGCATCAGGGCGAATCGTATGGGTTGCTTGCGATGGAGCGCGGAGGCCGGTGACGGCGGTGCGGGGAGCGGGGAGGTCGATTGCGATCTCTTCCGGATGTGCGTTGCCGGGTTCGGCGGCGAAAGCGGGTTGCGTGCCGGGGTCAAGGAGCAGAAACCAGGGGCGCGCGGTGCGGGTGAGGACGGCTTCAATGCGCTGGCGATAGAACCAGCGGGTGACGTGGACGGTTGGGTCTTCCGGTCCAGTTTGGTTGCTTTCCGAGATCCCCAAGTGCGAGGGATCTGGGCCGCCCGGCATCGAATTCACGCTCGTGATGTGGGTGTCGATGAGGCCGCCGAGGCGATGAGAGACGCCGGCGAGGACGCGCGCGAATCGCGATGAGGCGGGGGCGAGGACGATGGTGGCTGCGGCGGCGCGAGATAGAGCTTCACAGGCGGCGGCGTCGGTGGCGTAACGGGGCTGGGCGAAAGCTTCGCCGGAGACGGCAAGAAGACGCGCGCCGGTGGCGGCTAAGGACTGCGCGGCGGAGGTTGCGTCTTGCGCCACGATGCCGATGGTGAGTGAGGCGGAAAGCTGCGCGGCGAGTGATTGGCCGGAGGATACGGCTTCAAACGAAGCTTTGGTGAGGGCGTGGGCGTCGTCGGTGTGGGTGAGTACGAGAATGGATTCCATATTCTCTCTTGATGGTTTCGCGGGTTAGCCCCGCTTCGCGGGATGGCGAGTTAGCGAGTAGGTGTTGGCACGGGTGGGTTGACGGTTGCTACGCTCACGCAGTTCTGTATTGCTTATCGGCGATTGATTCCTGATCATTCGGCTCCGATCCAATCGAGGAGTTCGGTGGCGATTTGGAGGGGTGTGAGGTCTTTGACAACGCGGGTGGTGCGCTGTTGGCGGGGCAGATTTACCGAGGAGTAGAGCAAGGTGTTGGTGGCGAGCGAGACAGGCTTCGCCTTTTGCAGCGCGGGCATGAGGTTACGCATGTTTGCCATGCCGGTCTGGGGGCTGTTGCGCGGCTCGGGCAGGCTGCCGGTGGCCCATCCGAGGACGGCCGGTGGGCCGAGGCAGACGGAGGCTTGATGGCGGCCGCCTTCAACACGCTCCAGGACTTCAAAGCTGCCGTCGTGGCGCAGATCGATGTGGTCGACGCCCTGAAACTGGTCGGTGATTCCAAGGCGTTCGCCGGTCAGCTGGAGAGTGACGCCGGCGCCGCGGGTGGCCGACTCCCAACCGCCGAAGAGCAGCAGCTTGGCGCGGTCAAGGCCGGGGAGGGCGGCAATGGTTTCGGCGAGGACCTGGGCGGTTGCGTGCGCGTCGGTGAATCCGCCGATGGGGCCGTCGATGGGGACGAACTCGAAGGGAGCTTTTTGGGCGACGGTCATCATGAGCTGCTGGAGCTTGGCTTTGGGGGCCAGGCAGACTAGCCAGACGCGGGTGGGGGATTGAGGAGTGCCAGGATTTTTCGCGGCGAGACTCGCGGCTTCAAAAAGAGCGTTTGCAGCCCATGGATCAAGGATTGACGGCAAGGCCATCTCATTCTTAATTCCAGGACCATTGGGCCCGCTGGTTGGTTCTAAAGTCTGGAGTGGGTCTGGAGCGAGGCCGGCGCAGACTACGATGTGGAATTCGGTTTGCATTGAAAGTTTCCTCAGGGCTAAAGCCCGATATCTATCAGGTCGTCAATCGGCACGATCGAAGTTGTGCCCTTTCAAAATAGAAGCAGGCCCCTGGGCTTCAATCGCTGCGCACATTTCGCTCAGGAGGACAGTCTGCTTGCGGATCATTGGACTAGAGCACTTTTCGGAATACATATAGACTTTTTCAGTACCGTGAAAGGTGGCTTTTTCTTGAGGAAAAGCCACTTGAGTGTGTGCTCTCGGTCTACACCAATTCCGAAAATGCTCTGGTTTCTCCATGGTGCGGTGATCTCAGTTCTCCGCGGAGTGCAGGCCGCCGGCGCCGGCGCGGAACTCTATGTTGCTGCGGTGGCCGTCGGGCGAGTGGGCGCAGTTCCACAGGCAGGCTCCGCAATGAATGCATTTTTCGCGCTCGAAGGTTGGCGAACCGTCGGGGCCGCGTGTGAGAGCCTGGCCGGAGCACATGGCGATGCAGGTCTTCTGCGAGCAGGCGGCGCACAGTTTGGGATCGCGAAAGACGACATGGTCGGCAAAGCCGGGCATGGCCTGGACCTTGCCTCCGATCAGCAGCGCGTCCTGCTGCGAGACGAGCAGGCGGCCATCGAATGGAATCTCCGGCCAGCCGCGCGCGGAGAGTAAGGCGTCATGAAGAGGACGGCCATCGGAAAATGAGAGCGATGCGGCGTGTTCCAGCACCTGGTTTTCGGCTTTGCGCGAGGTGGAGGAGCGAATCTGGCGATGGGGGGGCGGGATGTTTGCCTTGAACGAGGTGCGGCCGCCGGTGAATCCCGCGAGCGCCATGCCGATCATGCCGCGAATGAATCCATGATGAAAGCCGTTGCGGGCGTTACGAGCCTGGTTCGCGCCGCGATTGACCCAGCTTGCGCGGCGCTTTTTCTCGTAGGTTTTGGACAGGTTTTGCCTGGTGAACGGCAGGCCGGCGCGGAGCAGTTCAAGGACAGCTTCGCCGAGCTGAGTGCCGGTGGTCCAGGCCTCGTCGACGCCGGAGCCGGTGAGGACGTTGGTTGAGCCGGAGCCTTCACCGATGCGGGCAAAGCCGTCGCCGGTGAGATGCGGTTCGCCGCGCTGGCCAGACTCTTCAAGCGAGCGAGCGCCCCAGGAGCGGAGAGTGCCGTCTTTGAGATAGCGCCACAGGGCGGGGTGCTGAATGTAGTGCTGCAGATAACGGTAGGCGGTGCGCGAGGGGTCGCTCATCCACGAGGGCACGAAGATGCCGGCGGTGACGAGGCGGTCGGGGTGCACGTAGAGAAATCCGAAGATCTCGGGCTCGGGAAAGCCGAATGTATGCCAGACGGTTCCGGGCTCGAGAGCGGGGGTGCCGGGGGAGGGATTTTCGGGGAGTTCGATGACCATCTTCATTCCCAGTGCCCACTCGCGATGGGCGTGGCCGTCAGGCATGCCGAGCTTGTGGTCGAGGGCTTGGCCGACTGCGCCAACCGGGCCGTCGCCGATGACGGTGAGCATGGCGTGCAGGTCCATGCCGGGCATGAATCCGTAGGCCGGATGGCCCTCGCGGTCAACACCCTGATCGGTCAGGCGAATGCCTTGTACGGCGGTGCCGGTGGGCGTCTTCACGAAGAGCGGCGATTCGATGGGCGAGCCGACCCAGATCTGGACCAGGCCAGTTGCGGCGATCTGTGAACCGACCCACTGGTTGAACTGGCCGATGGAGAAGAGCAGGCCGCCGTCTTTCTTGAGGAAGGAAGGGGTCCAGGGGAGTGCGAAGGCGTGGTCTTTGAGGCGAAAGAGCGCAGAGGCGCTGCGCAGGATGCGGTCGGCGAGGCGAACCAGGGCTGAGCGTCGGCTGGCGCCGATGGGATCGAGCAGATAGAGAACGCGCTCGTGCTTGACTTCGGTGGCCATGGGAATTTCGGCCAGGTCTAGCGCGGGAAAGCTGGAGCGAATGCCCCGGGCGCGGGTGACCACGCCGCTGACGCCAGAGGCGAGATCGTCGGCGCGCTCATAGCAGATGACGCGCAAGGGGTTTCCGGGGGCGACCCGGCTATCGAAGGCATGGTCGTCAGGATGCTCGGCCCAGGCGCGGGTGAGGGTGGTGAGAAAGCCGCCCATGGCGGGACCGAAGCCGGCGCAGGCGATGTCGACATCCATGGCTTCGCGCTGGATCTCGATTCCGATTGATTCGGCGGCAGTGGTTTCAACGCTCATGGTCTTTCTCTCGTAGCTGCCGGTTGGCGCCGTGTTTTTGTGTATGTACTCATGCGGGGCCTGCGGCGGGGTAGTCGAGGGCTTCGGGGATCGTCACCCTGCTAACGGTGTCGGCGGCGCGGTCTTTGGCAAGGCGCGAACCGCTCAGACAGGTGGTGAGCTTGTTTTGCAGGCGGAGGAATTCGCTGGAGCCGGAACAGTCCGCGCAGGGGCCGCCTTTCGCGGGGTGACTGCCGTCGGCGGCGATGACATCGACGGCGAAAGCGGTGATGCCGGGCATGGTTTCTTCGTAGGCTTCAAGTTCACTGGCGAGGAAGCAGTTGCGATGATGTTGGTCTTCCCAGCAAGGATGGCGGTTGTAGCCGAAGACCAGTTCGCCGCAAAGACGCGAGACTTCACCGGCGGCCTGCGCGGCCTGGGTGTGGCAGAGGTCGGAAAGGAATTGCACGGTGCCGTCGAGGCCTTCGGATGCGACTGGATCGCCGGGGCCGAGGTGTTCGAGTTCAAGGACATCGAGGATCTGGCAGCGTGAGGCAAGAATCCAGCAGAGCGCATCGGCGAGCGGGAAGGTGACGCCCTGGCGCTGGCCGTGAAAGAGCTTGTCGCCGTCGGGGTCGGTGGTCTTCTGCAGATAGTTCAGCGTCCACACCCAGAGGTTCATGGCGGAGGCCAGCGTGCAGGCGCCGGTGCCGGGGTGATGCGAAGCGATGTGGCGCATCTCTTTGGTCCATGAACGAAACTGCGCGAGGAAAACTTCATTGGTCATGGTGACGGTCAACTGGCGACGCTGCACGGCTTCAGGGCCTTCATAGGTGGCCTCAAGCTGGGCGTCCATCCACTTGTTGGCGAGGAAGCCGGGGCAGTCCTCGGTGATGCCGTAGCCGCCCATGAGGCTAACGGCTTCACGCATCATGTTGGCGCCGTGGCCGGTGTTCCAGAGCTTGGTGGCGGGGCAGAGTACGTTGGCTTCGGCGTCGAGCAGAACGTATTGGACTAGCGGATCGGCTTCCAGTTCGATACGGCGCGGATGGAGTGGATTATTGTCACGCAGAGCGACGAATTCGAGGGCGCGCTGTTCGCTTTCCTTGAGGGCCTTGATCTCGGCGCGTCCACCTTGAACGCCGCGCTCTTTGAGAGCCGCGGTCTTCTGTTTTTCGAGCGGGTCAAGGGTGTCAAAGAGCCGGGCGGCGGCGAAGCCGAGCGAGGCGGCCGCTTCGCCGGTGGCCCAGATATCGACCAAGCGATGCAACGCGTCTTCACGCTGCTGAATGCCTTGTTCATAGCGAACGGAACCGGGCTTGGAACCTTCAGCGCCACGGAAACGCTCGCGCTGATAGCGGATGACGGGTTCGACTGAGGAAAGCAATTTGGCCGCGGTCATGAGGCCGACGGGCACGCGGGTGCGGCGGAAGACGGCTTCAATGATTTCGGAGTGATTGAAGTTGGGAAGGATAACACCGTCCTCGACGGTGTAGCCGCCGACGATGCGGCTGGCGGGGACTTTGAGGTTGAAGATGGGATCGCCGGTGGAAGAAAGCTGGTGAACCAGCTTGCGAGTTGGCGTGCCGCGATCGAAGATGCCTTCGTCATTCTCCTCCAGAATGACCACGCAACTGCCTTTGATCCTGGGGTCGGCGGAGTTGACGGCGGCGGTGACGAAGTTGGCGAAGGCGATGTTGGTGATAAAGCGGCCACGCTTGTCGACTTGCAGCACGGGCTCTTCACCGCTGCGCCACTCGGCGATGGCGACCTTGCCGCTTAACATGCCGGTGTCGACACCGACGTAGGGGATGGGCTCGGTAAGCGCGAATGCGCCGCGCCAGGGAGTGCGCGATTCGCCGCTCTGTGGAGGGGCGGCGAGCGTCTTGTAGCGCGTGACCTGCTCTTGGGTTCCGCGCTCGTGGATGGGAGAGAGAGCAAGGAAGCTGGCCAGGCTGGCGGTGGCTGCTCCGCCATCGACCCAGGCTAGTTCGAAGGCTGCGAGCGCGAGCGGGAGATTTTTAGGACCAGCGATGAAACCGCCTTCTTCGGGCTCCATGAAGGCTGCGGTGATGCCGGCGCGGTCAAAGGCTTCGAGCATTTCGGCTTTGGCGGGGGTCCATGCATGGGTGTTGCGCTCGCCCGCAGCAACCAGGCGTGCGACGGTGCCGCGGGCTACGCCGCGAGCGGATTGAACGAGCATCTGCAGGTCGAAGCGGCTGGCAAAGCGCCATTGAATCTGGCGAACGGCGTCGCCCGGGAGGGTGAGCATGGATCCGGTTTCAGTGAGCGCAACAGTGGCCATTCAGGTGGTCCTCCGGCAGCGGGGTTATTGTGCTTGAGCGGGCGCACAAAGGCATGTGATACCTATCACGTTTACACGGAAGGGAGTTTTACGTAGTTAGTCGTGGAAGGAGTGGTTAGTTTAGGGAGTTATGTGATCCATATCACTTTTTGTGCGTGTTTCGAGGATTGGATGTGAGATGCATAACTTAGTAGTGGCCTAACATGGGTCGGAAGTGTGTCTCAATTGTGGTCACCATCACATACGGTGAGAAGAGAAATCGGTATGACTTACACGTGGCCGGAGAATGCTACGACCGGCTCAGGAGTAAGTGAACATGCGTCAACAAATCTGGAAGGCCGGCTTTGTTCTGCTGGCAATCTCGCTTGCGGGACCTGCGTTTGCGCAGGCGCCCGGCGCCGACACATACAAGGCGAAGTGCGCCATGTGTCATGGGACCGACGGACTTGCCACCACGCCCACGGCCAAGAACTTCAAAGTGCTTTCATTCAAGGATCCTTCGATGATCAAGGCGCCGGACGCCCAGTTCATTGAGTCGACCACGAATGGCAAAGGCAAGATGCCCGCTTACAAGGACAAGCTGACCGATGCCCAAATCAAGGATGTGACCGCATTCATTCGCACGCTTCAGAAGTAGGAAGCGGACAGAGCAAGCCCTGACTGTAGAAGGCAAAGCGGTGGAGACAGATGCAAAGTCTTCTCCACTGCCCCTCACTGCGGCGGGTCTGACCGGAGTAAAGATGAAGATCGCTTCCTTTTTCACGCTGACGATTTTTGCGTCAGCGCTTTTGGCCCCCGTGCCGCGAGCCTTGGCGCAGACTAGCGCAGATTGCCTGGCATGCCACGCAGACGCAGGCATGCAGGACGCCAACGGGCACAGCATCAGTGTGGAGGCCGAGAAGTTTCATTCCAGCATCCACGGCGTTCTTGAATGCAAGAACTGTCACGCCGACATCAGCGGTTATCCGCATCCGGACAAGGTAGCGCCGGTGAAGTGCGAGACCTGTCATGCCGATCAGGCGGCAGGGCTGGTGGGCAGCGTGCACGCGGATGGGAAAGACCATCCCTGCACGAGCTGCCACGGCGACGCGCACTCGATTGTCGCCAAGACCGATCCGAAGTCGGCGGTGTATCCGCTGAACATTCCGAAGACCTGCGGGCAGTGCCACAGCACGGACGGGATGGCGAAGAAGCACGGATTGGCCAGTGTATATCCGTCGTACATCGACTCGATTCACGGATTCGCGCTGAGCAAGGAAGGGCTGCTGGTAGCGGCCAACTGCCAGACCTGCCACGGATCGCACCACATCCTGAGCCACACCAATCCGCTGAGCGCCACCTACAAGGCAAACGTTCCGAAGACGTGCGGAAGCTGTCACGCAGGGATCACGACGGACTACGAGCAGGGTGTTCACGGCAAGGCGGTTGCGGCGGGCAGCAAGGACGCGCCGGTTTGCTCGGACTGCCACACGGCGCACGCGATCTTGCAGCCGACGGAGGCTGAGTTCCGCACGGCGTCTACGCCGATCTGCGGGTCATGCCACAAGGAGAAGTTCTCGACCTACCGGGATACGTTCCACTCGCAGCTTGGTTCGCTGGGCGGCTACGTGGAGACGGCGCGCTGCTGGGATTGCCACGGAGCGCATGAGATTCTGCCGGCTTCCGATCCGCGCTCGCCGATCAACAAGGCGAACCTGGTGAAGACCTGCGGGCGCTGCCATGCGGGCGCCAACGAGAGTTTTGTTCAATACCAACCACACGCGAACGCGCATAACCGCAAGCTGAACCCGGCCCTTTATTACATTGGGCTGTTCATGAATCTGCTGCTGGTAAGCGTGCTCACGTTCTTCCTGATTCATACGATCCTGTGGCTGATTCGCCAGCGACTGGAACAGGTGAAGAGAAAGTCGACTGAAGGAGGGAATCATGCCTGATCTGGAGCAAGCGACGGTTACACCCGCGGGCAAGGAGCGCTACTTTACGCGCTTCACCGCGGCACAGAGGTACATGCACGGGGTGTTGTTCAGCTCATTTCTTGGACTGGCGGCGACGGGGCTTCCGATGCGCTTCAGCCAGAGCTTCTGGGCGCGCAAGTTTGCCTCGGCCGTGGGCGGGTTCGGCGCGATCATCTTCTTCCACAAGCTGTGCGCCATCGTGCTGACGATTGCGTTTCTGATTCACTTGAAGGACATTTTCATGCGAGGAGTCGTGAATCGCGAGAAGGGGATCTTCTGGGGGCCGAACTCGATGGTGGCCAACTGGAAGGACGTGAAGGACTTGGTGGGGCACATGCGCTGGTTTGTGGGCCTGGGCAAGCGGCCGACGTTCGGGCGCTACGCGTATTGGGAGAAGTTCGACTACTGGGCGGTGTTCTGGGGAATGATGATCATCGGCTTCTCAGGGTACGCCATGTGGTTTGCACCGTTCTTTGCGCGGTTCCTCCCGGGGTGGGCGCTGAACGCAGTGCTGGTGGTGCATAGCGAAGAAGGGTTGCTGGCGATTCTGTTCATCTTCTCGATTCACTTTGTGAACACGCATCTGCGGCCGGACACGTTTCCGATGGACATGGTGATCTTTACCGGGGTCGAGAGCGAAGAGGAGTTCAAGCACAAAAGGCCGGAGGAGTTTGCGGCTTTGCAAAAAGAGGGAAAGCTGCAGGCACGGCTCGGCGCCGCGCCGGCGAGCTGGTGGATCAATTTTGCACGCGTGATCGGGTTCACGGCGATTCTGATTGGGTTGACGCTGCTGGTGCTGACGTTGAGCGCCTATTTCAGCTGAGGCACGACACATCTGTTTCGCGGCGACCCATTTTCAATTGAAAGTGGGTCGTTTGTTTTTTGCCAAGGGCGAAGCATGTATGGGGCAGCACGTGGGGTTGTGTGCTTTTTGACGCATGTGTTTGTGACTCCAGTCACTGCGCCGAATTTTGAATAAGCATCTCCTCGGAGGCGTGAAAGTTTCTGGACGTTTCATTGCACCTATCATTGCCGCGACGTTGTTTTTCGGGGTGTTTTCAGCATGCGCAGAGCAGAAGCCGAAGGATAAAGACTGTCTGGGCTGTCACGCGAGTCCGGCACTGACTACGCAGGTGAATGGCAAGACCGTGAGCCTGTATGTGGACCCGGCAAAGTTGAAGCATTCGATCCACGGTTCCGGGCCCAACGGAATAGGGTTTTCCTGCGTGGATTGCCACAAGGACGTCAAGGGGTTTATCCACGAGACTCCGCCGAAGAAGATTACATGCGCGGAGTGCCACGCTGATGCGCAGACTGCGTACGAGCATAGTCTTCATGCGAAGCCGATAAAAGCTGACGGCACCCCGGCGGCAAATTGCCAGGATTGTCACGGCGGGGCGCATGAGATTGTCGGCGCGGACGATGCGAAGTCGCCGGTGAATCACAACAACATTCCTTATACGTGCGGTCGCTGCCACGGACAGAAGTTCCTGATGCAGGGCGCGGGGCAAAGTTCGCAGGCGTTTGCGTCGTATCAAGAGAGCGTGCACGGGCAGGCGACGGAGAAGGGATCAAAGAAGGCCGCGGTCTGCACGGATTGCCACGGCGCGCACGAGATTCTTCCGGCCAATGATGCGAAGTCGCCGATTTACAAGTTCAATGTGCCGACGACATGCGGCAGGTGTCATACGGCGATTGAAACGACGTTCATGCAGAGCATCCACGGGCAGGGGATTGCGAAGGGCAACGGGCTTGCACCGGTTTGCACGGACTGCCACGGGATTCATTCGATCAAGTCGCATCAAAATCCGAACTCGCCGGCGGCGGAACAGAATGTCTCGCGCGATACGTGCGGGCGCTGCCACGAGGGCGTGCGGTTGAGCCAGGAGTTCGGCGTTCCGGGAAATCGCGTGACCACCTATTTCGACAGCTATCACGGGCTGGCTGCGGAGGGCGGTTCGGTGGTGGCGGCGAATTGCTCGAGTTGCCATGGCGTGCATAATATATTGCCGTCAAGCGATCCGAATTCCACGATCAACAAGGCCAATCTCGATGCGACCTGCGGCAAGTGCCATAAGGGCGTGACGGAGAAGTTCACGCTGACGCGGGTGCATCTGGAAGACGGCGTGCATCCGAAGGATATCGGCTCAGTCGTAGTGAAGTGGGTGCGGTGGGTTTATATTGCGCTTATTCTTGCGGTGATTGGGGCGATGTTCCTGCACAACGCGATTATCTGGCGCAGCAAGGCAGTGGCGCGGCGCAGGATGCAGAACCCGATGATGACGCGCATGACCACGAATCAGCGCTGGCAGCACTTGATTCTGCTGACGAGCTTCATCGTGCTGGTGATTACGGGATTCGCGCTGAAGTTTCCGAACTCGTGGTTTGCCGAGTTGCTGGGGATGGGCGAGCGGCTGCGCAGCATCACGCACCGCGTGGCTGGAGTGATCCTGATTGCGGCGGGGTTCTATCACGTGGTGTACGTGCTGGTGACGCGCGAAGGGCGAAGGCTGGTGTGGGATCTTGCGCCGCGGCCGAAGGATGCGTTCGACGCGATCGGGACGATGAGGTATTACCTGGGACTGGGCGGCCAGAAGCCACAATTCAAGAGGTTCAACTACGCGGAGAAGGCGGAGTACTGGGCGCTGGTGTGGGGCACGGCGCTGATGGGCGTAACCGGCATCATGCTGTGGGCCAAGGTCTGGGTTGGCAACCTGCTGGCGCGGTGGTGGGTGGACGTGGCGACGGCGGTGCACTTCTACGAGGCGATCCTGGCGACGCTGGCGATCGTAGTGTGGCACTTCTACCAGGTCTTCTTCGATCCCGATGTGTACCCGATGAACTGGGCATGGTGGGACGGGAAGATGCCGGTGGAGCATTACAAGCATGAGCACGGGCTGGATGCGGAGGCGATCGCGCAGGCTGGAGGGGAAGACGCCGCGGACGCAGACCCTACGGGGAAGCCAGGCAAATAGCGGTGAATGGGATAGAGGCCGAGGGGATAGACCTGGACGACAAGCGAGAGCTGTGTGCTTGTGCGGCCAGGTCAATCTTTTCACTTCAGGTGTCTTGACATCTGAAAGGTCGCGATGTAGTTTTTGTGACACCGGCGGAATCCCCAACAAACCACGATAAAGAGGGCGGTATGAACCAAGCGAAGAGGCTTCGCGCGTGCGGGGTCATTGTAGTTCTATCAATGGCAGGTTGCATGCTGACGGCGCAGGCTGGCGACCCGGCTGCGATCCAGCAGAAGCTCAACTCCATGTTCAAATTGACCACGACGACAGCCGACCGGACGGATATTGTTACGGCTGGAGATGTGGTTGTCATTCACCAGCCAGGTGTGATCATGTTCGGCGTGGGTTCGGCGATTGGGCCTACCAATGTCTACAAGCAGGGAAAAATCGGCCAGGGGTTAGGCACGCAAATGATGATGACCGGCAAGGATACGCTGGTGCGGCGTTTTGTGCCTGGGGAAAAATGCTGGGTTGTACAGATCTCAGTAGAACGCGACGGGGTGGCCTTCGTTCTTTACAGCGATCCATACAGCGACAACCGTTACTACGGGACGCTGAAAGTCGCTTTTGCGGACAAGAAGACGGTGCCGCCGGTGGAGGAATTTGTGAAGACCGTGGCGGAGGTACTGACGGTGGATCAGCCGGCGGAGGATCAGGCCGGCGGCGCGCAGCCGGCCCCCGCGGGGAATGGCGGCTCCGGTTCCGACCCTGGGGTTCCTGTTGCGGGAAAGTACGTGAAAGCAAACAGCCCGAACGATTTCGCCGTGTTTGCACCGACAGGCGCGTTTTCAGTTTCTCAGGGAGGAATGGTTTATACGGGTGCCTACTTGCTTCAGGGTGATGTTCTGATCATGACGAGTGCGCAGTTTCGGGCCCCACTCAGATGCCGCTTGAGCGGTGACACAATCATCGATCCCAACGGGGTGGTTTGGAAGAAGGAAGCCGAAGCGGCGCCGGTTCAGGCGGAGGCGCCGGCGGCCCCGTTGCCGGCCATTGCACCGCCTCCTCCGCCGGCAGACGCACCACCGCCTACTCTTGCGGTTGGTCAGACGAAGGAACAAGTGACCGCAGCCTTTGGACAGCCGTTGAGAATAGCGAAGGTAGGCACGAAGGAAATCTATTATTACAAAGATATGAAAGTGACCTTCCTGAGCGGGAAGGTGAGCAACGTGGAGTAGAGCGGAAGCGGATCGAGGAGAAAAGGGGACACCGCCGGAATGCGCAAAGGGACAGCGAGCCGGCGGTGAAGGTTCAGACGCGCCAGTTGTCGGGGCGCCAGCTCTTGATGCGTTCCTTGATCTGCTTGCGGTTGAGATTCTGTTCGAGCGCAAGCTTGGCGAGCGAGACCACTTCGTCGTCGGAGGCGAAGCGCAGGCCGATGAGTTGATCCTCAGTGAGGCGATAGATCTGCGCATGCCACTCGGCAGGAGCCAGCGCTTGCAGACGAAGGCGCTCTTCCAGGCGGATGACGCGGTCCTGGACCTTGATTGGATAGGAGCGCATTTTCCCTACGAGAATGAAGCCGGCAAGGGAGACGATGACCAGCCACTCGGAGAAAATGCTGAGGTGCCTGTAAGCGTAGGCGAGGACGATGACCAGGTTGATGATGAGGATGAGGAGAAGAACGAAGTGGAACGGGGGATCGAAGCGAGCGTGGTTCTTGAAGTTCTGCGAAGCCTTTTCACTCATGAGGGGCCAACATTTCTTTCGGGCCGGAGTTGACTTGGGGCGGGTCGCCCAATTCGGCAGAACCGCTTTCAGTGGCGCCGGGGGCCTGGGTACCGGTGCTCAAGGGATTCTGCGCGACTGTGCGGGAGGATGTCAACGCATTTAAGTTGTCCGGGCCCAGCAATGGCGGGTCTACGGGGACGATGCGGTGACGGGCGCGGACCAGGTAATCAACGAAGAGGCCGCCAGCCAGGTAAGGGTTTATGAGCACGATGGGCACGGCGTACGTGGTGGTGATCAGCGACTCAGCCACGCTCTTGTTGGCTCGGCTCAGGTGACGGTAGCCGGGCACCTGGGGAATTTCAAAGACGGCCAACTCGGTCTCAGGATGCATGCGGGCATAGCGCTCGAGCTTCCACGCGAGCTGCTTGGGGGTGGTCATGCCCGCGTCGGGAAAGAAATTGCGGCGGAAGGTGCCGGGAAAATACTGGTCGAGCGTGACGCGTGCGAAGTCAGAGCAGTTGCTGTAGAGCAGTTCAAAACGGGTCTGGTTTTCGCGGGAGTTGAGGCGGGCGATGAGAGCGTCGTCCTGGTCCTCGGTGGTGTTGAAGCGGAAGGCGTAGATGCGGCGCTCGTAGGCCACGCCGACCAGTTCGGTCCAGCCGCCGTGCAGGAAACCGCCGGCGGGGACGTCTTCACCGAGCGAGAGCAGGTGGGCTTCGTGGTAGCGCGCGCGCATGCGGTTGACAGTATCGCGGTCAACGCGCGCGGGGACCTGCGCGGAGTCTTCAACGGAGTAGAGATAGGGAATCAGCGGAATGGCGATCCAGTCGTAACCGGCGATGCCCTGGTAGCGGGCAATGACCGAGCCCCTCTCTCCGGGCTCGCAGCGGCGGAGTTTCACCGGGGTTTCGGGGCAGATGCGTTCGAAATAGAGGGCGTTGTGTCCGGTGGGGTTGAGCGCGCCAAAGAAGCCGTAAGGCTGCTCCATGAGCAAGGCGGCCTGGGTATGGGCGTGCGCGGAGAAAAGGGCCAGTATCACAAGTACAGAGAAGGCGTATGCAGTTGGGCGTTTGGCTTTCATTGCGAGCGCCTGTCCTCCTGCTGGGGCTGATGGGGATGACTGTGTATTGCAAAGCGGCATTGCAGGGAAGTTACGCTGGCGGCCACAGGGGCTGAGCGGGAACTTGAAGGAGTCCATGGCCATTTACAAACATGTTGCTCTCGAGCATTTTCGGAATACATATAGACTTTTTCAGTACCGTGAAAGGTGGCTTTTTCTTGAGGAAAAAGCCACTTGAGTGTGTGCTTTCGGTCTACACCAATTCCGAAAATGCAATAGGCAATCTGCCTTGCCAAGTTGGACACGAAACCGGCAAAAATGTTGCGGCAGAAGCTGAGAGGGCCGGCACGCAGCGCAGGCGTCAGGTCATTTAGTCTGGTGAGGTTGCTGGTTCGACGTGCGCGCCGCGGCGAAAGCCGGCGATTGATTGAAGGATTCAGATTCTGGGTGAGGATTTCGATGAAGATACGGCTTCTCTTGTTGATGGTCTTGATACCTGGCGTGATGGTCTCTGCGCAGGTTACGTTGCCGAAGGTTTTGTCGAGCCACATGGTGGTGGAGCGGAATGTACCGGTGCATGTGTGGGGGATGGCTGCGCCGGGGGAGACGGTGAGCGTCAGCTTCCGCGGTGAGACGCGGGCTATGATGGCTGGGCAGCTGGGCAGGTGGAGCGTGTATCTGAAGCCCGGCGAGGCGGGCGGACCGTTTGAGATGGTGGTGTGGGGAAGCGGCCAAGCGGAACTGCCGATCAAGCTGGACGATGTTCTGGTCGGGGATGTTTGGGTTGCGTCGGGGCAGTCGAACATGGAGTTCCGGATGTACCAGGCGGCGACGGCGGACCAGGATTTGCCTCATGCGGGGAATTCGCGGATCCGGCTGATGATGGTTCATCAGAAGGCCTCGGAGTATCCGCTGGACGACGTGAACAGCGAGGGATGGACCGTGTCGACGCCGGAGACGGCTAAAAACTTCTCGGCGGTGGCGTGGTATTTTGCGCGGGAGATTGAAGCGCGGGAGCATGTGCCGGTGGGAGTGATCGATTCGACCTGGGGCGGCACGGTGGCCGAGGCGTGGACGCGGGTGGCGGCGCTGGGAGAGGATGCGGCACTGGCGCCGGTTTTTGCCGAGTGGGGCAGGATGACTGAAGCAGAATCGGATGCGCTGCTGAGGGACAAGGCCGAACAGAAGCTGCGTGACGAGGCCAGGGCGCAGGGCAAGCCGGAGCCGCAATTCCCATGGCATCCGCAGTTGCTGAGCTGGGGGCCGGGAATGCTTTGGAATGGGATGATTGCGCCGCTGACTCCGTTTCCGATTCGCGGAGTGATCTGGTACCAGGGCGAGAGCAACAGCAAACTGGTGAGAGCTCCACTGTATGGGCGCGTGTTCAGAACACTGATTGAAGATTGGCGGCGCGCGTGGGGCGAGGGGGATTTTCCGTTTCTCTATGTGCAGATTTCGAACTTCAAATCGAACCAGGAAGAGGACTGGGCGACCGTACGCGAGCAGCAGCGAAGAACGCTCGAACTGAACAACACCGGGATGGCGGTGACGATCGACATTGGCAATCCGGACAATGTGCATCCCACGGACAAGGTGGACGTGGGCGAGCGATTGGCGCTGGCGGCGCGGGCGCTGAGTTACGGGGAGGATGTTTCCTACTCGGGGCCCATGTTCCTGCAGGCAACGCCGGAGGGAGATGCGATTCGCGTGGAGTTCGAACATCACTCCAAGGGGCTTGTTGCGAAGGGCGGCGCTCTGACGGGGTTTGAGGTTGCGGGAGCGGACGGGAAGTTTGTGGCGGCGACGGCGACGATTGAGGGTAACTTCGTTGTGGCTACGAGCCCGCTGGTCGCGGAGCCGGTGTATGTCCGCTATGGATGGGCGAATAGTCCGGAGTGCAATTTGTTCAATGGTGTTGGGCTGCCGGCTTCTCCGTTTACTTCAGCGGACTAATAGCGAGTCAGTGTTTGGCGGGGATGAGGACGGTCGTCTCTTGAATCTCGATGATGCCGCTGCCGGTGCGCTTTTCGAGCTCGGGCAAAAGAGCGTCGACTTTCTCGCGGGTTTCAATGAACTCGATCTTGATGGGGAGATGGTCAGAGATGTCAAGGATGTGCGCGGAGTGGAGGCGATGGGTTGAGCCGAAGCCGGCGATGCCTTTGAGGACGGTGGCTCCGTAGACGCCGCTGTGGAAGAGAAAATCGAGGATGCTGGTATAAACCGGGATTCCGTGGTGCTTGGCGCCATCGCCGAGATAGATGGAGACTTTGACAGCGTTGCCTGAGGTCAGCATGACTGGGCCTTCCCTGGCCGCGCGGAAGAGCGGCGTCGGCCATCGATTGTGCAACCGAGGATTGAAGCACCAAACTGCAGCAATTGCAAGAGTGCACGACACACAAGCATCGAGCCGCACATGCAGAGTTAGATGACTTCAGCGAGCCAGGAGCCGCCCCAGACGGCGATGAGGCCGAGGATAAAGCTTCCGCCGGCGTAGAGCGCGGCCAGGAAGAATGCGCCGGAGCGCAGGGTGGAGAGCGTTTCCCACTCGTAGGTGGAGAAGGTGGAGTAAGCGCCGATGAAGCCGATGGGGATGAGGAATCGCCAGGCGGGGTTGAGGTCGGCGCGGCGGCCCATGTAGGTGAGCGTGAAGCCGATGATGAGGCAGGCCGTGATGTTCACGAGCAGCGTCCCGTAGGGGAATTTGATTCCCATGCGGCCGGCGATGGTGGAGCCGACCCAGAAGCGTGCAACGGAGCCGAGAGCGCCACCCAAGGCAATGAGCAGGTATTTCTGCAAGGCTTATCTCCCCTTTTTAGAGCACTTTCGGAATACGTATAGACTTTTTCAGTACCGTGAAAGGTGGCTTTTTCTTGAGGAAAAAGCCACTTGAGTGTGTGCTTTTGGTCTACACCAATTCCGAAAATGCTATGGAGTTCTCCGCGGACTGCGGGAAATTGGACGCAGCGGAGGCGGAGTACTCAAATTCATCTTATTTGTCGAGGGGGTCGTGCCGGGTATGGATCTCCCGACAGGATTCCCTGCCAGGAGTCATCAGCCGTCCAGCTTTGAACCGAACAGCGGTTAAGGGTGAACTCCTTCACCACAACCAACTGTCACTATTACACGCCGGAAGGGAACGGCTGTCAACCGCTTTGGAGAGCGGGAGGGGCTTGGTCTTCGACTAGAATCTACGCGAGGATGCATGAAGACGTTAGCGCATGCGGCGGACGAGGCGGAGATTTTGCGGCGGTTGGCCGCGATTCGACCGGAGAGCCAGCGACAGTGGGGCAGGATGACGGTTGGCGAGATGATCTGCCACTTGAGCGATGCGCTCAAGATCGCGATGGGAGAGAAAGAAGCGAGCACGATCAGCAACTTGTTCACACGAAGCGTGATGAAGTGGGCGGGTTTGTGGTTTCCGAGAAAGTGGCCGCGCGGCGTGCAGACTGTTCCGGAATGCAAGGCGGGGATGGGCGGGACTGCTCCTGCTGCGATGGATGAGGATGTGAGCGAGTTGCGTGGGCTGCTGGAGCGGTTTGTGCAGATACCGAAGGAGTTTGCGTTCCCGGAGCACTCGATCTTCGGGCGCATGACGCATGCGGAGTGGATGCGCTGGGGGTATCTGCACATGGATCATCATTTGAGGCAGTTTGGGGCTTGATGGTCAGCGGGAACATCCGATTTTGAATGGGAGAGACATTAGCTAAACTATGGCGATGGCGAAATGTTTGGAGCATTTTGGTACGGATCTCAAATGCAGTGCTCGATCAAATGGAATTCTGGTTGCGCGGGCTGCTGTTTGTCTTTGCGTGCTCTTGCTCATGGTTGCGCAGGTGCGTGCGGCCGATGGGGCGCAGCAGTTTGCCGAGTTGGGGCGTTGCAGGTTGGAGAGCGGGCAGGCGATTGAGAACTGCCGTGTGGGCTACCGGACATTTGGGACGCTGAATGCCGCGCGAGACAATGCGGTGCTGATGCCGACCTGGTTGTATGGGCGTTCAGAGGACCTGGTGGGGCTGTTTGGGGACGGGAGTTCGCCGCAGCACCTGGTGGATACGAAGCGGTTCTTTGGAATTGCGATCGACACGATTGGGAACGGGGTTTCCTCGTCGCCTTCGAACAGCGCAGCGCAGCATGGGACTGGGTTTCCCGCGTTCGACATGCGCGACGTGGTGGAAGCGGAGTATCGCGTGGTGACGGAGGCGCTGGGGATCAGGCATCTGCACGCGGTGGTTGGGCTTTCGATGGGCGGGGAACAGACGTTTGTGTGGTCGGTTCTGCATCCGGAGTTCTTCGATCTGGCGTTACCGATTCTGGGGACGCCGCGACTGACCGCGTACGACTTGCAGGTGAAGCGGATCATGGTGGAGACGATTGTGGATGATCCTGCATATAAGAATGGCGCGTACACAGAAGAACCGCAGCTGGCGCTGGCGAACCTGTTTGGAAACCTGGTGGTGACTACGCCGGAGTTTCGCAACCATGCGACGCCGCGGGACAAGCTGGAGGGGTTCTATGCGCAGGCGGAGGCGCGGCAGTCGATTGACGCAAATGACCGCCTGTGGCAGTTGCGGGCAATCATGACGCAGGATGTGATTGGAGATAAGACCCTGGCGGATGCGGCGCGGGGAACGAAGGCGCGTTGGCTGGTGATTGTGGCGGCGGAGGATCACCTGGTGAATCCGCAGCCGGCGCTGGATTGGGCGGCGGCACTGGGAGCGCCTACTTACATTTCGCACGGGAGCTGCGCGCACATCATCATGAGCTGCGATGCGGAGGCGGTATCGACGCGGGTCAGGGCGTTTCTGGGAGCGGCACCTGCGGTGCAGTAGACGGCCGCTCTCCGCTCACAATCACTTTGCCGTTTCACTTTCTCGACGGCCGGATTGGAGTAGAAGTGGCCAGAACCGGTGTCATAAACAGGCGCATCGACTCGCGTAGATCAATCGACCCGCTTTGTTGCGAATCTCATAGTTGGCCCGATGAGGGCTGTGGCATTTATGAGACCGGTTGTAGTCCCGTCCGAATGGGGAACCGCGTAGAGGCGGAAATGGCAAACATGTAACTCAGGGGCTGAAGCCCGCTCTGATTCCTTTAGCTTTGTGCCGGGGATGAATCCCCAGCCTACCCCCCGGACGGTTTTTTCGCGTCATGTTGCGCCGGGTTATACTCAACTTCGACTTCGAGGGGGCTCCTGATGATGCGTTCTGGCCTCTGTGCTATCCATTCGGTTCTTGCGATTCTGCTCGCGCTCGGGATCGGTGCGGCCGCGAACGGTCAGACGCAGTCTTCATCAGCGGCGCAGACAGCGGCTCCTACAGCTGCCACGACCCCGTCTGCGGTTGTTTTGCCGAATGCGGCTGTTCTGCACACCAATGCAAACCTGGTGCTGGTGGATGTGGTGGTTGCCGACAAAAGCAAGCCCATTCACGCGCTGGATCGCGGCCGATTCCATATCTTCGAGGATGGTCACGAGCAGACGATTTCGTCGTTTGACGAACACATGGGCGCGGCGCAGGCGGTTGAGCCGAATGGGGTGAAGCTGCCGCCGAACACCTTCAGCAATACGCCGGTCTATCCCGACACGGGCGTGGTAAATGTGCTGTTGCTGGACGCATTGAACACTCCGATCGCGAGTCAGGTGGATGTTCGCCGGCAGATGATCGAGTACCTGGGAAAGATCAAACCGGGGACATCGCTGGCGATTTACACGCTGGCGTCGCGGCTACGGCTGGTGCAGGGGTTTACGACGGACGCGGCACAGCTGGCGAAGGTGGTGCAGGGCACGAAGGCGGGACCGCAACAATCGGTGGCGCTGGAGACGGAGAACGGAGCACAGAGCTCGGACGAGTTGCTCGACATGATGGCAGCGGCGAAGGCCAGCGCGGCGTCGATCGCTTCGGTGCAGCAGTTCATGGCCGACACCGCGGCGTTCCAAACCGACATGCGGGTGCGCATGACACTGGATGCTCTGAATGAGCTGGCGCGTTCTTTGAGCGGTATTCCGGGCCGCAAGAACCTGATCTGGTTCTCGGGATCGTTTCCAATTGCGCTTAATCCGGACGACGCGCTGAAGAGCCCGTTTAACGTATTGCGCGATTACTCCGATGATGTGCAGCAGACGGCGGAACTGCTGTCGGCGGCGCGCGTGGCGGTTTATCCGGTGGACGCGCGGGGTGTGAGATCGATGCCCACGTTCCAGGCGTCGTACCAGGCTACCGGGAATATGGCCAAGGGCGGCAATTTTACCAGGGACAATGACCGGTTCATGGCAGCGAAGGAGAGTGAGAACAGCACGATGCAGCAGATTGCCGAGCAGACCGGCGGGCAGGAGTACGTGAATACCAACGATCTGGCAGATGCTCTGGCGCATGCGGTTGAGCATGGTTCGGACTACTACACGGTGGGGTATGTGCCGGCCGCGGATAAGCTGGATGGGCGTTTCCACAAGCTGCAGGTGAAGGTGGACGGGGTGAGCTACAAGCTGGCTTACAGGCGTGGATACTACGCGGACAAAGGAGATAAGGCATCGAGTCACGATGAGGGCAAGTCGAGCCACGATCCGGGGAAGCCGAGCATGATTGTTCAGGCGGCCATGTTCGGTGCGCCGGCGGCAACGCAGATTCTGTTTCAGGCGCGGGTGATGACGGCGGACGATCCGCAGATCAAGGGCGTGAAACTGCCTGACGGACCAGCGGGCGCAATGGCGGGGTCGCTGAAGGGGCCGGTGACACGCTACGCGGTGGTGATGCAGATTGATCCCAAGGGAGTCCGGTTTGTGGATACGCAGGATGGCACGCATATGGCCGCGCTGGAAGTGGCGCTGATTGCGTACGACGATGATGGAAAGCGAGTGAACTACTTTGACCGCTCGGTGACGTTGAACCTGAAGGATGCACAGTATGCGCGGGTGATGGCGGGGACGATTCCCGCGATTGTTCCGCTGGATTTGGCTGCGGGGAAGGTTGCGCTGCGGATGGTGATTCTGGATCGAGCGGCGGGGCGGGCCGGGTCATTGGAAGTGCCGGTGAGGATCGCGGCGGTGAAGGCGGGTTCCTAAAAACCATTCAGGTGAAGGGAAGTGGGAGCACCCGAGCCTCAGCGGCGCCCCTGTGAGAATTGCGGGCATCCTTCACAGCGCCGCTGAAATCTTGATAGGCTGGACTTATGGAGCTGTTTCAGGTTGACGACGACGCTCTGCTGTTTATCTCACCGGCAATCACAGATTGGGATACGGTGACCTGCCAGGGGATCGACACGGTCATCGACGTGGATGGCGACATTGACTCTGACGTGCCGACGCTTCCCGATCGGAGCCTGTATATCTATTTCCCGATATTTGACAGGGATTTACCGAACCTGGTGAAGCTGCACGCTCTGGGAAACCTGGGCGCGACGCTGGTTGGTTCGCGCCACAGAGTGTTGGCTCATTGCGGCATGGGATTCAACCGCTCCGCACTGGTGGCGGGTGTGATTCTTCACAGGCTCGGCATGCCGGGCCCCGAAATCGTGAGAAGAATACGGGAACGCCGGCCGGGGGCGTTGTTTAATGCACAGTTCGCCGCGTATCTGGAATCGCTGAGATAAGGGGTTAAGGAGCGGGTTGGCGGCGCAGGGTTTCGCGGGCGAAACTGATTTGCAAGCGGGTTCTTGTGGCTTTGGCGAAGCGCTCCAGGGTACGGGTAGAGGGTAGGACTTTGCCGCTTTCGAGTCGGGCGATTACGGCTTGCGTTGTGCACATGGCCTCGGCGACCTGCTCCTGCGTCATGTCGGCGTCGGCGCGGGCTTTGATCATGGCCGATGCAAGAGCGAATTCAGATTCAAGTGCGTTATAGGCGGCAACGTATTTGGGGTCTTTCTTCCACTGCTTGAAAGATTCTTCGACGGGAATGAATTTTGGTTTCATCTAACCTTCCTGGTGAATTGATAAGTATATCTTTTTCGCAATGTTCTGAATGGTAGGCCGGGGATTCTATCCCCGGTACAAGAGGCTGTCATCACCGACAGGGATTTATCCCCTGAGGTATGCTCTTCGCATTCACATGGAAACCCATGCGCTCACAACCTCGACGTACCAAAGACGTTCTCTCTTCGTTCGAACAGCAAATGCCGATTTGTTGGTCAAGACGCTCTTTCATTATCGGGATCAGGGGCGATACGCATTGCATGGATTCGTTGTGATGCCGGAACATCTGCACGTCCTGTTGACACCGTCGGCCGGTCAGACGATTGAGCGATGCGCGCAGTGCATCAAGGGCGGGTTTTCGCATGAGGTGCGCACGCAGTTTGGCGGGGAAGTATGGCAGGTGGGATTCCATGAGCATAGGATTCGGGACGGAGAGGATTTCCGGAGACAGCTCGGGTATATTGCGGGGAATCCGGCGAAGCAGGGGCTCGTCGATTATGAGTATGTGCATACGCGGTATTTGGAGCGGATTGATGCGATGCCGGCAAGGTTTGAGCGGTAGGCGCGGGTATCCTGACGGGATGGAATGGAATTTGCGGGGCGTAGAAGGGGCGGATTGAAAAACATACCTTAGGGGTTAAAACCCCTATCCCTATAAGACATCGTATTGCCGGGGATGAATCCGCGGCCTACCGGACGACAAGCAAGCCTCAGGGGTTAAAACCCCGTTCCATGTGGGGTGATTCTA
This sequence comes from Occallatibacter sp., assembly GCA_050014515.1. GTDB lineage: Bacteria > Acidobacteriota > Terriglobia > Terriglobales > Acidobacteriaceae > Telmatobacter. The sequence goes on from JBEKDE010000004.1 coordinate 93,348, forward strand.
TTGCCGGGGATGGAATCCCCGGCCTACCGCTCCGAAATGCGGCTCAGGAATCGCGCGAAATCAATAGATGGAAGCCCTTGGGAACCCGAATCGCTTAGTTGTGTTTGCCTTTCCATTCGGCGTAGGGGCCTTGGAAGTCTTCTATGCCATCCGCCTTGAAGTTCCATAGTCTTGTGGCTACTTCGTCGATCAGGTCGTGGTCGTGAGTTACTAACAACACTGTGCCTTCGTAACGCTGCAACGCTATGTTTAATGCGTTGATGGCTTCCAAGTCTAAGTGGTTGGTGGGCTCGTCGAAGATTAAGATGTTGGGCTTGGTCAGGATTAACTTGCAGAA
>JBEKDE010000005.1:0-107658 GCA_050014515.1 Occallatibacter sp.
CTTGCGCATTGGAAAATCGAGCGTCACGAGGAAGCTTGAGAGAACATCCATGCCAATCAGGCCGTCGGAGTCATCCATGACATTGCGGCTGTCGATCACCTCCACCGAGCAGTCGTGGAATTCGAGATTGCCGATGCGAATGGAGTCGGCAAATGCGGTATAGCCCGACTTGGCACCCTTGTCCCCGATGCCACCGACTTCAGTTTGCGAAAAAGCCTTGAGCCCTGCGCGCTCGGCCACGCTGCGGCTGACCAGCAAGCCACCGGCGCCGGTGTCGATTTGGAGACGGGCACTATGGTTGTTGAATTTGACCTCCAGCCCAAATGCGCGAATGTGGTTTGCGTCGTACATGAGGTTTGTAAAGGGGATGTCAGTGGATGAAACCGAAGAAACCAGTCGGCAAGCCTTGTGCGGTTCGGCAACCTGTTTCTTGAGGTGGTCAAGATATTGGCGCGTGCGGCGCAGTTCCTCTTCATCCATCCCGCTGGGGCTGTTGAGGAGGGACTCGAGTTCGGAGATGCGCAGGCCGATTGGCAGAGTACCGACCCACTCTTCACGAATCTCCGGATCTTCGGGATCAAGGCTGTGTGCGTTGACGAGCTGCCGGCGGGAGGTGGCATAGAGAGAGTTGATGCGCGCCAGATCGGCCAACAGCAACTGCGTGCGCGGATTGCAGGGATCGAGTTTGATGGACTCATTGGCTGATTGGGCAGCAAGCCAGGGAAAGCCCTGGCGATATTCGACCTCTCCGCGCAAGGTGATGAACGCTGGCGTGTTGGGCGCCGCAGCGAGCGCAGCCTTGACGGTGTCCGCTGCGTCCTGCACTTTCTGACCACGGAGCAAAGCGTGGACAAGGCCTGCCGTCAATTCAGGATCGCCCGGATGCGCTGCAAGAGCGGTACGGTAGAGGCTTTCCGCTCTTGCGAAGTCGGTGGCAAGCAGGGCCTTGTCTGCATCGGTGGGAGGCCCATGATGGACCACATTGCATTCGACCGCGTGGAGACTCCGCGCGGAATGCCAAATCAGAAACGCAAGCGATGTCTTCAGTATGACCCGCGCAACACTCTGCAGGCCAGATACGCCACGCATCATGCACACCTCGTTGGCTGTTCGCACTCAGCTTATCATTGAGCTCCCGCTGGAAGACGAAGTGCGCAAAGTGCAAGCGGCCGCGGAACTGCAGTCAAGCTGCCGGAGCTGTGAGATGCGCTTCGAGGACCTCCAGGAAGCGTGCAAGCCAGGCGGGATGGGCTGTCCATGCGGGACCTGTGACCAGCTTGCCGTCGACGACTGCAGCGAAGAAGTCGACCGGAACAAAGGTTCCGCCGGCAAGTTCCACTTCCGGCGCGCAGGCGGGGTAGGCATTGAGCTTGCGGCCCTTCAGCACGCCGGCGGCGGCGAGCAGTTGCGGACCGTGGCAGAGCGCGGCGATGGGCTTGTTGGCTTTGTCGAAGTGGCGCACGATGTCCAGCACCTTGGCGTTTAGACGCAGATACTCTGGCGCGCGGCCGCCGGGAACCACGAGCGCGTCGTAGTCGGACAGTTGAATTTCGTCAAACGTGGCGTTGAGCGTGAAGTTATGGCCGCGCTTCTCCGTGTAAGTCTGATCGCCTTCAAAGTCGTGGATGGCGGTTCGGACCTGGTCGCCCTTTTTCTTGCCGGGACAGACAGCGTCAACGGTGTGGCCGACCATCTGCAGGGCCTGAAAGGGAACCATGATCTCGTAGTCTTCAACAAAATCGCCGGCAAGCAACAACAACTTCGCGGATTTCATCTGAAAATCCTCCGCATGGAAGTATGACGCATCGGGAGGGCGCGATACCTTAAAATTTCGCTATGCCCGATCCTTCGCCATTGGATGCTCTGAATGCGCGCGTCGTCGCATGCGAGCGGTGTACGCGGCTGCGCACTTATGGCGCGGAGGTGGCGCGGGTTCGCAGAAAGGCTTATGCGGACTGGGAGTATTGGGGCAGGCCGGTGCCGTCGTTCGGCGATCAGAATGCTCGTGTGATGGCGCTTGGATTGGCGCCGGGCGCGCATGGATCAAACCGCACCGGGCGGCCATTCACGGGGGATGGGTCAGGCGACTTCATGTTCCCGGTGCTGCACGAGGCCGGGTTTGCATCGCAGGCGAATGCGGTTTCGCGTGACGATGGGATGAAGCTCACCGACCTTTGGATCAGCGCGGTGGTGCGCTGCGCTCCGCCGGATAACAAGCCTACGCCGGAAGAGCAGCGCAACTGCGCGCCCTGGCTCGATGAGGAGTTCACGCTGCTGAAGAAGCTGCGCGTGGTGGTTTGCCTGGGCAAGATTTCGTTCGATGGATTGCTCTCTCATGCAGTCCGCACCGGGAAACTGCGAGCGCGAGCGGGTCTTGTGTTCGGTCATGCCGCGGAGTATGTGCTGGCCGATGGGCTGAGGGTGATCGCGAGCTATCATCCGTCGCTGCAAAACACGAATACAGGCAAGCTAACGCGGGCGATGTTTCTTGCTGTATTCAAGAGGGCGCAGGAACTGGCGGGATCGGAGTGAGCGGGGAATCGTGAGGGGATTATGGACAGAGTGGAAAGAGAGATCCTGAGGGAATTGCTGCCGGCGGAGAAGGAAGTTTTACCGCTAGAGCCGAAGCGCGCGGCTGCAGCAAAGGATGAATTGCCGCAGCTTGATCACTGGCCGGGGGCGGTGCTGCTTGAACGCGGCGCGTATCTGCGCAAACTGGCCAGGTATGGCGACGGGCAGGCGAGCGAGACACTGAAGGAGTATCCGCAGCACGCGACCATGCTTTCATTTCGTGCACGCGATGGGGTAGCGGAGTTGCATGAAAACTTTGCCGACATCTTCTGCGTTTTGGAGGGGCGCGCGACGCTGGTGACAGGCGGGACCATGGTGGGAGCGCACTCGGTTGGTCCAGGGGAAACGCGTGGGGAGCGCATCGAGGGCGGTTCGCGTCAGGAATTGCGGCCCGGCGATGTGGCGCACGTGCCGGCGGGAGTGCCGCACCAGATGCTGGTGGCCGGCGACAGGACCTTTACGAGCTTTGTCGTCAAGATACGCGAGAAACTTTAGAGGCCGGTCGGGCCTGTGTTGATTTGCTGGTTTCGTTTTGCTCAAATATGGAATACTCCGGAGGTGCGCGGTAGAGGCGCGCGCAGGATTCAGAAGGAGAAAGCATGGGCGAAAGCGTGGAGAAGAATGCATCGGACTTCGATTGGGTTACTGGGCGCGCCATGTGTTCACTGCCCGTTGTATTCAAGCGGCTCAAGGCCAGCGTGAAGCAAGATGTCATTGCCCGTAACGGGCTGCGTCCCGATCATTCCACGTATGAGTTTGCGGTGATTGACACAGGCGACGCATTTCTGGTGACGCTAGAAGGCAATGAAGTGCACAAGTCGATTGGGTTTTCACTTGCTGAACATGCGATTGTGGTGAAAGACGACAAGGGCTACCAGATGTTCGACATTAGCGTGAAATTCAATGAAAAGGGCGAGTGCAAGCTGATTGCGAGCGATGAGAGCCGTGAGTTGTGGGAGATTCGCCGCATGGCTCTTGAGGAGCTGTTGTTTCGCACCTTCTAAAACCTGGCCAAGAATGGCTGTATCGACTTGGTGGCTTTTCTGGACGCCAGCTTATGATGGCCAAGCAGGGAGACCACCGGGTTCGCCGCACGGCGCAAGGACTTACCAGCACGCAAGACGATTCATGCCTGCCGAGCGCAGATTGCCAACGGCTTCGAGGAGCACACTCGTCAAGGTTTCCTCACAGACATCCAGGGCAGGTGACCGGGTAAGCCGCGGTGGCGCCTTTTCAGTGGGCATTTTCTTCGAACCGTTTCAGATCAAGCCGGTATGCAGAAACCTGTTTGCTATCCCAGGCGGCTGAACTTGACCGGAAGCTTGTCGAAGTCCACGGTGCCGAGGCCGTGGGCGGCTGCCATCTGGAGATAAGGCAGTCGGTCGGAGTCCAGGTTCCACCATGCTTTGGCTACGTAGGCATCGAGGGCTACAGGGTCGGTGCCAGCCACGATTGTTTTCTTCAACGCTACGTCTTCAAGATTGCCGCCGGTGGGGCCGTTGCGAAGGAGAATGCGATAACCGTCAAGCAGGGTGATGGTGGGGAGCATGAAGTTGGCCAGGTCGGCGAGACTCTGGTGGATCTGCTGATGGAGACGGTTGCGCTGTCCGCCGAGGATGCCGTACCAGTTCTTCATGCCGAGAGTGACCCCGACCAGTCCGTGGTGTTTGGCGATGGGAAGATTGATGATTTTGTCGGCATCAAGAAATGGCGTGAAGACGGGCCAGCTTTTGAGCACGATCCCACCGATGTCGACTTCGCGATAGAGCTCGGGATCGGGAAGGATGACTTCAGCGCCCTCCGCACGCGCGGCAGCCTGAATGCCGGAGCGCTGAAAGCAGCGGCGCGGTTCGTTGCAACTGACGTCGGTGACGATGACACGCCTGGCGCCGGCCTGCCAGCACTGGCGGACGACTTCGGCGACGACTTCAGGATTGGTGTTGGCGGCTTGCTCCGGAGTGCGGTCCCAGGCGATGTTGGGCTTGAGAACGACGACGTCCTGGCGGCTGATGAAGCGGCGAATGCCGCCCAGGTCAGCGAGCGCGCGCTGGACCAGAGCGGCTGGTTCACCGGCTTGTGCCGCAGGGTTTTTGTCGGTTGGATAATAGACGACGGTCAGGTGCGGGAGCTCAGAGCCTTCCGCACCCTGATCGGACTTTACACGATGGTCGCGGCGGGCTTGCTCCGCGCGGGCCGGGACCGGGCGGAGGCTGTGCTCGCTTAGCCAGACGGCCGCGGCTGATGCACCAGCGGCCACGCCACCGACGCGGAGCAGTTGGAGCATGGCCTCGCGGCGGGTAAGGGTGGACGCCCTGGCCTGGTCATGGACTTGGTCATGGACTTGGTCCTGAGCTTGATTCTGGGCTTGATCCTTGATTTGATCCTGGACTCGATCTTTGACTTGATTCTGGCGTGTCTTCGGATCGTTTTCACCGGTCATGCTTATCCTCCCGGTCAGACTTCGATCAAGTGAATGCGTTGAGGATCGTTGACGCCGAGCATGTGATCCGCATCCGCGGCGGTGGCGATATAGCGTGGCGGACGATTCGCGGCTTCCAGCGTGGGCAAGCCGGTTTCGGCGCGCCTGGCTTCGATCATCTTCCACGCGGTGTGATCGACGGCAACGCGGTCTTCTCCGATGATGAGGGAATTTGGATACCAGAGGTGCTCGGGATGAAAGCCGGGGCCACCCTGACAGACCGACGACATGGCATCGCCGATGGTGAAGCGAACTTTCTCGCGAACGGTGGGAATACGATTCAGATCGGCCACGCCGGGATTGCAGCCATTCGCATGGAGTTCATTGGGCCGCTCGACGACGCCGTACATGTTCTTCATGGAGAAGGTGACGCCGGCCATCTCGTGGTCCTTGAGAATCGGCAGTCCGATGACCATGTCGCACTGGCGAGTGAGAATCTTCGAGAGCTTGACTTTGACCGCGGAGCCGAAGGACACCGGCTCGTCTTCGTATCCACTGACATCGGAGCCGAAGACGCGAACGCGGCTGGGGTCGGTGCTGATGGTGAGGCCGCAGGCCTCAATGTCGCGCGCGTTGCGGTCCCAGACGATGATGTTGCCGGGCTTGACGCCTGCCTGCTGGAGACGTTCGCAGATGGCCAGCACCAGCGTTGCATGGGTTGAGATTCCCTTGCCGCCGAGGCCGTTGACCTTGAGGCCGATCACCTTGCCTGACGGCACGATGTGCTTCCAGGCTTCGACAGGGTGGTTGTTTCCGGTGTAGGCGGCGATGGCGCGGTCGAGGAGGTCGAGTACGCGCTTTTCTTCGGGCTGGCTTGTTGTGCTTCCGGCTGGGCCATGCAGCACTGGATCTTTCGCGACTACCACTTTCGACTTGGCGGTTTCTGCGTGATTGTCCAGCATTTCGGCAAGCCCAAGGTTGCTCTGTGACCCGATCAGCACGGCTCCTGCGGCGGCGGTCTTCAGGAAATCCCGGCGGTTTTTCATGGCGATCCTCGTTCGTTTTTTGCGCCCAGCCTCGCAGCCGGGGTTAGAGCTTTGCTTCCAGGCCATGCGCCAGCGCGAGCAATGCCTGCGGGGTGCTGGGCGTGGATTCATAGGCAACGATGCGGACCAGATAGGGGCCTTTGCGGAAGATGATGCTCTGCGCGAATTGAATTCCGGCATCGCCCAGCTGGATGGATTTGGCTTCACTGGTCTGGTTGGTGGAGAGAATTCTGGTTGCGCCCGCCGCATCGCCCATGGTGTAGATGTCGACGACAGCTTCCAACTGATTCTGAAACTTGTAGTCGGAGGTTGAGGTGGTGACGACGCCGGCGGAGATGTACTGCTCAGAATCGCCGTCGATGTATTGCCACAGGTCCCTGGCGGCAAAGACGCGCGTGTCACTCGTTTTCTGCCAGCCTGAAACGGTGTCCGACGAGGGGAACGGGTCAACTTTGGCCTTCCTGCACCCTGTTGCGGTCACGAAGACCATGGCAATGCCCACTAGAGCGACCAACAAACTCTTTCGGCAATTCATCAAGCGATATGGCACGGCGTGCTCTCCTTTATTTTCTGTTGAGCAAGATCTGACTACTGGGCGAGCGGCTTTCGCCGATGCTGGTTACATAAACTGCCGGGTGTTCCTGGAGCGGGCAGGCGTATTCGCAAGCGCCGCACCCGACGCAGCGGCTGGGATCGACGCGTGGCTGCTTGAGCGTCTTGATGTTGCCCGCTGAGTCGACGACTTGCGCTTCCTGCACGAAGATGGCCTTGGGAGAGACAGGACACCACTCCTCGCAGACGATGCAATCAGTGGCCATGGCCCAGGGCAGGCAACGGCTGCGGTCATAGAACGCTGTGCCCAGACGCACCGGCTGGCTTTGCCCGCCAACGCCGACGACCCAGCCTTTCTCTTTTGGCGTAATCTGCCAGATTGCGCCGGTCGGGCAAACTTCGGAGCAGAGCACGCAACTGGGCTCGCAATAACCAACGCGCGGAACCAGCGTGGGGGACCAGATGCCTTCGAGGCCGGCCTCTTCGAAGGTGGGATGGAGCGCGGTGTTGGGGCAGACCTTCATGCACTCGCCGCAGCGGATGCAGCGGGAGAGGAAGTCGGGTTCGTCGAGGGAACCGGGAGGGCGGAGCAGGCGTTCATGACGGCTTTTTCCGAGGCCGGTGTTGGCGCGCATGAGGGGAACGACGGCCGCTCCGGCGGCAAGGCCGGTGATGGTGCGGCGGCGGCCCAGATCGGGTGTCGCCACTTCCTTTTCATCCCTGAAGAAGCGGAACTGCAGGCTGTTGTGAGGGCAGGAGCCCACGCAGTTCATGCACATGAGGCACTCGGCCTTGCGCCAGGGCACGCCGCCGATGGGGTCGTCGCCCCCCTGGCAATTGAGCAGGCAGCGATTGCATTTGTCGCACGCAGCGGGATCCTTGTGCAGGCCCAGAACGGACCAGCGGGACACTGCGCCGAGGAGCGCGCCGAGGGGACAGATGCTGCGGCACCAGAAGCGGGTAATGCGGAAGCTGGCCATCAGAATGGCGAGGAAGAGTAGTCCAATAACGAGGGCTTGAGCAAAGTGGGGCTGGCGCAGATCGAGGACCGTGTATTGGAGGACAGTGTGCAGGGTTTCGCCGGTGAATTTAATGGCCGCAATGTGGCTGTGCTCGAGCGGTGAAAGAACAGCGCGGACAGCGAAGTTGAATGCCGGAAGAAGCGACAGGCCAAAGGAACGGACGAGCAGGCTGAAGGGATCGAGGCCTCCGATGGCCGCGGAGCCAAAGCATGCGGCGACGAGACCCGCAATGAGAACGACATATTTAACTGTTTGCCATCTCTTATAGCGGTTGGAATCGATGCGCTGTTTGCCTCGTTTGGCCTCGGACGGCAAGCTGCCGATGAAGTGTTGCAGCGTGCCCATGGGGCAGATCCATCCACAGAAAAAGCGGCCGAGCAAGAGCGTCGGGACGAGGATGACCAGGCTCAGAAGCAGGCCGCGATAAAGCGCGTGACCGGCGAAGGAGTTGGTGAGCGCGACGAGCGGATCGAGTTCGAAAAACAACCGTACTGGGGCGCGGAGATGTATGTCTCCGGTTGCACCGGGGGAAGGGCGCAACGAAGTGAAGATCAGCAGCGAGAGGAACAGAAGCAGAAAGGAGATCTGCGAGATCCTGCGCAAAAGCGGTAGCTTGGAACGCACCAGGAGACTCCTCCACGCTCTGCGCGAGAGCGTTAGCCAGTCCTATTGAATGATTGGCTTTCAGGTGAGAGGATGGCGGTGACCTGCATCACGGATTGGGCGGAAGTGCCTGGTGCCGGGCGAAATCGTCTTATCTATGACGAGCGGGCAGCAATTTCTGGATTCATCGAGGAGCGATCGCGCCGGAACAGGTTGCGCCATCTGGCACCGGTGCGAAAGACCCACCATATACCCTCCAGACAGGATCGATTCGCGAGCCACGGAGCGCCGCTCCTCAAAGTCTCGATGCCTGCCGCGCCTGTCCCTATCCCGCCGCCGCATTGAGGTTGGAGTTTTTGCCGTCGAGAGGCCGGCGAGCATGTATCTTCATCGGATGAATGATCAGTGTATTGTTGTTTTCTGCCTTAATAGGGGGATTGATATACATAGAAGAGATTCTCTGTTGACCCTTGGTGTTCTTCGCCACCGCCGGTTCCTGGCGGTTGATTCTTCGTTGGGATCAGCGTTGATACTTTCCCAAGGGTCCCTTTCAGGTCGCCGTGGAGTTTGTGGAGTTTATCGTAACGCCATTTCGACTATAAGTATTTTAGAATCTGGAGCGGGAGACCGGGATCGAACCGGCGACATTCAGCTTGGGAAGCTGACGTTCTACCACTGAACTACTCCCGCAACCTATTTAAGACAACCACCTGAAATTATATTCGACCAAGTGCCAACACCATAGATCACAGTTGAAGTTGAGAGCTGCCCATCTGCACCAACAAGATGGCTATGTGACGATGATCGATCTCCAGCGAAATCGCATCGGTAGTGTTCGGGAAACTGGCACCCACGGGCTTGCGTGGGCCCTCCGCATCTATTATAGGGACCCGGATGGGCGAAGCAAACTGAAAGTCCAGACTTTCAATTCGGACCTCTGCGGGGTTGAACGAGGTATTTGCAAAGCCGTTTAAGATTGTGATCCTCGGGCGCGGGAACCCGGGAGAGATGAGGCGGTGCAAGCCGGATTACCGTGTCTGCGGCAAAAAAGTGCCGGGGCAAATTCTGCCCCGGCGAAGCGCGTGCAACACCATGAACATTCTCTAAAGAACCCTAGGCAGCCGTATCTCCGTGAGCGGCGAGCGGGGCATTTAACTGCTGGCGCAGGTTGCCTGCCAGATCGGCTACCATGCGCAATTTTTCCGCGAGGGGCGAGGCTGTTTCGCTCTCAGAGAGCGCGAGTTGGGAGTGCAGCAGAAGCCCGGCCACAGTGGTCTTCAACTCGGTTTCGATAGCGGCCGCCGCTGCCCGGCGCGCCAGGGTCTGTTCGCGCTCGCGGCGGTGCAGCGCAGCGCGAATCTCCCTGGTAAGGCGGGCGGCGCCGGAGAGGGCGAAGTTGATCTGCAGCGGGATGGCCAGGCCGGAGTGTTCCCATATTGCTTCTGCGGCTGCCGGATCGCACTCGGCGATTGTTTCATCCACCACGACCGCGGCGAACTCGCGCCGGCGCAGCGCTGCCAGAGCGGCTTTGCGTCCCTCGGCCACCTCCACTTCCATCTGGAGTTGTGCCGCCACCAGTGCCGCGCAGTTTCGCGCGCCCTCAATTCCGCTCACAATCAGAATGCTCATTCCCGACTCCTCGTTTGCAGGCGGCCAGCATGTGGTCGGCTGCTCTTTGAACTGAATTGTTGTGTGGGTCGATTCTGGCCCGCTTGACGTCTGGCCTCTGGTTTGCCAGGCGCTTATTCGTCCTGAAGCGGATCGGCGATGCCGTATTCCTTCAGCTTGCGGTAGAGCGTGGTCTTGCCGATACCCAGCATCCGCGCGGCCTGCAGCTTGTCGCCCTTCAGGACGCGAATGGCTCCCAGAATGGCGTCACGCTCCAACTCGGCGAGAGTCTTCAATTCGGGGTTGGCTCTGGCTCCCTCGCTTTCGTTCACGATCGTGGCTATTCGTCGCGCTTCCAGACCTTGTTGCTGCAATTGTGTCGGCAGGTCGCCGAGATGCAGTACCGGACCTGAAGACAGCGCACAGGCCCTCTCGACGGAGTGCTCGAGTTCGCGGACATTGCCGGGCCAGTCGTGGCGCATCATGGTGCGCAACGCCTCGTCGCTGAGAGTGAACTTGGTGCCGTGCTCGCGGCTCATGCGATCAAGAAAGTGCGCTGCCAGCAAAGGGATATCTTCGCGCCGGTCGCGCAGCGAAGGCAGGCGCAGGTTCACAACGTTCAGCCGGTAGAAAAGATCCTTGCGGAAGGTGCCGTTTTCGACCATCGCAGCGAGGTCGCGGTTGGTGGCGGCCACGATGCGCGCCTTGATCGGCACGCGGTGCGTCGCGCCCACCGGCCGGACTTCCTTCTCCTGCAGAGCGCGCAGCAGCTTGGCTTGAAGGTCGAGCGAGAGCTCGCCGATCTCGTCGAGAAACACGGTGCCGCCTTCGGCTGAGACCAGCAGACCGTCTTTGGCGTGATTGGCCCCGGTGAAGGCACCCTTCACATAGCCGAACAGCTCGCTCTCAATCAGCGTGGGCACCAGCGATCCGCAGTCTACCGGCAGAAAGGGTTTTTGCGAATTGGGACCGTAGGCGTGAATGGTACGCGCCACCAGCTCCTTACCTGTGCCGCTCTCGCCGAGCACCAGGACTGGGTGTGTGCTCTGAGCTACTTTGGAGAGGATCCGATAAAGCTTTTCCATCTCCACAGAGCGGCCGATCATTGCACCCAGTCCCTGGGAGAGCCGCAGCCGCTCGCGCAGCTGGCGCGACGCGGTATCGGTGGTCAGGTTGGCCGCGGCGCGGTCGAGCACGGTGGAAAGCTCATCCATCGCGAACGGCTTGGTGAGATAGTCCTGGGCGCCGCAGCGCATGGCCTCCACGGCCGCGTTGACCGAGCCTGAGGCGGTCATGGCGATCACCGAGGTCTGCGGATAAAGCAGCTTCACCTCGGCCACCAGTTCCAGCCCCTGGCTGTTGCCGGACGGCAGGTTAACCAGCAGGATGTCGGCGGCGCGGCCGCGCAGCAGGTTGCGCGCCTGAGCGAGATCGCCGGTGCTCTCCACCGCATAGCCAAGACTGGCAGCGATCTCGGCGCAGGCCGATCGCCCGGCCGCATCCGCGTCTACCACCAGCAGGTGCAGCCGCGCAGTGGTCTCCGCAGCTTGCGGAATATACTCCATGGCCCTCGTCAATTGAACTGTTGCGAGCATTGTATTCGCCTCACCTCATGTCGGGTGGAATGGTTCCTGGTTTTGTGCCTGGGTTGTTTGCCTGGCATCGCAGCGATCGAGTCCTTTCTTGCCGGCTTTTCAGCGGCTTCGGACTGGAAGCTCAATCTCAAAACGGGCTCCCGAAGGTACACGATTCACCGCATGAATCCGGCCTCGGGCAGCCTCCACAATTGAACGGCTGATGGAGAGCCCCAATCCGCGGTGCGCCGAGGCCCAACCGGGATGGACGGAATTCTGTTTTGCTCGTGTGCTGTATCCGGGTTCGAAGATCGTTTCGAGCGCCTTTGCCGGAATGCCCGGCCCGCTGTCCTCGACTGTTAATACCACCCAGGGGCCGGCCTGCACGTTGGCATGAAACTCATGCAATCCCAGGGCGATCTGTCCTCCGCCCGGCATGGACTCGGCGGCGTTTTTCACCAGGTTCACCAGCACCCTGGTCAGGTCTTCTCCCGTCATGAGCACCGGGAGCGCTCCGCCCTCGCTGTGCAGGGTGACCGAAATCGACGGCCCGGCCAGCGCGGCAAGCAGGTTCCGGTTGGCCTCCAACTCTGCCGCCATGTTTTCAATCGGCACTGCCGGCAGCAGTTCCCAAACTCGTGAGCTTCCGGAAGCGGCGCGTTCCTTCCCGCTGTGCTCGATGGCCTTATCGGGCGCTTTGCCTAGTAGTCCACCGGGCTCGACCAGCGGAGTGCGGTGCGAATCCAGCGCGACCAACTTTTCCACCAGCCTGCGGCTGGCCGTGGCCACCAGGCGCAACTCGTCTCCATAATGATGAAATCGGGGCGCCAGCACCCCCGGTTCCTCCAGCAGGTCGCAATAGAGCCCCAGCGCAGTCACCATGTTTCTGGCGTCGTGCGCAACTTCCGCAATGCTTTCGCCGCGCCCATGGAGCGCCGCCAGCGTCTCGACCACCGCTTCCACGCGGCTCCGATCAGTCCCGCCCCGCTCAGCCCCGCCCCGCTCCGTCGTCTGCTCCGTTTGTTGCATCACACACTCCCTTTCCCGGTTCAGTTTTGGCTCTGTTCACTGATCCCGGTTGCAGGTTCTATTACACGTGGAGTGCCAAACCAGAACGCTTCGTCTAAGTTCCTGATAAGGGAACAGCTTAGTGTCCGATTTCCAGACACTCCGCCTTGACCCATTTGGGCTGATTCGTTCCAAATCGGGACTGGCGATTCTGGAATTCGCTTCTAAATACCTTGTTGTCTGTGGTTTATCGAGCCTTTCCCGTTTTGGGCCGCAGAATTGCTGGATTCCCATCTTGAAACCTCCCAAACCGTATTTCGCGGCTCCCCCGACGAAGCGCCTGCTCCCGTACAATCGCCCTATGCACGCCCTTGTCTTTCGCCCCGGTGGCAGGACTCCTGCCCAGCTTCGCCCGCTCACCCTCACCCCCGGCTTCGTCCAGACTGCCGAGGGCTCGGTGCTGGTTTCTTTTGGGAACACCCGCGTGCTCACCAACGCCACCATCGAGCAGGGTGTTCCGGGCTGGCTGCGCAACTCCGGGCGCGGCTGGGTCACGGCCGAGTACGCCATGCTGCCGCGCTCGACTGTCACGCGCACCCCGCGCGAGAGCGAGAAGGGCAAGATCGGCGGGCGCACTCACGAGATCCAACGCCTCATCGGACGCAGCCTGCGCTCGGTGGTGGACATGCAGGCCCTGGGCGAGCGAACGGTGATTCTCGACTGCGACGTGCTGCAGGCCGATGGGGGTACGCGCACGGCGGCAATCACCGGCGCGGCGGTCGCGCTGGCGCTGGCGCTGAATGCGCTGGTGGCTGCTGGAACGCTCAAGAAGTCGCCGCTCAAACAGCTTGTGGCGGCTACTTCAGTTGGTATCGTCGGCGGCAACGAACTGCTCGATCTCTGTTACGAAGAGGATTCGGCCGCTGCAGTCGATATGAACGTGGTGATGACCGAGGACGGCGGGTTGATCGAGACCCAGGCGACGGCGGAGAAGGGGAGCTTCTCGCGCGCACAGCTGAACAGCCTGATCGATCTGGCTGAGTCGGGCCTCAAGGAGATCTTCGCCGCGCAGCGCGCCGTGCTGGGCCAATAGCGCAGGCCCGTCATCGAAGCTATTTCTCCACCACCGGCAATTCAATCGAACTCGCAGCGCTTTTCGTGTGATAAATCCGCTGCGTTGCCTTCCGATAGTCTCCCGGCGTGGCCCAGAAGATGTTCGGCACAAACGTCTGCGGGTTCCGGTCGTAGAGCGGGAACCAGCTCGACTGCACCTGGACCATGATTTTGTGGCCGGGCAGAAAGACATGGTCCGTGGGCGGCAGGGCAAAGCGGTAGGTGAGGGGCTTGCCGGGCTCAATCGCTTTGGGGTTGGCAAAGCTCTCGCGATAGCGGCCGCGGAAGATGTCCATGGCGACGGCCAGTTCATAGCCGCCCAACTCCGGGTGGTCGGCCACTTCGTCGGGATAGACGTCGATCAGTTTCACCACCCAGTCGGAATCGGTGCCGCTGGTGGAGGCAACGAGGTTTGCGATGGGCTGGCCGCCGATGTGGACGGGGGCTGTGAGCACGTCGCTGGTGTAGGTAAGGACATCGGTGCGTCCAGAGGCCTCGCGCTGATCGTCGACAAGCCACTGCGGCCAGGTGAGCGGCAGGTCATAGCCGACGGGCTGGCTGGGGCGCGCGCGATAGGGCACGGGCTTGGCGGGATCGGAGACGTACTCGTCATATTCTGATCCCGGCCCATCTGCCGTGTCAGACCATTGCGACGGGGGAGCAAAACCCAGCTTCATTCCCGGCTCCAGATAAAGCGGCTTGGTGGATGCTGCTTCCGGCCAGGCCTTCAGCTTCTGCCAGCGGTTCGCGCCGGTTTCGTAGGCGGTCACCGTGGCAACGTCGGCTTGCGGAGCATCGTCTTTCAGATAGCGATCTAGAAATGGCCGCAGCACATTTTGCCGGAACCAGGTTCCGGTATCGCTGCCGAAACGAATTGAACCGAGCGAAGCTGCATCTTCGATTTCCTGCCCGTGGTGCCAGGGGCCAAGCACGAGGAAGACCTTGTCGTTCTTGGTGTCGAGCGGCTTGATCGCCTTGTAGACGGCGTTTGCGCCATAGATGTCTTCCTGGTCCCAGAGGCTGTGAACGAGCAGAATTGGCACCTTGATGCCTTCCGCCTTGAAGTCTTCTGCCAGCACCTTATCGACGGCCTGCTCGCTCCAGAAGGCGTCATAGCTGGGGTGTTCGAGGATCTTGTTCCAGAAGCCTATCTGCTCCAGTCCATGCTGCTTGCCCAGGTCACCTGCCGAGCCGGCGGAGATGTATTCGTCATAGTCGTCGAAGTGCGAGACGGTCCACTTGGAGTCGTTGGAGCGCGTTGCCTCCTGCTCCCAGATGTAGGGCATGTTCTGCTCGCGGAAGGCGCCGTTGTGGAACCAGTCATCGCCCATCCAGCCATCGACCATGGGGTTCATGGGCACGGACACTTTCAGCGCGGGGTGAGGGTTGACTACTGCCATCAGGGGCAGAAATCCGTCATAGCTGATGCCCAGGATGCCGACTTTGCCGTTGGTTTCGGGAATGTTCTTGATGAGCCAGTCGATGCTGTCGTAGGTGTCGGTCGATTCATCCACCGGCGTGGGATTTTGCGGCCCATGGATGGGGCGGTTCATCACGTAGTCGCCCTCTGAGCCGTACTTGCCGCGGATGTCCTGAATGACGCGGATGTAGCCGCCTTCAATAATCACGTCGGTCGCGTTGTCATAGCCATAGAGAATGCGGCCAAGGTGGGCGCTGGCCGCGTGGCTGGTGAGCGCGTCGGCGCTGTAGGGCGTGCGCGTGAGCAGGATAGGCGCACGCTTTGCGCCCTTTGGGACCAAGATCACGGTATGCAGCTTCACGCCGTCGCGCATGGGAATCATGGCCTCGCGCCGTTCGTAGTCGAAGTTGGGCGTGGCTCGTTGGAGTTTGGCGGGGGTCTCGCTGGGGTAGTTGGGATATTGAGGCTTTTGACTGCTCTGGGCGATAGCGCAGGCGGACAGGGCGAGGGACGCAATTGCGACGGTCGTAGAACGAACAGGGAGCATCAAATAGACCTCTTTTTGGGGAAGCTTCGATTGCACACGATTGTAAGCGAACGGGCCCGGTGGGGACGCTGCATGCAGGAGAGCGAAACGACTCTCTTAGAGCATTTTTGGAATACATATAGACTTTTTCAGCACCGTGAAAGGTGTTTTTTTCTTGAGGAAAAAGTCACTTGAGTGTGTTCTTTCGGTCTACACCATTCCGAAAATGCTATAGCCCAAAGGTCCGCGTTTTGCACATAAGGAGCCTTCGTCCGACAGGCCAGCTTGTCACACCGCCTGGCTCAAACGAATTGCACCACAGAAGACACTACTCGTCATCATCTCCGCCGTCGGGCGAAGCGTCAGCCCCTTTGGGCAGTTCGCGCGGGTCGGGCTTGATGACGACGGGCTGTGTGAATACCTGTCCATCGACGGTCAGCTTGACGGTGTACTTGCCGGGTTGCAAGCCTGTTGGGCCGCGGCCCGGACGTGAAGGAGCGGCATCGGCGGCGGGGGGCGGAGTCCCGGCTGGATGGCACGCATCGACCGGTGGTGGAGGCGGCCGGCGTGCGGGCCCGCCGAAGCCTCTGGGCGCGACAACATTCAGGGCGAAGCGGTGCATGCCCGGCCCGGCTGAGGGGGGTGGCGGGGGCTGCATCCAGTAGGCCTGGACGTTGATGGCTTCAGTGTCGACCGGCTTGACTGGGGTGTCGCTGGCGACGCAGGCCTTGACTTCGCCTTCGGCATCGACGAGTTCTAACTTGACGGGAGTGGCGGGCGCGGTTTTCAACCAATAGTAGGCGAGCACGCCAGCCGGTGGATTCAATTCCTGCGGCTCTTCATGCGGAAGCGGCGTGCCATTCTGATTGCCCTGATGAATGGCGTAGGTCTCGCCGGGCGCGAACAGGTACGCCTTGGCAGACTCGATCTCCTGGCCGCGCGCGGCTATTTGACGAAGCACGGCCATCTGGTCGAGGATCCAGAAGCCGCGGCCGTAGGTTGCGACCGCAAGATCGTCACCGTGCACGATGATGTCGCGGACAGACGTGACCGGCATGTTGAACTGAAGTGGCTGCCAATGGTCGCCATCGTCGAAGGAAACATAGACGCGCAACTCGGTCGCGGCATAGAGCAACCCTTTTTGCCGCGGGTCTTCCTTGACCGAGTTGACGAAAGCGCCGACTGGAATGCCGTCGGCTACATTCTTCCAGGTCTTGCCGCCGTCGTGGGTGCGATAGATGTAGGGGCGATCGTCGGCCAGGCGGTGGCGGTCGATGGAGGCGTAGGCGGTTTGGACATCGAAATGGCCGGCCTCAACCTGCGAGACCTTGCTCCACGCGGTCATAGCGGACGGGGTGACGTCCTGCCAGGTTGCGCCATCGTCGCGCGAGACGTGGATAAGCCCGTCGTCGGTGCCAACCCAGGTGGTCTTTGCATCCAACGGCGATGGGCTGATGGTGTAGACAACGCCGAAGCGATCAGTCATGGGCTGGTCAATGTCTTTGGCGGTGACGGGGTCGAGCGTCGCGGGGACTTCGGGGTGCAGGCGGGCGAGATCGGGACTGATCTTAGCCCAAGTCTTGCCGCGGTCGCGGGAGCGGAAGACAAACTGATTGGAGTAGTAGAGCGCCTGGTCGGCGAGAGAGAAGACTTGTGGGAGAGTCCAGGTTTTGCGGTTGGGATCGGACGGATCGGGCGGAGGCAGTTCACCACCGGCTGGCGCGGGCAGATTGAGCGCCTGGTTGCAACGTTGATCGCCGCTGCCGTAGAGGAGATTGCCGTCTTTGGGATCGGGAACGACGGTGTTGCTTTCGCCGGCCTGACAGGTGGGTTCCCAGTTGCGGAAGTCGAGCGTGCCCATGCGCGACCAGGTGCTGACGCCTACGCCGCCTGAGTCCTGCTGAGCGCCGTAGAGCCAGTAGGGGAAGCGGTTATCGGCAGCGACGTGATAGATCTGCGCGGTGGGCTGGTTGTACCAGGTGCTCCAGGTCTTGGCGCCATCGACGGATACCACGGTGCCCTGATCGCTGGACAGCACCATGCGATTGCCATCGCGGGGGTTGATCCAGAGCTGGTGATAATCGTCGCCGCCGGGCGCGCCTTTCACGGGAACCCAGGTCTTGCCCGCGTCCAGCGTCATGTAGGTGGCGGTGTTGATGTCGTAGGCGCGATCGGGATTATTGGGATCGACTGTGATCTGGCCGAAATACCATCCGCGGCCCCAGAGGCGCTGCTCGTTGTTGACAAGCTTCCATGTGGCGCCCGCATCGTCGGAGAGATAAATGCCGCCGGTGGGCTTGGGGGCGTTGGCGGGTTCGGGTGCGGTGGGGCCAAAGCGCAGGGGGCGGGCGATGGGGCTGCCCAGATCATCGACCACGGCGTAAAGGCGGTTGGGATTGCTGGGAGCGATGGCAATGCCGATCTTGCCGAGGAAGCCGTCTGCCGGGAGGCCATCGCTGAGCCGATGCCACGTGTCGCCGCCGTCAGTGGATTTATAGAGCGCGCCGCCGGGCATGTTGGAGGGCGCGTAGACGGACCAGGGCGGACGCCGGGTGGCCCAAAGAGATGCGTAGAGCGTGTGAGGGTCATGCGCATCAAGAGCGAGATCGACAGCTCCCACATCGTCGGGGTCCTTTGCGTCAGCGAGGACCTTCTTCCAGTGTGCGCCGCCGTCGGTGGTGCGATAGACTCCGCGTTCGGGATTGGCCTTGTAGACATGGCCCAGGGCTGCGACGTAAACGCGATTCGGGTCTGAGGGATCGATGACGATTTTGCCAATCTGGCGCGTTTCGGCGAGGCCGATCGAATGCCAGGTCTTGCCTGCATCTTCCGACTTGAAGAGGCCAATGCCGTAAGAGTGCTGGCTGCGAATGTCAGGCTCGCCGGTGCCGACGTAGACGATGTTGGGATCAGACGGCGCGACCGCGATGGCGCCTATAGAGCCAATGGGGATGCCCGTCGCGGGATCATCCGCAATGGGGAACCAGGTGCGGCCGGCATTCTCGGTCTTCCACACTCCACCGCCGACCGAGCCCATGTAAAAGGTGTCGGGCTGTGCGGCGTTTCCAGCAACGGCGTAGGTGCGCCCGCCGCGCATGGGGCCAACGTCGCGCCACTCGAGGCCGGAAAGCAATTCGGAGGGATATTGCTGTGCGGCCAGTGGAATTGCGAGGAGAAAAAAAGAGGCGGCAAAACGAGATGCGGCGGCCATGCGAAGGCTCCGATTCATTCCTGGATTTGGACTGTCTTGGGAAAGTCGAGCTTGAATGAATCGGATTGTAAAGGAAGATGCCGCCGACACGCACTCCTGCGTCGGCCAGATGCACCGTGGCAACCCCAAAAGAGTTCGCTAAAATTCTCTTGTTCAGCGCTGTGGCTGGCCGCCTGGATTCCACTGGGGGCGGAAGTCGCTGCCGGCTAACCAGCGCACCGGCTCAATGAGCGACTGAATGGCGCGGGTCATGAACGCGATGTCGAGATGATCCAGGTCGTCATTGGGCTGGTGATAGGTGGGCGGTGTTCCCCATCCGGCCGCGGTGTGGGCCACTACTCCCTGCAGCGCGAGGGCGTAGTTGTCGCTGCGTTCAAAGAAGTGCTGCTCGGGATATGGGTCGGGGCCCACGAGAGCGCCGTGCTCTTTGAGTGCCGGGCCCAGGTTGGAGCGTTCCCAACCGGTAAGCAAAAGCACGCCGGGGGGCATCTTGGGATCCTGTGTGCCGATCATTTCGAACTCGAGGTTGGCGACCAGGTCTTTGAGCGGAACCGGGGGATGGTGTCCGAAGTAAGTGGACCCGAGGGTGCCGATCTCTTCCGATCCATAGCAGACGAAGAGCACGCTGCGGCGCAGGGGCGGACCAGCGGCCAGGGCGTGGGCCAGTTCCATTACGGCCGTGGTTCCGGCTGCATCGTCGTTGGCGCCGTTGTAGATGGAGTCGCCGTTGACGGGGCGGCCGATGCCGAGGTGATCGAGATGCGCGCTCAGCAGCAGGGTGCCGGCGTTGGGGTCGGTACCGGGCAGATAGCCGATGGCGTTGAAGGTCTGGCGTGGAGTTGCCGGTGGAAGCTCGTGCACCGTCACGTTGATCTCGGTTCCATTGGCGGCGGACAGTTTGGCGACCGCATCGGCGTGGACCAGGAGGATGGTGGCGCTGTTGCGCGGAGGATCTTCGGCGAGGCGTATGCTGACACGCGTTTTGCCGCCGAACATCTGCGGGAGCGTGCTAAGTTCCGGCGTCTCCGGTACCAGGATCACGGCTGCGCGCAGTCGCCGGATTTGCGACATGGCAGGCATCAGCGCTTTCATGTCGGCTACGCCCGTGAGAAGGACGGCTGATCCCGCGGCAATGTGCGCCGATTGAATTTCGCTGCTCGCCACGCGCACCAGGGGGCCTGTGGCGGAAGCGCCTGAGGACGTGAGTAGTACAAAGTCCGCGTCTTCCTTCAGGATTGTCCGGCTGCTTCCCCGGCCTGCCTCAAGCGTGGCCTTGCCGTCGAGCTCAGGCATGACCACCGGGGCGGCCTGGATGTAGCTAGCCATCCCGGGCGCGTGCTTGAGCCCGTAGCTCTCAAACTCGCTGGCCACGTAGGTTGCGGTGAGCTCTTCGTCGCGGGTAGCGGAGCCGCGGCCGGCGAGCACATCGCTGGCGAGGAAGGATTCGTGGGCGCGCACCCATTCGGGCTTTACTGTCCAGTTCTGTTGGGCAGACAGCACTGCCGAAGCGCCAAACAGGACAAGAACCGCAGACCGTTGATGGAACAGTTTCACTTGAGGGGACTCCGGTTGATCTGATTGAGATACGGCCAATGATACATGCTGCCTTCAGCTTTCAGCTGGGAACTGCACTCAGTGCAGCACTGCGGCCAGCAGGAGAGTGGTTCCAAGCCCAGCAATCGACAGAACGGTTTCCATGACTGTCCAGGAGCTCAGTGTGTCTTTCACTTCCATCTTGAAGAAGGACTGCACCATCCAGAAACCGGCGTCGTTTACATGCGAAAGGATCAGCGAGCCCGTGCCGGTGGCGAGCACCAGAAGCTCCGGCCGTATGCCGATGTGGCTGGCCATCGGCGCGAGGACCGCGGAAGCCACGGCCATGGCTACGGTCGCCGAGCCCATGGCTACCCGCACTACGGCCGCCAGCAGCCAGGCCAGGACGAGCGGAGGCATGTGCGCACCGAGGGCCAGTCGAACGGTTGCTTCTGCCGCGCCGGAATCGCGCAGGACGCCGCTCAAGCCGCCGGCCGCCGCAAGAATCACGAGCACGCTGGCAATGGGCTCGAAGGACTCGTTGGTCAGCTTGCGCAACAGCTCACGGCCATGATGCTGGCCGGTTTGGATTCTCGACCCCAGCGTGACAAGAGCGACCAGCACGGCTATCAACAGAGCGATATCCGGGCTGCCGATGAAGTGGAGAACTTGATTGACGAAGCTTGCCGGCGCGGCAATCGAGTCGGCCCAACTGCCGAGGAAGATGAGCAGGATGGGCAGCAGGATGGCCGCCGCTGCCCGCAGCGGACTTGCTGGGGCTGGAATCGGTTCTGTTCTTGGCGCGGAATCTTCGGCCTGGTCCACTGCTTCGGTGGTATGTGCCTCGATGTGCAAATCCTCGGCGAGGGTGGGCGCAAACAGCGTCAATCCCTCATCGGCGGCTGGAGGCGGCAACTTGGCGGCGCGCTTGCTCCAGCGGCGCAGCAGAAACCATTGCAGGCCTGGACCGGCAATTGCGGCCGCGGGCAGGCCAACCGCCAGGCCAAGGAGAATTGTGCGGCCTACGTCGGCGTGATAGAGAGAGACGGCCAGCATGGCGGCAGGATGAGGGGGCAGCGTTCCGTGGGCGATGGAGAGCCCGGCAAGCAGAGGCATTCCGGCCAGAACTGGAGGCTTTCCGGTGCGCCGTGCTGCTTCCGCGACAATGGGCATGAGCAGCACCAGGCCAACCTCAAAAAATACCGGCATACCGACCAGGATGCCCAGCCCGAGCATGGCCCAGGGCAGGCCCTGCGGGCCGCAGCGATTTACGAGGGCGCTCCCGAGCGCCGCGGCTCCGCCGGAGCTGGCCAACAGGCGGCCCAGAATGGCTCCTAAACCGAGCAGAACCGCGATATGCCCCATCAGGTTGCCGACGCCGGCGGTAAACGACAGCGGAACCTGCTTGAGCGCCATCCCGGAGGCCACGCCAAGCGCCAGCGCGGCAATCGATAGAGCCAGTGCGGCATGGAGCCTGAGCCGCGCAATCAGGATCAAGAGCAGCAGGACGGTTCCGGCGGCGCAGGCCACCAGGTACCAGCTGCTGTGAAGGTTCGCGGCGTAGGTCACCCGCAGATTATTCCACACCGGACGACACGTAAATCGGCGGTTCTGTGTCCCGCGGCACACTTTCCCCTTGCGCGCCTCTGCTACCATAAGGACGATTGCAGTTCCTGCCGCTCGCGAGGCTGTATTCCCGCCTTTCTAAGGGCTCGAGCGCCACGGCGGCCAGGCCATCCCAAGTAAGGAGAGTTCACTATGCCTCTAGTCTCCATGCGGCAACTCCTCGACGAGGCCGCCAAGGGCGGTTACGGCGTCGGCGCATTCAACGTTAACGATATGGAACAGATCCAGGCCATCATGATGGCGGCCAAGGAAACCAAGTCGCCGGTCATCGTTCAGGCCAGCCGCGGCGCGCGCCAGTTTGCCGAGGACCTTTACCTCTTCCGGCTTATCCAGGCGGCCGCAGAACTCAATCCCGATATTCCGATCGCGATGCACCAGGATCACGGCAACAGCTTTGAGACCTGCAAGAGCGCCATCACGCTGGGCTACACCAGCGTCATGATGGACGGATCGCTCAAGGAAGACGGCAAAACGCCTTCTTCATTTGAAGAGAACGTCGAAGTCACCCGCCGGGTGGTTGATTACGCGCACGAGCGCGGCGTGACTGTCGAAGGCGAGATCGGCGTGCTGGGCGGCGTGGAAGACGGCCATGGCGCGGGCGGTTCGGGCCTTGACCACATCACCGATCCCGACCAGGCGGTCGAGTTTGCCGAGCGCACCGGGGTTGACGCGCTGGCGATTGCCATTGGAACGAGCCACGGCGCGTACAAGTTCACCAAGAAGCCTGACGGTTCGGTGCTCAAGATGGATGTGCTGATCGCCATTCACAAGCGTTTGCCCAAGACCCACCTAGTGATGCACGGCAGCTCGTCAGTGCCCAAGGATCTGCAGGACATCGTGAACAAGTACGGCGGAAATCTGAAGGAAACCTGGGGCGTGCCCGTGGAGGAGATTCAGCTCGGCATCCGCAACGGCGTGCGCAAGGTGAACGTGGACACGGACAACCGGTTGGCCATCACCGGGGCGATCCGCAAGGTCTTTGCGGAGACGCCGGAGAAGTTTGATCCGCGCGACTACATGAAGCCCGCGCGCGAGGCAATGAAGAAGGTTGTGGCGCAGCGCATGGTGGAGTTCGGCCAGGCCGGCCACGCCGGAGATTATTCGCCGATCGCGATCACCGAGATCGCCAAAGGCTACAAAGATGGGTCGCTCAGCACGCAGCCGCTGGTGGCTGCCAAGTAACGACGGCATCAGGGAAATCCATCAAGAAGGGCCACTTCGCGATGATGCGGATTGGCCCTTTCTGTTGCTGGGCGGTGCCGTGTTGCGAGCTTCTAATTGCTTGCGGGTTTCGGTGTTTGACCGGGAGCGCTTGCTGACGACCCCGCACCCGTAACAGTCGTTGGCTCGGCATAGTAGAGCGTGCGCGTCCGAGCCTCCGCCTTCAATCCAGGTTTATCGACCAGCACCTCGAGCTTGTGCAACTCGTTGGGGTGACCGGGCGGGGGGGGAGTGAAGGTCAATTCGTAATAGTCCTTCGCGTCCGCAATGCAGCGGTCCATGAGTTTGGCCAGGTCGTTGTAGCCGGCCATGACCTGGCCGCCTGTTTCCTCTGCCAGCACCGGCAGCAGCAGGTTGCCGAAGTCGGAATGTTCCGGCACGTCGACGGGTTTGAGGTAGCTCTCAAATTGATACTGTCCCGGGCCCGCTTCCTGGGGATTGATGTTGTAGAGCGTGATGCGTGCCGCGCGCAGTTCGGTGGAAATCGAGACGATGTAATCGAATAGCAGGTTGTTGCTCTTTTGGCTGCGGCTCGACATCGACTGGCTGATCATCTGCCAGCCGGGGCTCAGCCAGAGGAGCAGCTTCCTGCCTGGCACTCGTGCCTCGCCGGTAGCCAGCAGGTTGAGAAGTTTCAACGAGGCCTGCTCGCGCGCCATTGCACCTTCCCAGCCCTGGTCCTTTTTCATGGTGCGGAGGCCAGGATTGTTGGCGTCGAGAAACTGTTCCAGAATCTTTCCATCACGGCTGGGGTGATCCTGCGCTTTGGCACCGTGGTCGGTGAGCACCAGCAGAGACGTGGGCAGGGCAAGCTGGCCGCCGTTTTCATCGAGAAAATCGCGAATCCACTTTCGAGCGTTGGTCTCGGTAAGAAAGCTTGAGTTGATCGCGTCGAGGACTACGATCACTTCGACCGGCGGATCGGGCTTTGCCGCGAAGCCTTCGGTGGCCCTCACCGAGAGGATGTTTTGCGGGGTCTTGTTATCCAGGAGCTTGAAGTCCGCCGCGCTGAGACCCTCAAGTGGTGCACCGGACTTGTCTGTCACCACTACGTCAAGCGTCATAGCGCCGGTCGCGCTGGAGGGAACATCCCGGTAAGCGACCGTGACAGGCTGATTTGTCGCGGTTGACGCCGTCGCGCCTGATGGGGTTTGCGATGACACAGTACTGGGCGCAATGATGGCCAGTCCAAGGGCAAGGATGGGAAGCAGGGATTGGTGCCTCATAGGGTCCTCTTCAGAAAATGTTCTACGCGATGTGGACTTTCCAGCTTAGCGAAAAAAGCTTGAGTTCATTCAAAATGTTGCGAAAACTCACCTCAGGGGCTAAAGCCCACTCTCATTCTGTTGACACTTTTGCCGGGGATGAATCCCCGGCGTACCACCCGAACGAGTATTTCACCAACCTATTTAGTGATGGCTGCCGCCCGAGCTCGCCGCGCTTGAGCTCGCGGCGCTGGAACTGCTGGCAGTTGATGTTCCACCGCCGCTATGCGAGGCGCCGCCGCTGCTGCCACCCCCGCTGGCATGCGCACCACCCGCGCTTGATCCGCCGCCATGATAGCTGCCGCCTCCGCTGAAGGTGCCGCCCCGCGCCTGCAGGTTGCCGCTGCGATTGTTCATGGGCGCCATCACGGTTATGCTCTTGCCTCCCTGCGTTACCTGCTTTGCCATGAGGAAGCTCTGCGACTTGTGGTCGAAGCTGAGCTGGATGCCGGGAGCCTTGACGGAGCCCTTGCTTGCGAGCCCGTCCTTCATCGTATACGTGAACATGCGTGGCTCATCCGCGTGCGCAAGAGGAGGGAAGGCTGCACTGCGAAATTCTTTTGGCGGCAGCTTGAGGGCTTCGATGGGGTGATTGGGATCGAGCTTGACCAATTCATCCGAAAGCGCGTTTTTGCTGTTGAGCGCGAAAACCTCTTCCTTCTGGTTGATCGCGGGACGCCCCTTGACGTCGTAGGGATGCAACGGGACGAAGGCTATGGTCTTGCCGCTCTTAACCCAGCGTCCCGGCGGAAGATGATGGCGTTTGCGGGTTGGAACCCACGCATAGTGACGGCCGCGATGAATCCAGCTGCCGGCGTGGCACACCGCCCACTCATAGGGATATTCATTTGGATCGAGGGTGGGGTTCATGAACCGCAGCCGGTAAGTGACCGGGTCACGCATCAATCCGAAACGAAGGTCCGTGGGCAGGCAAGGGAAGAATGCCTCGTCCTCAATGGGGGTCCGTCTGCTCGCGGCAAAGATTCTTGCCGGCGTTGTCTGGGCCGAAGGTATGTCGAGACTTGCCGGCGCATCAGCAGCCTTCGCGTCCGCCTTCATTGCATCATTGTCGTAGTTCGGCTCCCAGCATGTGCCATAGGGCGCGCAGTCAGAGAATTGGCCCTGACCCTTCATCTCCGCGAGGCCGGGAATCGGCGCGGTCAATCCGGATGCCGCCATCATCTCCGTCATTGCCTGCTTGCGTTCGGCAACCCGGCCGGCGACCCACTTGTCCCATTCGCCGTAGCTGGCCAAATCGCTCGTCGATACAGTTTCGATGCGACGGCCCTCACGATAAAACGATGTTTGTCCATCCGCGACGGTGTTCTCGATCAGGCCCGCCTCGTGCAGGTTCCCGCCATCCATGGCTGCAATTGCAGTTGCATCGGCGAAACTTGAAACCCGGATGTAGGACTTGTGAGGGAAGGTTGTGCTCAGCCTGTCAGTCGACGTTTTCAGTACCACCATTTCGCCCTTCACGTACGGCTTCACGTGCAGCGTCGCTGTACCGGTCAGGAGCGCAAGGTCAGTGTAAGGAACGCCGGCGGTGGTGCTGAGATCGTTGAAGGTGAGCACTGAGTTTTCGCCAAGATAGATGGTCGAGGCGTCTTCCAGCTCAATCTCCGCGCGGCCCGCGCCCGTCACCAGGCTGAATCCCGTTTCAAGCGGCAGATCGGCGACTGCTTTCTCCCATTCCGCGCCGCCCGCTTTCTCGTTTTCCTTGCCGCGCGAAACGCGCACGTCGCCCTCAACGTAGCTCACCCTCACAACCTGTCCGTAGGTTGCATTGGAGTAGTGATCGCCGAGGATGAAAAGCGCTTCCTTTTTCAGCTTCTCGCTTGAGTCTCCGTTGAGAATCTCCTGAATTTCCGCAAGCGCCTGGGCTTCGTCCTTCTTCATCAAAGCATTCAAGGCCAGCAGCTTCAGATCGTCGTCATCGCCGGCCTTGGGCTCAACCGGCTTACCGCTCCTGGCGTTGATCTCGATTTCGAGAGCTCCGCACTCATGAATCCAACTGCTTGACGGAAATGCATGGCCCAGCTCCGCGCATGTGTCCAAAGCCGGCTTTGCGTGGCCCAGCTTGTTTTCCGCATAGGCCTTCCAATAGAGCGCTCCATCGGCGTGTGCGCCGTGTTCGGCGGCAACGTTGGTGAAGATTTTCTCCGCATCCGCCCAGCGGCCCTCGTTGATGGCCCGGGTTCCATCCGCATAGGGACTGCTGTCCGGCGCATTTGCAGCGGCACCCGCAGCCGCAATTGATCCTGAAACGCCGGGCCCGGCAAAGGACTGTCCCAGGCCCATCATGGGCAGACACATGATTCCTGCCAGAATCCAAGCAAACCTCACCGGCCTGGTCTTCATATGGTCCCTCCATTCGGCCGATTGGCTCCGGCCCCCTGCTCATCCGGTAGTCTCGACCGCAGCACCCTCACTTCAAACAGAAGTCCGTCCGCGTTCATCTCTTCCTGCAGGCGCTCAATGGCCGCGCTGTTCAATCCGCCGGGCTGGTTGGCAAGCCCATTCAGGAGGTGATCGAGCCTGTCGAGCGCCGTCGTCAGCGCCGGATCGTCCTCCTGGCTGGCTTTCTGGCGGCAGATCTTATTGGCCGCAAGCAGGCTTCTGGCCTCGTCGCGCAGCGGAGACACCATCTCCGTGCTGCCGGCATCCACATGCTTGAGCTCGACAAGCAAACGCTCCGAACGGTCCAGATGATCGCTCAGCACCACGACAACCACACGCGGCTTGGCTTTGGTTGGAGGAGCTTTTTCGGCTGCTACATTTGGCTGCTTCTTCTGCCACTGCTCACCCGCATAGAACGCGCCCACAGCCACCAAACCGCATACCGCCGCGTAACCCAGGCCTCTGAGAACGATCCCGCCGCGCAGCCAGCTCCATCGCTCCGTCTTATGGGGTACGAGCTTCGGTTCAAGTGCCGCCCACACTCGTTCACCATAGGCCGGATCGCGCTCCGGTGTTTCCGGCGCCTTTATCTCACTCAGATCCCACGACAGGGCCGCATACGACTCGATGCACGCCGCGCAGCCGGCAAAGTGCTGCTCAACCGCGGCAGAGTCCTCCCCATCGCCTCCGCGCTCGTTGTAGTATCGGCCGATCAGTTCCTCTTGTGTCAGATGCTTCATATCCTCACCCTTAGGGTGGACAGGCGGCTCCGCATTTTATGAACTGCACGAAAAACCGCCTGTTTGGCGGCATTTGGCGCAATTCCCAGCGCCGCTCCAATCTCCTCAGTAGAGCAATCTTCCATATGCCGCAACACAAACGCGGTCTGTTCCGTAGCCGTCAGGCTCTGCATCGCGGCCTTCTGGAGCGCGCTGATTTCGGCGCTCAGAAGCAGCCGGTCAGGACCGGCTGACTTGTCCGCGACCTGCACGGCGTCCTGCTCAGGATCGTTTTCCTCTCCCACCTGGCTGCTGTGCGCATCCGCTTTTCGTCCGCTCACCTTGTCCAGAGCGCAGCGCACCGCAATCCTGTAAATCCATGTGCTGAAATTCGAGCGCGACTCAAACCCTTCCAGCTTCTGATACCCGCGCAAGAACGCCTCCTGCACCACGTCTTCCGCATCCGCCTCATTGCCGGTAATGCGAAACGCGACCCGGAAGAGGCTATGGCTATGGCGCACCACCAGTGCACCATAGGCCTCCTTATCGCCCGAAAGAACCGCCCGGATCGTCTCGTGGTCGTTCCTGCCCATGCGCAACATTAGACACCAGCCGGGTCATGCCGGTTAGGGAAGATCGCCGCGGAGCCTAATCAATTCATCTCCGGTTCCTTAAGCTCCTGGTCGCTTCAGCCGTCCCCGTTCGTCTCCCTAATCGTGCGTTTCATCCGCCATTCCGACCCCTCGTCCAAGACCGCGCGCAGGTTCGCAGGATCTCCTCTACCTTTCGGGTGGAACAAGAAATCAAGAAAGGGGCCGCCTATGCCTGAACTTGTCAGCGTCGAAGCAGTTACTCGAAAGTTCCCACTTGATCACAGCTTTGTGAGCGCCCTTAGCAACGTTAGCCTCCACGTCGCTCCTGGCGAGTTTCTGGCCATCGCGGGGCCAAGCGGAAGCGGTAAGTCCACGCTGCTCAACCTGATCGGCTGCATTGACCAGCCTACCTCAGGCCGTATCCTCGTTGACGGCGTCGATACCTCCAAGCTCAGCCCGTCGCGACTGACTGCGCTGCGCCGAATCAAGATCGGCTTCGTGTTTCAGACGTTCAACCTCATTCCCGTTTTTACGGCGGCTGAAAACGTCGAGTTCCCGCTGCTGGTTCAGGGCGTTTCGGCCGGCGAACGCCGCACCCGTGTTGCCGCGGCTCTTGAGAGCGTTGGTCTCTCCGCCCGCGCCAATCACCGGCCTGACCTGCTTTCGGGGGGCGAACGTCAGCGCGTGGCTGTCG
The DNA here is from genome assembly GCA_050014515.1 of Occallatibacter sp. GTDB lineage: Bacteria > Acidobacteriota > Terriglobia > Terriglobales > Acidobacteriaceae > Telmatobacter. The sequence goes on from JBEKDE010000005.1 coordinate 28,725, forward strand.
CTCGGGCGATCGTGCATCGACCGGCCCTGGTGCTGGCCGACGAGCCGACTGCGAACCTGGACACCAAGAACGCTACCCAGCTCATCGACCTTATGCACGACCTCAACCGCCGCCTGGGGCTCACTTTCATCTTCTCCACGCACGATGCGCGACTGCTCGAGCACACCGACCGCATTGTTCGCCTCACGGATGGGCGGGTGGTTTCCGACTCGTTGACCTCAGATCTGGTTGCGGCCGGAATTTCTCAAGAAGGAGTTAGCCATGGGCAAGTTCCTGCTTTTAGCCTTTAGAAACGTCTTTCGCAATCGCCGCCGCACCATCATGACTCTGATCATGGTTGGCGGTGGTGTTACCGGCCTGCTGCTTGTCGGCGGCTTCTTCGCACGCATGTTCTGGGGGCTGCGCGAAAGCACCATCAACGACGGCCTTGGCCACATACAGATCTTCACCGCCGAGCACTTCAACCGTGAAGAAAAGCACGTTCTCGATACCGGCATCGACAACTGGCGCCAGGTGGCGGCTTCCGTTTCGACAGGCGGCCACGTGCGCGGCATTGCGCCACGCATCGAGTTCAACGGGATGCTTTCAAACGGAGTGAAGTCGTCAGTCTTTATGGGCAGCGCAGTCGATCCGGTTGCCGAGCAGAGCCTTGGCTTCACACCGCGGCTGGATGCGGGACGCGATTTGGATACGAAGTCGGGCGGCGAGATTGAGGCGCTCATCGGCGCGGGTGTGGCGCGTTCCATGAGCGTGAAGCCTGGCGATGGTCTCACGCTGCTTGCTGTTACTTCTGACGGGGCGCTCAACGGCATCGATGTGCAGGTTGTAGGCATTGTCAACACCGGGTTCAAGGAGATGGATGACCGCTATCTGCGCATCACGCTTCCCTCTGCGCAGCGCCTGCTGCAGAGCGATCGAGTTACGAACCTCGTGGTGGGTCTCGATAACACCGATAACACGGACCTTGTGGCCGCGCAGATGGTTCCGCAGCTTAACGGCCAGCATCAGCAGTTGATCTTGAAGAAGTGGATCGAGCTCGCCACGTATTACAAGCAGGTCCGCTCGCTATTCAGCACTATCTTCGTATTTCTCGGCATCATCGTCTTCTTCATGGTGCTCATGTCCAGCGTGAACACGCTGCTGATGGCAATGTTTGAGCGCACTCGCGAGATTGGCACCATGCTGGCCATGGGCACGCCGCGCGCATGGATCATGGCACTTTTCGTGATTGAGGCCACGCTGCTGGGCCTGCTTGGCGCAGTTGTCGGCGTGGTTGGGGGCAACCTGCTCGGCGTGATTATCAACCATGCCGGCATTCACCTGCCGCCACCGCCGGGGACCACCGTTCCCATGACCTTCCGCGTCATGCATGTTCCCAGCCTGATGGTGGGCTCATCGATCCTGGTCATCGTTTCACTCGCGCTCGCGTCCATCCTGCCCGCGATCCGCGCATCCCGGCTGCAAATTGCGGAGGCACTTGCACATGTCTAATATCAACTGCATTCTCAGAACATTTCTCATCGTGTTCGTCGTTGGCTTTCTCATCACGCTCGCGGTGGTTTCACACGCCGAGACTCCGACTACCACGGCCACGCCCGATGCCGAGGCAATCCTGAAGCACGCAGACACATTTCGCAACGGATGGCCTTCGTACGTGCTGCATGTCAAGATCACCAACTTCGAGGCCGATAAAGCCGACGAGGAGAAGCTCTACGAGGTCTCGCAGAAGGGAACGGAGAAGACTTATGTCGAGTTTCTGAGCCCTCGCGAAAAGGGGCAGCACCTGCTGATGCTCGGCGACGACATGTGGGTCTACCTGCCTGATACCAGCCGCCCGATTCGCATTACGCCGCTTGAGCGGCTCTCCGGCGACGCGTCGAATGGCGACGTGGCGCGCACCAACTATGCCGCCGACTACACGCCCACGTTTGTGCGTGAGGAGAAGGTTGGCGCGAACTCATGCTACGTCCTCGACCTCACGGCCAAGCGCAAAGGAGCAACCTACCAGCGCATTCTCTTCTGGGTGCGCGTAGAAGATGCACGTCCCGTCAAGGCAGAGTTCTATCTCACATCGGGCAAGCACATCAAGTCCGCGACTTTTGATCAATACGCCTCAGTCGGGGGACAAATGCAGTTACGCCGCATGACGCTCTACGACGAGATTCGCCATAACTCGCACAGCGTACTCGAGTACTCAGGCATCGCTCCGCGCGAGTTACCCGACAAGCTTTTCTACCAGGGAAGAACGGACCGCTTTTAGTCGCAATAAAAATGGATGTCCCGCCTTCGCCGAGCCTTAGTTTTTTCGGTCAGGGTGGACTGGCGAAACACTTCGATTCCATCGCTCCACAAATTCAAACAAACCATGAAGCTTCGTCTCTTCATCCCGTTCATTCTTGCCACCGCATGCATGCAGTTGGTGGCCCAGGAAACTCCGGTTCAGGAGACCGCGGTGGAGCAGACCCCTGCCAAGGACGTGCCCGCGCAGGATGCACCGCCATCTGAGCCGAAGCGCGACTTCCGCTATTCTCTCGGGCTTATCGATGATGCCACGCTCTATAGCAATCTCCAGGTGCCGATCCCCAAAGTCCTCAACCAGATTCTGGTTGAACCCACGTTTACTCTGCGTTATGACCAGCGCTGGACCTTCGCATCCAGCGTGGCCGGGCTCGCCGACACTTACACCGATACGTACACGCAGTTGCGTGTGAAAGAAGCTTATGCGGGCCTCTCCGCAGGAGATTTCGATTTCATGGCGGGGCGCCGCATCGTGCGCTGGGGAACCGGCTACGCCTTTACTGCCATCGGCGTTCTGGACCCGCCGCGCATCCCCACCAACCCAACCGACCGGCTCAACCTCAACGAAGGCCGGGACATGGTGAAGGCAGACTGCGTACACGGGCCCAACGCCTTCACGCTTGCATGGTCGACTGCCGCGCTCGCGCCCGCGTCGGCAAATCTGCATGACACCACCGCGTTCCGGTATAACGTTCTGGTGCATGGATTCGACACTTCGCTCATTGCAGGTGACGATCGCGGCGGAGACGCTTTCGGTGGCCTCACGTTTACGCGGGTGCTCGGCGAGGCATGGGAGATCCACGGCGAAGCAGCCTGGCGCGAGCATGAAGCGGTGCTGATCGGAACGAAATACACGACGACTTCGGGCATCACATTTCTGGGCGAGTTCTACACGCCGCCTATCATCCCCTACTATCGAGATGTGACCCTCTATCCACTCATCGGCCGCCAACATTACGCGTTCTTGACCGCGTACAAGAATCGCCTGCGCGAGCTGCCGGGTTGGAAGCAGTGGGACCTTTCCGCTGCAGCAGTCGCCAACCTCAACGACCGCAGCTTTACCGCGATCTTCGACGCCAATCGGCGCTTCGGCAACCACTTTTCGTCGTATCTCCACATGGAGATTCCCGTTGGCAGTCCAAAATCGGAGTATGGCGCAACGCCCTATTCCGCGGCTACATCCGTGGGAGTGCGCTTCCAGCTATGAACCCTGAAACCCAGCCTCGCATCTCTGCCGACGACACACAGACGTCTCACGGGCCCGCGGCGATGCTCCTGCGGGCAATTTGGACGGTATGCAGCGCCACCGGGATCATCGTCCTGATCTTCCTTTCACTCGGTCGCATTCACCTTTCGCACGGCGGCACACAGATTGTTGGTGCGTTTGTCTATTCCGTCACGATCGCCGTCCCTTCCATGATTGTTCTTAACTGGGCCGCCCCTCGATTCGGCGAAAAACTGCAGCGTTTCTCCGTTGTTATTTATGCCATGGTGCTCATTTCCACAGCCATGGCTGGCACCTTTGCCGCCGGCCTGGTCTTGCAGTTGGTAGGCATCATTCCGCAGAGCGAGTATTGGGCTGAAATCCACGCCTCGCTGCCGTTCGCCATTATCATCACGCTGATGATCGGGCTCACCACCACGACGTACGAAACCATGCGCTTCAGGCTCCAGGCCACCACGCTTGAATTGCGCACGCGACAGGTTGAGCAGGAGCGCGCCTACAAGCTTCTGGCCGAAGCCCAGCTCTCTTCGCTCGAATCGCGCATCCATCCACACTTTCTCTTCAACACACTCAATTCGATTGCTGCGTTGATTCCATCCGATCCGGTTCGTGCCGAGGACACGGTGGGAAAGCTAGCCTCACTGCTGCGGTTCTCGTTGAATGCGCATCAGAGCGGCCTGGTTCCGCTGAGCCAGGAATTGAAGATCGTCCGCGACTATCTTGAGATTGAGAAGACGAGGTTCGGCGCACGGATCCGCTATGAGATTGCCGTGCCGGCGGCACTCGACGACGTCAAAGTGCCACCGCTGGCGGTGCAATCGCTGGTGGAAAATGCGGTGAAGCACGTTGTCTCAAAGCGTCCCGAGGGAGCAGCGATTCGGATCACTGGCGGCAATGATTCCGGACGCATTCATCTTGAGGTCACCGACGACGGCCCCGGATTTTTGCTTGATGCCATCACGCCTGAACACGGTCTTGGGAATCTCATCGCGCGTCTTGAATTGCTCTTTGGGCAGGCCGGCCAGCTTGCGGTCACGCGCGAGAGCGAGAAGACTGTGGTCCGCATCTCGTTTCCTGCATAACGTACGCGCATAATGGAATTGTCTATGGAAGCTGCTCCGCTCCGCGCTTATCTCGTCGACGATGAACCGCTCGCCATTGAGCGGCTCAAGCGCCTGCTGGCCAGCTTCGACAATCTTGAGATTGCCGCAACTGCTACGGATCCCGCGCAGGCGCTTGCGGATCTTAATGCGCCGGCTGCCGCGCCAATCGACGTGCTCTTTCTCGATATTCAAATGCCGGGGATCAACGGCTTTGATCTGCTTGCGCGGCTCAACGTGCAGCCGTTTGTGATTTTCACTACGGCTTACGACGAGTATGCCTTGCGCGCCTTTGAGGTTAACTCGATCGACTACCTGGTGAAGCCAATCGAGACCGCGCAACTGGCTCGCGCGCTCAAGAAACTCGGCCGGCTGCGCCCGTTGCCAAAGCCCGACTGGCAGCACAACCCGAGCCAGCTGCTTGAGCAACTCGCCGCGTCGCTGCGCAGCCAACAGCCCGACTATCCGCGCCGCATTGCCTCGCGCGTGGGCGAGCGCATCTCGTTCCTGGACCTCGACGCCGTTACGCATTTCATCGCGCACGACAAGCTCACTTACGCTGTTGTTGAAGGCCGCCGCCACTCTGTCGATCAGACCATCATTGAACTTGAGCGACGACTCGATCCAGCGCGGTTCCTGCGCATTCATCGCTCCGCACTGGTCAACGTCGATTGGATTCACGAGGTCAATTCATGGTTCGCAGGGAAGGTTATCCTCTCGCTCAAGGATGCACAGCACACGCAGATTCCCGTGGCCCGCGATCGCGTGCGAGTACTTAAATCCCACCTCGGCATCTGACACAATCAGAGAAACCTCGGTCCCCACAAAACGCAGCGAATGCGATATCCTCGTACCCGGCGTACACAGTGATCGTTTTGCGTCGCGAGAAGGTGTTTTTATGTTTTCCGAACCCCGCCGTCATCTTGCCTGCTTCGCGGCTCTTGCGATGTTTACTGTTGCCGCGGCCGCACCTGGCGCTGCCTGCCAGCAGCTCGGCATCTTCGAGAATCATCAGGATGTTGGCACCGTGCTCCACCCCGGCTCCGCGCAATTCGACAGCGTTGCCAACAGCTACACGCTCACCGGCAGCGGAGAGAATATGTGGTTCGGCATCGACGACTTTCATTTCGCCTGGAAAAAAGTCTCCGGCGATGTCGCCCTCACCGCCCGCATCGCCTTCAGCGGTACGGGCGGCAATCCGCATCGCAAGGCGGTGCTGATGATCCGCCAGTCTCTCGATGGAAACTCGCGCGCCGTGGACGTTGCGGTGCACGGAAGCGGCTTGACCTCGCTGCAGTTCCGCGACCCCGCTGGTGCAGACACGCATGAGGTCGAGTCAAACATATCCGCGCCTGAAACCGTCCGAATCGAAAAACGCGGCGACTTTGCTTACGCTTTTGTCGCTGGAAAAGCCGGAAAACTTGAACCCGCCGGCGCATCGATCAAGTTTCCTCTAACGGGTGATTTTTATATCGGCATTGGTGTTTGCGCGCACGATAAGGACGCCGTTGAAAAGGCTGTGTTTTCCAACGTCAGGTTAGAGCAGCTTCCGGCCGCAACTGGCAAGACAGTGCTGGTCAGCACGCTGGAGACGGTCTCCATTGCTTCAACCGATCGTCACGTTGAATATGTGGCCGCTGCGCATTTTGAAGCTCCCAACTGGTCGCATGATGGAAAGTTCCTCGTCTTCAACCAGGACGGAACTCTCCGCCGTCTGGCGCTCGGTGAAAGCGAACCCATGCTCATTGCTACCATTCCGCAGATCCATTGCAACAATGACCACGGCATCTCGCCCGACAACCAGTTGCTCGCCATCAGCGACTCGTCCAGCGAAGACAAGAAGTCGCGTGTCTACATTGTTCCCATCGGAGGCGGCACGCCGCGGCAGATCACGCCGAATGCACCGTCGTACTGGCACGGCTGGTCGCCTGACGGCAAGACGCTCGCATTTACCGGCGAACGCAACGGCAATTTCGATATTTACGCCATTGCTGCCGCCGGCGGCGAGGAAACCCGTCTCACCACCGCAGACGGGCTGGACGACGGCCCCGAATATTCACCCGACGGCGCCTGGATTTATTTCAACTCCGAGCGCACGGGACATATGCAGATCTGGCGCATGAAGCCCGACGGCACGCAGCAGGAGCAAGTGATCTCCGAGGAGAGCAACGACTGGTTCCCACACATCGCGCCGGACGGGCAGTGGATGGTGTTTCTAGCGTATGCGCCGGGTGTGACAGGTCATCCAGGCGGTAAGGACGTGGAGCTTCGTTTGATGTCGATGAAAGATAAATCGGCGCGGGTCCTGGCCAGGCTCTTCGGCGGGCAGGGAACCATCAACGTTCCATCCTGGTCGCCTGACAGCACCAAGCTCGCTTTTGTGAGTTATGAGGAGTTGCCCGAGGAAAGCCTGAACCTGAAATAGGCACCAGTCCGAAGCGCTAAGTGGTCGACCCCATGTTCAACCCACAAAGCGCACAGCTGTCTCCGACCACGCCACGGCATCGACGTAGCGGCGCATCAAGTCTTCCCGGTTGAGCCCGTAAGACTGCGCAATCGCGTCGCACCGATCCCACTCGCCGCGCTCATGGCACTCCGTCCAGCGCAACAGGCTGCTCTCCAGGCTGATTGCGCCTAACAGCGCTTCGCGTATTTTTGCTCGCAGCGCCAATGACGGAACCAGGTCGGTCATGGGCACGCGCAACATTGCCGGGAGCATGCTGAACATGCCCAGCAGGTACTGCTCGTTTCGCTCCAGTGCGCAAAGCCCCGCTGCCGCTTCGCAGAAGCAGGCCCTTGCAAATGCCATGAGCAGAATCTCCTGCGGCTGGTCGGCAGTCAGCTCGCTGGTGATGGCCAGCATCGCGATGCGCCGAAATGTTTCTTCGCCCACAATCACCAGCGCCGCCTCGATTGAGCGGACCTCCTGTCGAATGGCCGAGACAGGCGAATTGACAAGCCGCAGCAGCCTGTAGGTCAAGGAAGCATCTCGTTTGAGCAACTCTGCGAGCTTCTGCACGTCAATCGTCTCGTTTTGCAACATTTGCAGGAGTTCAATGTGCGAGAGCCGGTTGGCAGGGATCTTGCGGTTCTTCAGCAATATTGGACGACAGAAGTAGTAGCCCTGAAAAAGCGTGAATCCTTCTGCGCACGCTTCCTGGTACTCCTCCTGCGTCTCCACTTTTTCCGCGAGCATGGCGACGCTCACACCGTTCAGCCTCTCGCGCATCTCCGCGCGGGCTGCTTGCCTGGTGAGCATGAAGTCCACTTTGATGTAATCGGCCAAGTCAATCAGGGGCTCCATCTCCGGACTCCAGACGAAATCATCCAGAGCCAACCTGAATCCTTCCGATTTCAACTTGCGGCACGCGGCAATGAGTTCCGGCGTGGGTTCAAGAGTCTCAAGAATTTCCAACACCGTCATGCTGGGCGGAAGCACTTTCACCAGCTCGCCGGTGAGAGCCTCTTTGGTGCAATTCACAAACGCCGGCAGCCCGGCAGTAAGCTTCTCCAGGCCGAAGATCACTGTATTGTCGAGCATGGTGCGGGTGGCGAGATTGCCATCCCCGTAAAACGCCACATCGGGACCTGCGCGGAAGAGCAATTCGTAGCCGTGCACGCGGCCGCGGCGATCCAGAATGGGTTGGCGCGCAACGTAGCGCAGAGTACCGGTTTCGGTTGATTCTGCATGGGAGGCCGCGTCAGGCCTTGCGGCCGTTATCACCTGGGATGTCATGCGAACCTTCCTGAGTGTCTTATCGGAGGTCTGCTGTCATCTGATCAGGACTGCTCTGCCGCGCGACAGTCTGTCAGCCCATGAACATTCCGCCGTTCACATCCAGAACATGACCGGTGATATATGCCGCCGCATCGGAAGCGAGAAACGCCACCGACTGCGCGATCTCCACGTCCGTCCCGGCGCGACCGAGCGGAATCTCGGCCATCATCGCCGCGCGCACCTGCTCATCGAGCACCGCGGTCATGGCCGTTTCAATGTATCCAGGAGCAACGGCGTTGACTGTAATGCCGCGCGAGGCCACTTCGCGCGCGAGAGACCGGGTCAGGCCGATCAGTCCTGCTTTCGACGCCGCGTAGTTCACCTGGCCGGCCTGTCCGGTCCGACCGACCACGCTTGAGATATTGATGATCCTTCCCCAGCGATTCTTGAGCATCGGCCGCAGCAGCGCCTGGGTCAGCAGAAATGCGCCGGTCAGGTTGGTTCCCAGCACGTCGTCCCAGTCGGCGCGCTTCATCGCCATTGCCAGGCCATCGCGCGTGATTCCTGCGTTGTTCACCAGGATCTCGATCTTGCCGAAGCGCTCCAGCACCGCCTTGGCGCCGGATTTGATGGATTCCTCGCTGGCCACATCGAGCGGAATTGCCGCTGCCTGGCCGCCGCCTGCTTCAATTTCGGCCACAGCCTCGGCCAGCTTTGTTTCGTTGCGCGCAGCCAGTACTACCGTTGCGCCGGCCCGCGCCAGTTCTACTGCACAGGCGCGTCCAATCCCCTGGCTGGCGCCTGTCACCAGCGCAATGCGTCCCTGCAAACTCGCCATCTCTCTTTAGTCAACCTTGCGCGCATACGAAACCTTGCGCCCTTCCGTCCCCCATTATAAGTGCGGAACATTCAACATCCATCTGCGAAAGGCATTCTCGCGCCCGCCTAAGATTTTCTGCGCGAAATTCGAAACTGGGACATGCAACCTGTCATTTGAAATCTTTCACCTGCAATCTATCTTCCTAACACAAAATTGCGCCGGAGCTGTTCCATTGCTCCGGCGCAAAAGCCGTTCAAGGTAGCGTGTCGCCTAGTCGAGCGCGTCCACGTAGTGCGCCAGCAGCACGGTATTGGCAGAGAGGGGGTCTTTCAACAGCAGACCCACCACGCGCACGTTGCCGGTTACGTCGCTCAAGCCGGTCAGACCATCACGGAAATCTGTTTTCGGCGCCGTATAGACGGTGACCGTTTGCGGCACCAGCAGGCCGGCAAATCCATTGATCTGCATCTGGAAGGTCCCGTTGGCGGTATCCACACTATTGGGCACCACTGTTCCGTTGAAGCCCCAGTGGCGCAGCACGACGCGCTTCACCGTAACATCGCCGGCGTTGGCAGCACCTGTTGCCGGGCCGCCCACCGATACATGCTGACCCGGAATCAGAGTATTCGGATTGAAGAGGAACTGGGTGAGCGGGTTATGCCACCAGTAGATGAAAAATTTCTCGTTGCCAGTGAGATCGACCGTTGCAATTTGACCAAGCTTGAGCCCGGTGGTCTCCGGCAGCAGGCCGCGGACATACAGATCGAAGCCCACAGGTGATCCGGCCGGCACGACATTTGAAGGCGAGGGATAGACATACGTGATCTGGCCGCCTGCGTAGAAGCCGTTCTGCGAAAGGATCCCCACATCGTCCGCGTCAAGCGTCGCGTCTGCCTTGTCCAATACGCCAGAGAGGGTCACGATGCTGCTGGTGGAAAGGTCGCTTATGCTCTCGCCGTTTTCCCACTCGGTTTGCCCGTTCACGCTGATGGTGAACTGCTCGCCGTGGGGCCCTTGCACCACGAACGACTGACCGTTCGCGTTGACGCTCATGACTGCCGCGTCGAAGCAGTCAACGTATGCGCCTGCATCGCCAATGCCCACAACTTTCACGTCGAAGGTCGGCGTCACTCCTCCGGTTATGGCCCCGGACGCATCCACGGTGATCGACTTGCGCAGGTCGAAATCCACGCGCAGCCCGACTGGCTCACCCTGCGCGACCACCAGCGGCGAAGGGAGCGTTGCCGTGTAGGTATAGGTTGCGGCGGAGGAGGGAAAGACGGCCGCTTCAGTCGCGATGGACGGAGGGCCGCTCGCCGGCATGTTGAGATAGCCGATGGTGGCGCTGCCCAGGGTGATTGAAATGCTGGTGTAGGTGCCGACCGGCACGTCGTTCATATCGAGCAGCGTCTGCAGGCCGTTATAGCGGGCGAAATCTACAGTTGGCGTGCCGCTGATCAGGGATGTGGTGTTTCCGTTTGCGTCGGTGGCGGTCACGCTTTGGACCTGCACCGCAAATGAAACAACGCTGGCCATGGGCGCGTCTGTGCCCACCACGAAAGCCGGCGCGGTCTCGGTTTGGGTTGTCGTTGTGGTTGTCTGGTTTGATCCGTTGCTGCACGCTGTTGTCGCTAGGCCGGCAGCCATCAGCAAAACAAATGCGCTCATTGAGAATTTGTGCTGCATCCTGGAATCCATCATCATTCAGACCTTTCTCTTATCGTGTCTCATTTCATGGGTTGTGAAACTCACGCAATGCAAATGCTGCGTGAGTCGATCAATGCGTTTCATCCAGAGAAGTTTCTAGAAGCCGCAGAACCGCACATGCAGGCGCAAACCCGCATTGCTTCTCGCGATTTCAAGAAGAAAATGACCTGCAGAAATGTCTCGATTCGTGCTCGCACGAACTCATTGCCGAATTGCATCAGCTGCGGTTAGTCAATGCGCCTGAGTCAGCACGAAGAGATTTTCTAGGCTCAGCAAACCGTCTATCGGGGTAACCCGGCGGGATGCACAAAGTTGTGAAGAAGATTCTCCTAATCTTCAACGGAGCACATTTATCCCTAAATCCTGCTTCTTCACCCCAGCGGAGTCGCCTCGGCTGTCACCTGGCGCCCGGCCATTGCCGGCCGTACCAGCTCTGCCGGCCATAAATACACCGCCAGCCGCCGCGAGTAGTGCAGAACCGGCGGAATATTCGGCAGGTCGATCCCGAACCCATCGGCGAGGTCGTTGCGCTCAATCTCCGCCTCCGCCTCTTCGAGCGGCCACGGGATATGGTGCACGTTGGCGCGAACCACTTGTCCCGCGCCGTTCTTTGAAAACAGGCAATAGCGCTCGGTAAGAAAGTACTCGAGCGACCCGCTTTGGCTTTCCGCGAGCTTGCGCGTCGGCCCCAATCCCCGGTATCGCGCTCTGAAGATCACCGGCTTCCTGCTCCAATAGCGCCTGCTGTAGAAATTGAACTCCCGCTCCGACCGCTGATCCATCTGCATGTCGGCCCAGTAGTAGGGCAGGTGGTAGAACGTCCGTGCAATGCCCACCGCGAGCAGGTTCCGCGCGTCGAGCGAGAGGAAGTACACCCCCCGTGCTCCCGAATACGGCTCGCGTACATAGGTTCGCAGATTCAGCTCCGGAAAGCTTCGTCCGCCCGGCATGGAGGGCAATCCGCGCACCTTGATCCGGTCCATCCAGAACGGGACGACCCCCAGCCAGGCCGATCCCTGGAAGGTATCCACCTGCAACCCATCAGGCAACAGCGCGGCTACCTGAGCGGGCGCCACCGGCCAATGCGCAAATAGCAAATCGTTCCATCGTTGCGTCATGGCCCAGCGCCCGGAGGGCAATGGCCGCGGCTTCTGCGACATCCTTACCTGGAATTCCCGCATGACCCAACCTTACGCGATCAGTCTTGAATTTCCGTCAAAGTTTACGACGAGGGAACTGCTCTCTGGGATGCAAAACCACGCAACTGGTCCAATGCCGTATTCTGTTCGCGAGCCCTCATCCATGTCCAGCGAATCTTTACTCCCTCCCGGCGCCCACAACGATACAGACGTTTTTGCCGTTCACGGCGCTGACCCCGAGGTCCTGGCCTACGCCATGGCCAAATACTCGCGCTCCGCGCTTTCCATGCGCGAGTCGCTCACGGAGATCAGCGCCCAGCGCGCCGAGCAGTTCCTGAACACCTTTTACTTTCAGTACGGCCATCGCTCCATCGCCGACCTGGCCCACATCGCTTTTGCGGTCGAGCGGCTTTCGCTCCTCGCCGCCATCGTGCTGGTCGACGAGCAGCGCTGGGACGGACAGGAGCGTTCCACGCGGTACCAGAATTTCCTCAAATCCGGCTGGTTTTTTCCTGATTTCGGACAGGATACAACTTCAGCCGAGCTTTATTCCAAGACTATCGTCAACCTGTTTGACACCTACCAGCGCACCACTGCCGCGGTCCATGAGGCCCTGCGCCGCCGCGTCGCGTGTCCTGAAAGCCTCAAGCCAGACGCTTACGAACGCACCCTCAAGGCCCGCGCCTTCGACGTAGCGCGCTACCTGCTGCCGCTGGCAACCAACACTTCGCTCGGCCAGATCGTTAACGCGCGCACTTTGGAGACGCAGGTTTCCCGCCTGCTCTCCAGCCCCATCGCTGAAGTCCGCGACCTTGGCCTGAAGCTGCGCGAGGCGGCTACGGGACCCGCCTGGCAGATCAACGCCCAATCTGCCGCAGCCTTCGTGCAGAAACTCGACCCCACACTTGCCGCAGAAGCCACACAGCTCTTCACCCGCGAAGTCCGTACGGCGCCCACGCTGGTGAAATACGCTGAGCCAAATCAGTACTTGATTCAGAGCAGGGACGAGCTGGCACAGGCCGCTGCTGAGCTGCTTGCCGCGCACCCCATCGATCCTGCGCCAGTGGTCGATCTGGTTGAACGGACGGAGACGCTGGAAGTTGAGCTGGCCGCCACGCTGCTTTACTCGGCGGCCCATCATCCTTATCGGCAGATTCGCGACCTGGTGGCTACACTTCCCGAGGCTCGCATCAACGAGATTATTGAGCTGGGTCTGCGCCACCGCGGCCGCCATGACGAGGCGCTGCGGGCTTTTCACGCCGGAGCGGCATTGCGATTTGACATATTGATGGACATTGGCGGCTTCCGCGACATGCACCGACATCGCCGAGTCACGCAGATTATTCAGGGATTCACCGGAATGCACGGCTACGAAACGCCCACCAACGGGGATCTTGCTCCGGGCGTCGACTTGCTCGCCGAGGCAGGCATCCTGGGCGACTACCGGGCTGCCATCGAATCCGCATATGCCGCCAGCGCAAAGATCGCGTCGAGCGGCGCTCCCGAGGCCACGCATTCCGCACTGTATCTTCTTCCGCTGGCCACGCGTATTCGCAGTCTCTTCAAGATGGACTTCGCCGAGGCTCAGTACATCTCAGAGCTCCGCTCCGGACCTGCCGGGCATTTCAGCTATCGCCGCATTGCCTGGGAGATGTTCCTGGCGGTCGAGAGACAGCACCCCTCGCTTGCCAAACACATCCGCGTGACCGACTTTACCGAGCCGATTGATTTGCTCAAGCGCTAGCATATAAGACGTCTGAAGTTAGTGGCTTCCGACGCCTGCGTTACCATAGACACTACCATCGGAGCTCCGCATGTTCGTCGTCGTCTGGCAGTTCGAGATTGCCGAAGAGAAGATCGCCACCTTTGAGGCAGCCTACGGGCCCGAGGGCGCGTGGGCCCAGCTCTTCCGCTCCTCACCCGATTATCAGGGAACCGAGTTGCTGCGCGACGCCTACATCCCCGGGGCCTACCTCACTATCGACCGCTGGGCGAGCGAAGAGGCTTTTCGTGCCTTCCGGAAAGACCACGACGCGGAGTATGAGTCGCTCGACCGTTCCTGCGACTCGCTCACGAGCCGCGAAACGCGGATCGGCGCCTACTTTGTCTAGAAGGCGCAATTTTCCCTTACTCTCTCGGTTAGGTCAGGACTAGAACGTTCTGGCTGAACTTCGCGCCCGCCATAAATCGGATGGCCTTGTCAAAGGTGACCAGCACGCCGTTCTGCTTGATCGCAAGCCCTAAGAGACAGGCATCCGTCACCTGTTGATGGCCAAAAATGCGCGGGGCAAACGGAGCGGTAAGTGTTACCCAGCTTTCACTGATCTCCCAATAGCCGAAGAGCGGATGCGCAAAGCGAGGATGGGCTTTCAACGCCTGCAGGATAGCGATTGCCTGTTCCATTGTGTGCGGATTTGGACGATAGCTGGGATTGGTGGTGACACGTAGAAATCCCGCTTCCGTTAAAGGGCAGAGGCCAAGGTGATCATCGCCGGAAGAGATAAACCAGTCTTGAGCCTTTTGATAGCTCTGGTGGCCGGAATCAAGCAGCGCAATCAGGACGTTCAGATCAAGCAAAAGCTTGCGGGTCATACTCTTCTGCCTCAATCTGCTTGATCAACTCTGCAGTGACGGTTCCGCCGCCCGGAGGGAACATAGGCAAGCCGCTCGGCGAAAACTGTATCTCCTCCGGGACAGACTGCGCCTTGCGGATCAGTTCATCGATTGCGGCACTGAGCGTGAGTCCGCGGGCATGCGCGTAATAGCTGGCAAGCATATGCGTGTCGTCGTTCAATGTTATGGTGGTTCTCATTCACCCATTTTACATCAATTTGAAAAAATGATGCATCTAATACGCCAATGATGCAGGTTTGTTATATTTGATGCAGAAGACGCAAAACTTGGCCGGTCTATCCCACACCTGTAATGCCCATCACTCAACTTTCTCCATTTCTTCGCTATTTTCCTGTGTCAATGTCTGTCTCACCCTGCTACAATCCCATCGAAACCTATTCAGCTCGCCGCGTATTTCCTGCTAAGAAACTGGGAAAACCCGCATTTTGTGAGCAATTCAAGGAGCCCTCCCAATGGCCATCGCCGACGACCGCGCCAAAGCCGTAGAACAAGCCCTCGCACAGATCGAAAAACAGTTTGGCAAAGGCTCCATCGTGCGCCTTGGATCCAAGGAGGCCCTTCTCCCCATTGCCGTGATCTCGACCGGGTCCATCAGCTTTGACGCGGCGCTTGGCGTGGGTGGCATTCCACGCGGCCGCGTCACGGAGATTTTTGGTCCTGAGTCCTCCGGCAAGACCACGATTACCTTGCAGGTGATTGCAGAGGCGCAACGGTTGGGCGGTTTGGCGGCCTTTGTTGATGCCGAGCATGCCCTGGACCCAGGCTATGCCAAGAAGCTAGGCGTCGATGTGGACAACCTGCTGGTTTCTCAACCGGATAGCGGTGAGCAGGCCCTCGAAATCACGGAGGCACTCATCCGTTCCGGCGCAGTCGATGTGCTGGTAGTCGACTCGGTGGCGGCTCTCGTCCCCAAGGCTGAACTGGACGGTGAGATGGGCGACTCCCACATGGGCTTGCAGGCCCGTCTCATGTCGCAGGCCCTGCGCAAGCTGACTGGCACCATCTCCAAGTCGCGTACCGCGCTCATCTTCATTAACCAGATCCGTGAAAAGATCGGGGTCATGTTCGGTAACCCGGAGACCACCACCGGAGGCCGTGCTTTGAAGTTCTACTCCTCGGTCCGCGTGGACATTCGGCGCATTGCGGCCATCAAGGAGGGCGATGCGGTTACCGGCAACCGCACCAAGGTCAAGATTGTGAAGAACAAAGTCGCCGCGCCCTTCCGCGAAGCTGAATTCGACATTCTGTATGGAGAGGGCATTAGCAGGGAAGGCGACGTGCTGGATCTAGCCGTGGCCAACAATATCGTTGAAAAGTCGGGTGCCTGGTATAGCTATGCCGGCGAGCGGATTGGCCAGGGACGCGAAAACACCCGCAGTTTCCTTAAGGAAAACAAGGATATCTTCGCGAAGATGGACGCGGAACTGCGCAAGAAGCTGAATATCGGAGCAGTCAAGGCCGATATTCCCGAGGTTCCGGCCGCTGGGCCTACGGAAGCCAAAGAAGCTGTGCGGCCGCGGCGGGGATGAGCTGAATTATGCGCCGCTCTCCGGGGATCGAGTCACCGCCGGGACGCGGGCTCTCATCTACGCTTAGCGGAGTTTTGCGGCTTGCCAGATGGCGTGTTTCTCCCGTCTTTCTGTACCGACGGTACCGAACCTTTTGGATCTATGTTTGGCAGCGTCGGGTTTTCCGCGGAGAAATGCGAACTTGCCCATCGGGCTAATTGAGCCCGAAGGTGTTTCCTCTCGAAAAGAAATAGACACGTGATCAGAAGCAACGCTACGCCGCTCACCGAGCGGCCTGCCACCACGTCGCCGGTCGTACTCCAATCGACCAGAACCTGCACGTTGCCATGCGGGACGGGGACGGCCATCAAGCCACGTTCCCGCTCGGCTATCGCCCTCACCGGAACGCCATTCACCTTGACGCTCCATGCCGGGTAGTATCGCAGCCGCAGGATGAGGTATCCGGCGTGAGCAGCAACGCCCTTGAACCATTTCTCTTCCGGTGTGTCCCTGGAAGTTCCATGGGCTGACAAAAGGCCAATCAGGGATAATTCTCTCCAACCTGCACTGTCGCAGCTGGCGGGGTCACCGCGCCATGCGGGCACGAAGGCGACTCCTTCAGGAACTGAAGCACCTGGAAGATTGTTTAGCAGACAGGCGTCAGGCACAATTTGCATGTTGGGATGCGTGAAGGGGGACTGGCGAGGGTTTCCAAAGCTGTCAAGCATTGGGTTCCCTTCGGAATCGACGAGCAGACTCACCACTGGAAATCGGATACCGGGAGGTGCGTACTCGGGTTTTCCAAGCACGCCGATGTGCTCCCTTGCCGCGTCCACGAACGCGGTCACCGCTGATCCGCATTCGACGAACCACCACCGCGGCGCTGCCAGGCTGATTGCCACGAAAACAGCCGCACAAGCGGCAATCACGATCTGGCGCAGGGCTTTTCGGTCGAACCAGACGGCAGCGGCGAAAGAGATAGCCATCGGTGATTCAAGCACCACGAGCCAGCGCCAGGGAAACTGCAGCAGCCGCAACTCCGGCAATCCATTCCAGAAGGGCTGCGAAATCGGGAAGAGCAGAAACAGAACTGCAGGCGGTATGAGAGCCATGGGGAGCCACCATTTACGCTCCCCAGGCACGACTCGGCGAATACCGGCAATCGCGCCCCCGACGAAAGCGATCGCGAGCATGGCGACAGCGACAATTGAGGCCAGATGAAGCGAGGCGTCGTGTGTCACCATGAGGGGATCGGCATGACGGGCAAAGAGCCAGCTGTTTTCCACTGCATAATTCAAGGGGTTCACGACATTCTGGATGCTGGCCCAGTTTTTCTCCCAGATCGCGGGAATCAGATAAATTGATGCCAACCCCATTCCCCCGAGTGTGCTTGCTGTGGCACGCGCCACTGGCACCATCGATTTCTCAATGAGAACGGAGGCCAAGGCGAGAGCAGCCAGCAAGTAGCCGGCCATGATGCCCAGCGGGACGTTGCTCAGCCAAATTCCCGCAATGATGAAGGCAAGCGGCGCCGCCGAGCCGTCGAACGTTCGCTCCCAGAAAGTGCCTGAAGGATTTCGCCTTCGCAGGGCAAAGAGGAGGAGCAGGGGTATCCAGAACCCGCCCGTCATCTCGGCGAAATCATTGCGTGTGTAGACGCTGAACAACACGTAGCCGAAGAAGATTGCAGCGCAGCCCGCTAAAGTTGCCGGGCCATCTTTCATGACCTCCATGGCGAGTTTGCGATTGGCCAAACCGGTTGCGGTCAGCAATAGAATAAATGCCGCGATGGGAACAAAGCTCCACGGCAGGAGAGCGCCCAAAATAGCTCCGCCCATCCAACTGATGGGGGGGTAAAACACAAATTTAGGTTCGCCCGCTTCGAAGTTTGGACTATTGGCCCAATGCGGGTAAAGGATACCCATCGACATGCTGTGCTCGGCGTCAATCCAGGAAATAAAGTGGAAGCCGAAGTCGCCATTGCAGGAGGGACCGTGCACGAGGAGCGGGCTTACCGCGATCACTGCGGCCAACAAAATAATGGCCGGCCCCGCGAAACGACGCATACGAGGCGAAGGGCTGATCGCAGTCTTTGATCCCTTGTCCCGGCGCGGTCTGCTCAAGATTGGTCCTCCATCGGAAGCGATGTCAGCATCGCGAAGTCATCATGTCAAATGCGCGCGTGCATTCTCTATGGGCCGGACTATTCCCGTCAGTCGAAGTTTGTTTATAGGGCTGGTTCTAGAATATCGCGCTCGGGAAGATAGACGGACGCGAGCGGTCCTTGAATCGGCTGGGGGCGCCGAGATTTGTGCGACGGCTGGCACACAATACCTGTCGGAAGAAATCAGGGAGATGGAGATTGAGTCGATTTGGTGTAAGCACGCGCGAGCGGGGTTGCTTCTCACCCTAACCCCAAGAACAGATGCATGGCGAGATTGGGGCATCAGAGCAAATCCTGAGAAGGTGTGTCCTCTGGGGCGTTGAGCAAGGTTGCCTTTCCCTGATGGTCGCGTCAACTTCAGTATTGTGGTTTCGGGTTACAGCATCTCAGGATTTGCTGTAGCCACCTGGGGTGGGGCAGACGCTTGCTATCCCGTCGCAAGGGGTTCGTGCTTCCCATGCCCCAGAAGCGACGCCCTTGGCCTTGCTCAGGGCAGGCCCGGGGGTAGCTATTCATACTGCGACAGCCAAGGCGAGCAACCCGCCTGCTCTGACCGACGAGTTACTGCTTCTGTGGTGCTGGCGCATTCCGCGGGACGCTGCTTTCCGGCGGAGGGGTCATGGCGTTCACTGTTGTTGCCAGAAAGCTTCCGTCCCTCACGGCGCCTTCCACCCGGACCGCGTCGCCTACCTGGATATCACCCAGCGTGATTGGCTCGCGGTGCTTGCGGAAGGTGGTGTTCTCGTCGGCGACAAAGGTGCGCGGGGCGTTGTCGTTTACGCCCTGGATGGTCACCTTCACACCGTCGATTGCGGTCACTTTGCCTGCCAGCCAGGTCTTGCCGTAGTTGGCCTGCATCTCGCGCATCTGTTTGGCGCGTTCCGGGTCAATCTGGATTACGGTGACGGCTCCGACGGACTTGGCCGCGGCATCTATCTCGCCCATGGCAGCGATCGCGTCACCGACCTTAATGTCTGTTGGCTTGATGGGGGTCGGAGGAGTGCGCTCTGCGCCTTCACCACTACCGCCGCGCTGGCCTGCGCCGGCCGCCTGCTTGAGGATGCGCGTGTTCACGCTGTAATGGATGATGTAGGTCTCGCCGTTTTCGGTCTTGATGGTGTAATGGTCGGCAGCGACTTCAGTGACCGTTCCCATGGTGCCTCGTCCGCCCATCATGCCACCAAATCCTCCGCGGCGCCCCTGGCCAGATTGCTGTTGTCCTGTGGGAGGCGCGCTGCCAGGATCCTGTGCGGCTAGAACTGCTGTCAGGGCAAGAGAGGAGAGAAGGACGGATAGCAAACGGGCTTTCATGGCAGACTCCACGGGCGCAACGCGGCAAAACCGGGCCCGCTGGTGCAGGCCCATGGAGATAGACGTTTGAAAGTTCCTGGAAGACTACGGAGGTGCTGCTACTGGGCGTGCTGGGCGGCGAGAAGCTGCTCGAAGGCCGGCATGCCGCGCAGAATGGCGAAGTCGTGGTCGGCCACAATCTTCTCCGGGCTGGTAAACCCCTCGTTGAGCGCCATACGCAGATACTCTATTGCGCACTCGTTCTGGCCCACGCGCGCGCAACCCCGTGCCATGTAGTAGTTGAGCGCGCCCCGCTCCTGCGCGGAGGCGGGATTTTCGACCTTGGGATTGGCATTGCTCTCAAAGATATTCGGATCGAGTGCCAATGCTGCCTGGTACAGTTCCCATCCCTTTCGGTACTTCCGCTCGGTGAGCAGGGTGGTGCCAAGATTCTTGTGAATCAGCGCAGACTTGGGATCGTACTTGAGCGCCTTGCGGTAAAGGCGCTCGGCCGCGCCGTAGTCCTTCTGCGAGTCAAAGACCGTGCCAAGGTTGTTGAGCACATGGGCATTCCTGGGATTGAGCTTGAGGGACATCTGGTAGCAGCGGGCCGCATCTTCCAGGTTGAACATCATCTGGTAGGCGATGCCCATTTTGTTCCACACATCTGCCGAGTTTCTCGGAGCCTTTTTGTAGGCCTCAATGGCCGCCTGGTAACGCTGGTGCGCAATCATCGAGTCGCCAATGTCTTCAGCGGTGGGCTGGAAATGCGCCTGGACGGTGGCTGCCTGGGCAATCGGGCTGGGCGGCACGGTTTGCGGAGGGGCCTGGAAAGAGGATGCCGCGGACGCGGCAAAGCCCTGGGTTGTGATGGTGAGCGCTGCGAGGGCTACAAAAACGGCCGGCACCGAGAGGCGTCGTGAGTTGAAGCTGCTCATATTCCCTCCTGCTGAAGGAATTGGTTGCACACTATCATGCACCTTTTCGACGTCATTTGCACCAAATGGTTGACGCGCCTTTTCGGCGTCAGACGAGGTATACCGGTCCAGGAGCAGGAAAAAGCCCGCTTCAAGGTACACTTTTCGCAGCGCGGAGGCCGAAAATGAGCACGATTTCCCAATCACCGACCACCCGATGTATCGACGTTGACCGGATCGCCGGCAGGTTCCGGGCGACGCGGCGGCGCACGCTGTCTCTCTGTGAACCGCTGACTCCCGAGGACATGATGGTGCAGTCGACACCCGAGGCCTCACCGGTGAAGTGGCATCTGGCCCACACCGCATGGTTCTTTGAGTCGTTCATTCTAAGAGAGTTTCTTCCCGGCTATCGTGTGTTCAATGCGGATTTTCAATGGCTATTTAACAGCTATTACGAGACCCTTGCGAAGTTTCCCGAAAAGAGGCTGCGGTCGTCGTTTTCGCGGCCGGGTTTGGACGAGGTCCTACGCTACCGCGAGCATGTGGATGAGGGGATTGATCGGCTGCTGGCGGGGAGTCCTGAGACCGAGGCTCTGAAGCTTATTGAACTGGGCGTGAATCACGAGGAGCAGCACCAGGAATTATTGCTGACGGACATTTTGCACGCGTTCTTTACCAATCCGCTGCGGCCGGTTTATCTGAGCGAAGAGACTTCGCCGGCTCCGCGGTCTCAAAATCAAAGTCACGGGCACCCACAAGGAATGGGGTTGAAGGAGTTTTCCGGGGGCCTGCAGGACATTGGATACGGTGGGGAGGGATTCTGCTTTGACAATGAGGCGCCGCGCCATCGGGTATGGGTTGAGCCTTACTCGCTGGCTACGCGGCTGGTGACCTGCGGGGAGTATGCAGCGTTCATGGAAGACGGCGGGTACCGGCATCCCGAGTTCTGGTTGTCGGCGGGGTGGGCGATGGTGAAGGCTAGCGGCTGGCGGGCGCCGCTTTACTGGACAAGCGAGAGCGGAGACTGGAGCTTGTTCACGCTGCGCGGAGAACAGCCGCTGAAGCGAATGGAGCATGCGCCAGTAACCCACATCAGCTATTTTGAAGCCGATGCGTATGCGCGATGGGCGGGACGGCGGCTGGCTACCGAGTTTGAGTGGGAGACAGCGGCGGAGGGATTGGCGGTTGAAGGGAACCTGCTGGAATCGGGACGGTTGATGCCAGTGGCGGCGACGGAAGGGGTCAAGAAGCAGAGCGGGACGCAGTTCTTTGGGGATTGCTGGGAGTGGACGGCGAGCGCGTACCTTGGCTATCCGGGCTACCGGCCCGCAGCGGGCTCTCTGGGTGAGTACAACGGCAAGTTCATGAGCGGGCAGATGGTGCTCAAGGGCGGGTCGTGCGTGACGCCGGCGGCGCATATTCGGGCGAGCTACCGGAACTTTTTTGCGCCGGAGACGCGGTGGCAGTTTTCCGGCATCCGGCTCGCTTCTTAAATGCGACGAATATCAAGTAACGTTTGCAGAACCAGCGGCATCCAAGGCAAAGAATGACGAAGACCGCTCCGCAGGATACAAGCACACAAATTGATGGCCAGATGGCTTCGGCGGTCTGGGAGGGCCTGACGGCGACGCCCAAGCGGTTGCCGGCCTGGCTGTTTTACGACGAGGCCGGGTCCCGGCTTTTCGAGGAGATTACCGAGCTTCCCGAGTACTATCTGACGCGCACGGAGCGGGGGATTTTCTCCGCTCACGCCGGGCAGATGATCGCGCGGGCAGCGGAGGGCCAGCCGCTGCGGATTACGGAACTGGGCGCCGGCTCCGCGGATAAGACTCGTCTGCTGCTGGCGGCAGCGGTGGCGCACCAAGGTGCAGTGATCTACGAGCCGGTGGACGTCTCAGCGAGCGCACTCGATGCGGCGCGGGAGCGGATCGAACAGGAGTTCGACGGGGTAATGGTATCGCCCCGGATAGCTGACTATACGCGTGGAATTGAATACGGCACAGCCGAGGCCGGCGAGCGGCGGCTGGTGCTCTATATCGGGTCGAGCATTGGGAACTTTGAGCCTTGGGAGGCGTCGGAGTTGCTGGAGCGGGTATGGGCGGAACTCAATCCGGGAGACTGCCTGCTGCTGGGGGTGGACCTGGTTAAGGAGGACTCGCTTCTTTTGGCGGCTTATGACGACCTGGCCGGGGTGACGGCAGCCTTCAACATGAACCTGCTGGAGCGACTGAATCGCGAGCTTGGCGCGGGCTTTGACATGGAGGCGTTTGCGCACCGCGCGGTCTGGAATCCGGCTGAGTCGCGGATTGAGATGCACCTGGAGAGCACGGTGGAGCAGACGGTTCGGTTGGAGGGGCTGGAACTCGAGGTGGATTTTGCGGCGGGCGAGAGCATCCATACCGAGAACAGCTACAAGTACCGGCCGGGGCAGGCGGAGGCGCTGCTTGAGGCGTCGGGCTTTGAGCCGGTGGAGAGCTGGACGGACGAGCGCGGCTGGTTCGGGGTCTGCCTGGGACGAAAGAGTAGCTGCTAGCTTGCAGCTTTGGTCTTGCTGGAGCGGGCATTCGGGTTTTGCGCATATTGTGCAAATATCTCGCAAAATTCTCTCCAAACAATCATTTATTTGCTCGATATAGTCACTTTGACGTGCTATTGTCAGTGCCACGTTGAGACTCCACTCGAAGGATCAATCCTATGAACAAACATTTTTCCCGCCTTCTGACACTTGCGACGCTGGCAGTTCTTCCCGTTGCGTTTGCCGGTGCGCAAGTTGTTCTTGCTCCCGATACGCCGCAGGTCGGCTCATTGAACCCGGTCACGGCCGAGCCGCTGGTTCCCCGTCCCACAACAAAGCCCTGCACGGTTCAGCTATTCAGCAACCTGGAATTTGCTGACTTCAACGCTAAACCCTATTCCTATGCGCCGCCGGCGAACTGCCCGGGACCGTGGGCCAAGGTGGTGTTTACTGCGGACTTTACCGTGACGGCCGGTATCCAGTACGACCGCACGGCATCGTTCTACCTGGGGGATGCGAGCATTTACTACGGCACCACGTCTGAGCCCACTTCGACCCTCAGCCCTGACTGGCACGTAGAGCGCGATGTCACGGATCTGTCCTACATCTTCAGTTCAACGCAGTCTGGCCAGGCCATTCTTGGCAACTTTGTCGGCGTCTACAACGGCACGGATTACAACGGCATCATCTATGCGAATGCGGCATTGGAGTTTTATCCCGCGAATCGCATGAATCCGGCTCCAGCGGTGCCTGACATTGTGGTTCCCGTGAACGGTCCGGGCGGCAGCGCGGGCACGTTGAATACGACGACAGACACCATTTCGCAGACGCTCAACCTGCCCGAGAATGTGGAGCGGGTTTATCTCGATGTGATTGCGCAGCCGCAGAGCAATGACGAGTTCTACTACTTCAATGTGCCAGACAGCGAGGAAAACAATCTGCAGTCCTACGGCGGCACTGCCTTCCGCGAGACTGAGATCTGGGTTGACGGCAATCCGGCAGGTGTAGCGCCGGTTTATCCATTCGTTAACACGGGCGGCATTGACCCCAACCTGTGGCTTCCGATCGTCGCCAACCAGACCCACGACTTCAAGCCTTTCCGCGTGAACCTGACACCGTTTGCCGGGCTGCTGTCTGACGGCAGCACGCACACCGTGGCGGTCAGCGTCTTCAATGCCGATTCCTACTTTCTGGCTACGGCGAATCTGCTGGTCTACCAGGACCACCAGAGCAAGAAGGTGACAGGAGGCGTGCTGGAAAACACGCTTACCGAGCCCTCGCCGGTGCTGACGCAGAACATCAGCTATGACTCGACCACCGGCGAATATACCGGCACCATCAGCGACGACTCGGACCGCTCGTTCGTCATCAAGGGCTATGTCAACACTTCGCATGGACGCGTGGAAACGACACTGGCGCAGAAGATCACCTTCAACAATAAGCAGGAGTTCGACGTGAACCCCGCGACTGAATCGCCGGATATCCAGAATGCCCAGCAGGGCACCACGCTGGATTCGGTGGTCACCACGCAGCAGGGCTGGTCCACTGCGATCGACGAGCAGCACTACTCGTATCCGATTACCGTGAACTTCGCCTATGGCTCGCTCTCAGGCGGTGGTTTGTACGAGAACGTCAGCTTCGACCAGCAGTATCAGCTCACGACTGCCAGCAGTGGCGGGTTTGGTGTTCCGCCGCGCTTGACGACGACCTTCGAAGAAACCAAGTCGCAGGACGATCAGGCGGTGAATGCAGCGGGTACTTATACCGATGCGTCGAACGCGTCACAGACTTATCGCACGAACAACTACCCCGGCGGCTGCTATGACGAGACGCTCACGGCGGCCAACAACGTGTTGACAGGCGTGACGCACGGCTGTAAGCACCCCTAAATTTGATTGTTCCTGCACTACCACAAACAGCCTCACGCACCGATTGGCGCGTGGGGCTGTTTGCTTCCCTACGAGCAATCTATCTGTTCTTGTAATTTAACTTGACGGAATCTTTATACTATTTTACTCTAGGCTTGTTTGACATAGGCCTTATGGCATTCTCGAAGAAAACTGAACAACGCGACCTCTTTCGTGGCGCACTGGAGATGATGATTCTCCGGTCGGTGTTGCGTGAGCCGATGCATGGCTACGCACTTGTACAACACATCAAGCAACGGTCGAATGAACTTCTGCAGGTGGAAGAAGGCTCTCTGTATCCTGCGCTTCAGAGGCTGCTGCGGGAGGGCCTTGTGCAGGCGGAGTGGGAGATCTCGGCATCCAATCGCAGAGTGCGCACCTATCGCATCACGTCCGCGGGCAAGAAACACCTGGAGCACGAGATTTCCAGTTTCGAACGAATGCTCGAAGGAATCTCGCTGGTTCTTTCGCCAAATGAATCCTAGGAGGAGTATGCGTTGGCTCAAGCAGCTTGTGACGCGGCAAGGGATTTACAACGATCTCTCCGAGGAGATTGAGCAGCACCTGGCGGAGAAGACGGAGGCACTGATGGCCGAGGGGATGAGCCGCGAGGATGCGGAGCGGGCGGCGCGGCGGGAGTTTGGCAACGTGACACGGATTCATGAGCGCGGACGCGAAGCCTGGATGTGGCCGCTGGCGGAGAGTCTTTGGGCGGACATGAAATTTGCGTTTCGCCAGCTCACGAAGAGCCCTGGTTTTGCTTTGACGGCGATTCTGACCATCGCGCTGGGGATTGGCGCGACGACTGCCATCTTCAGCCTGGTGAATGCGGTGCTGCTGAGGCCGCTGCCGTTCCCTGAACAGGATCGATTGATGTGGCTGAGCCTGCAGGACCATTCGCTGCCGGGGGTTGTGCCGCAGTCAGTGAGCTACCCGGATTACTTTGACTGGCGCGCGCAAAACCATACGTTTGAGTCGATGGCGTCTTACGCGCAGAGCCCGGTGATTCTGCAGCAGGACGGGGACGCGCAACGGATGGATGCGCAGGTGGTGTCGTCGAACTTCTTTCAACTGCTCGGCGTTGCGCCCATGCTGGGGCGGGACTTCAATCTGCAGGATGAGAAGCCTGGAAATCGCGCGGTGATGCTGAGTTATGCGCTTTGGCAGTCGAACTTTGGCGGGTCCAAGAATATTGTTGGCAAGACGATTCAAATGGACGACGAGAAGTTTGTGGTCGCCGGTGTGATGCCGCGCGGGTTCCAGTTTCCGCTGGAGAATCCGGGGCCGGCTCTCTGGAAGTCGATTGCCGACGATGCGGACGGCACGAGTCCGAAGACGGTGCAGCGCGGGTTCAATGTACTGGCGGTGATTGGCAGGCTCAAGACCGGGGCAACGCTCGACCAGGCGAGAGCTGACATGAATTTGGTTGCGGGCAATCTGGCTCGCGAATACCCGGACAACGACAAGCAGTTTTCATCGGCTCTGGTTGAGCCTGAACTCGCGCACATGACGGGCGACGTGCGGCCGGCGCTGCGCATTCTGTTTGGCGCAGTCACGTTGATGCTGTTGATTGTGTGCGCGAACGTGGCGGGGCTGCTGCTGGCACGCGGATCACGACGCCATGCGGAGTTCGCGCTGCGGGCGGCGATTGGCGCGAGCCGCACGGCGATTGTTCGCCAGTTGCTGGTTGAGTCGGTCACGCTGTCGGTGTGCGGCGGGGCAGCGGGAGTTGCGCTTGCATACGGGCTGGTGCAGGCAGCGGAGCGGCTGATGCCGTTGGATATTCCACGCATGAATCGTGCGTCGATTGACGGCAGCGTTTTGCTATTCGACTTGGCAGTTTCGCTGGTGGCAGGCATCGCGTTTGGGTTGCTGCCGGCGTTGCGTATGGCGCGTTCGACGCCCGCGCAGGCACTGCGTGAGGGCTCGCGGACCGTGGCCGGAGTCCGGGGACAGAATCGGCTGCACAACGGATTGGTGATTGCGCAGACTGCCATCGGCATGGTGCTGCTGATTGGCTCGGGGCTGCTGGTTCGCAGCTTTATTCGCATCGTCAATGTTGACCCGGGATTTGATTCAAAGCATGTATTGACCATGCGCGCGGGGGTTTCGTTTTTGAAGATGCAGCACGATCAGCATTTTTTGTTTTATCAACAGATGCTTGCGCGCATTGCCGCTGTGCCGGGCGTAGGGTCGGCATCCGCGGGCTGGCCGCTGCCGATGAACTCCAGCAACGTTACGGTCTCGTTCAACATTCAAGGCAGGCCGATGGCCAAGGGCGACGAGCCGAGCGAGTCACTGGGCGTGATCATGCCGGGGTACTTCGAAACGATGCGTACTCCGCTGATTGCGGGGCGCACGTTTGACGAGCGCGACGGGCTCAAGGGACCGGCGACGATTGTCATCAACCAGGCATTTGCCAAGAAGTATTTTCCGCACGAAAATCCCCTGGGCCAGCATATCCAGGTGCGGGTGGGAGACGACGTTTTCAATTCGCCGATGCGGGAGGTGGTGGGAGTGGTCGGCGACATCAAGCGCAAAGGGCTAACGGCAGAGGCTGATCCGCAGTATTATCTTCCGTTCGCGCAGGCAGTGATCACCAATCCCTACATGGTGATTCGCACCAACGTGGACCCGATGTCAGTGCAAGGGGCGGTGGCTGCGGCGATTCATGAGCTGGACAAGAGCGTGCCGCTTTACCAGGTCTCAACCATGGACGAAATCATCTCGAAGTCCACAGCGCAGCCACGCTTTCAGACGTTCCTGCTGACGGGATTCGCGGCGATTGCTCTGGTGCTGGCGGCAATCGGGCTGTATGGACTGCTCTCTTATATCGTGGTGCAGCGCACGCTCGAGATCGGCCTGCGCATGGCTTTGGGGGCGCAGCGGCGGGATGTGCTGGGCATGATTGTGAAGCGCGGCTTCATGCTGGCGCTGCTGGGAGTGGCTGCGGGCCTGGCTGCCTCGGCCATGCTGACGCGGCTGATGGCGACGATGCTGTTCCGGGTACACCCGTTCGATCCGCTGACGTTTGCAGTGACGTCAGCGCTGCTGCTAGTGGTGGGTGTGGCTGCGAGTAGCGTGCCCGCGTATCGCGCGGCGCAGATGGACCCGATGAAGACGCTGCGGGAACAATAGCAGTGAACAGTGGACAGTGAGCGGTGGACCGTCGAGTGTATGCTTTCCCATCTTCAAAAGTGAGACTTGGACGGCGGGCTAGCTGTTTTCGACGCGGGCTTTGATATCTGAGTACGCTGCTTCAATGAACCTGGTGAGCGACGCGGCGTCTATGGGCATTCCTGGTTTCAGCTTCACATGGCGCATGAATTTGCCGGTGCCTTGCAGCAGGCGGGCCGGATCCGGCAGCGATGCGCCTTGAAAGAAACCCACGTTCACATGCGAAGTGAAGACATTGACGTAGCCGAATGGCGCGTCGCCTAGACATGCGACCGGAC
The DNA here is from genome assembly GCA_050014515.1 of Occallatibacter sp. Lineage (GTDB taxonomy): Bacteria > Acidobacteriota > Terriglobia > Terriglobales > Acidobacteriaceae > Telmatobacter. The sequence continues at coordinate 57,122 of JBEKDE010000005.1, forward strand.
AGCCGTCATGCAGGAGCTCACGGACTTCGTCTCCGCATTTTCGCATTACATCAAACCACTGCTGCGCGATGGCGCCCAATTCACCTGCATGCGCTTTCAGCCACGCATCGATGGCGGGATCGCGCTCGACAGCTCCGTTGAGTCGGAACAATACGGTTCTCATCGTCCCTCCATTCTCCGACCTGGTGCCGATGGGGCATCTGCAGTGCGGCGGCCACTTGCTACCCGCTCGCATGGGCTTGGTAGCTTCTCGTCCCTACGCTGGAAAACGCGCAGGCATGGAGCACGTAGTTATTTGAGCTTCCTGCTTTCCCAGGTCTCTGAAGCGAAACCTGGGGCACCGATTTCATCGATTTTCTGATGCTGGACTGCTTCACTTTGGCGCGTCAATCCGGACGAGGAGAATATCGCGGCTGGGGAGTTCAAGCGGTTGATTGTCAGTGAGGTGAACGGTCTTGCCGGTCCAGAGATCTTTGCCGGCCTGCGTGCCGTGCAGGCCGAGTCTGGCCAGGTCCAGATGGAACGGATGGGTGGTGTAGAGGTCGCTGCCGGCATTGAGGATGGCGAGGGCAATGGCTCCGTCCTTGAGCTCGCGGGACCATACTTCCACTTCACCAGAGGTGTAGACGCGGCGGGCCTGGTGTCCGAGCGGATCCTGGTCGATGGCGATGACGTCGTGGTTGGTGAGGATGGACTTGATCTCCGGCTTCATGTGGGGCAGATCGTTGCCGGCGAGGAGAGGTGCGGCGAGCATGGCCCACATGGAGAAGTGGGAGCGGTTTTGGGCAAGGCTGAGCTTGCCGTTGCCGACTTCAAGCATGTCGGGGTCGTTCCAGTGGCCGGGGCCGGCGTAGCTGGTAAGGCCGGATTGTTGCTCAAGGATGTCGTAAATGCGGTCCCAGTTGGGCTCGATGTCGCCGGTGGTACGCCAGAGGTTGCCGCCGAGAGCGGGCGCCCACTCCCAGACCGAATCCCAACCATATTGACAGAGCGAAAGGACGATGGGGCGGCCGGTGGCTTTGAGCGCTTTGGACATCTTGTCATAGGCGGCGATCATGAGGCGCATCTGCGCGGCTTTGTCATGGGGGGCCTGCTTTTCCATCACTGCAGGGATGAAACTGCAGAGATCGTACTTGAGGTAGTCGATGCCCCAGGAGGCGTAGAGTTGGGCGTCCTGCTCCTCGTGGCCGAGCGAGCCCTCGAAGCCGGCGCAGGTTTTGGGGCCAGGCGAGGAGTAGATACCGATTTTGAGGCCCTTGGAGTGGACGTAGTCGGCCAGGGCCTTCATGTCAGGGAATTTGGAGTTGGTGTGGAGGACGCCGTTGGCGTCACGCTGGCCCTCCCAGGTGTCGTCGATGTTGACGTAGATGTAGCCAGCGTCTTTCATGCCGGTGGCGACGATCTGATCGGCGGAGTCGCGGATGTCCTTGTCGGTGACGCGTTCCGCGAAGTAGTTCCAACTGTTCCAGCCCATGGGGGGCGTCAATGCCACCTGCGACTGGGCGGCCGCTTCGGTTGCGAAGGAAATGGAGGCGAGAGCAAGGGCGGCGAGGAAAAGCGAGACGAAGATGCGCATGGAGGGTCCTTTTTGGAAACGATTACAGTGGGAATCTTATCCCTGCAATGGGGGATTCCGCAATTCGGCGGTGTGCGGCTGTGGTTCCGTACGGTAAGCTAAGGAAACTCTGCACAAGGACTTACATTGAAGCTCGACATTCCTCCGGACGAAGTTGTTGCGTTTCAGAGCCTTTGCGGTGACTCCTGACGCGGTGACCGGGCAAGAACATACGATGACGAATCTTGAGATCGAAGACGAAGGGATTGGTGAACAGGCACCTGCAGCTATCTGGCTGAAGGTTGCTGCTTCGCATGACCGGATCTTTTCAGAGCGCAACAAGACGGCGTTGAAGCACCTTGTCATCCGATTGGGAATCGCTGGGTTTGCGATTCACCTTCTGATGATCTATCTGGCCAAAACGCTCCCGCATCCGCCTGCGCTGATTGCCGGGGCAGGCGAGAACTACCTGGTCGCCATCTCGACTCCGTTCAACTTCATTCTGTTTTACGAAGTGGTGACGCTGATTGGGGCGCTGCACGAGTCGACTACGAAATCGATCGCTTACCAGTTTGAAATTGTTTCGCTGATCTTTATCCGAGAGGTCTTCAAGGATATTGCCGAAGCGGCGGAGATGGTGACCAAACACACGCTGACGTGGGAAGCGCTGCCGCTGTTTGTGGATATGTGGGCGGGGTTTCTGATGTACCTGCTGGTGGCGGTGTTTCAGCACGTGGCCAAGGGAAGCACCGCGCAAATGGGCGAGGGTGCTCCTTCGCTGGCACGGATGCGATTCGTCGCGCAGAAGAAGGGCGTGGCGCTGGGCCTGGGCGCTCTGCTGCTGACCATGGCGGCCTACAACATTGGGCTGTTCGGGATGGACGTGGTTCGCGATGCGATGACCGGACAGACGGGGACGACCCACGTGACCACGTTCTATAACGATCTTTTCACGGTGATGATTTTTACCGATGTGCTGGTGCTGATTCTGTCGATTGTGGTTTCGGGGCATTACGAATTTGTGTTTCGCTCGGCGGCGTTTGTGGTGTCGATTGTGCTGATTCGGTTTGCGCTGACGGAGGGGTATCCGTATGGCGCGCCGCTGGCGATTCTGGCGATGGTGTTCGGGATCCTGGTGCTTGTTGTGTTTAATTACCACATGCGGATACATGAAAAGACAGCTGCCAGCTCTTAGCTTCTAGCTGCTGGCTCTGTATTGCAGGCGTCAACACTGGTGGTCTCCAGGCGAGTGATTGCTGCAAAAGAGGAATTGGAATTGCGATGAGTACCGGCGAAGGAAATGTGACTGCGCTGTTTCTGGAGTTTTCGCAGCGAAAGCTGCTGGACCATCATTGGCCGCGGCTCAGGGCAAGTGTGGAAGTACTGACCGAGGAGCAGGTGTGGTGGCGGCCGAATGAGGCTTGCAACAGCGTGGGGAATCTGATTCTTCATCTGAACGGAAACGTGCGGCAGTGGCTGGTGGATTCGTTTGAGAGGCGCGAAGATAAGCGCGATCGGCCCGCCGAGTTTTCGGCTGAGGGCGGGATGACGGCGGCGGGATTGCTGGAACGGCTGGGTGCGACGATGGACGAGGCGCGGCGGGTGTTGGAGCAACTCACTGAGGCCGATCTGGTTGCTCCGTATGAGATTCAGGGCTATCACGTGAGCGGGCTGGAGGCGGTCTACCAGGTGGTGGAGCATTTCGGGCTGCACTACGGGCAGATTGCGTACATCGCCAAGAGCCTGAGCGGAAAAGATCTTGGATTCTATCGAGAATTGGATAAGACGGGCCGGGCCTCGCAATAAAGGCGCGCTTCAAAGATTTTGAAAGCGCAATCGCTCATCCTCATTTCGAAAACCACTGGATTATTCGGAGGTCCTACCATGCACCCTGCGAAGCTTCTGCTCCGTATTCTGTCGATTGGACTGTTGTCCTCGTGCGTTCACGCCCAGGTGGCAGCGCAAATGCCGCCTCAGCCGATGGCGAAGGAACTGGATGCGATCTTCAACTCGCGCACGTACAGCAGCAAGTCAGTGCAGCTGGCGTGGCAGAATGACGGCGATAACTACACCATTCTTGAGCCTGCCGCGAATGGCAAGGGCACGGACATTGTTGCTTACGAAACGGCGACCGGCAAGCGCACAGTTCTGATTGCTGCGGCGCAGCTTGTGCCTGCAGGCAAGACCGATCCAATCAACATTGAAGAGTATTCGTGGTCGGCGGACCGGAAGAAGCTGCTGGTCTTTACGAATTCAAAGAAGGTGTGGCGGCAGAATACGCGCGGCGATTACTGGGTCTTCGACAGCGCGGTAAGTGCGCCAGCGGACCGTCTGAAAAAGCTGGGAGGCGATGCTCCGGAGTCGACGCTGATGTTTGCGACGTTTTCACCGGATTCGACGCACGTGGCCTGGGTGCGCGCCAACAACATCTACGTGGAAGAGCTGGCGACCGGGAAGATTACGCAACTGACGTCGGATGGATCGTCGGACATAATCAACGGCACGTCGGACTGGGTGAGCGAAGAGGAGCTTGATCTGCGTAATTGCTTCCGCTGGAGCCCGGACAGCCAGTCGATTGCGTATTGGCAGTTCGACCAGTCAGGAGTGGGTGAATACACGCTGATCAATGACACGGAAGCTGAATACCCGGTGACGTTCAAGTACAAATATCCGCAGCCCGGGACGACAAACTCCGCTGTGCGTGCGGGTGTTGTGGCCGCGAATGGCGGCCCTACCGAGTGGATCAAACTGCCGGGTGATGCGCGCAGCCACTACATTGCGGAGATGGATTGGGCTGGCAATTCCTCCGAAGTCATGGTTGAGTACATCAACCGCCGGCAGGACACGAATGACCTGATGCTGGCGAATGCAAAGACAGGCGAGACTCGGCTGTTCTTTGAAGACAAGGACAAGGCATGGGTTGTTCCTTCGCCGCTGGATTGGATTGAGCAGAATGGGGCGGGTAAGAGTGCGGACCTGTTGTGGATCAGTGAGCGCGACGGCTGGCGTCATGCGTATCGCGTGGATCGGAAGACTGGGCAGGCGCGACTGATCACCAACTTTCAAGCGGACTTGATTGAGAAAGTCGCGATGGATGTGAAGGGAGGGTGGCTCTACTTTCTGGCGTCGCCTGGCGATGCGGTGCGGCAGTATTTGTATCGATCGCGGCTGGATGGGCAGGGCGTGCCGGAGCGCGTGACACCCCCGGCTGAGCCGGGGATGCACTATTACGGTATTGCGCCGGATGCGCGATGGGCGCTGCATGCCTTCAACAACTCGACGCGGCCCACCGATATCGAGATAGTGAGCCTCCCCGATCACAAGCCGATCAGGATGCTTGTCGACAACTCCGAGTTGAAAACGAAGGCAGAGCCGCTGCTGAGATCGACGAAGGAGTTCATGCAGGTTCCGGTGGCGAACGGCGTGACGCTGGATGGGTGGATGATCAAGCCTCCGGATTTCGATCCGGGCAAGAAATATCCCGTGCTGGTGTATGTTTACGGTGAACCAGCGGCGATGACGGTGCGCGACAGTTGGGACGGCGGCCTAGGGTTGTTTTTTGACGCTATCGCGCAGCAGGGGTACCTGGTGATCAGCTTCGACAACCAGGGAACACCGGCGCCGAAGGGGCGCGAATGGCGGAAGATCGTGTATGGCGCGGTGGGCGTTCTGTCGTCGGCGCAACAGGTGCAAGCGATTCAAGAGCTGGCGCGCGAACGGAATTACATTGACATATCAAGGATGGCGATCTGGGGTGCGAGCGGCGGCGGATCGAACACGCTCAACGTGATGTTCCGCTATCCGGGAGTGTTCACGACGGGCATCGCGCTTGCGCCGGTGGCCGATGAGAGCCACTACGACACCATTTACCAGGAGCGGTACATGGGATTGCCGGACGAGAACAAGCAGGGCTACCACGATGGATCGCCGATCAGTTTTGCCGCTGGACTGACCGGGCATTTGCTGATGGTGCACGGATCCGGCGACGACAATGTTCACTACCAGGGGACTGAGCTGTTGATCAACAAACTTGTGGAACTGGACAAACCGTTCGACTTCATGGTGTATCCCAACAGGACCCACGCGCTTTCAGAAGGGAAGGGAACGTCGCTGCATTTGTTCAGCTTGTTTACGCGCTACCTGGAAGAGCATGTACCGCCGGGCGGGGTGACGCAGTAGCACCTGCGATGCGGCAGATGCTCGCGGGAGGCTCGCACTGGCTTGGTTGCGTTTGCGGCAGGAGGAAGCCGCAAATGGAGAGCGTCTGCGCCGCGTCCCAGGACGCGAAGGCTTCATTGGGAGCTTTCCCAGGGCAGCGCTTCGCTTGCCCTGGGCTATTCTCATCCTGTCCCTATGGGACAGGCCCCTGCCCCCTGCGGTACGGCAGACGCGCGCTATACCTCACAGGAGATTCGTGGTTTCCCACAAATTCCGCGGAAAGAAGCGGAATGGATGGGGCGCGCGGCAAAAAGCAAGGGCAAGAGCAACCGCAGGTCCTTCGACTCCCTTGGCAGCGCTACGGTCACTTGACAATCTGTTTTTGCCATTGCGCATGATGACCGCATCCTTGAATAGACTTCTGACTCCCAGGCTACTTGAGCGAGCCCATGTCGATGACGAAGCGGTATTTCACGTCTTGCTTTAACAGGCGCTCGAAGGCTTCGTTGACCCTTTGAATTGGAATAACTTCAACATCCGAGACGATGTTGTGCTGGCCGCAGTAGTCGAGCATTTCCTGGGTCTCGACCATGCCGCCGATCATGGAGCCGGCGATGGAGGCGCGGCGAGCGATCATGTTGAAGATGCCAAATGAGGATGGCGTATCGGGCAGGCCGACGAGGCACATGGTGGCATCTTTTTTCAGCAGGACGATGTAGTCGTCGAGGGAGTGCGGTGCGGAAACGGTGTCGAGAATGAAGTCGAACGAGTTGGTGTGAGCCTTCATAGCTTCAGGGTCGGTGGAGAGGACCACTTCGTCGGCGCCGAGCTTGAGCGCGTCGTCCTTCTTGGGCAGGTTGCGAGTGAACTGCACGACATGAGCGCCGAAGACGTGAGCAAACTTGAGCGCCATGTGGCCAAGTCCGCCGAGTCCGACGATGCCGACCTTCTTGCCGGGACCAACCTTCCAGTGGCGCAGCGGTGAGTAGGTAGTGATGCCGGCGCAGAGCAACGGCGCGACTGCTGCGAGGTTAAGATTTGCGGGCACGCGGTGGGCGAAGCGCTCGTCCACAACGTAATTGGAAGCGTAGCCGCCCATGGTGATGGAGCCATCGACACGGTCGGGCGCAGCGTAAGTGAGCGTGGCGCCTTCCACACAGAAGTGCTCTTCGCCGCTGGAACAGGGAGCGCAGTGGCGGCAGGAGTCGACGATGACGCCGACTGCGGCGATCTCGCCGAGCTTGAACTTCTTGGACGAATTTCCCATCGCAACAACGCGGCCTACAATCTCATGGCCGGGGACCATCGGATAGATGGACTGGCCCCACTCATCGCGAGCCATGTGGAGGTCAGAGTGACAGACGCCGCAGTAGAGGATTTCAATGGCGATTTCAGTGGGACCGGGCTCGCGGCGCGTGAAGTTGAAGGGCACGAGCGGGGACTGGGCGTCGAGAGCGGCATAACCTTTGGAGGATGGCACGAGTGAATTCCTTTCCGGAAAAGTCTACAACAGGAGCGTGGCATCGCATCCGCTGCGGGTTGGCGCTGCTGACGCGGGTTAGTTCCGCTTGCGCGGAGTTAGCACCGCTTAGGCGGAGTTAGCGAGTTTGCATCGGACATTGATTGACTGGGCCTCAGGGGTGTTGGGCGACGGCGACTCTTGGGATGGATTGGAGGTCTGGTACGAACTCGATTTGTTTGAAGCCGGAGGCGGCAAGCAGGGCTTCGATTGACTGAGACTGGCCGTAGCCGATTTCGAGGGCTAGATAGCCGCCGGGGACGAGACCGGTGAAGGCCTGGGGGATGAGGCGGCGGTAGATGTCAAGGCCGTCGGCGCCGGCGAAGAGGGCTAGCGCGGGCTCGTGGTCGCGAACTTCGACGGAGAGCGAATCGCGGTCGGTGGTGGGGACGTAGGGTGGGTTGGAGACAATAATTTCGAATTCTTCTCCGGCTACAGGGTCGAGGAGTTCGCCTTGGAGAAAGCGAATTGCCACTCCGTTGTGTTTGGCGTTTTTCTGGGCGATTGCGAGAGCTGACGTCGACAGGTCGATGGCCGTGATTGCGGCGTGAGGCAGATGGCTGGCTAGCGCGATTGCAATTGCGCCTGAGCCCGTGCCGATATCGACAATGCGAGGTTTGCGGAATTGGTGAGCTAGCGCAATTACCTTTTCGACGAGGTGTTCTGTCTCTGGGCGTGTAATGAGCACATCTGGCGTTACGAGAAACGGAAGGCCGTAGAACTCGGCTTCGCCGGTGATGTATTGGATGGGCTCACCTGTCGCTCTCCGTTCGACCATTTCGCCGTAGTAAATGGCCTCCTCGGTCGAAAGCGCTACTTCCTGATGCGTGATCAGCCATGCCCGGTTCTTATCGAGAACGAATCGAAGAAGAGTTTCCGCGTCCTGTCGAGCGCGTGCAGGGTGAGTGCCGCCGATCAAGCGGTTCTCGGCCAGATTCAGTTGGTCGCGCAAAGAGGGCATGGGAAGCAGCCTTGGAGGATGGCGCACGAATTTCGCTGAGAACTCATTCGAGGGCTAAAGCCCTCTAGCTCACTTATAGCGATTTGCGGCACGACTAAAGTCGTGCCCTTTCAAAGCTCCGACCAGGTTGGGCAAGGATTACGCCGCCTGGCTGTTGTCAGACTTGAGTTGCTCGGCCTGGTAGTGGGCGATCAACGCGTCGACGATGGGCTGCAGGCGGCCTTCCATCACGAGGTCGAGTTGATGCAGCGTCAGGCCGATGCGGTGGTCGGTGAGTCGGTTCTGCGGGAAGTTGTAGGTGCGGATCTTCTCGCTGCGGTCGCCAGAGCCAACCATCTGCTTGCGCTCCTTGGCGAGCTCGGCATTCTGCTTGTCCATTTCGATTTCATAGAGGCGGGAACGGAGAACGCGCATGCCTTTTTCTCGGTTCTTGATCTGCGATTTTTCGTCCTGGCAGCTGACGACGGTATTCGTCGGCAGGTGGGTGATGCGTACCGCAGAATACGTGGTATTAACTGACTGGCCGCCGGGGCCGGAGGAACAGAAGGTGTCAATGCGGATGTCTTTGGCTTCGATCTTAATGTCGACTTCTTCCGCTTCAGGCAGGACGGCGACGGTGATGGCCGAGGTGTGAACCCGGCCCTGGGTTTCAGTGGCGGGCACGCGCTGCACGCGATGGACTCCGCTCTCCCACTTGAGCTGCGAGTAGACGCGATCGCCTTCGATGATGGCGATCACTTCCTTATAGCCGCCGACGCCGGACTCGGAGAGCGAGAGCAGTTCGATCTTCCAGCGGTGCTGCTCGGCGAAGCGCTGGTACATACGGAAGACCTCGGCGGCAAACAGTGATGCCTCGTCGCCACCGGTGCCTGCGCGGATTTCGAGAATCACGTTCTTGTCGTCGTTGGGATCCTTGGGGAGCAGCAGGACCTTAATCTCTTCTTCGAGGACGGGCTCACGCGGGGCGAGCGAGGCGATTTCTTCTTCTGCCATGTCCTTCATGTCGGGATCGGAGAGCATCGCGCGCGCTTCCGCGAGGCCTTGACGGACCTGCTTGAGTTCGCGGAACTTCATGACCGGGGCTTCGAGTTCACGCAGGGCGCGGCCGGCTTTTTGATACTTTTCGTGGTCGGTGATGATCTCAGGCAGGCCGAGCTGGGTGCTGAGCTCATCGTAACGCTGTTCCATTTGTTCCAGGCGATCAATCATGGTGGTTCCTCTTTTCATAAGGCGCGAAAACGCGCGGCCGGTTCTCTTGAAATTGTGTCGGGAAAAGGGCGGAAAACGGCTGCAGGCGGCGGGCGCCGCTAGAGGAGGGCCGGGATGGGCTGATGGAGAGCCATGGTGCTGCTCTAATTCTACCTTGAAATTCGATGCAGAAGTAACCTTGGCGACTCCCAATTCCGGCCAGGAGCCGAAAAGCAGCTCGGCCGGTGCGCAGCCAGCCACGACGTAGAATCATCGAGTCAGTCCAGGGGCACTACGGTGGGCCAGTGCAGAAAATGTTCCTCATCGCCGATTGCGATACGCGCAGGATAAATCGCCAAGTTACTCTCAAGCGCGAATCCGGGATAGCCAACGGCCGTTGGCAGATCGAAGACTAGCGTAGTTTCAACACTTTGGCCCGGGCCAACTTCGGCATCCAGGCCGGGAAGACGGGGAGTCCCTGCTGCCAAGAGCGCGTCCGTGCCCTCCCTGGAAACCTCGTAAGTCCTGCCGGACCGGTCAATTAACACGCCTATTCGGCCGCGCTCCCGCTGCGTGCGGCCACGCGACCGATTAGTAATGCGGACGTGAACGGAATAAAGGGATCTACCCGCAAGCCTTGAAGGTGTGCGGTTATAACCCATCACCGCGAAGCACATCTCATCAAAACAGCGGTCCTCCCCGATCGCTACAATGTGTTGCGGCGTGCTTAGGGCTACTGCAGTTCCCACTCCCAGGTAAAGGACCCAGGTAACGGCTGTGCATGCGACTAATCGCCCAACAGCGGCCCAACGCCGGCGGAAGAGCGCCACGGCCACTATGACAACAATCGTCGCAGTGGCAAAGACCAGAAGAATCAGAAGCAGATCGTAGATGGACAAGGGTTCTCTCGATGTATCCGTTATCAATATGTCTATTACAGATACATCAAGACAGCGACAAAAAAGCAGGAGCTTTGACTGAGGAGCCGGATTCCGTGACACTTCAAAGCCCAGGGAGCGCGGTCTGGCGCGCGTGACCGAGCGGTTGAATTCCTTCCCAACCGAGACAGAAGGTAGCGTGGACGTGGTATACCGGAGATGCCATTCATGGAGGCATTTTTTGGAGGAAGCATGAAGCTGATCTGCGGGATCGTTGTGGCGGCGTTGGCGGTGGGAACGGTGTGTTGTGCGCAGGATGCGGCGCTCAAGGGGATTGAGACGAGCGACCTGAACCGGTCCGTGAAGCCGTGCGACAACTTTTACGATTTTGCGAATGGGAGCTGGCGCGCACAGAATCCGATTCCCCCTTCCATGGACCGCTGGAGCCGGCGCTGGCAGGCGGGTGAGGTAAACAAGGACCAGTTGCGCAAGATTCTGGATGAAGTGTCGGCCATGCCGGAGCAGCCCAAAGGCAGCACGTCGCAGCTGACGGGGGATTTTTACGCGGCGTGCATCAATCAGAAGGCTGTGGACGCGGCAGGCATTGCACCGCTGAAGAAGTATCTCGATCAAATTGATGCGATTCACGACGTGGCGGGATTGCAGCAGGAGTTGCGCGATTTGCAAGCGGTGGGTGTGCAGGTCCCGTTCTATTTTGCGGGAACGCAGAATGCGCATGCGCCGACGGACATGATTGCCGATGTGGGCGCTTCCGGACTGGGATTGCCGGACCGCGATTATTACGTGAAGACCGAAAAGCGCTTTGCGGATGCGCGCGCGCAGTACCTTGTTTACGTTGCGAAGATTTTCACGCTGAGCGGAGCTTCAGAGGTGGAGGCAAAGGCTGCGGCGCAGACGGTGATGGCGTTTGAGACGGCGCTGGCCAAGGCCACTCTCGACAACGTGGCGATGCGCGATCCGAAATCGGTTGATCATATTGTGGATGTTGTTTCCCTTCAGGCGATGACGCCGCATTTTGATTGGAGCGAGTTCGTGAAGAGTGCGAGCGTGCAGCCCGGCCCGATCAACGTGGAGCAGCCTGCGTTTCTCACGGAGGTTGAGCGGCAGATCGATTCCACGCCGCTTGCGGATTGGAAGATTTACCTGCGCTGGCAGCTGATCAACAACAGCGCCAACGCGCTTTCAGCGCCGTTTGAGGATGCGCATTTCGAGTTTTACCAGAAGCAACTGGCCGGCGTGGGAGAGATGAAGCCGAGGGGGACGCGATGCGCTGAACAGACTGACGCGCTGCTGGGCGAGGCGCTGGGCCAGGAGTACGTGAAGCGGTATTTCCCGCCGGAAGCGAAGAAGCGCGCGGATGCGATGGTGGCCAACATCATTGCGGCGATGCGCGAGACGCTGGAAGACAGCGATTGGATGACGCCGGCGACCAAGGCGCGGGCGATTGAGAAGATCAAGAACTTCCAGGTGAAGATCGGCTATCCGGACAAGTGGAAGGACTACTCGAGCGTGAAGATCGACCGCAGCGATTATTTTGGCGACACGATTGCGGGGGCTCGCTTTCAGGTGGCGGATAACTGGTCGACGATCGGGAAGCCCGTGGATCGCACACGGTGGGGCATGACGCCGCCGACGTCGAATGCGTACTACAATCCGCTGATGAACGAGATTGTTTTTCCGGCGGGGATCTTGCAGCCGCCGGCGTTCAGCATGAAGTATACCGACGCGGTGAACTACGGAGCGATCGGCGTGGTGATCGGACATGAGATTTCGCACGGCTTCGACGACCAGGGAGCGCAGTTTGATGCGCAGGGCAAGCTGGACAACTGGTGGACCGCGGAAGACCTGGAGAAATTTCACGCGAAGACGGCTTGCGTGGTTAAGCAGTTTGATGGATTCACGATTGACGGGCCGGACAACATTCACATCAACGGGAAGCTGGTGCTGGGCGAGTCGATTGGCGATTTGTCGGGATTGAAGATTGCGTATCGCGCGTTCAAGAAGACGGCGCAGGGACAATCGGATGTGAAGATCGACGGGTTCACGCCGGACCAGCAGTTCTTTATCGCATGGGGTCAGTTCAGAGGGGATGAGACGCGGCCGGAGTCGCAGAAGCTGATGGTGCAGGGCGATCCGCATCCGGTGGCAAAGTACCGGGTGTTGGGGCCGCTGTCTAACTTTCCGCCGTTTGCGGCTGCGTTCAGCTGCCCGGCCGGGTCGCAGATGACGAGGACAGACGCGGATCGGTGCGTGGTTTGGTAGCGCAGTCTTGAAGGAGACGAGCTTGAGCGAGAACAATCCGAAAGGAACCTCTGTCGCGGTGAAGCCGCGAAGGCCGGGTCACGAGCTCCCGTCCGCGACTGCCGTCGACGGATGGCGATACCACCACATTGGGATTCCGACCAATACGCCTCGTCCTGACGAGCGGTACTTGCCCTGGCTCAAAATCTACGTGTCGGGATTTGATTTCTGTCCTTACGGCATTCAGTGGATGCGCTTTGACGCGGATGCGCCTTATCCCGAAGTCATCAAGACCGTGCCGCACGTTGCGTTTGAGGTGGATGATCTTGCAAAGGCGCTGGAAGGGAAGGAGATTCTGACGCCGCCGAATAGTCCGAGCGACGGCGTGATGGTAGCGATGATCGTTCACGATGGCGCCCCGGTGGAACTATTGGAGTTTACGCCGGAATTGAAGTCAAAACTGAAGTGAGAGTGCATTCGGCCTCATTTCTTAGAAGCACTCGATGTGGTCGCAGGCGTTCATCAACGGGACCTGCAGCGATGAGTCGTGCTGCGGATCAGAGTAGATGGTGATGGTGGCCGGCTTATAGTCCTCGGGCTTGGCGGTCATGATGTTGGGGACGAAGGTCTGCGGATTGCGGTCGTAGAGCGGGAACCATGTGCTCTGGATCTCGACCATCACGGTGTGGCCGGCTTTGAAGACGTGGTCGACATCGTGGAGCGAGTACTTGTACTCGTGGATGGAGCCGGCGCGCAAAGGTGTGGGCGTCTCGAAGGATTGGAGATAGCGGCCGCGGAAGATTTCCTCGTTGGTCATGAGCTGATAGCCGCGCATCTTGGGGTCGGGATCGTCGTCGGGGTATTGATCGATGAGCTTGACGACCATGTCGTTGTCGGTGCCGCTGGTGGAGGCGTAGATGTCGGCGAGGACTTCGCCGGTGAGCACGAGATCCTTCTTGAGAACGGGCAGTTTCCACACGGCAACGTCTTTGCGGTCGGTGACGAAGCGCTGATCTTCAGTGAGCCAGTTGAACCACTGCGAGCCCTGGCTGTAAGTGGGCTGAATGGGGCGATGGCGGTAGGGGACGGGGTTGGCTGCATCGCTGACATAGCTGGTGGTGGCGGCGGTGGTCGCGTCGGCGAAGGTGAGTGCGCCTGACCCTGCGAGATGAAGGCTGGTGGGCTGCGATTCCCTGGGCGGGAAGTGAGCATAGTACTTCCAGGTGTTTGAGCCGGTCTGGAAGCTGGCCGTATTTTCAAGATCGAAGCCGGGTGCGTCCTTCAGATAGTGCGCGAAGAACTTGGCTTCTATGCGCTCGCGGAATTCCTTGCCGATGGGCTCGCCGTACTGAAGGTTGCCGAGATGGCGCGTTGTTCCTCCCCAGGAGCCGTGACGCCAGGGGCCGAGGACGAGGAAGTTTTCATGCTTGCTGTCGTGCGGTTCAAGCGTGGAGTACTCGATCTGCGGGCCGAACATATCTTCCTGGTCGTAGTATCCGCCGACGGAAAGCGTGGGGACGGTGACGGCGTTGAGATGGTGCTCGACGCCGCGCGAGGACCAGTAGGTGTCATACGACGGATGTTCGAGGAAGAGCTTCCAGGTGGGCAGCAGCTTGGAGCCAGACTTCTTTACGTCTTCAGCAAAGGAGCCGCGTTCGAGGAAGTAGTCGAAGCCATCGCGGGGCTGGCCGTCTTTATCTTTGCCGTAGCTGACTTCGGTGGACTCCTTGCTGGATTCGAGGCCGATTACGTAGTCGTAGCCGTAGCTTTGACGGAAGGCTCCGTTGTGGAAGAAGTCGTCGCCCATCCACACGTCGATCATGGGGGCCTGCGGAGAGATGGCCTTGACGGCGGGATGGGGATCAATGCCGGCCATCATGGCGAGGAAGCCGGGATAGCTGGTGCCGACGAAGCCGGCGCGGCCGTTGTTGCCGGAGACGTTTTGCAGGAGCCAGGCGACGGTGTCGTAGGTGTCTGTGCTCTCGTCAATTGCCTTGGGCTTCGAGTGGTCGACGTTGGGGCGGCTCATGACGAATTCGCCTTCGCTTTTGTAGCGGCCGCGGATGTCGCCACAGACATAGATGTAGCCTTCGCGCGCGAGCTCGGGACGGCCACCTGAGAATGAGGCGCGGTTGGTGTCGTCGCAACCATAGGGTGTGCGCTGGACCAGGAACGGGAGTGGGCCGGAAATGTCTGCAGGTTTGAGGATGACGACGTGGAGCTTGACGCCGTCGCGCATGGGGATCATGGCTTCAGAGCGCTGGTAGTCATGGAAGAGGTGGTGGACGGGATTTCCGGTGCGGCGGAGGATGGTGTCTTCGCCGGACCCGGTGGAGATGGTGACGATGGGCGTTCCGGCATCGACACTGAATGTGTAGGTAACCTTGGAGTCGGGATAGCCGAATTTGGTTTCGTCGAGCTGCTTTAGCGCAGTGGGAACGAAGCGCTCGGATTCGATGGTGAGCTTGCCGTTGTCGACATAGAAGCTGATGGGTGTGTCGGGCTCGGCTGCGTTGGTGTACTCGCCAGGGAAGGAGTCGATGGAGGGGGCGGAGACCTCATGGGATACACCTGGGTGCGCGATGGGTTCGGAGAAAGCGGGTGCGATGGGGAGCAGGGCGAGAGAGAGAACGGCAAGAGCAAACCGGCGACAAGGCAACGGGGAGACCTCCTCAATGCATGTTCAAGAAAATATCAGGAAGGACGCAGCGAAGCCTAATGGCCATGGCCGTGATGATGATGGCCGTGGCCACCGGCGGCGCTGCTCGCCATTTCTTCGATGGGGACCACGCAGCCGTCGGTCTCGGGGCAGCCCTTGTGTTCGAACTGGATGGTGCTGTGGCAAATGTCGAAGTGGTCTTTGAGGATGTGCTTGAGGTTGAGGAGAATGCAGGCGCTTTCAGACGGGGGGATGTCGTTGATGGTGACATGGCAGGCGAGGGCCCGCGATTGCGAGCCGAGGCTCCAGACGTGAAGATCGTGGACGTTGAGCACTCCTTCGACGGATTCCATGCCGGCGCGAATATCAGGCAGCGAGCAGCCATGTGGGGTGCCTTCAAGCAGGATGTTGAGTGTTTCGCGGACGATGCCGATGCTGGACCACAGGATGAGCGCGGCGATGAGCAGTGAGAGGGCCGGATCGATCCAGTTCTGGCCGGTGAAGAGAATGCCCGCACCGCCGGCGATGACGGCGGCGGTGGAAAGGGTGTCGCCGGCCATGTGGATGAAAGCCGAGCGCATGTTGACGTCGCGGGCTACGCCCCAGAGCAGGGCGGCGATGACGCCGTTCATGAGGACGCCGGCGGCGGCGACGTACATCATGAGCTTGGGTTGGACTTCGACGGGAGACGACAGGCGATGGAAGGCTTCGACGCCGATCCAGAGAGAGATGACGATGAGAGTGCCCGCGTTGATGAATGCGGCGAGGACGCCGGCGCGCTGGTAGCCGAAGGTCTTGGAGTCGCTGGCCGGACGGGTCTGGAAATAGACCGCGGCGAAACTGAGCAGGAGCGCGAGGAAGTCAGAGGCGTTGTGGCCGGCCTCAGAGAGCAGCGCCAGCGAGTGGGCGCGTAAGCCAAACACGAAGGTGACCACGACATAGGCGAGCGTGGCTACGAGGGAAAAACGAAGCACGGATTGTGTTCGGCCTGCGCCCGGGGAGGCGGGGGCGGCGTGCATGTGCATGGGAATAGTATACCGGGGTGGGGTAGCACCTGCGGCGGGGCAGGCGCTCGCTGTTCACTCGGACTGGCCTGGTTTCCCGCGCTTGCGCCAGGAATTCGAATTCAGGCGGCCACCAGGCGCTGCGCTAGACTGTTGCTATTTATCGATGGAGCTTTATGACGCCCGGTCCCGACAAAATGTGTCTGGCTTACTTTCGCAATGGCACGACTGCGATTGAATCCGGCAACCTTGCCAAAGCCGAGATATGTTTTCGGTTGGGTGAAAAGCAGCTTGACCTCATGGAGCCGGATCTCGCCCGGGACTTTGTGCTCCTGGTGCAGTGCCACTGGAGTCTTTTGCGGAGCCGTCTTGGCAAGTTGGATGAGGCAAAAGAGCTGCATGAGTCGGCGATGACGCTGCTGGACGAAAATGCGGCCCGAATGGAGCGCTTCATTTCCCAGGGGGCGATGGCGAGAATCCTGATGCACCTTCATGAATACCGTCGCGCCGTCCCATTCTGCGAACGCGCGATTCAGCGGCTCGTGAAAAGCAACAGACCGATGGACATAGCAGAGAGTATGGAACGCGCAGCTCTGTGCTACTTCTCGATCGGAATGAAAGATCGCTCAGCGATTCACGCGCGAGCCGCCTTGAAGATTCTTCGCGAGTATCCTGGCGATGCGCGCCTGCCGGCGGTACTGATGCTCCTGGGGAATGGCTTGTACAAGTCTTCTCCCACCGAAGCTGAGAGTCTTTACCGTGAGACGGCGGAGATTTACGAGACCAAGGCGCAACTTGAATTGGCAGTCCCGGTGTGGAGTAATTTGGGAGTTCTCTGCTCGGAACAAGGCCGATACGCTGAATCGCTGGAGTATTACAAGAAGGCCCTGCCTGTCATTGAGCAGTTTTTCCCCAAAGACACGGCTCGCATGGGAAGGCTGCTGAACAACATGGCCCTTAATTATGGGCGGATGGGTGACTTTCCCGAGGCTCACAGGTTGTTGGATCGTGCGATTGGACTACTCAAACTGGAAAAACCTGGGAGTGTTTTTGGACTCGCGTCGGCCTACGGATCACGCGGACTTCTCCTGAAGGATGAGGGGCGCGATGCTGAAGCAGTAGAGATGTTCCGACTCTCCTACGCAGAGCGCAAGAACTCTCCCAGCCCAAATCTTGAATCCATTGCCGACAATCTGGCAGAGGAGATTGCAGCCCTCCAACGTCTTGGCAGGTTGGAAGAGGCTGCCCAGGCAGTAGAGCGCCTGGCATTTGTGAACGCCGAGCGGAATGAAGTCACGCGCGTTGCTCACGATGTTGAAGCCAGGAAGAAAAGAGCTACGAGCAGTTCAAAGCTGCCATGCGCCCATTGCGGCCGCCCCACATTGCCGTTTTTCAAGATCGATGGAGGCGATTTCTTATGCGTGAATTGCTGGCGCGATGAGAAGTCGAAGAGTGACCCGTACTTTGCCTTGAACGAGCGATTGATCCTCCAGGTCTATCATCCGGATGTTGGGTTCGATCGGTTTACGGAGGACGAAAAGGCGATCTTCACTATACGCGAGTTGGTGAATGAGGTTTTGAATGGCGGGTTCCATCAGTATTTCTATAATTCGTCGGGCGTCCGGCATGCGGCTGTTGAAGCAGCTCTCGAAAGGCTCAACGAGCCGGAGGCGCTTGGCCTACTGAGGCGGGCGCGCCAGGCTCTCTTTGCGGGAGTTGAAATTCCAGAGGATACCGCGGAACGGCGAAAGATGATTCCGTTTGCCTTCGATGTCCCCGGCTCGAAGTTTCCCGAATTAGCGGACGAAGAGGGTTCTCGCTTCGCCGAGATCGCAGATGCCCTTGATTCCCGCCTGATGCAGTTCGCAAAGGATGCGGGGCTGGCCGCGTCCGGCTCACACCCAAATGAATGGTAGTTGATCCGTTGGAATCGAAGGGCTGCCAGATTTATCCCCGCCCGGGCCGGAGGTGGCTGAGATCGATAGGGTCGGGGTCGTCGTAGAGATGCTGGGCGGGCAGGCCCATGCGCAGGCCGGACCACTCTTCGGTGACGACGATGCTGTTTTGCGGGTTGCCGGGCTGGTAGCGGGCGGAGCAGGGGAAGCCGGCGCGGACCTGCGCGGGATCAACGACGTCGCTCATGCAGGTGATGTCCTGCGAGCACTCATAATCGACGCCGCCGATGTGGTAGCTGTAGAGGAGCATGGTGAGGGTGCGGACGGGCTCCCTCTTTGATTGTGGGACGGATTCAATCTCAAAGATGTCGAGGAGCATGCCGTCGACTAGCCGGCCAGATTGGGTGAGGAAGTGGCGGCGGCGGCGCTCCAACTCGTCTGGCGTGGGGCGCTTGCGGAAGACGAGCAGCACCGCCAGTACAGCCAGCACAGCGAGTACGAACAGGCCGGCGGCGATCTCCCATTCATGTGCGTTGAGAAGATGCATTGAGTGAGAAGGACTCCAGACTGGACTCCGCGAGATTACCCAAGTCAAGAATACCGCAGGTTGAATCGGGAGTTCCGCATCGCGCGGGATCGGCGGCGGGCTTTCCTGCTGCGATATACTCGTGACTGCATCTCGAATGAGTTCCGGCCTGCCGGACGCTTTATTTCCGGAGGTTTTTTCTTGGCAAAGACGAAGAAATCCGCAAGTTCATCGCAGGCGCAGAATCGTGGGCGGATACGCTCGACGACTGTAATTTGCGTGCGGCGCAACGGCGAAGTGGTGATGGCCGCAGATGGACAGGTGACGCTGGGCGATCACGTGCTGAAGCACTCGGCGAAGAAGATTCGCAGGCTTTACCAGGACAAGATTCTCGCCGGGTTTGCGGGATCGACGGCCGACGCGTTCAGCTTGTTTTCACGATTTGAAACGAAGCTGGAGCAGTACGCGGGCAATCTGAACCGCTCGGCAGTGGAACTGGCCAAGGACTGGCGCACGGACAAGATGCTGCGCAACCTTGAGGCGCTACTGCTGGTCGCGGACAAGGGGCAAACGTTTCTGATTTCGGGATCGGGCGATGTGATCGATCCGGATGAGGCGCTGGCGGCGATTGGATCAGGCGGGAGCTACGCTACGGCCGCGGCCAGAGCGCTGCTGGAAAACACCGAGTTGAGCGCACGGGAGATTGCGGAGAAGGCGATGAAGATTGCCGGCGATATCTGCATCTATACGAATGACAGGATCACGATTGAGGAGTTGAAGTGAAGCAGTGAAGAAGTGAATGAGTGAAGAAGCGCAGCAGTGAAGCAGTGAATGAGTGAAGAAGTGCAGCAGTGAAGAAGTGAATGAGTTAAGAAGTGAAGGAAGTATGGAGTTTTTGGAAACCTAAGAATGGCTATTTATTTACCTGCATCCGCTGAAGAACAGGATCTCTCGCTGGACGAGCTGACGCCGCGCGAGATTGTTACCGAACTCGACAAGCATGTCGTGGGGCAGAGGGCCGCGAAGCGGGCTGTTGCGATTGCTCTCAGGAACCGTCAGCGGCGGCAGAAGCTGCCCCCGGATATTGCCGACGACATTATGCCCAAGAACATCATCATGATTGGACCGACGGGCGTGGGCAAGACGGAGATTGCGCGGCGGCTTGCGAAGTTGACCAATTCACCATTTCTGAAAGTGGAGGCTTCGAAGTTTACCGAAGTTGGTTATGTGGGGCGCGATGTGGAGTCGATGATTCGCGACCTGGTAGAGATTGCCATCGACATGGTGAGGGAAGAGCGGCTGGAAGAAGTGGAAGACCGCGCTGAGATGAATGCCGAGGAGCGGTTGCTGGATGTGCTGCTGCCTCCTCCGCCAGCTGCTGCGCCGGCTGCCGAGGGGCAGTTGAAGCTGCCTGAGACGGATAGCTATCAGCGGTCGCGGGAAAAGCTAAGACAGCAGTTCCGCGAAGGCAAGCTCGACGACCGGATGGTTGAGATCGATGTGCGCGATCGCGGGACGCCGCAGTTCGGAATCATCAGCAACCAGAACCTTGAGGACATGGAGATGAACCTCAAGGACATGCTGCCGAACATTTTTGGTGCGGGCTCGAAGAAGCGCAAGATGAAGGTGGCAGATGCGTTCGACTACCTGGTGCAGGAAGAAGAAGGCCGCCTGATCGACATGGACGCGGTGAACCGCACGGCGGTGGAGCGCGTTGAGTCGAACGGCATCATTTTCCTGGACGAGATCGACAAGATTGCCGGGCGCGAGGGCGGACACGGACCGGACGTTTCGCGCGAGGGCGTGCAGCGCGACATATTGCCCATCGTGGAAGGAACGACGGTGAACACGCGCTACGGTATGGTGCGTACGGATCATATTTTGTTCATTGCGGCCGGCGCGTTCCATGTTTCGAAGCCGAGCGATCTGATTCCGGAACTGCAGGGACGGTTTCCGATTCGCGTGGAGTTGCAGTCGCTGACGGTGGATGATTTTCTGCGCATTCTTACGGAGCCGAAGGCATCGCTGACCAAGCAGTATTCGGCGCTGCTGGAGACTGAGGGAGTACGGCTGGAGTTTGCTCCGGAGGCCTTGCGCGAGATGGCCGAGTTTGCGTTCAAGGTGAATGAGCAGACGGAGAATATCGGAGCGCGGCGGTTGCACACGATTATGGAACGCGTGCTGGAGGATGTGAGCTTCCTGGCGCCGGATGTGGCGCGGCGCGCGCCGGACGAAGAGCAGGCCGCGGCGCTGAGCGAGGCGATCAAGGCGGAGTCGTCGACGCCGCTGCCGTATTTGGAGCGCACGACGGCGTCGGGGCCGGAGAAGGTGTTCCTGATTGATGACGGGTATGTAAAGCAGATGGTGGCGTCGGTGGTGAAGGATCAGGATCTGAGCAGGTACATACTTTAAAGAGATCAGAAATCGAAGTTTCAGAAGCTGGACCAGGGGCACTTGGACGGCATTATTTGACTTACGTTTCGTCATGTATCAGTATTGCTGCCATGCAAACACTCAATCTTTCCGGCTCAGATAAGAAGAGTGACGGAAGACTAAAGAGCCTCTTTTGGCCAAGCGTCGAAAATGCCTGGGATGTGGACTACCTGGGTCAGCAAGGCTTTTGGATCTGCCTGATCATCGGCGTTCTCAGCTTGGCCCTGATCGCGATTACTGCCTCTTTCGTCCCGAATTCTGCTGGTCGCTTTGTGACGCTGGCGCTCGGTACGGTGATCTTCTTCGTCTATCTTGTCGGCGGAATGGGAGTGCGCGAATCCAGTTGGCCCGCCGCGGCCATGGTTTTCACGGTCTATGTGATCAACCAGTTGGGGTCTGGCAGGGCACCCGGCGTTCTTTTCTTCATCATAGGTGCTGTCTTGCTCTCAAACGTCCGCGCAACGTTCATAGCTTCACGTTGGAAGCCTTTGGCCGAGGGCGAAGATCGTCCGATGCGTTTCAATGAGACACTTCGTGATAAGTTGGCGGATCAACTGCCGCCAAAAGCGTGGCCGATTCTGAAGATTCCTTTTTTCATTGCGGCTTCGTTGATTCTCATGTTCCTCCTCTACGTGTCGATAGTTGGCGTGACGAACAAGCGCGTCAACCCTCCACAGGATGAAAATTCTGTCCCGTCCGCAGTAGTCGAGCCCTCGAAGACCAACTGATAGCTGACCGGACTGATCTTCGTTTGCGCTAGGCGAACTCTGTCTGATACGTTTTTCTCGTACCTCGGTAGCCCGCGGCTGGATGTAAACCAGCGGGCTCTACCTGCACTCTCCTGCTTCTGAGGGAATGTGGATGGAGGCGTTTCAGAGCACCTGGGGAAGGTGTGCCTGCTCGTCTCGATCCGATTCTGATTCGATCCTGAAACGGGCACTCGCCTCTCCCTCGCCTCCACTTGCATCAGAACACATGAATGGAAGACCAAGGAGAGAAGCTATGAGCAATGCGGGACATCACCACAAGATCAACTACATCGAATTCACTTCCACGGATATTGCGCAGACGAAACGGTTTTATTCGACCGTTTTTGGGTGGAGCTTTGTGGATTATGGGCCGGACTACGTCAGCTTCCAGGGAGCGGGCATCGACGGAGGTTTTGCGAAGCGCGATGCGCAGCAGGAGTTGGGGAAGTTCGGGCCGCTGGTTGTGCTTTACTCGTCTGATCTTGCAGCCACGGAGATTGCGGTGAGAATGGAGGGCGGCGGTGTGGTTGTGCCGACGTTCGAGTTTCCGGGCGGACGCAGATTCCACTTTTCCGACGGAGCAGGGAATGTGCTGGGGGTGTGGTCGGAGTGATAAAGGCAGTGGTCAGATGACAGTGATCAGGTGTCAGTGTTCGCAGGTCTCAAACAACCAGATCTTCACCCCACGGACCAAGACCCGTCCGTGGGGACCCCGGACCTGCGAATCTCCGAAAAGCAACCGCAAGTCGCCTTCGGCTACGCTCAGGGCCGGCTTTCGACTTGCTACGCCCGCTCAGGGTTACGGGCAGTAGTTTTTCAGGTCAGATTTTTCTTGAGGAAGGCCAGAGAGCGCTCGCGGGCTTGTTTGGAGGAGGGGGCGTCAAAGCTGGCGCGGGCGTCGCAGTTGAAGCCGTGGCCGGCGTCGTACCAGAAAATCTCGATTTCGGGATGGGCGGTGTGAACCTTGGCGACTTCTTCGGCGGGGATATGTGCATCCTGTTTGCCGAAATGGAGCATGACGGGGGCGTGGGGTGTTTCACCGGCGTAGTTGCCGATGCGGCCACCGTAGTATCCGACTGCTGCGGAGACAGGGAGCCTACAGGCGGCGATCCAGGAAAGCGTGCCGCCCCAGCAATAGCCGATCACACCGACTTTCTTGCCGGTTTGTTCTGCGGCAAATTCGACGGCGGCGGCGACATCCGCAACGGCCTTGTCCATATCCAGCTTGGGGATGAAGCTTCTCGCCTTGTCCATGTCGGTGCCCTCGTACTTGAGTTCGACGCCGCGCTCAACGCGATCGAAGAGGGCCGGCGCGACGGCAAGGAAGCCGTCTTTTGCGTAGCCGTCGGCCACCGAGCGGATATGGGCGTTGACGCCGAAGATCTCTTGAACAACTACGAGGGCGGCGATTGGTTCGCCATCGGGGTGTGCTACATAGGCATCGAGATCGTGCCCGTCGGCTGCGTGCAGCGTTACGTGTTCGCTCATGGGTTCTCCTCGCTAGTTAGACTGTCTGCGAGGTGAGCGAGTTGCATATGGACGATCCCACTCATCGAGCAAAGGACGCTCGATGAATGGGGTACAGCTGTTCGATTCAACCGCGGTTGGTGGTGTCGCTAGTTCACGGTGGGCGGAAGCATGAGCGGTTTGCGCGGGCCCATCTCTTCGCGGACCAGGGTGAGGCCGAGGATGCAGCGCTCGAAGCCGTCGGAGAGGCGGGCGAAGAGTGGGGCTTCCTGTTCGTATTCAAAGAGGTTGAACTGGCTGACGATGAAGTAGCTCTGCTTGCCGGCCTGGATGAGTTCGCCGAGGCTGGGTTGATGGCGGCGCAGGCGGCGCGCGGAACCGGTGGCCTCTGGATACATGCCGGCGGTGAACAGGGCGTAGTCGCCGATGTGCTTGCGCAGGGCGCGCTCGGCATCGAAGCTGGGTGCGGAGCCGTGGACGGGGTCGGCGGCGAGCATCATGTCCGTGAGCTCTTCGATGGGGCGGCCGACTTCATCGCGCACCTTGTAGAGCTTGTCGGACTGAGAGAATTCGCAAAGCAGATGCGCCACGTAGTTGGTGACGTCAGGATCGTGGAGGCCGAGCTTGCCCTCGTAGCTGTTGCGGACCATCTGCTGAAAGAAGGGTTCAAGTGGATGGGGCTGGGCTGAAGGATTTTGGGCTGGATTGTTCTGGGCCTGCATACACACCTCCCATGGCCGCACGCGCAGCCATCTGCTTGAGGCGATGGCCGGGGGCTCTCGGAGTGCAGCCGGGGAATCCAGCCACTGCCTATTTATCTTTCTGTAACACTGAGCTTAGCGGATAAGTTGCGAATAACAAGGGGTGGGGATCAAGTTTGTTAGCAGAGGGACGGATTGATTGCTCTTTCGCCGTCTCTTGGATAGCCGGGGGTGGGGATTGGCTGGGCTCTTCACCGCGTCCCTACAGGACGCGAAGGCTTCATCAGGGTGCATTCCCAGGGCTGCGCTTTGCTTGCCCGGGGCTATTCTCGTGCTGTCCCTACGGGACGCGGCCAGCTGCGGCGGGGCAGACGGTCGCTATCCGCTGGCACGGGATTCGTGCTTTCACGTGCCCCAGAAACAGGATATGGTGCACCCACTGAATTGAGGAGTAGCAAACACAAAGGGCAGCTATGTTGGGCTGCCCTTTGTAGTGCGAGTTTTGCTGCGATTACACTGTTGCCGGGGTGCGGGACTCCAGCTCGGCGAGGCGCTTGGCCAGCAGGGTTTCGAGTTTGACGAGCGCGGCTGAGAAGCCTTCAATGCCTTCTTTCAGCTTGTCAGTGGCCATGCGGTCGGCGGCGTGCATGGCGTCGAATGTAGCCTTGTCGATGTCGAGTTTGACGATGACCAGCGATTTGGCGGCTTCGGGATCGAGCTTGCGGGGCAGGTCGCCTTCAGTGGCCTCGAGCTCGGCCAGAAGCTGCGGGGAGATGGTGAGCAGGTCGCTTCCCGCCAGTTCCTTGATCTCGCCTATGTTGCGGAAGCTGGCTCCCATGACCTGGGTTTTGTAGCCGAATTTCTTGTAGTAGTTGAAAACCTTGGTGACGGATTGCACGCCGGGATCGTCGGCGCCCTGGTAGTCCTTGCCGGTGTCTTTCTTGTACCAGTCGAGGATGCGGCCGACGAAGGGTGAGACGAGGGTGACGCCGGCGTCCGCTGCGGCGATCGCCTGATGCAAGCCGAAGAGCAACGTGAGGTTGCAGTGAATGCCTTCCTTCTCGAGAACTTCAGCGGCGCGGATGCCTTCCCAGGTGGAGGCGATCTTGATGAGGATGCGGTTGCGGCCGATACCGGCGTGGTCGTATTCGGCAATGATCTTGTGGGCCTGGGCGATGGTGGCCTCGGTGTCGTAGGAGAGGCGTGCGTCCACTTCAGTGGAGACGCGGCCGGGAACGATGGCCAGGATCTTTTTGCCGAAGGCGATGGCCAGGCGCTGGAATGCCAAATTGGCCACAGCCTGGTCGGTCGCGCCCTCGCCCAGCTCGTTGCGCGCATCTTTGAGCACGCCGTCGACGATGGGCTGGTATTGGGGCATCTGGGCGGCGGCGGTGATGAGCGAGGGATTGGTGGTGGCGTCCTGGGGACGGAACTTCTCCATGGCTTCGATGTCGCCGGTGTCGGCTACGACCACGGTGTACTGGCGCAACTGGGCAAGTAAGGTCCTGGGTAGATTTTGCGGCATGATTTCCTCCTGGGGACGGGCGCTCGGGGCTCGGGGCGCTATCGAACTTAGTGTACAGCTACTTGGATGCGGAAAATCTACTGGAGTTCCATCCGGCAGGGATTGGCACCGCTTTTTCCGTCTGGTCGAGTAAAATGTCGCGATGCAGTTTCTCGGCGATTTAGATGGACCTACGGTCATTTTGGCTGGTCTGAGCGTTGTGTTGGCTTGCGCGTTCCTTGGATTGCTTTGGGGCAGCTATGGGGGCAGGTGGCCGAGGGGCAATGGAGCAGTCCTGGGAGTTCTGCTGGCAATTGCATTTTTCTGTTTCGTGCGCATCTACGACGCATACTGCCCGGACGCCGACCAGCCGCATATCAAGCTGACAGGGCCAATCACTCCGTTCAAGAACTATAACTACAAAGTCTCCAGCGGTAGACATTCGAGCACTCGGAGAGGGCTTCTGGTGTGTATCGGACCATACAGCGCGCAGGTTCCACTGATGGAATTTAACGCAGGGGCTATGAACAGCATTACGGGAAGAGATCTATCCCGTGATTACACGGTGACTTACCTGGGACGGAAAGAACCGGCAGATCTTGGGAATGGCTATGCGATCACCGCTCATCCGGCGGTCGAAGTCGATGATTCAAGCTCAGGCGAGCGCATTTTTTATATAGACACCAGAAGGCACTGGCCGCGAGTGATCATTCTGGTGGCAGGAGGATTGATTTGCCTGCTCACCGTGGTTATCTGTTTGATGCGCAGTGGTTCCGTTTCCGCTGGAGACGACGGAAGCAGCTCGCAGGATGACGGAAACGATTCCAGTGTGAATGATCTGACAGGGCTGGGGTTGGAGAGCGGAGAGCCGGGTAAATCCTAGTTGGGACGGCTTGCCGCTGAGGATCAACGCTTTCTTATGTCTCAGAAGTCAGACCTGGAGCACCCGTTAGGCAAGTTCACACCGCATTAACCGCGCTCCCGGCTTCGGCATGCCGCGAACTTGCAATCATTTCAAGTCGTGGTTTGCTGCAGCTCCAGAAGGTTGGCTGGCGAGGAGGGCCCCTCCGGGCTCCCGGGCTCCCAAGGGGGTTGAGCTTCCACGCGGTTTCGGCCCAGGTCTTTGGCACGGTAGAGGGCTTCGTCGGCGCGGGAGACCAAGGTTTCAAGGGGCAGATCGCGCACTGCGTGAAGCGAGGCGATGCCTATGCTGAGAGTTGTCTTGCTGTTCTCAGTCTCAAACTTATGCGCGCTAAAGCGGTCGCGCAACCCTTCAGCCAAAGCGGAGGCTTTTTGAGGAGGCACACCCGGCAGCAGGAGGGCGAACTCATCTCCGCCGAGGCGTGCGCAATGGCTGCCGGCAACGCTCGCTGAAAGTGTTTCCAGGTCTCTGGCCAAAGCGATGAGAACCTTGTCGCCGTGCAGATGTCCATGGAAGTCGTTCGCCTGCTTAAAGTAATCGATATCGGCCAACAACAGCGAGAGATCTTCGCCGGGTAGGGAGGGCAGGTTGCTAAAGGCCCCGGCGAGCGAGCGGCGATTGCCGATGCCGGTGAGGTGATCCCGGATGGCGAGGCCCTCGAGCTGCTCATTGCGGGTTTGCAGCAGAGCCTTGTCGTGCATGACCTGTGCCTGCAGCAATCCGGTGCGCACCACATAGCACAGGAGCGAAATGGTGATGGCGATGGCGGCGAGCGTTACAGAGATTTGCAGCACAAAGAGGCCGAGCATGAGGTTGACCAGCGCCAGAAACGAGGGCATCAGGCTGCGTACCATCAGGCTGGTAGCAACCGGTTTAGCAGCCGTCGCGGATTCAGACGAGGGACTGGAGTAGAGCATGTACAGGGCGAAGCCGACGATTACTGCGACCCCAGGCACATCCCACAGGCTGCAGTAGCCGTAATGAAACCAGATATAGCCGACCTGGTCTGAGAGGAAATATCCCAGCAGGCGGAAGCCAAGGAACCAGGAAAGCGTGCGCAGGAAGTAGAGCTCTGCGCGCGACGCTGCACCCAGGCCGGCGACCGTCGGGACCAGGAACAAGAAGAGCGCCATGAGCTGGGAGATGAGCAGGTGATTGGTGGTGAAGTGATCGCGCGTGACTGGGGAGTAGACGAGGATGAAACGGAGCAGGAAGAAGAGCAGGAATTGGAGCGTATCCACCAGGACCACCCAGCGGGAGACGCCGGCGAAGAAAAGCACGACGGCCAGCAGGACCAGGGCTTCGGTGGCGTTGAAGCAGGCAGTCTGGAGCATCCTTGCGGCAGGTGTATTGAAGATGAATTCGGTGAAGGACGGCGCATAAGCGATGGCATCCACCAGCGCGGCAGCGGAGACCAGCGCCCAGCGAATGCGGAGGTCGCCCCTGGCAGAGCGCGCGCGGGTCCAGAGGGAGGCTGCACAGGCGAGGAAAGCCGTGGTGAGACTGAGGTAGCCGATGCCTGCCCCGGTTATTGTATTCGCCGGCGACATGGCTGCAAAGACGCAACAGGCGAGGACGGCTGCGGCCATGATGAGATTCAGGATTAAGGGACGGCGCAACCGCTCTGATTTTGCGCATTCAAAGTCAGTGATGGCAAGCCCAATGGGCGCGGGTTGGGCGCGATCAGATCCGAGAGAATCTTTCATAATTCGGCTTCCAGGGAAAGAAGGTCCAAAAAATCGCAAGGCTATTAAACCGGAACATCGAGGGGAAGAGATTATTCAATAGTAACGTTACCGCGGATTACCAGCACAGAAAATAACACGAATGGAGTACCGCCGATGGAACGCCCGGCGATGGAACGGGCTCGCAGGCGCTGGCGTGTACAGGCTCACTCCTAGTCTAGTTGCACGGCATTCATCAGTGTGCCGAGGCCTGGGATGGTGACTTCTACGCGGTCGCCGGGGGCAAGCGGGCCAACACCGGCGGGGGTTCCGGTGAGCAGAATGTCGCCGGGCTCGAGGGTGATGGCGGCGGTAATGTAGGCGAGCAATTCCGGAATTCCGAAGATGAAATCGAGGTTCGAGCCGTGCTGGCGGAGCTCGCCATTGACGCGAGTTTCGATTGTCAGGCCGGCCTCGAGATCGAGTTCATCGCTGACGAAGGGGCCGACGGGGCAGAAGGTGTCAAAGCCCTTGGCGCGGGTCCATTGGCCATCTTTCTTCTGCAGGTCACGGGCTGTGATGTCATTGGCCAGGGTGTAGCCGCGGACGACGGAGCGCCAGTCGGCTCCGGCGGGAAATTTGGTGACGCGGGCGCCGATTACTAGCGCCAGTTCTCCTTCATAGTCGACGCGCGAGGATGCGGCAGGCATGTGGACGATGCCGTTGGGAGCGAGCAGCGATGAAGGCGGCTTGAAGAAAAGCAATGGCTCGGTGGGAACTTCATTGCCAAGTTCTTTGGCGTGGTCGCGATAGTTGCGGCCGACGCAAACGATCTTGGACGGCGTGACGGGCGGCAACAGTTGCGCAGCGCTGAGCGGCAACGGCTCGAAGGCGAGGGAGGCGACATCAAGAGACGGAACTGCGGCGCGGCTGTGGGCTAGATGAAAGGCCAGGTCTTCTTCGGGGGCGTTGACGAGATCGACGATCCAGAGTTCGCTGTTGCGCTCTTCCACGACGCCGTAGTGAGGCTGGTTATCGAGCAGAAAGCGGCAGTATTTCATGGGAGTTTTCCTCGTGGGTCTAGCGCGTCAGGGGTTTGGCACTGTTTCTTCAGTCTCGGCGGAGCGTGCGCTTTGATGGCCGCCCTGATCGATGGCGGATACGGCATAGCGGTAGGTGTGGCCGGGCTCGACCTGCACATCGTGGAAGCCTGGCGGGACGACGGGCTGGGCGGGCGAGATGCGCTGCCAGGGGGTGTCGCCTTCGCGGCGATAGACTGCGTAGCCGGCGAGATCGGTGTCGGTCACCGGTTGCCAACTCAGGTCGATTGCGGTTTCGGTTCCGGCCTGGCCGAGGGTTGCGACTGCGGCGAGGCCAGTGGGAACGGCGGGCGGAAAGACGTCGAGGGCTTCGACACGGATGGGATCGGAGAGAGGACCAGCCAGCTCCAGCGTCTTGTTGCCCACGGTTATGCGAGCGACGCGCTGGGCGCGATACCTGTACGTTTCGCCGAAGCGGATGGCCTTGTCCAGTGCGCGGTTGGCCTGGCTCGGATCGGAAGCTGGCTCGACCAGAAGATTTTGTTCGATGGGTTCGGATGCTGGGGACAGCGGTCCCTGCTCGGTCTTCGGTTTTTCTACGGGCGTTAGAAGCTCGCGGTGCAGGCGAATGGCAGTGAGCGCTTGCTGCGGTGCGGGATCCCAGTGGAGCACGACGCCGGCTTTAATGACGGTTGCGGTGAGGCCGGCTATGGGCGGGGGTGCCTGGCCGGCGAGGACGACTGCGGGGTTGGAAAGGCCGGCTGAGCGTCCGTTGCGGTTGACGAGTTCAACAAAGTAGGTGAGGGAACGCGGGGCGCCTGCGGCGAGGTTTGTCGGCAGGGTTTCAGTGAAGGCGCCGGCGGCGTTGGGAGCTAAAAGCAGATTGGCCGGGGCCTGAACGCAGGAGCCGCTGACTTCCTTCCGGCAGACATGAACTAGAATGTTGCCTTTCAGCAGCAGCTTGTCAGTGTTTTTACGGGGCATCTTCCAGGTGAGGGTCACCAGGTCGCCGGTACGGGTGGCGGCCAGGTTGTTGACCAATTCGGGCAGATTAAGCGACGGCGGCTGGGGCGCGCCGGGAGTGCCGCAACCGGAGAGGACAAGCGCGATACCGAACCCGGCGAAACCTAACGCCACGAGTGACGGCAATTTTGATTGTCCCCATTTGCGCGCAGGTGTCATTGCCCTTCCAGTCTACTGGAGGCGCGCGGGAGCGGGCACAGAAGGAAGTGGAGGAAAGACGCCGCGGGGTTTGCCGTATGCTTGCTGACGGCGCTGCCTGCTGATGAGAAGTGGGTGCGAAAGGGGAGATTCGCGCATGAGTGTTGTGAAGGTGCGGCTGGCCGCGATGATGTTTCTGGAGTACTTCATCTGGGGCGCGTGGTACGTGACGGTGGTTACGTGGCTGGTAAAGACCCTGCATTTCAGCGGCGTGGAGGGCGGGCTGGTGGCGGGGACGACAGCGGTGGGAGCGATTGTTTCGCCATTCCTGGCGGGGTGGGTCGCGGATCGCTTCTTCGCTACACAGCATGTGCTGGCAGTGTTGCACGCGACGGGGGCGGTGCTGCTGTTTCTGGCGTCGGGACAGACCGTGTTTGGTCCGATTTACTGGCTGGTCCTCGCTTACGCGTGCGTCTATATGCCTACGCTGGCGCTGACCAATTCGCTGGCATTCCGGCAGATGAAAGACCCCAAGGTGGAGTTTGGGTCGATCCGCGTGCTGGGGACCGCGGGCTGGATTGTTGCCGGGCTGATGGTGGGCGGGCTCAAGATTGAGGCGACGGCGATGCCGCTGAAGCTGGCGGCGGGCTGCTCGCTGCTGCTGGCCGTTTATTCGCTTACGCTGCCGCATACTCCGCCTCTGAAGCGGCCAGATGGTTTCAAGTCAACTGAGGTTGTGGCGCCTGAGGCGGTGAGACTGCTCAAGGACAGGTCGTTTGCGGTATTTGTTGTCGCCAGCTTTCTCATCTGCATTCCGCTGCAGTTTTATTACGCATTTACCAACACGTATCTGAATGAGATTGGGATCCAGAATGCAGCGGGGAAGATGACCGGTGGGCAGATGTCGGAGCTGGGATGCATGCTGCTGATCCCGTGGTTCTTCAGGCGGCTGGGCGTGAAGTACATGCTGATTGCGGGTATGAGCGCGTGGGCTCTTCGGTATGCGCTGTTCGCTTTTGGCAACGCAGGCTCGGCGATGTGGATGTTGTACCTCGGCATTTTGCTGCACGGGATCTGCTACGACTTTTTCTTTGTGACCGGACAAATTTATGTGGACCGCAAGGCGCCTGTGGCTTACCGCGCGGCGGCGCAGGGGATGTTGACGCTGATTACCTATGGGGTGGGAATGCTGCTGGGTGCGTGGCTTTCGGGGCAGGTGGTGGACCATTACGCCACCTTGGCTGCAGACGGCTCGGCGACGCACGATTGGCGGCCTATATGGCTGATTGCGGGAGGGCTGTCGGCGGCGGTGCTGGTGCTGTTCTTCTTTGCGTTCAGGGATCGGGACGCCGAGGAGACTGCGGCCGGGTGATGGTCTCTCGCTACAGCTTGCGGAGGCGGGCGCAGGCGTCTTCGAGGTCGTTATCTTTCTTTGCGAAGCAGAAGCGCAACAGGTTTTCGCCGCGGCCGGAGCGGAAGAAGGCGGAGCCGGCTACAGAGGCTACGCCGGTTGCGGCTAACAGGCTGCGCGCTTTTTCCGCAGCGGTTTTGCCTTCCGCAGCGGTTTTGCCTTCGAGGCGCGTGGCGTCGGCCAGGACGTAATAGGCGCCAGCGGGGGTGGTGGGCTCGAGGCCGGCGTCGTGCAGCGCGGAGAGGATGCGGGTGCGCTTGTCTAGATGCGAGGCGGCCAGGTCGGTGTAAAAGCTGGGAGGAAGCTGCTCAAGGCCCGCGGCTGCGCCGTGCTGCAGGGGCGTAGGTGCGCAGACGTAGGTGAGGTCGTGGAAGTAGGCCATGGCGGGTATCCACTTGGCGTCGGCTGTGACGTAGCCAAGACGCCAGCCAGTTACGGAAAAGGTCTTGCTGAAGCCGGAGAGGATGATGGTGCGTTCGCGCATGCCGGGCAAGGTGGCCGGCGAGATGTGGCGCGCGCCGTCATAGACGAAGTACTCGTAAATCTCATCGGTAAAAACGAAAAGGTCGTGCTCGATGGCGAGGGCGGCGATGGATTCAAGCTCGGCCTGGGTAAAGACTTTTCCGCTGGGGTTGGCGGGGGTGTTGATGACGATAGCGCGGGTGCGCGGGGTGATAGCTGCGCGGAGGGCGTCGGTGTCGAGCGTGAAGTCGGGGTCGGCGAGCGGGACGAGGACGGGGTTGACGCGCATCGACTTGAGCGTGGAGACGTGGTAGCCGTAGAAGGGCTCGAAGAGCAGGACCTCGTCGCCAGGATTGAGCAGGGCCATGGTGGCGGCGTGGAATCCGCCGGTGGCGCCGGAAGCGACCAGGACTTCGCCGTCGGGGTTGTAGGTGAGGCAGTAGTCTTTTTTCTGCTTCGCAGCAATGGCGTTGCGCAGGCGGGTGATGCCGTCGAGGCGCGCGTAGATGTTGTGGCCGGCATGGATGGCCGCGAGGGCCTCGGCTTCAACCACGGCGGGGACGGGTGTGTCGCACACGCCCTGAGCGAGATTGATGCCGCCGATGGCGTCGCAGGCGACGGACATGGCGCGGATTTCCGATTGAAAGACGCCGGGGGCGAGCTGGCTCAGGGACAGGCGCGATGGGGCGGAGGTGGTGGGCATGGGGAAGAATCCTTGTTTTTCTATCTTATATTGAGATTCGCTGGAGCGGAGTTAGCCGCCCGAGCGCCCGGGCATTCAAGAGAATGATTCGCCCGCGGCAGAAAGGCGGCTGTGACGAATGACCGGCGATCCGTTGTGAGCTGAGCGTAGAATTTGGTTCTTATGCATGAGCTGTCGATTGTTTCGAGCGTGGTGGAGACGGTGATGGAGTCGCTGGCTCCGTATCCGGGAGCGCGGGTGGTGGAGGTGCGGCTCAGGGTGGGGGCGCTGTCGGCGGTGATTGAGGACAGCTTGCAGTTCTGTTTTGGGATTGCGGCGGAGGGGACGCCGCTTCAAAATGCGCGGCTGGTGGTGAACATTGTGCCCGTGGTGATGCATTGCGCGGGGTGCGGCGAGGATGTGGAACTGAAGAGCGTGCAAAGCTTCCGGTGCCCAAAATGCGATGCTCCCTGTTTTGATCTGCGGCACGGGCGCGAGCTGGAGATTGAGTCGTTTGAGATTGAAGAGGCTGGGAAAACGAGCGATCAAGAGATCGGGGTGAAGGCATGACGACGCGCATTGTGGAGCTTCGGCGGGGGATTCTGAAGAAGAACGATGAGCTGGCGGCCGCTTTGCGAGGACGGTATGCGGAGGCTGGGGTGCTGGTGCTGAACCTGGTTTCCAGCCCGGGGACGGGGAAGACGGCGTTCCTCGAACGCACGTTGCGTGACTTGAAGGCGACAGGGGTTCGGGTTGCGGCGCTGGTGGGCGATTTGGAGACAGACAACGATGCGCGGCGACTGGCGGCGAGCGGCGCGCCAGTGCGACAGATCAATACGCATGGAATTTGCCACCTGGATGCGGAGATGATCGACAAACACTTGACCGGGTGGGAGGGCGTGGAACTCGGGGGCCTTGATTATCTGTTTATCGAGAACGTGGGGAACCTGGTTTGCCCGTCGAGCTACGATCTGGGAGAGAAGATTCGCGTGGCTCTGCTGTCTGTGACTGAGGGCGAGGACAAGCCGCTGAAGTATCCGACGCTGTTTAATTCGGCGGACGCGGCAGTGATTACGAAGATGGATATTGCGGAACCCTGCGGGTTCGACCGAGAACTGGCGCTGAGGAACATTAACGAGATTCGGCCGGGGATACGGATCTTTGAGACTTCGTCGAAGACGGGTGCGGGGATGGGGGAGTGGATGGATTATCTGGCGGAAGAGCGGGTGCGGCGCGTTTAAGGAGTAGAGGCGATGGCGGCTAAGAAAGTGACTGCGGAGAGCGGTAAAGCTGAGGTTGAGGCGTACCTTGCGCGGGTTCCGGAGCCGGCGAGGACAACGCTTGAGAAGATGCGGGCGATGATCCGGGCTGCGGCGCCAAAGGAGGCGACCGAGGCGATCAGCTACAGGATTCCGTCGTTCCAGTACAAGGGCGCGCTGGTCTGGTATGCGGCGTTCAAAGGCCACTGCAGCTTTTTCCCGAAGAGCCTTTCGAGACTGGAAGGACTTGAAGAAGAGCTGAAGAAGTACAAAGTTGCGAAGGGAACGATTCAGTTTCCGGTAGACAAGCCGCTCCCGAAGACGCTGGTGACGAAGATTGTAACGATGGCTGTTGTGGCGAATGATGCGAGAGAACGGGGCTGAGAATGAACACCCTCAGGAGTGTCCGCGGGCCAAGGAGTATCTGGTAGGGAGGATTGCCGAGAAGGCAAAGCTGGAAGGTGCTCCACTCACCGAAGTAGAGCGGAAGATGCTCTATTTTTCTGAAACGGGTTGGACGATTCCGGACATCGTGGAAGTGAACGCGGGATTCGAGCGGGACTATAACGACGTTGAATACGAAGAAAAAATCGGCGGGATTGTTCGGCGGATCCAGGAGAAGCAGAACTTGGAAGATGAGGAGCAGAGAGGGGCTTGGTGCGCCGCAGTTGAAACGGTGGGAGAAGAGGACTGTTATCTACTGACCCTCATCGATATCGGTTGCAGGGCCGAGGGCAAGAAACTATCGAGGTTGGGCCGAATAGAGCCATGGTTGCCAGACTTGGGAAACAGCGGAGCGAGGCCTTCCGGGGACGTGGCCAGACTTATCCTGGTGTCCATCGGCGTGTCGGCAGCGCTATTCACCGCGATGATGATTTGGGCTTCAGTTAGGCGATAAGCCGCGACACTTCCGAGTGATTTGGATCACATTTTGCCTCATCTGGACAGCGTATAAGGGGACTACTATGTGCCTTGCGATTCCGGGGAAAGTGGAAGCGATCACCAACGACGGCCTGATCCGCATGGGTCGTGTGAACTTTGGCGGGGTGGTGAAGAACGTCTGCCTGGACTACGTGCCGGAGGTCGAGGTGGGCGACTACACCATCGTCCACGTAGGTTTTGCGTTGTCGAAGATCGACGAGGAGACGGCCGAGGAGACGCTGGCGGAGTTTCGCAAGATGGGGATTCTGGAGCAGGAGCTGGAGAGTGAAGACGAGGCCTTTGCCCGGGCGGCTGAGGCGCCGCAGATGGTTTGCCAGGCTGAGAGCTGTTTTGTGGAACCCGCCAAGAACGAGGATTGAGATTTGTGGTATCCCCGGTCTCAAAGTCGAGACCGGGGGCACCCGGATGTGGCCTGGATAGTGTGAGAGAACGCACCTGCGAATGAAGTATCTGACTGAGTTTCGAAATGGGGAGATTGCGCAGCGGATGGCGCGGGAGATTCACGCCGTCGCGACGCGACCGTGGAAGATTATGGAGGTTTGCGGGGGGCAGACGCACTCCATTATCAAGAACGGGATCGATCAGATGCTGCCGGCGGGTATTGAGATGGTGCATGGGCCGGGCTGCCCGGTGTGCGTCACCCCTCTGGAATTGATTGACAAGGCGCTGGCAATTGCAGCACAGCCGGGAGTAATCTTCTGCTCGTTTGGCGACATGCTGCGGGTGCCGGGGACGGACGCGGATCTTTTCCAGATCAAGGGCAACGGCGGCGATGTGCGGGTGGTGTATTCACCGCTGGATGCCGTGGAGCTAGCCGCAAAAAATCCTGATAAGCAGGTGGTATTTTTTGGGGTCGGATTTGAGACTACTGCGCCGGCCAACGCGATGTGCGTGCATGTTGCAAAGCGGCGCGGGTTGAAGAATTTTTCGCTGCTGGTGTCGCATGTGCTGGTGCCGCCGGCGATTGCCGCGATCATGGGCTCGCCCGGCAACAAGGTGCAGGCGTTTCTGTTGGCGGGACATGTGTGCAGCGTGATGGGTTATTGGGAGTATCCACCGGTTGCGGAGAAGTTTCAGGTTCCGCTGGTGGTGACGGGGTTTGAGCCGCTGGATTTGCTGGACGGGATTCGGCGCGCCGTTATTCAACTAGAGGCCGGACGGCACGAAGTTGAAAATGCCTACGAGAGGATTGTGACTTTTGAGGGCAATCGCGCGGCGCAGAAGATGCTGGCTGAAGTTTTCGAAGTGACGGATCGGGCGTGGCGAGGGATCGGCGTGATTCCCAAAAGCGGCTGGCGGCTGAGCACGGCCTATCGCGAATTTGACGCGGAGGACCGGTTTCAGATTGCGGGGATTCATACGGAAGAATCCGCTCTCTGTCGCGCGGGCGATGTGCTCCGTGGGGCGATCAAGCCCGCAGAATGCGGGGCGTTTGGCAAGGAGTGCACGCCAAGACATCCACTTGGAGCGACGATGGTTTCAAGCGAAGGAGCTTGCGCGGCGTATTACAACTACGGGCGGTTTATTTCGGCGGAAGAATTAGCGGGTGCGGGGTCGGGGTTGACGCGTGGCTGACGAGACGAAAACCGAGACGCCTGATTTTTCGAACTGGAGCTGTCCGCTGCCGCTGGTGGGGTATCCGACGATTGTGATGGGACACGGCGGGGGCGGCAAGCTGGGCAATGAGCTGGTGGAGCACTTGTTTCTGCCGGCGTTTCGGAATCCAGCACTCGAGAACCTGGGCGACGCGGCGGTGCTTGATTTTACCGGTGGAAGGCTGGCGATGAGCACCGATTCGTTTGTGGTGCAGCCGCTGTTTTTCCCCGGCGGATCGATCGGCGAGCTGGCGGTGAACGGTACGGTAAACGACCTGGCCGTGTCAGGCGCGGTGCCGAAGTTTCTGAGCGCGAGCTTTATTCTGGAAGAGGGTTTTCCGCTGGCGCAGCTGGCGGCGATTGTGGATGCGATGGCCAATGCTGCCGCGACGGCCGGCGTGCAGATTGTTACCGGCGACACCAAGGTAGTGGAGCGCGGCCACGGCGACGGCTGCTACATCAATACCGCTGGCGTGGGAATGGTGCGAACAGATGTGCAGGTGGGTCCGCATCGCGCGCGGCCGGGAGACGCCATCCTTGTTTCGGGTACGATTGGCGATCACGGCATGGCGATTATGAGCGTGCGCGAGGGACTGGAGTTTGAAAGCCAGATCCGGTCAGATTGCGCGCCGTTGAACGGAATGATTGCCGAGGTGCTGGACGCCGTTGGCGCGGAGGTTCATGCCATGCGCGATCCTACGCGCGGCGGGCTGGCTTCAACGCTGAATGAGATTGCGCTCGCGTCCAGCGTGGGAATTTCGATTGACGAGGCGAGTTTGCCGGTGCGGCTCGAGGTGCAGTCGGCCTGCGAGCTGTTGGGGCTGGACCCGGTGTACGTGGCCAACGAGGGCAAAGCGGTGTTCTTTGTTGCGCCGGATGCCGCGGAAAAGGTGCTGGAGGTGCTGAGAGCGCATCCACTTGGGCGCAATGCGGCTAGGATTGGCCGGGTGACCGCGGAGCATAAGCGGATGCTGGTGGCACGAACAGCGATGGGCGCGAACCGGGTGATTCCGATCCAGATTGGCGAGCAATTGCCGCGGATCTGCTAGGGCGGCGGAGCTAGCTTGTGCCTGGGCTGCAAACTATTCCTTCCTGGATTCCTTCCCGGACAACCCGAAATCCAAAAGCGGAAACGAAGGATTGGAGACTTCCTGCTGCGTGGTGAGCCGGATTGACCGGCAAGTGCTGCGCAGAGATGGGAAACTTCGGAGATTGCTTCTGATCGCGTTGAGCGACTTCTTGTCGCGGCGGCGCGGGAGCAAAGGAGATCGACAATGGGACTGATCCTTCTGATTGTGATTCTTATTCTGCTGTTTGGCGGAGGCGGCGGCTACTACGGCTACGGACGTTGGGGCTGGGGCGGCGGCGCGGGCATTGGACTGGGCACGATTCTGATTATCGTGCTGATCTGCTATCTGCTGGGAGTGTTCTAAGGGTCTTGTCAGCCGAAGAGTGCGAAGGACTGCTCGATGCGGCCGGGCAGGTCGACGTTGGGGACTTCGCTGAGGGACTGATGCGGTTCAAGCACGATGGCGGGTAGCGCGGGGAGGGCCTTCAGTGCTTTCACGGCGGCCGGCCAGTCGATGGTGCCGTCGCCGGGCCACAGATGCTCGTCTTTCTCGGCGTGGTTGTCGTGGACGTGGACTGAGGCGATGCGGGGGCCGAGGGTGGCGATGGCGTCGGCGATGCCTACATTGATGTGAGCATGACCGAGGTCGAGACAGAAGCCGGTGGAATCGAGGTGGCCGATGCGGAGGATCTCGACGAGGTGCTCCGGCGTGGTGGCTTCGCTGAGCAGGTTTTCTACCAGCAGACGGACACCGAGAGGATGAGCGAAAGCTCCGAGATGCTCAATGGCGGTGATGGCGTACTCGATGGTGCGTGGCGACCAGCCGTCTTCGCGCTCGCCGAGATGAACCACGAGGTTGCGGAAAGGGATGGAATCGGCGGCTTCGAGGGCGCGCTTGATCTCGTCCATGGCGTCGATGCGGCGGGCCTTATCAGGGTGGAGCAGATTGACGGCGGGAGCGCCGGCGCGGCCCATTTCGCGGTCGGGAAAGAGCGGGGCGTGCATGGACCAGGCTTCAAGAGGGTTGGAACGAAAGAAAGCCGCCAGTTCGGCGACATGATCGCGGCTGGCATAGTCGAAGTGATGACGGGCTGCAAACAGTTCGACCGCTTGCACGCCGGCATGGGCGGCCAGGTCGAGCTGAGCTGAGTGCAGGCGCTGGTTCCGGAACAAATGCGTCGAGAGAACTCGCAGCATGGTCAAGAGGTCTCCACTCCAGGCTCGCGGGAAGACAAGCCGGACGGTAACTCTATTGTCTCATTTTTGAACAATTTACTGTAGGAGCGATGCCAAGCTGGGGATCGGCGCGAAATGCAAAATTGGGGGCTTTGGGGTCGATAGCGGTGCAAGCCTGCCCTAGGGAGGAGTTTCAGGCTTGCACGCCGGTGATGCACGACTGGGGATCGTTGCACTCTATTCGAGCAAACTCTCGAGGTCGTTCTGCGCAAGGGGCACGCGGATGGCCACCGAGGTAAGCGACGCCCGGAGACTTAAGAGGCCGGATCCGGAAACACGTTCCGAATCCATCCCATTGGTTCCAGGAGTAGGCGAGAATCCGCCAATGAGAGTTAGGATGCTGGATTCTCTAAAAGGTTGTCTGAGCAGATATGCTCAAGATCAAAAATTATCGAAAATTTAGAAAAATGGGAATTTCGCTTTCGATCAGTACCCCGAGGCTTTGCCGTAGTGGCTGCGGTGGTCCTGCCCGGCGGAAAGCTCGCCGGTTTTGGGGTCGATGGCGATGCACTCGCCATTGGACCAATGCCGGCTGCCGGGGCCAATGGTGTAGCCCATAGCTTTGAGGGCGGCCACGGTTTCCGGCGGAAAGCCGGGCTCAAGGAAGAGCGTGTCTGGCAGGTACTGGTGGTGGAAGCGGGGCGCGTCGACGGCCTGCTGGATGTTGAGGCCGTTTTCGGCCGCTGAAAGGAAGATGTTGGCCACGGTGGTGATGATGCGCGGGCCTCCGGGCGAGCCAAGAACGAAGCGCAGTTTGCGGTCCTCGAGGACGATGGTCGGGGTCATGGCGCTGAGCGGGCGCTTGCCTGGGGCGATGGCGTTGGCCGGGCCCTGGATGAGGCCGTACATGTTGGGTACGCCGAGCTTCGAGGTGAAGTCGTCCATCTCGTCGTTGAGCAGGAAGCCGAGCGAGCCGGCGGTAACGTGCGATCCGAAGCTGTTGTTGAGGGTGGTGGTAACGGAGACGGCGTTGCCTTCGCTGTCGACTACGGAGTAGTGGGTGGTCTGATCGGATTCATGGTGGCGCTGGCCGGGAGTGGTGGGCGCGGGCGGAAGGAATCCGGGGGGGCGAACGAGGGAAGCGGAGGGTGTGGCGGCATTGGGATCGATGCTAGCGCGCCAGGCCTTGGCGTACTTCTTCGAGGTCAGCTCAGCGACGGGAATGGGGTTGTAGTCGGGATCGCCGAGGTAGTCGGAGCGGTCCATATAGGCGCGGCGATAGGCCTCGGTAATGAGGTGAATGGAGGCTGGGGTGCGGTCACCCAGCTTGGACAGGTCGTAGCCTTCGAGGATGTTGAGGGCACTGAGCAGGACGATGCCGCCTGACGATGGCGGCGGGGCGGAGATGACGGTGTAGTTGTGAAACTGGCCGATGATGGGCGTGCGTTCCTCGACGGTGAATTGGGCCAGGTCTTCGAGGGTGAGAAGCGCGCCGCCCTTGTGCAGCTCGTCGACCAGCTCATGGGCGAGCTTGCCGTGATAGAAGTCGGCGGGGTCGGCGGCGATACGCTGGAGGGTGCGGGCCAGTTCAGGCTGCTTGAAGACTTCGCCTTCCTTGTAGAAATTGCCGTCGCGCTGGAAGATGCGGTTCGACTCAGGGAACCTGGAGAGATAGGGATCAGTGAGCTCGTGAGCTTCTTCGCCGGTGAGGACGAAGCCCTCCTGGGCGAGCTGGATGGCTGGCGCCATAACGCGAGCGAGGCCGAGCTTGCCATATTTGCGCTCAGCGTAAACCATGCCTGCGACCGAGCCTGGGGTGGCGATGGAGCGGTAGCCGAGGACGCTGGAGTCGAGATTGTCAGGAGGGAGGACGTCGCCCTTAGCGTCCTGGTACATGGTTTCGGTGGCAGCCTGCGGGGCTTTTTCGCGGTAATCGATGAAGGTGGAGTGTCCGTCGTGGGTGCGGAGGAGCAGAAAGCCGCCGCCGCCGAGGTTGCCGGCTGCGGGATGGACGACGGCGAGCGCGAAGCCGGTGGCTACGGCCGCGTCGACGGCGTTGCCGCCTGCGCGCAGGATGTCGAGGCCGGCGTCGGAGGCAAGATGGTGGACGCTGACGACCATGCCGTGCGCTGCACGAACGGGCTGCTCCGTAAGATATGCGCCGGGATCGGGTGTAGCGGTCTTTGCCGGCTCCTGAGCCGCACTTTGCGTGGCGGAGAGAGCGGGGATGGTCAGCGAAGCGGCGGTGATGGCTGCCAGGACGGGGAAGGGGTTCCGTCTGTTCATAGTGTTTTGACAGGATAACGCGGACCCGACCCGGATTGGAGGATAAAGGTAGTTACTCCGGAGCAGGGCCACCAAAGACTTTGAACGCGCGTCCAAAACTGGAAGCAGGCTGGAGAGGAACTCCCTGTT
Organism: Occallatibacter sp.; assembly: GCA_050014515.1. Classification (GTDB taxonomy): domain Bacteria; phylum Acidobacteriota; class Terriglobia; order Terriglobales; family Acidobacteriaceae; genus Telmatobacter. The sequence goes on from JBEKDE010000005.1 coordinate 98,379, forward strand.
CAGCTCAATGTGAACGACTTTGAAAACAGGAGGACAGATGTCGGCAAAGCGGATTTATACAACATTTCTTTTCGTTGGGATGGCGGGGTTAGGGTGTGGGGTTGGCGCAGCGCAGACGGATGTGGCGGCCAGCCTTTATGGCGCCTTCAGCGGGACAACGAGTGGGAATAACACGACGGAGAGCCCTTCGAATGCGGCCGGAGCGATGATTGAGCTGCGGCATATTTCGAATCCGATCGTCGGTTTTGAGGGGACTTACTCTTTTAATCGCGCCAACGAGGTTTATCGATACACGATTCCGCCGGGATGCCCAACTTCAGGGTGCGCCTTACCGGCTGCGGTTTCAGCCAATGCGCACGAGGTGACCGGGGATTGGGTTGCGTCAGTGAAGATTGCGAATCTCAGGCCATTTGGGCTGGCGGGAGTGGGGTTGTTGTTTAACGAGCCGACGGGCGGGGAAGCCGAAACGCAGAGCCAAACCAAGCCGACGTTCGTTTACGGAGCAGGGTTGGACTGGGGCGTTCTTCCCCATATTGGGCTGCGTTTTCAGTACCGCGGGAACCTCTACAGGGTGCCGAACTTGACCAGGCTCTATACCTCTGTGGACGCGTTTACGCACACGTCGGAGCCCATGATTGGGGCGTATTTCCGGTTCTGAAGCTGGAGATCGCCTTAGGCCATGCCTTGAATCAGCGGGCGCCGATCAGCATCATGCCGTCGATGGGAGTGCGGCAGGATCTGGCGGTGCTGGCGGTCCAGGTGGAGCCGTCAGCATAGGTGATGGAGATCAGGTCAACAGTGTAGACGGCGGATAGACCTGGGACCCAGATGTCGGCCGACGCAGTCTTATCCGTGCTGGCTGCGTCGGTTGCGGCGGGGAAAGTGGCTTCGATGGTTCGGGCGGCGTCAGAGGGATCAGAGTCGCGGGTCATGGGGGTAAGCGTCGGGCGGGTTTTGGGCAGCAGGCCGCGCACCGTGACTGTGGCCTTGGCAACCCGGTTATCGCCTGAGTTGGCCAGCGTGAGATGAAGGAGCTGAGCGAGCCCTTTTGGGCGGCTGCGGTCAACTTGCATCAAGTTCGCGGCAGAGGACTGCTGGGCGCGCACCGAAACCGGGCAGGAACCGAGCTGCTGGGGTACGTTAACGACGATCGTGGTGGTCTTTTGGGTTTTAGAGTCGTAGACGGCGACCGTATGCGAACCGGGCGCGGGGGCAACGCGGAAGGGTTCGATCTGGCTGGTGGCGGTCTGCGCGGCTAAGCTGGCGGTGCCGAAGAGAGCAAGAAAGAAGGCGGTGATGGGTTTCATTGCCGGTCTCCTTTAGCAGAAGGGCGAGAAGGCTGCTCACAAACAAAATACGCCTGCCGGAGCTGGGAAACAATCCCGGAGCGGGCGGGGTGGGTGGGTAGGCCCAAAGGCAAGAGTTTGGGCACCCACTGTGATACCGTTTGAGTACGGCGTCCCTGAGCCGGGCCGGTTTTTGGGGCCTGTGCCGTTGGCCTTTCAACGGGCTGGAAGCGGGGACGGAGTGCGTAACCAAAGAATGTCCCAACTGCCGGAATCGACATCGCCTACGCTTGCCGCGAGCCCGGCTCCTTTGCCTGGGACGGCGGCTGGGTCTGTTTCCTCGAACGGAGTCGCGAGCCAAGTCGCGGGATACGGGGCAATTTCGGAGCCGATGCTTGAACCTCCCGGTCCTCCAGTTTTTGGGGAAACCCACCCGCAGCGGATTCCGCGCTGGCTGGAGCGGTCTGAACTGTTTCTGCGGGTGCTGCTGCGGATGTATATCGGGCTGGCAGTTTGCTATGCGCCATGGTCAAGACTCTTCTGGGATCAGAATCCGATTTTCGTTCAATTTCCCACGCTCTCAATTTATGCGGCGAACGGGGCGGTGCGAGGCATCGTGTCGGGATTAGGGCTTTTGAATCTTTGGATTGCGTTTCACGATGCATTCCGGAAGAGTGATTGAAAACGCAGGGAGCAGGGATCAGGTCACAGGAAACAGAAAAGCAAGGATCAGGGATTAGAACGGCAAGAAACAGCGGTTAGGGAACGGCTGATTTATGAGTGACGGATCAGACAGCAAAGCTAAGGAAATTGGGGCGCCGGCGCCGTTGACCCGGGCTGCCCTGGCTTACGAGAACCCAGCCTTTTTAAATGGCTCAGATGGACGGCTTATCCGGATTGTGTCGGAATATCTGGAGCCGCTGGCGCGGTTTCGGCGGGAGCAGATTCAGGACACGGTGGTGTTTTTCGGCTCGGCGCGGTTTCGGGGCAAGGTCGAGGCCGACCACGAACTGGAACTGCTGGAGAACACGGGATCGAGCCAGCCCGCTCCCAGCCACGAACAGCCGGCAAGCGTTCCGCAGATCGTGGAGGGCACGGCTACCGATCTGCAGCGCAAGCGGGCAGTGGCGGCGGTGGAGATGGCGCGCTACTACGAAGACGCGCGGCGACTCTCCGGAATGCTTACGAAATGGGCGAAGGGGATTCCGTCAAAGCGGCACCGGTTTGTGGTGACCAGCGGCGGCGGCCCGGGCATCATGGAGGCGGCCAACCGCGGGGCCTACGAGGCAGGCGGCAAGACCATTGGGCTGAATATACGGCTGCCGTTTGAGCAGTCACCCAACCCCTACATCACGCCAAGCCTCAACTTCGAGTTCCACTACTTCTTCATGCGCAAGCTGTGGTTTGCGTATTTGTCGAAGGCGCTGGTGGTGTTTCCGGGAGGGTTTGGGACGCTGGATGAGATGTTTGAGATTCTGACGCTGGCGCAGACGCAGAAACTGGCGAAGAAGATCACGGTGGTGATCTACGGCTCTGAATACTGGAAGAAGGTCTTTAACCTGGACGTGCTGGTGGATACCGGGGCGATCTCTCCCAAGGACATTGAGCTGTTCCAGTTCGCTGATTCGCCGGAGCAGGCATTTGAGCTGCTGCGGCACGGATTGACGCAGAACTACCTGCTGGCCGAGGCGCAATCAGGGAAGCTGACCGAGACCAACAAGACGGCGGACGGTGAAGACCTGATGGCCGGCTGGACGGTCGAGGACTTTCTGGGGCCGGAGATGGCGAAGACCAGCAAATGAGATTTCCTGAACCGCAGAATCTCTGGTTTTCTGGGGAATCTATTGGTAATTCGGCCAGTTTTACCTGCGTTTCCGGTAACTGAATTGATTCCTTTGGGAATTGAACGTGTATTCGCGACCTCTTAACCCTCCATTTACTGATTTCAGAGGATACTGGATGCAGAATTCCGGGCAAGATCGTGGAGGAGGATCAGAAATGGCCAAATCGACCATCTCGTACTCGTGGCGCGACCAAAATGCGACGGACGGCTTCCGGTCAGCTGTTTCGTTGCACGGTCACACCAACCAGTCCCAGGAGACGCTGGACTTTCTGGCGAACTTCGGGAACCAGTATCCGCTGATGCGCCCATTGCTTTCGCGGATGGAGCGGCGTTCGGAGGCTATCTACGGCACGCCAATCAACTACGCATTGGCTTATTGGACACCGCCGATGACGCCGAAGCTGGCATTCAACCTGGAAAGTGAGCAGATTGAAAGGCTGGACCTGGCGCCGATGGTGTCGCTGACCGATCATGACAACATAAAGGCTCCGATGCTGCTGCGGACGGTGCCAAGTGCGCGGCAGATTCCGGTTTCGGTGGAGTGGAGCGCGCCGTACGGAGTGCAGTCGTTTCACCTGGGGATTCACAATTTGCCGAGTGCGCGGGCGACGGAATGGATGCAGACGCTGGCCGATTATACGGCGAATCCCGTCGACGGGCGGCTGACGGAAATCCTGGTTGCTCTGAACAATGAGCCGAATGTGCTGGTGATCTTCAACCATCCCATGTGGGACCTTTACATCGTTGGAGCGGAAAAGCACCAGTTCCTGGTGAACGAGTTTCTGCAGAAGAACGGCAATTACCTGCATGCGTTGGAGCTGAATGGGCTGCGGCACTGGGATGAGAACCGGGCGGTGCGGCGGCTGGCGGAGAAGTGGAACATGCTGCTGATCTCCGGCGGCGACCGTCACGGGGTGGAACCGAACGCCAACATCAACCTGACCAACGCGACGAGCTTTACCGAGTTTGTGCACGAGATTCGGCGGGAAAGAAAGAGCGACATACTCTTCATGCCGCAGTACGCCGAGCCTTGGAAGCATCGCATCCTGCAGTCGGTGGTGGACGCGGTGCGGGAGTATCCGGAGTTTCCGCAGGGATCGCGCACATGGGAAGAGCGGGTTTACCATCCCGATGCGAACGGGGTGATTCGACCGGTCAGCGAACTGTGGCCAGGCGGCGCCGCTCCGCGGGTGATGCGGTACGGCGTGAAGCTGGTGCAGCTGATGGGCAAGGGCCTGGTCTCGGGCGGATTGCGGATGGCCTGGAGCGAGACCGACGAGCTGCGGCTGGCGCTCGGTGAGCACGACAGCTAGGCCCCTGCGGTGCGGCGAACGCCCCCTGCGGTGCGGCGGACGCCACCTGCGGTGGGGCAGATGCTCGCGGGACGCTTGCACGGGGTTGAGTGCTTTCCCGCCCTTTCCGCAGAAAGAAACGGAAAGGGTTTGGCGCTGGGCCGTTTAGCGGGTTACCTGGTCTCCGTGGCCGCCTCTGGAAATGGTTGAAACAATGAATGCACAGATGCCGCGCGTGGCTTACTTCCCTGACTCGTTTCACGAGGTGAACGGGGTTGCGCATACGAGCCGGCATTTTGAGGCGTTTGCGCGGCGGCGGAACCTGCCTTTTCTGTGCGTCCGTGCAGGTGATCGAACCCAGGCCATTCTGGAAGAAGGCAACGTGTGGACGCTGGAGCTTCCACGCGGGTTTCTGTCGTTCGCGCTGGAGAAGGACCTGCGCTTCGACCCCGCATTTCTGCGGCATATTCCGCTGATCGGCGAGGTGCTGGAGCGGTTTAAGCCTGACCTGATTCACATCACCGGACCGAGCGAAGTGGGGATGCTGGGCGCGGGGCTTGCGCATCATCTGGGAGTTCCGCTGGCGGCGAGCTGGCATACCAATGTGCATGAGTACGCGGCGCGCCGGTCGGACTGGTTTCTGCGGCTGCTTCCGAAGCGGCAGTCGCAAGCAACTGAGCAGAAGATCGAGGATATCGCGATGGCCGCGGCGGCCAAGTTCTACTCGGTTGCGCAGGTGCTGTTTGCGCCCAATCCTGAGTTGTGCGCGCTGCTGGAGCGAACTACAGGGCGAAGCTGCTACCTGATGCCGCGTGGCGTGGATGCGGAGCTGTTTCATCCGGCGAAGCGATTGCGCGATTCTGAAGACCGCGATCATGTGCTGGGATTTGTGGGGCGGTTGTCGATTGAAAAGAACGTGACGCTGCTGGCGCGAGTCCAGGAAGAATTGGAAGCATTGGGACACAAGAGCTTTCGATTTCTGATCGTGGGGCATGGCGCGGAAGAGGCATGGCTGCGCGACCGGATGCCGCGCGCGGAGATTACCGGCGTTCTGAAGGGCGAAGAGCTTTCACGCGCTTACGCGAACATGGATTTGTTTGTGTTTCCGTCGCATACTGACACCTTTGGGAATGTTGTGTTGGAGGCGCTGGCCAGCGGCGTGCCCGCGATTGTGACTCCCGATGGCGGCCCGCGGACGATTGTGCACGATGGGGTGACGGGGCGAATTGTGGCCGATGACGATTTTGCGGCAGCCGTGGCCGGGGTGCTGGGCGACCTGGCGAAACATGCAGAGATGCGGCTCAAAGCGCGGGAGTTTGCACTGACGATGAGCTGGGACTCGGTGTTTGAAGGGGTGTATGCGGCGTACGCCACCCGCGGTGGGGCAGACGCTCGCTGGAAGCTCGCATGAGCTTCATGTGTTCCCCGGTCCCCAAGTGCGAGGAACCCTTCGACGGGCTCAGGGCAGGCTCGGGGGCACCCTCATCGTGGCCTGTGAGGGGCGCCGAGACCGGGACCACCCGCCGGTCTGCTTTGCGCTGGGTTGAGCGCCCCATTGGCATTTAAGGGGTTAACGATTGGAATTTATAACTCGAAGTCTGCCGGCCTAAACCCGCCCGATTATGCGGTGCCGCTGTCGCATCGGGACGCGCTGTATGATTTCCGCATGGCCGCAATCGAGAAGAGCATGAATGTAGATCGACGGAGTTTTCTGGTGCAGGCTGGCGCGGTGTCCCTCACCACAGGGATTCTTGCCGCACACGCGTTGGCTGCAGATGATGTGAACGCAATGGACCGCGAGCGGATGCGATCCGTGGCAGCCTTCACTGCGGAGACGCTGAGCACGGATCATCCGATGGCGTTCGGTGCAGACATTGTGAGCACGGCTACGGGTGAGCGGCTGATGCGCGCGGTGAATCGCGTAGGTCCCGACCACGATCCTAGCGCGCATGCCGAAACCCTGACCATTCGACTCGCTTGCGCCAAGCTGGGCTCGGGATCTCTCAAGGGCTACACCCTGTATACGACGTGCGAGCCGTGCGCGATGTGCATGGCCTGCGCTCTATGGTCGGGCCTGGACCGGCTGGTCTTTGGCGCCACAATTGCGGATGCAGGCAGGTTCGTTTCACAGATTACGATCCCTGCAAAAGAGGTAGCCCGGCGGACCGACATGCAATGTGTGGTGGCTGGGCCGGTGGAGCGCGAGGTTTGCGTGAAACTCTTTACCGATCCGCGCATGCAAAAGGCATTTGTAATGTGGAAGAAGCATTGAGCGAACTCTGGGATGTGAAGTCAAATACTTTGTAATCTTGATGACTGTCGCTACTGCTGACGCATTGATAAGGCGGCTTGTCTCCATCAAGGATCATTGGTGTTAACAGCGTTTGAACTACAGCGAATCCTGAGATGCTGTAACCCGAAACCACAATACTGAAGTTGACCCGACCATCAGGGAGAGGCAACCTTGCACAACGCCCCAAAGGACACACCTTCTCAGGATTTGCTCTAAGTCGCTGGCGCGACGGGCGCTGCGGCATGGGTGGTCCCCGGGCTCCGCGCCCACTCATTCCGCAGATGCGCGGAATGAATGGGCACCGCTCTTCATTTCGGGAGCTGAGGAGATTCCGCGGCACTTATCCAGGCTTTGGAGGTTGGACTACGCCTTTGCGGCGAGGGTGGTGATGGCGTCTACCATTTTGTCTAAATCGCCGATGGTGGTGTAGACGTGGGGCGTGACGCGGACGCAGCTTATGTTCTCCCACACGATGCCGACGGTGTGGATCTTGTACTGGTCAAAAAGGGCAGAGGACAGCTGGGCAGGCGTCATGCCGCTAATGCTGACGCCGCAGATGGCGCAGGAGTAGCGCGGGTCGAGCGAGGTGTGGAGCTTGACCTTGGCGACGGTCTCGACGCGGCTGGCCCAATAATTCTTGAGATAGTGGATGCGCTGCTGCTTGCGTGCGCTGCCGATGCCCTCGTGAAAATTGATGGCTTCGCCAATGCCTTGTTCGATGGGAAAGCTGCGCGTGCCCAGGTCTTCAAACTTGCGAATGTCGGACGAGTGGAGCTGCCCGTTACACACCAGCGGCCAGATCTTGTCGATCTTGTCGGCCTGGACCCACATCATGCCGGTGCCGATGGGCGCCGAGAGAAATTTGTGCAGGCTGGTGCCGAAGTAGTCGCAGTGCAGGTCGGGGATTTTGAAGTCGATGAGGCCGAAGGAGTGGGCGCCGTCAGCGATGACTTCAATGCCATGGGCGTGTGCCATGTCGGCGATTTTGGCGACCGGCATGGTCTGGCCGACCCAGTTGATCATGTGGGTGACATGGATGAGCCGGGTGCGCGGAGTGATGGCCTGCTCATAGGCCTTGACGATGACGTCGTCGTCTTCGATGGGGAAGTCGAAGCTGATTTGCTTGTAAACGATGCCGTCGCGTTCGGCACGCTGGCGGTAGGCCTGGATCATGTGCGGGTAGTCCTGCTTTGTGCCGATGACTTCGTCGCCGGATTTGAGCGGGAGGCCGAAGATGATGGTGTTGAGGGCCTCGGTGGAGTTGCGGTCGATGGCGATCTCGTTGGGATGGACGCCGGCGAGGTGAGCGAGCTTTTGGCGGAGGGGTTCGCGGCCCTGGTCGAGGATTTGCCACATGTAGTAGGAAGGGCCTTCATTGGCGAGCTGGTTATAACGCTCGACGGCCTGCTGGACGACGATGGGCGCGGGTGAGACGCCGCCGTTGTTGAGATTGATGATGTCGGGATTGACGGAGTAGGAGCGCTGGATCACGCTCCAGAAGTCCTCGTTCTGGGCAATGTCGGCGGGGCCGAGATGGGCGACGGCGCGGGAGGCGACGTTGAAGTCGGCGGCATGGGCCTGGTTAAAGAGGCTGCTCGCGGAGAAAGCTCCTGCGAGAGTGGCTGCCTGGCGAAGGAAGGTGCGGCGGTCGCTGGGTTGCATAAATTGAAATGTAGGCGCTTGGGGAGGAGGAAGCAATGGGAATTTGCTGGGTTAAGCGCGGCGCAGGCCGGTTTTCAGGTCGAGGGCGAATGGGGTTTCCTTGTCGGTCATGAGGTTCCAGCCCAGACCGCGGAGGATGGGGCCGTCGATGTCTTCTAATGTGACGCCTTCATCGGTGAGTTTTTCGTTCGGATTGCCAGGCTTGGCCGTTCGCGCCCCAGGCGAGGACGGAGTGGTGGCCTACGAAGAGGAGCAGGTTTTCGGCGGGGACTGGAATGAGTTGAAGGACGGGGCGGTATTCGATCATTGTGAAGCGCTCGGGGGCTGTCGTATCGATGATGTAGGCGTAGCCGCCGGAGACTGCGCAGAGCTCGTCGGGATTGGGAGTGGACCAGAGGCCGGTGGGGACGGCGGGATCGCGAAAGCCGAGGGCGCAGGTGGCTAAGAACTCCTGGGGTCGGGTGATTGGAGGAATAGTGGAGTCGACCTCCCCCGTCCCCAAGTGCGAGGGACCGGGGGCACCCGCCAGAAATTCCTGTGCGGAAGAATCGCCCGGACGGATCAGGACTTCAAGCGCGCCGCGTTCTATTTCTTCGGCGGCGCGGGGGTAAACGAAATGGCGTGCGGGCAGGATAGGCGGGCGCACTGGAAGAACTTCCGCCTGCCAGTGGTGCGGAAAGGTGCCATCAAAAAACGGGGCCTGTGCGGTCATGATGAGTCGTCAGGGTTTGGGCTGGTAGTTGAGGATCCAGTTTTCCTGTTCCTGGGTGTCGGGAACGGGGCAGCCGCGGGCTGCGGCGATGGCGAAGAGGGCGGCGCGCGGCGTCCAGCCGAGATGGATCAAAGCGCAGGCGGCGGTGAGGGTGGCGCGACCAATGCTGCCGCGGCAATGAACGCCGACGCT